>JAGXRM010000001.1 GCA_018335855.1 Clostridiales bacterium
TCATTGCCGCATCGCTTATCTTTTCCTTCGTTATCCCTGCTGGTACGGTGAGTGCTTCTTCAGGGATTATAAACAGTTACCGCGACTTTTTCTTCACGCTGGCGTTTGTCAGTATCGGTTTGGACTCAAACTTCGGTGATATGGCAAGACTCGTTAAAGGGGGAAGCCCGGTTAAACTATATCTTGTTGGTCAAACCTTTAATGTGGTATTAACATTACTTGCGGCTTACGTATTCTTCGGCGGACGTTTCTTCCCATTACCTTTCTAAGAATCAACTCCTGTCAGGGTGGTAAATTATGAAACGGTTAATTAATAACAAAACGTTCTCTGTGCTGCAGATTATATTCCTGGCTCTCGTTCTGGGTACCGCAGTATATATTATTGTTTTTGACAAAGGCATTTCTAACGATCATGCCAGAGGCGCCGGAGATATATGGTGGGTTGATGTTCCGGCTATTGAAGAAGCGTACAGGGAACTTGAGCAGAACCTGAACGTGAGATTGAAATAAAGTTTTCACTAAATTTGGCAAGTCTGAGCTGGCTTGTGTCGTGCATTAGAGAATTAAACCAAATTGCAACAGACGCCAATAGCGGTAGTGGCATCCCGGCTGTCCACATTCCAGTCAATGTGACCTTTATTTCCTCTCGCCGAAAGATATCCAAAATCTTGCCGGTATTCTCTGAGGGGCTGTCATCAAAGGTCAGATAAGCCGTCTTGCCCCGCTCTATACTGTCCCCAGGCATGCGTTTCTACTACAAGCTATGAACCTGCCTGCAGGAAAATCATCAGTTTTGCCATAAAAAGAGTAGGTGAAGCATACTGCTCCCACCTACTCTTTTTGTCTTGGAATATTACTTTGCCGCCTTACGATTCCCAGCCCTGTTGAGTTTACTTCGACAACAAGTAAATATCAGTAATCAGGCCAGATTGTTATAAAAGCAACAATAGCCAGAATTATCGCGAACCAGAAACAGATCTGGAGTATGTTATTCAAAATTCGTGATGTATTGTCCTCCGGTTCTTTACGAAGCAACAGAATTTCGCGCCGTATGTAAGCCGTAAGGAATAACAGGGTAAAAACAATGATAACGGTCAGAATAATTATCGGCGGCATTACAAAACCCACCTTTTATATATTAGCCAGACAATAGACCTTGGTTCTTTTCGCCAATACCGGAAAAGTATTAGTATGATATTCTATAGATTGCTTCGAGATTAGTCCTGCTGCCATGGGAGCTCATAACCTTTGATGTTCAATCACGTACCGGGTAACGAAAAAATAAAAGCGTGCCGATAAAAATAAAAATACCAGCAAGGGGGCCGATTACCTTTACTCCCAGAGAATGTTCCGCCGTGTATCCCAGAAGCTGCAACAAAGCCCCCAGGAAAACGGCTGAGATACCGACGGACATTTTTACGACAAAGCCCTGGATACCGTAATAAAAAGCCTCACGCCGCCGGCCTGTAATTAATTCGTCATAATCAGTAATGTCGGCCATAATTGCATTGGGAAGAATAAACATACCGGCCAGAGGAATACCTGCAGTACCGACTAGTATGTATGCCTGCCACAGTGAAGAAATATGCAGGGGCCAGTGTCCGATTGTTGGAAGCAGAGAGACAACTAGGCTGGCAAAAGCCATTACGCCAATAAATGTATTTTTTTTACCCTTTACCCTAGAAAAATAGTTTATCAGAGGGAAAGAAAGAAGAGCTACCCCCAGAGAAACAGCCAGTATTAATCCTGCTTTTTGCTCATCCAAGCCAACTATGGTAACGATAATATATGGCAATCCCATTAGTACTAAGTTAAAGCCAAACCAGAAAAATGGTTGACAGCAGATGTAGATGATAAAAGGTCTATTATGTAGGCTGTAGTTCAGGGCTTCCCTAAAAGAAAATGCTTTCGTCTCCTTTTCCCTTTGCTTTTCCCTTACAACGACCAGTGGACTGTAAAAGCTTAGCAGAGCCAGCAGGCCGATAACTAGGCCCATGGTAGCAAATCCTAGGCGCTCTATTAACAGCGCAGAGCCAAGCATGGCTATGCCCAGTCCGACAATGTAAAAAAAGGCTAGTAAGCTGGTAATAAAAAGCCTTTCTTCCTTACTTTTTGCCATCTCCGGAATCAGAGCAAGAAAGGGACAAGCTACAATCGTGTAAAACAAGAAAAAGCCACTTATAATAAAAAAAGCAAAGAAAAAATTGACAGTAGAGGGATAAGGCAAGGGAGGACGCCAAAGTAAAATAAAAAATACGCTCAGAGGTAAACCACCCCAGAAAATAAACGGCAGCCGTCGCCCCCAGAGGGTGTTTGTATTGTCACTCCAGGTGCCAATAACAGGGTCAGTAATAGCGTCAATCAGTCTGCCAAAACCCATGATGGCCCCCATAGAGCCAACTGAAAGATATGCCTGACGTACCTGGTCTGGCGGCGGTGCATAAAAATACATTGCCCAGGTAACCACAACTTGCATAACCATAGCGATACCTATGTACCCCGCAGCATAAAAAACAGACGTCGAGCCCCAAAACTTTTTCTCCCGTTTAAAAACAGAGACTACCGCATATTTCGAGAGAATCACCTCCCTGTAGATCCTAACTAAACTAATGCCCTCTTATTTTACTAATTTTATTCTAACATGCACATTAAGCCAAATACAACGGATACCGATAAACGGTGTAAAATTCCCCTTACGAGATGTGTTGGTTATGTATTGATTATATAATCTTGAGAATTGTTCCGTGATTAGAATCACGGTGGACTAAACTTATTTGTATACACAAAAAGATGGGACCAAACGCAGATAATTAACCTGCATTTGGCGTATATGTACCGGGTTTGCGCACCGCCAAAAATTGAACTGGAAAGGGTTAGTGTTGCAAACTATGCACACTAACCCTTTCTTTTTTTGCAATAAGTTTTAGATGTTGACTCTGAAGATCTCTGTTATATCTTTGATAATGACAAGCTCTTCATCCTTGATCTCATAACCCGTAGACTCCCTGACGCACACGGTATCCTTCGAGGGCTGAGAGTTTAAAAAGAAATTATTGACTTTTAATTTTGACGGTGGTAATCTATATGATAAGTTACAAAATTCAAAGTAATGATGGGGAGAGTAAGCGTACCGGAAGGTAAAGCGAGCTGGGGGCGGTGGAAGCCCGGCACGGAACGTATGCCCAAACGCACCCCTGAACTGCGTGCCAAACAGTTTACCTTAGTAGGCCACGCCGGGTCAGCCCGTTAAAGCAACCGTTGAAAAACGGGTAAAGTGGGTCTTTTTGACCAATAAAGGTGGTACCGCGAGATTCCTCTCGTCCTTTTAGGGATGAAGAGGTTTTTTTGTTTTTACTATAAATATCTGTATAATGCAGTTAAAGGAAGGTGTTTTCAATGTTAAAAGCGGCGATTGTGGGAGCTACGGGATATACGGGGCGGGAGCTAGCCCAAATTCTTGTTCGCCATCCCCACATACGACCTTTTTATCTTACATCGGAGAGCTTTGCCGGCCAGCGGCTTGATGAAATATATCCCCAGTTTCGTTCAATACTTGAATTGCCATTGGAGAAGCTGGATTACGCCAGGCTGGCTGATTGTGATTTTATCTTTAGCGCGTTGCCTCATGGGTTGTCCATGGATGCAGTTCCCCAACTGCTGGCTTCGGGCAAAAAAGTGGTGGATTTAAGCGGCGATTTTCGCTTAAAGGATGTTTCGTTATACCCGCAGTGGTATGGGTATCAACATAAAGCGGAACGATTTGTGGCCGATAGCATCTACGGCTTGCCTGAATATAACCGTCAAGCGATTAAAGACGCAACACTGGTGGCAAACCCGGGCTGTTATCCTACCAGTGTACTGCTTCCTTTAAAGCCGTTGCTGGCAGCCGGAGTCATCGAGACTGAAGATATCATTGTGGATGCCAAGTCCGGAGTTTCCGGCGCCGGCCGAACTCCAAAACTACCGTTCCACTTTCCTGAATGCACAGAGAATTTTAAAGCATATAAAGTGGCGGGGCATCAGCATACACCGGAGATTGAACAGGAGCTTTCAGGTATTGCCGGGCAACAAGTGGTACTGACGTTTACACCGCACCTGATTCCCATGGTTCGCGGTATTCTCTCTACCATCTACCTGAAAGTTAAGGAAGATGTAAGCGAAGAAACGCTCTGGTCCATTTACGAAGAGTATTACGGCAACGAGCCGTTTATCCGATTCTACCACCCACCGGAATTACCGGAAACCAAGTATGTGAGTGGCACTAACTTTTGTGACATTTCCTTCCGTCTCGATAAGAGGACAAAACGATTAGTCGTTATTTCCGCCATTGACAATCTGGTGAAGGGTGCGGCGGGTCAGGCAGTGCAGAATATGAACATTATGCAGGGATGGCCTGAAGGGGCCGGACTATTATAAGGGGGCAATACCTATGAAGTTCCATCATGTTAGTGGGGGTATCACGGCGGCCAAAGGATTTATTGCTGCTGGGATACACTGTGGTATCAAGAAAAATAAGAAAGACCTGTCACTGGTCTTTTCGGAAACTCCGGCTACAGCGGCTGGCGTTTATACTAAAAACCGTTTTCAGGCAGCACCTGTTGTAGTTACAAGAGAACACGTCAGCAACGGTTCCGCCAGAGCCATCATTTGTAACAGCGGCAACGCCAACGCCTGTTCCGGACAGCAAGGCATAAGCGATGCCCGTCGTATGGCGGAAGTAACCGCAGAATCATTAAACATAGCAGTGAGTGAAGTGGTGGTATCTTCCACGGGAGTCATCGGAGAGTATTTACCCATGGACATAGTAGAAGCAGGCATCCGGAACATTGCTGGGCAGCTTTCCCCGGAAGGCGGGCAAGATGCTGCAGAAGCAATTACGACTACGGATTTAGTCAGCAAAGAAACGGCATATAAATTGGAAATTGACGGAAAAACTGTGACTGTGGGTGGCATGGCCAAAGGTTCTGGGATGATTCATCCCAACATGGCTACCATGCTGGCTTTTGTCACCACCGACATTGCCATAACTCCGGAACTTCTGCACAAAGCGCTAACATACACCGTTGATCGTTCGTATAACTTAATAACTGTGGACGGGGACACCAGTACCAATGATATGGTCATCGTCTTGGCCAACGGTACAGCCGGCAACAGCATCATTGCAGAAGAAAATGAAGACTTCCACCGGTTTCGTACAATTTTACAGCGGGTGAATACCGAACTGTCCCAGAAAATTGTCAGGGACGGTGAAGGGGCTACAAAGTTTCTCGAAGTTACAGTGAAACATGCCGCTTCCTTCACCGACGGTAAGAAATTGGCCATGGGAATTCTGGGCTCCAATTTAGTAAAGACCGCCTTTTTTGGTGAGGATGCCAACTGGGGGCGGATCGTTTCCGCCATGGGTCAGACGGATGTGGAGTTTTTCCCGGAGCGGGTCGATGTTTTTCTGGGTGACTTGCAGGTGACCCGGGACGGCCAGGGCCTGCGCTTTGATGAAGCCCATGCCAAAAAGGTTTTGCAAGAGAAAGAAATCAGCATTACTGTGGATATGAAGATGGGTGATGAGCAGGTGACTGCTTGGGGCGCGGATTTGAGCCATAATTATGTTACAATCAACGCTAGTTACAGAAGCTAGGAAAATTAGGAGGGATTGGGTTGACTAAGGATATGATTGAGTTGATTGCTAAGGCGGAAGTGTTGATTGAGTCGCTTCCCTATTTGCGTACATTTGCTGATAAAACGTTTGTTATTAAGTATGGCGGTCAGGCTATGGTTTCGGATGAGCTGAAAAAATCGGTGATGATGGATATTATTTTACTTAAGTTTATTGGCATTAACCCCATTGTGGTTCATGGTGGCGGTGCCGAAGTGACGCAGATGATGGAGCGGCTGGGTAAAGAAGCTGTGTTTGCCAATGGTTTGCGTGTGACCGATGAGGAGACCATGGAAGTGGTTCAGATGGTGCTGGTTGGGAAGGTGAACAAAGAAATTGTGAGCCTGATTAATCAGTTTGGCGGTAAGGGCGTGGGATTAAGCGGTAAAGATTCTAACTTACTGGTGGCACGCCGGCGTCCTCCGGAGAGAATGAACGGCAGCGGCCAGATGGTGGATCTGGGCTATGTGGGCGACATTATCAAGGTTAATCCCGGTGTCATCCATACGTTAAGTGCCGAGGGCTATATTCCTATCATTTCTTCTGTGGGTGTAGGGCTGGAAGGGGAAAGCCTGAATATTAATGCTGATCATGTAGCCGGAGAACTGGCAGCGGCATTGTCGGCAGAGAAGCTGATTTTACTTACCGATGTGGAAGGGATTTTTTCCGACCCGTCTGACCCCAAATCTTTAATTTCCTCGTTACCCAAGGCGAAAGCGTTAGCAATGATTGATGAAGGAAAAATTAACAAAGGGATGATTCCTAAGGTAGAAGCTTGTCTGACGGCACTGGAACATGAAGTAAACCGCACTCATATTATCGACGGGCGGCTGTCCCATTCACTGCTTTTGGAGATTTTTACAGACCATGGTATCGGTACCATGGTTACTGGTTAGGGAGGTTAGAATATGACTGTTAAGTCTTTGGAGAAGCAATATATTATCAATACGTATAACCGTCAGCCCGAAGCCACTCTTTTACTAAAACGGGGCGAAGGCGTTTATGTGTGGGATGAGTCGGGTAACCGCTACCTGGACTTTGTCAGCGGCCTGGCCGTGAACAACCTGGGGCATTGTCACCCTGCAGTAGTAGAAGCAATTAACTGCCAGGCGCAAAAACTGATGCATACATCAAACCTGTATTATACGGAACCGCAAGTTCGTTTGGCGGAGGCGTTAGTTACCCATAGTTCGGCCAATAAAGTCTTTTTCTGCAACAGCGGCGCTGAAGCAAATGAAGCGGCGATTAAACTGGCCCGTAAGTTTGGCAAACAGAACCGGGGCGAAGGAGCCTATGAGATCATTACGGCAGAGCGGTCTTTCCATGGCCGGACGCTGGCGGCTGTCACTGCCACCGGTCAGCCTAAGTACCATCAGGGATTCGAGCCCATGGTCAGCGGGTTCCGCTACGGCAAGTTTAATGATTTGAAGTCTTTTGAGACTCTAATCAATGAAAACACGTGTGCAATTTTAGTCGAACCGGTCCAGGGCGAGGGCGGTATTTATCCTGCAACGCAGGAGTTTTTAGCCGGTTTGCGTAAACTGTGTGACGAACATAAACTGCTGCTGATGTTTGACGAGGTTCAGTGCGGCGTAGGGCGGACAGGAAAGTTTCTGGCCTGTGAGCATTACGGTGTTGAGCCTGACGTCTATACACTGGCAAAGGCGTTGGGCGGCGGCTTACCCATAGGTGCTATGGGTGCCCGTGGCAATGCAGCAGATGTTCTGGTGCCCGGCGACCATGCTTCCACATTTGGCGGCAATCCGGTCACCTGTGCGGCGGCCAATGCGGTACTCCAAGCTATACTGGCAGATCAGTTTCTGCCCCGGGTTGAGCAGTTGGGACATTATTTTACAGAAAAACTGCGCGAACTGGATTATCCGGGAATTGTGGAAGTCCGGGGTCTGGGTTTGATGATCGGGCTGGAAATCAACGGGGATGGAGCTGCCGTTGCTAAAGCGTGTCAGGAAAAAGGCTTGTTGATTAACTGTATTGGCGGTAAGATATTACGCTTTATACCACCCCTGGTAGTGGATGAAGAGCAGATTGACGCTGCAGTCACTGTTGTGCAACAAGCGTTGAGTGCACTAAATTAGGAGGGTCCGGCTAAGTGTCGTTTATAAAGTGGGTGAAGGTTTGCCCAACGTTCTTGCCTTAATCCGGGAAGGAAATATTGACTTGGCGGTGAATACTCCTACATATGGGAAGAATATGACATCTACCGGATATCAGGTCCGCAGGACATGTGTGGAATTTAAAATTCCATGTTTGACTTCGGTGGATACGACAGCTGCTTTCTTTGATATTTTAGTACAAAGAGGGCAAGGGAACTTATCTCCTGCGGTTTGTTCATTGCAAGAATATCTCGCGGCAAAGGAAGTATAAAATTTATAGTATAAGGGGTGTTGCCGGATGAGTGAATTACGAGGCCGGGACTTTATAGCCGTTAATGACTTTAATCAGGAAGAGTTGCAGACTCTTTTGGATTTCGCTGTACAGTTAAAGACGGAAACAAAGGAAGGGAAAGAACACCATCTTTTACGGGGTAAGACGTTGGGGATGATTTTCCAGAAATCATCTACCCGTACCCGGGTTTCCTTTGAAGTGGGCATGTGGCAATTAGGCGGATCCGCCCTTTTCCTCAGTGCCCAGGATTTGCAGATTGGCCGTGGTGAGCCGGTCAAAGATACCGCCCGTGTACTTTCCCGTTATCTTGACGGGATTATGATCCGCACCTTTGACCACGGAGAAGTGGAGCAGTTGGCTGCTTTTGCAGATATCCCCGTGATTAACGGCTTAACGGATTTGCTCCATCCCTGCCAGGCCATGGCTGACTTACAAACAATTCTCGAACATAAAGGCCGCCTGACCGGTTTAAAGCTGGCCTATTTCGGTGACGGCAACAATGTTGCTCATTCTCTGCTATTGGCATGTACCAAGATGGGGATGGACATTACTGTGGCAACGCCAAAAGGATACGAACCGCGTGCCGAGATAATCGCTGCCGCCAAACTCAATGCTGAGCTAAGCGGAGCGCAGATTTTGGTCACCCGTGACCCCAAAGAAGCGGCTAAAGACGCTGACGTCCTTTATACTGATGTTTGGGCCAGTATGGGCCAGGAAGCGGAACATCTGGCAAGAGTCCGCATCTTTAAAGCATATCAGCTAAATAGTGAACTTTTGAGCGTTGCAAGACCGGATGCAATTGTGATGCACTGCCTCCCTGCGCACCGGGGCGAAGAAATTTCTAATGACGCTTTAGAGGGGCCGCAATCCGTCGTTTTTGACCAGGCTGAAAACAGGCTGCACGCCCAAAAAGCAATTCTTGCCAAGCTTCTTTAAAACTTAAATAAACAAGGTGATCCCGTGTATACATGTGCGGAAAATAATAAGCCTATCGCATTTTTGGACTCTGGGGTAGGTGGCATTAGTGTGCTGGCAGCCGCCGCACTTCTTCTGCCTTTGGAGAGCTATGTCTATTATGGCGATACTGCCCATGCTCCCTATGGCGATCGCAGTACCGATGAAGTCCGGACGCTTTCCGCCAGGGTGGCCGGTGAATTGTATGGCCGGGGTTGTAAAGCTTTAGTTGTGGCCTGCAATACGGCAACCAGCGCGGCTATTAATCTTTTGCGGGAAACGTTGCCCATACCTGTTATAGGTATGGAACCGGCAATCAAGCCTGCTATGGAACGGAATAACGGCGGGAAAGTTTTGGTCATGGCTACACCGCTTACGTTAAAAGAAGAAAAATTCCGCAGCTTATGCAATGTATGCGGTGCCAACAGTGACAATGTAACGGTTCTCCCCTGCCCCGGCTTGGTAGAATTGGTAGAGCAGGGAAAAGTTTCAGGTCCTGAGGTGCATCGCGTGTTAACAAAGCTTTTCAGCGGCGTTGACCTTAGCAGTATTTCCACCGTTGTATTGGGTTGTACCCATTACTTTTTTCTCCGTCAGGAGTTGGCAACGATGCTGCCTCCGCAGGCGGAGTTTGTAGACGGCAATTCTGGCACGGTGAAGCAACTGCAAAGAGTATTGGATCAACAGGGTCTTTTACTTACAAAAAAGGAGCCCACAGATGGCTCTGTAGTGTTTTTCTCCAGTGCCGGGGCACAAGCCGTCCGTTTTTATCAGGAGTTATACAGGTATGCGTTAGAGCATTTGGAAACAAATTGTTAGCATTGATTAAACTTAATAACGGAGGTTAACTATGAAAAAAATTGTGCTGGCTTACTCAGGCGGATTGGATACATCCATCGCCATCACCTGGCTTAAGGAGAAATACAACTGTGAGGTCATCGCCATGGCTGCGGATGTGGGCCAGGGAGAAGAACTGGATCCCCTCCATGAGAAAGCGATTGCTTCCGGGGCAAGCAAACTTTACATAGAGGATGTACGGGAAGAATTTATCCGTGACTTTGTGTATCCGATGCTAAAGTCCGGTGCACTCTACGAGGAAAAATACTTAATGGGTACTGCTATCGCCCGGCCTGCCATTGCCAAAAGACTGGTGGAAGTGGCGGAAAAGGAAGGCGCCGACGCCATCGCCCATGGCGCCACAGGCAAAGGCAACGACCAGGTACGATTTGAACTTACGGTAAAAGCCCTGGCTCCCCATCTGAAGATTGTAGCACCGTGGCGGGAGTGGGATATCCGTTCCCGGGACGATGCTTTTGACTACGCCGAAAAACGCGGCATTCCCGTACCGGTGACAAAAGCCAAGCCATACAGTATGGATCGTAATATCTGGCATCTCAGTTATGAGGGCGGCGTCCTGGAGGATCCTTCAGCGGAACCGGAAAAAGAAATGTTCCTGCTCACCGTGGATCCGGCCGATGCGCCGGATACGCCGGAATATGTGGAAATTGGCTTTGAACAAGGCATCCCTGTCAGTATTGACGGTAAAGCCAAGGACCCGGTGGAACTGCTGACAGAGTTAAATACTCTGGCAGGAAAACACGGTGTGGGCCGGGTGGACATGGTGGAAAACCGTTTAGTGGGCATGAAATCTCGCGGTGTCTATGAGACACCGGGCGGTACATTGCTCTTCTTTGCCCACAGAGAGCTGGAATCACTGGCACTGGACAGGGAGACCATGCACTTTAAAGAAATAGCCGGCGTGAAATACGGTGAACTGGTATATAACGGCCAGTGGTACACGCCTCTCCGGGAAGCTCTGGATGCCTTTTTTGACAGCACCCAGCGCAATGTCACCGGTTCTGTCCGTCTGAAATTATTTAAAGGCAATCTCACCGTCGCCGGCCGGAAGTCGCCGTTTTCCCTCTACCGTGAAGACTTAGCCACTTTTGGCGCAGACGTGATATACAACCAGCAGGATGCGGAAGGATTTATCAACCTTTTCGGTTTGCCCCTGAAAGTACAGGGCTTGTTGGAAAAGAGTAAAAAGTAGGTGGATGCATGAAACTTTGGGGTGGACGGTTCAACAAAGAAACAGACGCGCTGGTCGAAGAGTTTACGGCCTCGATTTTCTTTGACCATCGGCTGGCGGAAGAAGATATTCGCGGCAGTATGGCCCATTGCAAAATGCTGGCCGCATGCGGCATCATTGCGCAGGAAGAAGCGGATACGATGCTCGCGGGACTTACCGAAATCAGCGATGAAATCAAACGGGGGGAAATGGAGTTTTTCCCCTCCCTGGAAGATATCCATATGCATGTGGAGAAGCGGCTGATCGAAAAGATCGGTCCCGTTGGAGGCAAGCTGCATACCGGACGCTCCCGGAACGACCAGGTAGCACTGGACATGCACATGTTTGTCAAAAAGGAAATCCTGGCAACCGCATCTTTGCTGACTAACCTGCAGGAAGCGATTATTGCTACTGCCGAAGCCAACATGGATACGGTCATGCCGGGCTATACCCATCTGCAGCGTGCCCAACCGGTTTTGTTTGCCCATCACCTGATGGCCTATTTTTGGATGCTGCAGCGGGACAGGGAGCGCTTCCTGGACGGCTACAAACGGGCCGACTGGCTGCCATTGGGTGCGGGAGCACTGGCTGGAACCACATTCCCTATTAACAGGGAAATGGTGGCGGCAGAGCTGGGCTTTGCCAAACTGTATGAAAACAGCATGGATGCGGTAAGCGACCGGGATTTTGTGGCCGAGTACTTATTTAATGCGTCACTCCTGATGACTCATTTAAGCCGCCTCAGCGAGGATTTGATTCTTTGGAATTCAGCGGAATTCGGCTTTATTACTCTGGATGACGCGTTTACTACCGGCTCCAGCATTATGCCACAAAAGAAAAACCCTGATGTGGCGGAACTGGTCCGTGGCAAAACAGGGCGGGTTCTAGGCAATTTACTGGGGCTGCTCACCGTGCTTAAAGGCTTGCCACTAGCCTATAACAAGGATATGCAGGAAGATAAAGAGGGCTTGTTTGACACGGTGGATACCATTAAGGTCAGCCTTACGCTGTATGCGGCCATGCTGCGGACCATTGCAACAGATAAGGAGCGGATGTACGCTGCTGTGGCCGGAGATTTTGCCAGCGCCACCGATTTAGCCGACTACCTGGTGAGAAAGGGTCTGCCGTTCCGGGACGCCCATGCCGTAGTCGGTAAACTGGTTGGAAAGTGTGTGGTGGAAAAGAGACGCCTTGTCGACTTAAGTGAGGCTGAACTGCGGGAAGCCAGCCCTCTGTTTGAGGCGGAAGCTTTAGCCTTGCTGCCGCCGGAAGCCTGTGTGGCCGCCCGGACGTCCCGGGGCGGGACGGCACGGTCGGCGGTGGAGGAACAGCTGACCAGGGCCAAAGCGCTCTTGTAACAGAAAATTACTGTAAAGCCTCTCAGAAATAGAGAGGCTTTTTACATCTTTACTTTTGCATGATATCTGATAAGAAAATAAAATTTTCCAATTAGCAGGATATATAATAATTTCGTAAAACTACACAATAACTAACGATGTTACCACCGGCAGGAATTCAATTTATGGAGGGAACATGATGTATCAAAAGGTTACACTGGAAATTGTCTCCCGTCTGCAGGAAGTTGTGGGGGATAAAAATGTGATTTTTGATGATCCTGAGAAACTGGAAAACTACTCTCATGATGAGGTTGCAGAAAAAGAATATGCCCATATGCCTGAGGTTGTAGTCAAACCCAACACCACGGCAGAAGTGGCGGCGGTAATGAAGTTAGCTTATTATTCCAACATTCCCGTCACTCCAAGAGGCGCCGGCACCGGCTTATCCGGCGGCGGAGTTCCTGTGCACGGCGGTATTCTGATGTCGGTGGAAAATATGAACCGGATACTGGAAGTGGATCTGGATAATCTGATGGTCGTTGTGGAACCGGGCGTGGTTACCAACGATATTAACGAAGACTTAAAAAAACACGGACTGTTTTTTGCCGGCTACCCTATGAGCTTGCAATCATGCTTTGTCGGTGGTAACGTGGCTGAGAATGCCGGTGGCGGTCGTGCCATTAAATATGGTGTGACAGGCCGTTATATTATGGGACTGGAAGTGGTGCTGCCTGACGGTGAAGTTGTCCAGTTTGGCGGGAAGCGGGTAAAGGACGTCACAGGCTATAATATGGTACAACTCATGGTAGGGTCTGAAGGGACACTTGGTATTTTTACCAAAATAATAATCAAGCTTCTGCCTTTGCCTACAGCAAAAATAGATTTGCTAGCATTATTCCCGGATGTAGAAACGGCGATGAACGTAGTACCCCTGATTATGACTAAGGGCGGCTTAATCCCTACGGGGATCGAATTTATGGATCGACTATCCATCAGCACTACTCATGATTATCTGGGAGAAAAAATGCCATATCCGGAGACGAACGCGGCGCTATTAATCGAGCTGGATGGAACGAGTCAGGATCAGATACGAGATGACGCAATGTCTGTGACTGAGTTATTAATGGAAAACGGTGTGATTGAAGTTTATGCTGCAGAAACACCGGATACACAGGAAAAGATCTGGAAAGTAAGGCGCAATATTGCCGAAGCGTTTAAGGCTATCAGCCCTGTACAGAGTCTGGAAGATATTGTTGTGCCGATTGCGGAAATTCCAAAGCTAATTCCTTTTCTTGCCCAACTCTCCGCTAAGTATGATGTACTCATTCCCTGTTACGGTCACGCTGGTGATGGTAATCTGCACGCAACTGTAGTAAAAAAGTCGGACGATTCATTGGAGCGCTGGAAAGAAACGCTGCCCCAGGTACTATCGGATCTTTATCAAAAGGTTTTCGTTCTAGGAGGTACCATAAGTGGGGAACACGGCATTGGACATAAACGTAAAAAGTATATGCATTTGGTGATGGGTCAGGTAGAGTTGGAACTAATGAAACGGATTAAACTAGCCTTTGACCCGAAAAATATTCTTAATCCCGGAAAAATAGTAGATCTAAACTGACGAAAATTGAAAAGGAGGCAGAATATATGGAAGAGTATAAACTGGCCTACGGTAGGACTGATTTTACATTTTCCTTTGATCCAGAAAAGATTATTGCTGTTCTCCGGCCCAAAACGCTGCCCACGCCCGAAAGTGAAGAGGCGGTCGTTAGGGCAGGCCATGGAAAACCCGGTAGGCTCACCACGGTTGCGTGAGATTGTTAAACCAGGAGAGACGGCCTGCGTGAACATTGGTGATATGACAAGGCTGTGGGCACGCTATAGCGTGATGGTTCCACTCATTCTTGATGAGCTCAACCGGGGAGGCATCCCCGATGAGAATATTATTATTGTGTCCGCCACCGGGTCTCACCGGGGGCAGACTGCACAAGAGCACGCCACGCTGGTCGGTGAAGATGTGATGCGGCGGGTACAGGTGTTTGATCACAATTGTCATGCCGACGATTTAGTGGACTATGGCAAAACATCCAGAGGTACACCTGTACGAATCAATTCCCGTGTAGCCGCAACAGATAGGGTGATTCTTACCAGCGGCATCGTGCATCACTTTTTGGCCGGATACGGTGGCGGAAAGAAGGCTATTATGCCTGGAGTGTCCAGCTTTGAAGGCATCATGGCCAATCATAAACTTTCCCTGAATCCGGCAGGCCCGGGCGTAAACCCTGATGTATACGCCGGCAAGCTGGAAGGCAATCCGCTTTCCGACGATATGATCGAAGCAGCCCGTAAAGTGGGAGCCGACTTTATTGTCAACTCCATTGTCAATGAAGAGAAAAAAGTGGCACTGGCCGTGGCCGGAGATGTGGTTGCCGCCCACGCCCACGGCGGTGCTTTGGTTGATGAATACTTTGGTGTGAAAATTTCTGAACTGGCAGACTTGGTCATAGCTTCCTGCGGAGGATACCCCAAGGATATTAACTTTTATCAGACATACAAAACATCGCATAACATGGTCAGGGCCATGAAAAAGGGTGGAGTCGGCATTCTGCTCACGGAGTCCTGTGAAGGAATGGGTAACGATAATTTTTATAACATCTGTGACAATTTTGATAATAACCCAAAGCGCGAAGATGAGCTGCGCTGCAACTATGAAATTGCCAGTTTCATGGGATATACACAATTGCTCTGGGCTCAGGAGAACAGGCTGATTGTCGTCAGCAGCCTGCCTGATGAGCAAATCCGCAATATGAACATGACGCCTGCCAAGACGCTGGATGAAGCTTTGGCACTTGCCCGGGAATGGCTCGGTGATGAATACAAAGCATATCTAATGCCATCCGGTTCCACTACGTTTCCCATTTTGACAACATAAGCGTAAAACGCCTGGACTATGATGATTCCATAGTCCAGGCGTTTTTTGTTTTGGGAACTATTATTTCAGGAAAAGGGCTGCCGTACCTATGGCCAGTACAATCAACATACAGTAAGGCAGGGTCAGTGCCAGCAGAAAACGTTCTTTGCCGGGTATACCAATCGCAGATGTGGAAATCAGAATTTTAGCGGGAGCAATTGAACTGGCCACAGCAGCGGCAGCGGTGTGACTGGCGGCCAGCACCCCGGGCGTAATACCCAAACTTATTGCAGCGCGGTGCTGGAACAGGCCAAACAAGAGATTGGAGTTGGTGTTGGAACCGGTGAGGAATGTGCCAAGCACGCCAACGTAAGGGGCCAGCAGAGGGTAAAGGGGACCTGTAAAGCCCGTTTGCACAGAACGGAATCAGTGATGATTAACAGAACGGCACCAACTATGCCGCCTACAATCGCTGAGAGCTGAGGGATGCCTGCGAAAGTCAATATGAAAAAGACGGTTACCGTTCCTGCGCCTGCCACTAAGATATGCACAGTTCCCTCCCGGACGGCACGCCATCCTCCATAAATGTGGGCAACGGCAAACCCCGTCAGGACAAATGCCAGCCCTATCTGTACCGCCACCCAGAACGTCAGATCTGCAAGTGGTATACGGGATGACAGCGACAGAATAAACAAGGCCACTCCCACAGTGCCATAGGTAACGGCCCAGGCATGCCCGACCAGTGTCAGCGCCACAGCTTTAAACGGGGGAACTCCCCCTGCAATCAAAAGAGGAGAAACAAGTATAACGGGAATAGCGAAGCCGACGATTCCCTCCATAAACCCTGCGAAACACCAGGCAATTACCAGCACCTGAAGCAGAGGCCTGTAAGCCAAAAACAGCAACCGTTTACCCATGGCGTCTATGACGCCAAGTTCGGTTACAACATGGAAAAATAATATGGCAGAAATGAGAAAGAGCGCAATAAATCCTGTGAAGGCAGCACCTTTTCCTACTGCATACAGTAAGAGGAGCGGGTTCGCCCCAAGGAAGGAAAAGCCGAGAAGGAGCGCTGTCAGGCAAGACAACAGGCCTGCGGTAATAAGAGGCAGGCGAAATCTGAGAATCGCAGCGGCCAACACGAATAAGGGCAGGCCTGAGTATAGGAAGCGAGTAAAGGTAAGCAGGGCGTCCGGCTGTGGCGGCATGTTATCCTCCGTTCTGAGAAATGTCTTTGGGAAGCCGTTTAGAGGGAGAATTCTACAGAAAAGAGGGATGTCCCTTTTTTATTTTAGAGTCGCCCGCTGCGCATAATGGCATAAAGCAGCCAGATGGCCATTGCACCGGCGAGGAAAAAACCAATCTCAATAATTGGCAGCCGCCAGAGTAACGTTTCCCCGGTAATGCTGACCACCAGGCCTGAACCGATAATCAGGCCGGCCATGATAATACTGAAAGAGAGCAGTACAATACTGAAGGATATTCGGTTTGTCAAACGGTCCATGTGTGCAAACGCTTTATCAAATTCCGGAAAGTTAAGCTGCACGGGTAACCCTTCCGTGTCTACCCGGTCCAGCACGTCATTCAGTCTGCGGGGCAGTGACAGAAAAAATTCCGATGTTTCAAAAAACTGCTCTGATAGATTTTCTTTCAGGGCCTGCGGGGAAAACCGCTGCCGTATAAGCTGTCCTGTGTAAGGCTGCAGCAGTTCGATAAGCTTAACATCTTCATCCATTGCTTCTATAACGCCTTCGAGAGTCATTATCGTTTTCCCCAGCAGGGTAAACTCCGAAGGAATCCGGATGTGGTATTCAAAGGCTAAGGAAAAGATTTCACGGACCGATTTGCCCAGATTAATCTTTCGCAGCGGAACGTCCAGGTACTTGTCCAGCAGCCGGTCCACATCACGCCGCAGCGCTTTCCTGTCAATTCGCCGGGAGAGTACACCCATGTCGCCGAGGGAGCGGACAAGCTGCCTGGAATTACGGTTGATGATGCCTGACAGAAAAAGAATAAAACGCCGCTTCCGTTCGCCGGAAAGTTTGCCGACTATGCCGAAGTCCATAAATAGTAATCGGCCGTCGGCAGACACAGCCAGGTTTCCAGGATGGGGATCTGCATGAAAAACTCCGTGCCGGAAGATTTGGGTAAACATTGCGTCAACTAACAAATTGATAACTGTCCGTGTGTCATGACCGGCTGCAGCCAATTCTGCCGGGTTGGTAAGCTTCGTCCCTTCCAGTAGTTCCATGGTCAGGACTGCGGAAGTCGTTTGTTCCCAATATATCTTCGGGATTGCCACAGCAGGGTTGTTACGGAAGTTTTCTCCTATCTGCTCTGCGCTTTCTGCCTCAATCAGGAAGTCTATTTCATCCTCCACGGTGCGCCGCAGTTCCACGACCACATCAGCAAAGTGATAGATGCGTCCATAGTGTGTATGCTTGTCTGCCAGCTTAGCCATTTCCAAAAGAATTTCCAGGTCTGTTTCCATTTGTTCTTTAATATTTGGACGCCTAACTTTAACGACCACATATTCGCCACTATGTAGGCGGGCTAGATGAACCTGCCCGATGGATGCAGCAGCTAGTGGTTTAGGGTCAAATTCTGCATATACATCTTCAGGATGTTGATCAAGCTCCGATTCTAAGATGGCATTGACCTGAGTAAAGGGGAAAGACGGTACATGATCCTGAAGCTGAGACAGTTCGTCTAGTATATCCCGGGGCAATAAGTCGGGGCGGGTGGACAGAAGCTGCCCGAACTTGATAAAGGTGGGTCCCAGTTCTTCAAGAAGCATCCGTAATCGTTGAGCCCGGGTAAAACGGAGCAGTGTAACTTCACTTTTTCGGGCGCGGCGGACGGATGGAAGGATTTTATCCAGCCCAATTTGCGTCAGGAGGTGCCCGAATCCGTGCCGGACAATACTATTGGCAATTTCCCGGTACCGCTTTAGATGGCTGTATTTGGGAATCTTTAACAACCTCCTTCTGCATTATATTTTAATTATGAAGGACTGAAAATTCCAAGTCAAGGAACGTGGGATTTATCGACATAAAATGCAAGAAATTATTAATAAGCTGTTATTGCATATATCTTTCTATATTTTCTTATTACTATAGCCATTAAGTATGCAAATAGTCATATTGAAGATCATCTTATTTAGATTAAGAAAATATTGGAAAAGAAATTAGACGGGGGGCAGAAATTTTACCCCCGTCTAATTTCAGAATGTGCCTGCCGACATGACTTTGTCGACAGGCAGAAACGCCTTTTTTACGCGTCATTAGGATTTTATTCCTGCAGGTTACCGTTCAAGTGATGCTATTTGTGGTGAGAGTTCCGTCAGAATTCGTGAAAGCCGGCATTATCTAATCTTTCAGTCATAAAGTTGAGAGAAAATATCATAACTCTTATGACTTGTTATTAGCCACTTACCATTCTTCTTAACAAGATTTATATCATGCTCGATACCACTAATAAAGCTGGTATACTTTTCTTCTCCGATTTGTTCATCAAGCTCAACCTCTTCCACCGTTGCTCTGACTTCTGCTGAGTTTCCTTTTATATTAATAGAATCTATTCTTGTCACAACTCTTACATTGTGTATTGTTATACCTTCCTTGCTCCTAGGGTCTATCAGATGTTTTTTTATTATTTCTTTGTCTTTTTGAATTTCCGGTAAAGAACTTTCTAAAACTAAATCATAATAATCCTCGATCGGTGTATTATAATTCAGTAACAGTTTCCACCTGGCTTCTAGAAAAATGCCAACGGTATCTTTGATAGTGTCTCTATCACTTACGCACCCAGCAAACATTAATGGTATTAATAGAATTACCAAAACTATCTTCTTCATAATCTTACTCCTAACTTTATAGCAATTAAATAGACACATAGTTTTTTATGAGATTTGCCCAATCATAATATATACTGTCACCGATATTAAGAAACTCCCAGAATGGCAGAGACATTCCCGTTCGGTTCGTATTTTTGCAACCTGTTTGACAGGCAATCAGGAGGAACACAGCGTAATATACAATTTAACTCGCCGGCTGAAAATCCGCCGTCCGGCGCGCCTGTTATGTTGGATCCGGCAGATGCGATTGTTCAAGAACCCGTCAGCTAGTTCACCTTAAAAAAATACTGAACCTCCATGCGGCCCCTTGCCGAATTTTTAGCATGATTTAACATAGGGAAAGTTGATCACCTGGTACTTCCAGGAGGGCAGAAAAGTCTGCTCTTCAAAATAGTTTATTTCACCGCGTTCGTTTATAAAGAATGATTTTAGTATCCCGGTCTCCGCCCAGATATTACCCTGACCGTCACCGGTGCGGATAGTGGACATGTTCCCGCATACAAGCCACGTTGAGACGGTAGTATTGATGTCAAGGGTAAAAGAGTGAGTG
>JAGXRM010000002.1 GCA_018335855.1 Clostridiales bacterium
ACGGCTGTTTTTGTTGAGGCTATTCTCCAGATCTTTAATCCGTTCTTCTTGAAGCCGTACTTGTTCTGAGAGCAGTTCTACCTGCTTTACAAGCAGTGTATTTGTTTCAATAACACTTAAAAACAGCTTGAATGTGGTTTCGGGCCCTGCATAGTATATGTCCAGGAAATCTTTATACTTCATGGCATAAGACCTCCCTGAACTGTTTATTCACCGGGTAAAGGTAGATATCTTTGACCGGTACTTTCAAAGTAGCGTAACGGTCATTACGGCTCCGGCCTACAGTCTGGCCAACACAGACCCAGTTGGCGGCCCGGTAACAGGTGCCCAGAAAGCGCTCTTTTTCTACGAAGGTTTCCAGAAGGTAAACCGGGTGTCCGTACTTTTCTACCCAGTCAGAGCTGATGCGCCGGGCTACTTGGCCTAAAATGTGGCTTGCCAGATGAGGCACTTCCACCCAGGGCAGAATCAAAAAGCGCATGTTATTGATTACAAGGTTGATGTTGGCTCCTCTGATCTTTTGGCTCCAACCGATAAACTCATCGCGGGGAGCACATTTCCAGGCTGCGGATCCAAAAAGCAGACAAGACAGTGGATTTCCGTTTTTATCAAAGACCATGTATTTCATATTCTGACCCACGGTACCACTAAAACCAAGGTAGTGGTACTGGTTAATCAAGCATTTAAAAAGATCCAGACACGTCTTGTCTACCTGTTTAATAGTAACTGGAGCAACGGACTTCAGTTTGCCAAGGATAAGATCTGTACTGTGTGGGACTTTCGGAATTGATTGTTGATAAGAGCTACCACCGGGTCTTCTGCGCACAGGCAGGGTTAGGTAGCCGCGCTGCTCTAATTTGAGCAGAAAAGTGCGGCAGGCCATGTCCTTAATCTGACCGTTGGAGTTATACCAGTTCCAAAGCTCACATAATTCTTTGGATAACCTAGTACGATGCCAGTCCGGATTGGCGGCAATGAGCTTTTGCACCAACATAATATCTTCGTATGTGGTTTCACGGCCCTGAATAATTGTTGTGTTTTCCATGTTTCAAGCATAACACATGTCATCCTAAGAGTCCAGAAAAATATAGCTAAATGTTGGTAAAATTTTAGGGTGCCTGAGTAGTTACAAAATCTTTATCCAAAGAATTCATATAATGAAGCCATAATTGAATGCACAAGGACTTGGGGTCAGCAAGATAAGGTATGATGGCTCTATTAGCCAAAATAATATCTCTCAGCCTATTACCTTCTGCGTTGTTTGTAAGGAGTTTTTTTAAATCTCCAAAAGCCTTGCTCATTTCTGGTTTGCCATAGATTTCTCTCAACTGGTCATTGACTTGGCGCTTCCATCCGGCGATATCCTTTACAGTGGTTGTCCCGTCTTTCAAAAGTATGGAATGATGAGCATTAAACAGATTATGTTTTTCTAATGTCTTACTCAATTCCTCAGCGTTATAGTCATTGAAACTAATAGATAGTATCGCATTCTCACTAATAAGTTTATTGAGTTTATCAATATACTGCTCTATCGAAGTTAGAAAAACAGGCTTGCTATAAATAGCCATTATTTTTGCATTAAAGAGATCTGTATGTTTGATCCCTTCGAAAAAACTAAAGGGTTTATAACCAGCCATTAACCCTAAAACCTTTTCAAAAATATCTGGCCAATCAGCTGTGGAAGATAAATTAAAATCTGCAATGAGTTGTCCTTTTACCTTTGGCTTTGTAAGACCAGACAAAGTTGCAATGTTGTTCACAAATTCTTTAATCTCCGAAGAAAATTTTGACATAAGAATATCGTATGCATTACGAGTTGATTCATCTGCTAGCAGCGTACTCATAGCTTCCACAGGAAGTTCAAATTTCTCAGCAAAAGGGTTTATAACATAAACCTTGTCGGTAGCTGCCAATGCGTCGCTCTTAAAGGTGGTAGCATAGTAATTAACCTCATATGAAGTTTGCATATCCCTAAAAATTCGATCTATTGTTGGCTGACCCTTTGAAATATCTTCTAAAACTTTTGATAGGGACGTCTTCATTACACCATTAGGTGCATATATAATCGCCTTATTGCAGGTTGCTAATTTTATTTCCTGCATATCAAAGTCTTTTAGTCCGTAGCAATTAACAAATTTTCCACTCAGCATATATTTTCCTCCTCAATATGCAAATGTTTATCTCCTGGCGAGTCAAGTCAGAGATTTGCATAATCAATAGTCCAAGTGCCCCTTGCTAAGTATTAGTATTCTTTTCTACGTACTCAGATATTTTATCTGCTGTACCAAGAGAATTCATACACAATTGTAACCTAATAATCCCTACCCCTCAGCCCGAAGCAGTTAGTGCTACCATCCAGCATGTCACTTCCCTGCAAAAAATTGTGCTCGAAATCCTTCCTAATATTCCAAAGAAATTATAAACGGAGTCATGCAGAAAGAGCTAAATAGTGTCCATTCCCGACCCATTCACAAGCAGCTCAATAAAAGGAATATCTGCCGGTGCTAATTTGACTTTTTTCAGATCAAGTAAATTGATCCATGCGTACTCTTCATGATCTGTTAGTTTTATTTCTCCTCCGGTTATTTTCCCTTTGTATGCTAGCAATCTAATTGGGCCTTCGTCATAGAAATGAATATTTTCTCCTACATAGTCACCTATTTTTATTTCTAGATTCATTTCTTCATATAGTTCTCTGATTAAGCTTTGTTGTGGGCTTTCTCCATTTTCAATCTTTCCTCCCGGGAACTCCCAGTAGCCGGCCAGCTTTTTTCCCGTTTTTCTTTTTGCGATAAGAAATTTTCCTGTTTGATCTTCTAATATTGCTGCCACTACATCGATCATCATTTCACTTCCTATAAAATATTCTTATTCGCTATGGGGACGAGCATTGGCGGCATTTCTTCTTTTAATCTCCAGATAAAACTCATGGGTTTATTTCCGGAGTGGCTTACGTGGTCACAAGTACCCAAAAAGATATATGGAGATGTATAGCCATTTTCTTTCTTATACTCTCGGACGAATAGTGCTATTTTATGTCCTAATTTTTTATGATTGATATATCTATTAGCGGTACTGCTCTCTTGTGAGACAGTACTTTGGGTTTGCCAGTGAAAAAGTCTTTCATTGATAGCATAGTCCTCATAGAGGGTAGAAGGGGAAAAATCTTTTTCGGATTTGTTTAAAGTGATTAGGAAAATATCTATTTGCTTTTCTTTGAAATACTTAACCCCTTCCCTGAATGCCGGGCTTTTTTCTTCATTAAAGTATTCTAGGGCTGCTAAAATCTGGGCAGTTGAATAGCGGCTGTGTATCCCTAAAGGGCAGATAAAATTTAGGTTATTCTCAATCTCCATAAATTCTACAGTCTCATAGTTATAGTTGAGTATCGCAAGGATTTCTTCTTTCATTTCTTTGTTTTCTGAAATCTTGCTTATTCCCTCTTCTATTGTTAATATCCCGTCTTGATGGGGATTGTTAGTATAAAAGGAATAGTAGAACATGGCTAACATGATTTTTTCTTCTTCCGTATTAGCTGTTCTCCCTTGGAGATAATTTATCAAAAAATGAAGTAATCTCCGGGAATTAAGATGGAAGAGATTAGGCAGTCTTTTGGTTATTAGCATTTCATTATTGCAAGAAAAAACTTTTTTTATATCTGCTTCTACCAGCATTCTAGTAAAAGTACGGTCTCCATTTTTACCATAGAAATCATAGAGTGATAAATGGTAGTGCTGTAAGAAATTTTGCAAGGATAATTCCAACCCGGTATCTTGCGTAAAGTACTTCATTTTGCTTACCAGGTTCCGTCTGCTATTGGCGCTCTCTTTTATATTTCTTAAGATATATTCCTTAGCTTGTCTTTCTAATTGGATAAAACAGCCTTTGGGTAGGTTAAAGAAACCGTTTTCAAGATAATGCTTGATGGAATGCTTGGTTTTTCCCGCTAATAACCTAAACTTTTCTTCAAAGTTATAGTTCTTATGGGCTTGTCCAACAAAATCTAGTACTGTCAGGCATTCCTTCCCTTCGGATAGTCTTAATCCCCTTCCCAATTGCTGGGTAAAGACTGTTAAACTATCTGTGGGCCGTAAAAACAATACGGTGTTTACCTCAGGTATATCTACACCTTCGTTATATAAGTCTACGACACAAATAAATTTTATTTCTCCGTTTATCAGTCTTTGTTTCGCTTCTTCCCTTGTTTTTGAGTCTACTCCGGCATATAAGGCTAAAGACGGTATGTTGGTATGATTAAAAAAATTGGCCATATATTTCGCATGTTCAATGCTGACACAAAAAACTAATCCTTTAACCTGATCCAAGTCTGTTACGTATTTATTGATGCTTTTAACTATTTGGCTACTTCTGATTTTATTCGAGGTATACACATTCTCTAACTCTTTAAGGTCGTAGCCCCTTTTACTCCATTTAAGTTTGGATAAGTCCACGGTATCCGTTACGCAGAAATATTGAAAGGGGGATAACAGCTTTCTGTCAATCGCTTCTGTCAATCTCATTTAACTGGCAATAATATGATCAAAATATTCTAATACGTTTTTTCCATCCATTCTTTCGGGAGTAGCAGTTAATCCTAGTAGCACCTTGGGTTGATAATAGCTGAGAAGTTTTTGATAGGAATCAGCTGCGGCGTGATGAAACTCGTCAACAATAATATAATCATAAAAATCTTTTGCTGTTTTTTCATAAAGTTTATTGCTGTTAAAACTTTGAATACTGATAAATAGTTGATTTATTGATTCGGGAGTACTCCCGCCTACTAGCAAATCGCCAAAATTAAAATCCTTTAGAATGGCTCTAAAGGTATGTAAACTCTGTTTCAATATTTCTTCCCGGTGGGCAACAAAGAGGAATTTTTTAGAATCCTTGTTTTTTGATAAAAACCGTTTAAAATCAAAAGCTGATATAACTGTTTTTCCGACGCCTGTGGCAGCCACTAGAAGATTTTTAGTCCTGCCAAATACTTCTCTTTCCACCTGGAGCTTTTCTAATATCTCTTTTTGGTAATGATATGGCTGAATATCAAAATTGAAATAATGGTTATTGCTGTCCGTCAGATTTTTCTTGCTTAAGGCTACCTTTAACCTTTCCTTGTCCCTTTGATTTTCATGGTTAAAAGAAACAAACTCACTATCATTCCAATAACTAGTAAAAGTAGCCTCAACTTTTTTTATGATGTCAAAAGAATCTTTCTCCGTCACCTTAATATTCCATTCTAGACCGGAAGTAAGGGCCGGGTTAGACAGGTTTGAAGAACCTATGTAGGCAGTACTAAATCCCGTTTCTCTTTTAAACAGATATGCCTTGGCATGAAGCCTTGTTCTTTGGCTGTCATAAGAGATTTTTACTTCCGTATTCTTTAAGCTGCTTAATTCTAAAATAGCTTTGTAATCTGTAGCTTCCATATAGGAAGTTGTGATGACTCTTAATTTGCCATTTTTATTTTCAGTAAACTCCCGTAATTCTTCAATAATACATCGTAAGCCACTCCACTTGATAAAAGAAACTAACAAATCTATGGTGTCTGAGGATACTATTTCTCTTTTTATTTCGCCAAGCATGTTGGGCTCATAATTGGAGCCTGTAAATAAAGAGCTTTGAGAAATTGGTGTAATCGGTCTGATCGGTTTGTCCTTCTTGATACCTCTAACACTGTTAAATCTCGAATATATGGATGTTAAAACTTCTGCTTCCTCGGTAATTTTCAAGGACTCAAACTCATCTTGATCGAGCCGGTTTGACAACACAGAAATGATATCATTGCATGTCCTAATTTGACCTAATAAGGCTTCTTGATCATCCGACTTATTATCTCTAATATATGTTAACGCCTTCCTGGTAACAGAAGAAATATAGGAAGCCAAAATCTTTCTTGCTTCCTCAACATCGATAGGCTCTTTACCTATTTCATAATCATTTAGGCTAAGATCAGCCAATTCACTTTTTAATTTATGATTGATTATATCCTCGTAGATACCTTCTTTAAGCATCCTGCACCTCAATCTTTGCTAATAGACAGTACTTCAGTAGAAGTAATTCTAGTGAATTAGGATCATGAAAGCTCTCGCAAATGTTTTCAAACACTCAAATGTCTTATATTTCTTTATTTTTCTACTTTTTTCTATTTTAACCTTTGTTGGAAAATGTCTAGTTTTGTCAGTTACATATGATAGAGCTATTTTTGCCGTTTATTGTTTGAATAAAGACCCGATCATAAATAAAAAAATCGGCTTCCTGTGAAGGAAGTGACCGATTTCGAATTTGAGTATTATTTTTTCCTATTGATCTGTACTCTTGATGGCGTTTATTAATCCGTTTCCGTCTGGTTCGACATTCATTTTTTAGTCATTCATGTAAACAAAAGATTGTGGTGTGTAGTTAATACCGAT
Source organism: Clostridiales bacterium (assembly GCA_018335855.1). Classification (GTDB taxonomy): domain Bacteria; phylum Bacillota; class Dethiobacteria; order Dethiobacterales; family Dethiobacteraceae; genus UBA7523. Next base: position 6,411 of record JAGXRM010000002.1, read on the forward strand.
TGATTCTAAGTTTAACGGTTCTTTATATTCTGTAATGCTGCCTAATTTATAAGCAATCGCAGTCGTTTTCCCTTTATAGTACCTATCAAAGAAGTCCTTTTTGATACCTGAAAAATCCTTAGTCTGATCCCAGACTATTTCGGGTTTGTCTACAATTATTTCCTCTATCCATGCTTCACCGATTACTTTCATCACTGGTGCAGTTGCATAAATGATCATTTTCTTGATGTTGTCGCGTGTACATTTGACTTTACGGTATTCATATTTTTTACATCCACTAAAAATGTTCTTAACGTGCTCCGGGTTAATCGGCAATAATATGCTGCACATTTTTACCACCCATTCTTAGAATTAATTCAAATTGCTCTTTTGTCAGTTGTACATTATAAGGGTAGTCATTAAATAAGCCTTGTTCCTTTAATACTTTATAAATTACATTATTTCCTTTTCCAAAAAAACCGTTGTAAACCATCTCTACTACAACAAGGTTCCTGTTTGTATAATACTTTTCTTACAACATTATACCAAACACTTGTTCTGCTACACAAGCCCTATAACTGCTATATATCATCTAATTTCGCCATAATTTGCTATATAACCTGCTTATCAGGTCCATTATATTTATAAAAGGGCAAAGAGGGAATATGGCGCCTCCCTTTCATAGAGATACCTTTCTCCCTTTCAATTAATCCCTGCGTTACAGTAGTTCCAGAACTTCCTCACATTCCTCTATGGAAGTCTGGTTTTGCTTATTTTTCTCGCGCGATGTATAATATGATGTATAAGGATGGTGATAGTGATGAGTGATATGGTGAGAAAACAACTATATATTACAAAGTCCCAGGAATTGTACCTGAAGGAGAAAGCAAAAGAGCTTGGCGTGACGGAGGCGGAGCTGGTACGGGATGCTCTTGATTTGCAGCTAAAGTGTATTGGCTTTGTAAAGGATCCCTTGTCTGTCTGGGAAGAAGAATCAGCATTTATAAATAGTTTGATGGGTAAGGGTGATTTACAGGGCAAGCGGGACTGGAAAAGAGACGACCTTTATGAACGCTAAGGTAATGATAGATACCAATATTCTGGTTTACGCGTATGACTGTTTAGAAGAAGAGAAACAAAAAGCAGCTGTACATTTATTGAATGAATTGATAACACTTCGGATCGCGGTAATTAGTA
>JAGXRM010000003.1 GCA_018335855.1 Clostridiales bacterium
GAACATTTGTTCGCCTTGAGGTTATCATGGTATGTATAAATATGTCAAGACACAACATATATGACTTTTTGAAAAGATTTGAGTGTGTCCCGGTACGGGATGCTAATCAGTTCTATCTAGGTTTCATTCATGAGACGAACTATTTAACTTGTGAGGCTTCCTGGCTAACACTTCGACAGCAGCGAAGCTGGGCCCAGGGAAAAGTCACAGAACTAGTGGCTTTTATAAATGATAATGGCGTTTTGACCTCATCAATACTCTCTTATAATGGGCTGGATCCAGAGCTAAACTCAAATATCTAAGCTGGAACTATCAGAATGGAGAGATTTATGGATAAAAACATCCCTCAACTCAAAACCGAACTTAACCAAATTAGCCAGCGCATTTAATTCAGGTAGTACTGAAGAAAGCCATTTTGAAGCGAGGGCTGCCAAAAAGAATTTTTGCAGACAATGGAAAGGTGTATGATTCCCTGCAGTTGCGTTTGATTTGTGCAACGCTTGGCATCATTCTAATCCACGCCCGTGTGTACTCGCCCTGCTCAAAAGGCAAAATGAACGGGCTTTTCGCACAATTCGATGCTGGTTTGTAGAAAGTGAGGTAAGTTCATGCGTTTCAGTGAACTAGGTTTAAAAAAGATAAGTCTTCTAGTTTATTATAAAAGATCTCTTGTGGTTCCTTCTCTAGAATCTGGAACGTTTCTTCACTTATGTTACCTTTTTTAAATAGTTGTAAGGTTTCACCAGTGACATGAGTTATAGCAAGTCGTAGCAATCCCTTAACAGCTTGAACCGGCCCCGGTATATTTGCTGATAAAACTAACAGTGATAATGTTATGGTAACGACAGTTAAAGTTTTTAATAATGTTCTTCGTTTTGTTTTTTTACACAGTATACGCCAAGCGATATTAATATTAGGGGTTTGAATTTCCTCCGCAAGACAATCAAATGCTCTTTTAACTCTTGTGCAAATGCCAGCTCTACCTGCTTACGAAAATTTAGCATACGCTCTTGCAGCAAGCTTCCTTGGGGTACCGGGCCGTAGAAGAACGGATTTTCCGTGAAAGAATAGCTAAATTGCTTCTCACAAAGGCCTTGTAGCGGACAAACGGTGCATTTTTCACTGTCTCCGCGAAATAATGTTGTGTATGGTATAAGAGTGAAAAAGTAGAAACGGATAGATATTTATTTACTGTTTTACGTTATATTCATCAAAACCCGGTAAAGGCATTTATGGTAATGAATATAAATGACTATCTGTGGAGCAGCTATGACGCTTACTTGGGAGAGAAGAACCGTTTCACATCAATGGTAGATACGGAATTCATTCTAGAGATGTTTGGTAATAAGGATGAGAGAAAGAAAAGTTTCAAGAAGTTTATGGAAACAGAAAACGAAGATAATTGTCTGGACAACAATCAGCCTAAACTTTCAGATGAGGAATTGAAAAAAGAACTTGCTCCGTCTAGTTAATAAAGCGGATTTCCGGTATCCCCATGCTAGCATTGAGGACATTGAGTATCACGCTGATCGGCAACTTGATAAAACTCAGATCATACGTTTATCCGGCTGTGCTTACATCGAGCAAAAGCATAACTTAATTATCATGGGTGCTTCCGGTAACGGCAAATCTTATATCGCCTGCGCCTTTGGCATGGCAGCCTGCCGTAACTACTACAATGTCAAGTATATCCGTCTACCGGATCTACTTGATGAACTAGCGATGGCTCGGGGTGGAGGCATTTACAAGAAGGTAATGAAGCAATACAAGAAAGCCAGTTTATTAATTTTAGATGAATGGCTCCTAACGCCCCTAACTGGAGCACAGGCCATGGACCTATTGGAGATTGTTGAAGCTCGCCATCAGAATGCTTCCACCATCTTCTGCACACAGTTTTCTCCCAGAGGCTGGCATGAAAAGATTGGGGAAGACACGCTGGTCGATGCTATTCTTGACCGAATTGTGCATGATTCTTATACGATTCTGATTGATGGACAGGTTTCCATGCGAGAACGCCACGGTATTAATGAGTAATGTAGCGTTCAGTTAACTAACGCCCGCAAAGATCGGTTACGCTGACTGGAGCCGCTTTCATTACTTGAAGAATGAACAGTCAAATACGGGAGGCTTGCATGTGTCTCCCGCATTTGGCTCCAATGAAATCACACAGTGGCTCTATTTGATGCACATGATGGCTCTAAAACACCACACATGTGGCTCTATCCGATGACAATAAACAGTCGAAACGTGGAAAACTATACTATTACATCCCGGCAACGAGGTTTTTCTGATAAATGACCCCCATCTTTTGGGCAGGATCTGTTATCTCTTTAGAGAAATAGCCTGAGCATCATTAATAACATCGATTCTTTCAACATTTGTGCGTAGAACCTACCCCTTCATGAGAAGAAAATCACTGCGAATGGAAAAGAAGCGTTGCTAACTACTTTTTAGATAGTTTGCAACACTCCCTTCTAAAAAGATTTTACAGATTGTATTACACTAGCTTCTTCTAGAATGCCGTGAGTAGCGGAGTAACACCTAGCTCGGATCTAATACATGAATTTATTGAAAATAGTGACCCATTAGCGTTGTTGCCCCAATAAAGGCCATAGTACGTGTTATAATAACCGGACCCTATTATCCAGTCACGGCTATAAACAGGAGCTCCACTATCACCTTCGCTACCCGTAAAGTCAGCGGCAGCTTGTTTTGAAAGGGCACCGTAGCTACTACTTACTTGATTACTTAAACCTACTTTAGTTACTTTCCCTGAAGTTACTGCTGAAGTAATACCTGATTTATATACTATTATTCCAATGGCTGGATCGGAATGGTCATGTATTGGAATAACTGATCCTGAACCTATGTGAACACCTCTTAAAACTTCGGTAAAATTTACACGAACAGCATCTGCTGTATTATTAGATGCATGTCTATCAACAGTTCCCGCTTCATTACTCGTAGTTGGTTGATAATTTTGATATATCTTTTGGCCTATACCAATAAGACTTTTATTGGATCCCATGTGTCCCGTAATAACATAGCAGTTTGCCGCTGTACTATTATTTCTCATAGCTAAATTAGATGTCGCACCTCCCCAAAGAGACTCAACACGAACGCTTCCTGGCATAGGTCGCCAGCGGGTATTATAGCCAGTTGACACGAGTTCGGGCAATGTTTCATATCTAAATAATACAGGTAAATCACTAATTCCTACCTTTACGGCGTTATGACTAAGTGAATCATAAATTTCCTTAAGTATACTTTCATTAGCTTTATTATCTTCATGAATTCCAATAGAAAAATACCCTGAAATTTCAGCAGCATGAGATATGACAGGTCCTTCTGGGTAATAAAAGCGTTCATCTAAAGTAACATCCATAGCGAAATCCCCTAGCTCGGAAAACCACTTTTTCTTTCCAGCAGAATCTTGTGCATATTTAGGTATATTCCCGAATGTCAGAAATGAATCCTCTAAAAACTTTTTAGCAAGTACTTCATCTACTTCATCCGACAGTTTGTTTATTTCAGCAGGAATCAGGTTTTCTGGAATCACACGACCAGGCAAATTTTCAGAAAAATAGTTTTGAAGAGCCCTTTCTTCTTCTTTAGTTAAGTTAAAGTCCCTAATGGGTGTTGTTTCCTTATAGTCAATCTCTTTAAAATATTTGCCAAACTTATCTAACAACAGGGAGTATACTTCCGGGTCGATAGTATCATAGAATTCCTCAAGCTCAACTGCTGTTTTTTTTCATAACATTAACATCAGGATAATTTTCCATTACAACTTGGTGCACAATTTGAATTATGTCCTTTGCATATTCGTTCGGTACCTCTTCCCACCAATACACTGAATTACGTCCTGTCGCTGAAGCTGAAAAACTAATTCCTACAATCAATATTACTACTACTAACAAAATTCCCATATTTCTTGCCTTCACTTTATCACTCCTTCAAAAAAAGTAGATATGTACCTAATGTTCTATTATTTGCCAAAATTATCCTGCCTGATTCTGTTTTAAAAAAAATATTATTTTTTACCGAATAACTATGTTGCCGCTGTAACATTAAAAGGAAATTAAACAATATTGGAGAATATGCTCTACAAAAGCTACAGGGGTGATACACAATGCCGATCCAAGCCACGAAACTAAAACTTTATTTAATAGGTTTGATCTTGCTTATAGCTGTCGCCGTCTGGCAAGTACCTATCAATCCTAAAAGTGAAATTAACCCTATCTTAGGAGAATCTTTTATCAACCTACAGGATGCAGAAGACATCGCAAAATATATTTATGGTGTAGTGTCTGTAAATACAGTAGAAATTCAGTATAATGAATCACTGGGTACAAAATCTTATACTGTTCACGGTTTGAATTCCTACGGTAACGAAATAAATGTTTATGTTGACTGGAAGGATGCAGAACGCCATAGAATGATAGGAAATATTGACGACATGAGTACTGAGAATGGTTGCTATTGGTGCCACGTATATTAGAAAACTCCTCCAACAATAATTACGCACTCGCTGCTAAAGATAGGAATTTGGTTTTCCGATACTCATATTTTATCACCGATTTCCATGTAAGACAATCCATTTTATTGCATAAATTTCCACATATTTCCACATATTTCCACATGATGCAACCGGTCAGACCATTTTATCATCCGTAAACATATAATTTGACAAAAAAATAACACTTGCGGATTATATCGTAAGAAATCACCTGTTTTAAGGCATAGCTATCCTGTATGATGATAAACCCACATTGAGAATTGGGATGAAAGCATGTTTACAGAAAAAAACGAAAGTTGATGGTCTTAACCAGCATAATCTGTTACTTGCGAATATTCATCCTCATAGGGTCGCCTGCAATCACCAATGTCATCATAA
>JAGXRM010000004.1 GCA_018335855.1 Clostridiales bacterium
CAGGCCTAAGGCAAGCGCCCAAATGACATTGTTCATGCCGTAATGCCTGAGAGGTGCATAGTTACCCAGGAGTTCTGCCAAAACCGCAATCAGAAATACAATAGGAAAACCAATGACATAACTGCGTATTTCCTTTTTGCATGAGGCAAATGTGGAAATCCCAAACAATATGAGTGCAATAATTCCCGTAAGTATGATTCCAATAATAATTCCTGGCGGTACAGAAGAAAAAATAGATTCGGCACCTTCACGGCCCCAGCGTCCGGGTAAAACCGGGCTGTTTAATTTGCCCAGTGCTGCACCGGTGATGATGATAAACCCCAACCATACCGCCCACCAGTCTTCTTGCAAGAAAATTGATAACCACCCATTACCCCGTTTCTTTTCAACCTGGCTCATAAGTATTCTCCTCCATTGTTCTAAGTTACATCTTTCGTTTCCATTGGTTTCCCTCCTGTGCCCTTTCCGGTAAGACTGATGGCCAAAACATTTCCTACTAAACCTATTATATAACTATATTTTAAACTGGCGAGTGGTCCAGTGTCAAGAGCCTTTTAAAATAATTTAAATATTATAACTTCCCGCCCCGCCACTGATGTATCTAAATCTTTTGTGATCCGGACAATACCAAGTGAATTTTCATCAGGAGTGTAACCGGAAATAGCGATAAAATCCAACAGATAAGGTACAGTGAGTTGACGGGTCAGATCCACAGTAAAATACACACTGCCGCGCAGTACACAGACTAGGACAGGATCTTTCCCTGCGTAATCTGCAGAGATCTCTTTCCCCAGCTCCACAATTCTTTTTTCAATAGTCTCACGGGATAAAACCAGTTCCAGCCGTTGTGTCATATTGCCCTCCTAAATTATTCTTTACTCATGCCAAATGATTCTAGGATATTATGATAGTCCTTATTATATATAATTTTTATCTTCACTTCAGGATATAATTCTTTTAAGCGCCGCGTTTTTTTATTTTTCTTCCAGACCAGTTTCTGTCTCTGTGTGGTTAATTCCATATAAAGATCTTGGTCCACCAGGTAGAAATCAGGTGCAAAGGCTTCGGTCATATTACCTTCGCTGTCCCACCGTAGAGGAAATGTCCGCGGTTCATACTCCCACCGGAGATTATAGAAATCCAAAAGTCGCGCAAATTCCTCTTCACTAGGATGCATAAACTTTTTTTGGTCCTTTGGTTTTTCTTCTATTTTCGCTGCTTTCCCCGCTGCCGTCTTTGCATTTTCAAGAAATAGTCTCGCAGCCTGAATGGCGAGATTTGCCGCACCCAGGGGTGTAAGCGTCTTCGTGTTGACTACCAGATCATAAATCTCCACATCTTGCCATGTCCGGCCAAACACCTGGCGAAGATATCTTTTTTTCCTCCGGTCCTGTTCTCTAACCAAAAGGCTTGCCGGCTTTCTGCCCAAGCCGTAAATTTCTTTAATCCACTGTACCCGCTGGTTAAAAGGAGCGGTAACCAAAATATTAAACGCATCAGGCCTGTCTTTAAATAAAAACTGGCCGCCCCGTCCCACCAGCACAAAAGATTCTTTGTCGGCTAAATCAATTAAAAATTCATGAAGGGCAGTAAGATAAAACCGTCTTCTTTTTTCTAAATCCTCACCCTTCACCGCCTGCTCGTCCAACCGAATAATGTTGGGCGACATCCCCATTTCCTTGAGTGCCTCCACAATGGCGCCTCTGTCCACAAGACGATAGCCCAGCTCACTTGCCACCAGCCGGGCCAACACCTCTCCTCCTGCGCCAAATTGTCGGGAAATTGTAATAACGGCCACAAAGAACCCTCCAGTTTCTTTAAACAAAACTCTCTTAACAGAAATGGTTTTCAACTCTTTTGCCGAATAAAACAATATAATTTGAGTAACATTGATAATTTGCGTTGCGCTCTTTGTAGCAGTAAAAAAGAATGCTCTAAGTCTATCTAAGTTACAAAAGGAAGGTACACTTTAAATTAACAAGTTGATCGCATATTGTAAAGAATTATGGCAGAAGAAAAGCTATGCTGAAATGTCAGCATAGCTTTCGAATCTCTGTTTCTATTACTAAACTTCCGGTTGGCTAAATAGTTTCTCTATATCAAAGGATAAGCCAGGGAAACTGGGATGGGAAAAGTCACCCGTATGGGCTCTCACCATGGATACATAATGCCCGTCATTTAATTCGTAGGCCTCAATCACACCGTCTTTTGGGTCGATGATCCAATAATGACGGACACCGGCGGACTGATAGTGATTAAGCTTTAACACTCGGTCCTTTCTGCCGGTAGATGCAGACAGCACTTCCACCACCAGCTCCGGGACGGTTTTGATGGGAGTACTCTGAGCCGGCCTGTTGCCTGGTAAATACATTAAATCCGGCTGCACCACCGTATACACAGACATATTCAAATCAAGAGGAGCATTAAAGACCTCACCATTGGGATCTGTTTCATTAACATAGTCCTCAAGAATTCGCTGTAGTCGCCTAGAGACTCGTTGGTGTTGGAATGATGGCGAAGGATCTTTCAGCAGAACTCCGTCAATGACCTCATAGCGGTATCCAGGCTCATCCGGCAGTTTTGCGTAGTCATCGTAGGTTAGCTTTTTACCGCTCTGATAATTTGAGGAGTCTTCCTTTACGAATACTGCCGGTTTTTTTCCAGACAGGGCAGTGAGCACAGCTTGATTATTATAGCGGTACTGCCTGTTGCCAATCTCCACATAGGGTATTCTCTTTTCCCGGGTATATCTCCAGATGGTATCCACAGAGAGGCTTAACGATTCGGCCAATTCCTGTGCTGTAATCAGCTCATCATTCGAACTCATTATTAACACCTCCATTTGAATACAGTTTACAACTGTCACAAACAATTGTCAACTTATATTAACAGTTTCAATTTCATATCCATGGTTATAAGGGTATACTACTCTTTACATCCTAAGCGCTTAAATGCACTATCTACAATAATATCACGAATGGTTTAGCTCCTGAATTCTCAAAATAATCTCTTTTGCATGATCAACGGGTAATCCCCCGGATTCGGTAAGTATGCAAATCAGCTCGATCCCCCATATCACAGTCACACAGAAGTTGTTCTAACTCTGGCTCAACTAGTATAACTCCCTGTTCAATGCAATCATTTTCATCAATTTCATTTATTTCGTTAAAAACGGGTGTAGCTAAATAAATTTCTCCTACATAGGTCGTGATGAGCTTAAGAATCTTTGTTGATCTGGTGATAAAAGAAAAAATCAGACTTGACAATCTCATTGCCCAATGCAAAAAGTGTTACGGACTATATAACGGAGCTGGGGAAGTTTACTGCACGTTGTATTGGCCGGAGAAAAATGTGTTAGCTTAATTGGCTAAATGAAATAAATCTCTGACATGTCAAACTGCTCAACAACTTCGTTAAAGAAATGTGCAGGGTGGTCATCCGGTAACCAGTCATTTATGCAGGGCGGAAATAACAATAACTGGCTATCCACTTGACTACGGTACATACTAAATGTTGTGTTTAGTCAAGTGGATAGCCAGTTAAAACTATTATAAAAGCAAAAATTCGCGCAGTTTGCGCGAATTTTTGCTTCGAGCTTATTGTTAAACTTTGTTAGTTACAATTGTATGATCGGTAAATCAAGAATACGCCACCGTTACAATGCTTTAACTTTATTCTTCTTTATCGCTGAACTCATAAAGATTTCTGTTGGGTTGCCAGTTTTAATGATTATCCCTTTTTCGAGAACGACGACTCTGTTAGCAATTGCGATCGAATCTTCTTTGTTGTGCGTTACAAAAATTGAAGTTATGCCGGCTTGGGCAATGATCTTTTTTAGATCATTACGAATTTTCGCGTGTAAATCTGCATCTAAATTACTAAATGGTTCATCTAAAAGTA
>JAGXRM010000005.1 GCA_018335855.1 Clostridiales bacterium
AACAGCCCGGTTTTACCCGGACGCTGGGGCCGTGAAGGTGCCGAATCTATTTTTTCTTCTGTACCGCCAGGAATTATTATTGGAATCATACTTACGGGAATTATTGCACTCATATTGTTTGGGATTTCCACATTTGCCTCATGCAAAAAGGAAATACGCAGTTATGTCATTGGTTTTCCTATTGTATTTCTGATTGCGGTTTTGGCAGAACTCCTGGGTAACTATGCACCTCTCAGGCATTACGGCATGAACAATGTCATTTGGGCGCTTGCCTTAGGCCTGTTAATCAGCAATACTGTAAAAACACCGCAGGCCATAAAAGGCGCGATGCGGATGGAACTTTATATTAAAACGGGCTTGGTTCTGATGGGAGCATCCATACTGTTTAACCGGATGCTGTCACTGGGTACTCTCGGTCTGGGGGTAGCATGGCTCGTTACTCCTGTTGTATTGATCTTTATGTACTGGTTTTCCCAAAAATACTTAAAAATGCAGGGACAAAAGGGTTTGGCAATATCTATTGCATCTGCCACATCGGTGTGCGGTGTCTCTGCCGCAATTGCCGCGGGAACTGCGGCAAAGGCCAAAAAAGAAGAGATAACCCTGGCAATTTCGGTCACTTTAATTTTTACCGTTCTAATGATGATTGGCATGCCCATCGTTATCAGGGTGGTTGGGATGGATCCGATTGTCGGAGGCGCATGGCTGGGTGGAACTATTGATGCCACCGGTGCTGTGGTGGCATCAGCGGCGCTCTTGGGTGAAGAAGCGTTGCAGGTGGCTTCGGTAATCAAAATGATCCAAAATATTCTTATTGGAATCATTGCTTTTATCATAGCACTTGTTTGGGTTACTGCCCCGGGGGAATCTTCAGCGCAGAAAAAAGTAAGCCCTGTTGAAATCTGGGTTCGTCTGCCTAAATTTATTCTTGGCTTCATTGCCGCATCGCTTATCTTTTCCTTCGTTATCCCTGCTGGTACGGTGAGTGCTTCTTCAGGGATTATAAACAGTTACCGCGACTTTTTCTTCACGCTGGCGTTTGTCAGTATCGGTTTGGACTCAAACTTCGGTGATATGGCAAGACTCGTTAAAGGGGGAAGCCCGGTTAAACTATATCTTGTTGGTCAAACCTTTAATGTGGTATTAACATTACTTGCGGCTTACGTATTCTTCGGCGGACGTTTCTTCCCATTACCTTTCTAAGAATCAACTCCTGTCAGGGTGGTAAATTATGAAACGGTTAATTAATAACAAAACAACTTAGACGGCTGGGATAATATCTTCAGAATAAGCACCGAAAAAAGCAGTGTTCCTGAACGTTTAAACGAGGAAAGGTCTAGTCAAGTTTTTATAGCAGGGGATTGGCTCTATTATACGGGAACAAATGGGTTGCAAAAAATAAGTAAAAATGTCTCGGGCCAGCCCAAAGCTAGACCAAGGGATATTGTATCCGAGGCGGATATGGAACGTGAAGTATGGGCAAGAGTAGCAGAGGTGCTGGGAGAAGCCCCAAACCGTGTAACAGTGCATGATGGTGGCGGAATACTAAGTTATGAAGGGCCAGAAGGTGCAGGGATCAATTATATTCTCTATTATAAGGAACTGGGTTATTTGGTCTTTGAGTATAAAATGCTGACAACTTCTGATAGCATGGAAGAAATAATTGAACAAATAGTGCAAGAGTTTTCAGCTGTATTTGCAGAGTTATCTACTATGCCTGATATTGATTATTTAGTTGATGAGTTAGTTGTACGGGTTATGATTCCTGCAATTCAAGATTCAAAAAGGGTTTGGAGAGAAAGTATGAATATAAGTACTACCGCAGGTACTATAAGAAATGCAGACTGGAAAAATCCAACATTTGAATTAGTAAATGCGCTTATTCATTATAGGAAATTTTCAGATTGGTGGAGTGACAACAATGAAGGAAATTATTTAGTGTTGCCTGTAACTGTAACAGAAGATGACGGCAGTGCTAAATTTATAGTCGGTATTGAGTAAAGAATCCCGCATTCGTGCATATAGTTAAGCTGTTGTTGTTGGAGTGAGCTGCTATAAAGGGAAAAGATTTTTATTCCAACAAGGGGCTTCTGCAGGTTTAGTGGTAGGTCCCTATAAAGTTGGAAAAGTAAATTTATATTTTGGATGGGGCAGAGGGGTTATGTAGGCATTGAAAAAAATAGTTTCAATTTGCTTATACAAAAACCCCGAAATTGCATAACGCTGCACAAAGAGGCTCATGTATGACAGGAAACTGATTTTTAAACTTAGCAAATATGCCTGGAAAGTGTTATCGATGTATCTTAAGCAGGGAAACCCTTTTGCTGTACAGAGTTTGCTGATGAAGTTCAGTTATTTTACGATGGGGATGATTGTGACCGTTTCTATGAGGATGATTATCCTCAGGTAATAGACTATGCCGACCGGTCAGTGTCTATAATTTTGTTACATACCCGGAGCAGATAATAGCCACCCCCAACAATATTAATTACAATAGCCCTGCTGTAGAAAATAGGACTCCTCCGGCAGCCGGGGAGTCAGATTTTGGTCTGCTCCGGCCGCCTGCTGCAGGAAATAATTCAGCCTCGCAGCCTGCAGTACCTGAAGCTCCTCAGTCAACAGGCAGCAACATTCTGTACTATATCTGGATGTCAGGGGTATTGATTCTTCTGCTCTACGCTGTGATTACAAATCTTTTGTTCTGGCTGTCAGTCAGTCAGGGCACGAACGTTTCAAATCAGAAAATGACTGACCTTTTACAGGACTGCAAAGAAGCAATGGGCATCCGACATACGTCATCCTTTCTTGCGAAATAGGGGACCGGATAATATACTGAGCAAGTCGTTCCAACCCTTCCTGATCAAAGGGATTAATCATACTTGTGCAATATACATTAAAGCCGCTGTGATACCAACCCATCATATTATTGATAACCAAGTTATTAATCTTACCTGCACCCTTGAGCAGCTTAAGCACTTCGCAGCGAAACGCATCTTCCAGCTCTTTGGGATCAGGCTC
>JAGXRM010000006.1 GCA_018335855.1 Clostridiales bacterium
GATATCCGTATGGTGAAGGTCAAACAGAAGATCTCCGGGGTGTTCCGCAGCAACCAGGGAGCCAAAATGTTCTGCCGTATTAGGGGGTATATATCTACGGCCAGGAAAAATTCTATCCCTGTTCTCGATGCCATTAAGGCAGCGTTGGATGGTAACCCCTTCGTCCCGGGGGTTTAATTTAGTTGCTTTTGTTTTCTAATAGCTGGTAGGCTGAGTAGTTACAAGATTTTAATGTCTACGCAGATAAGATTACTGGCTTCACAGAACAAATTAAGAGGTTATATGAGCAAGCATCTGCTCAAGCTACACGGTGGAAGGAAGTTGTTGATGAATTTAACAGAAGGTTCAAGGTACCATTTGAGGTCAAAATTGCTAATAAGGCGAATTATCTGCTAAAAGACGAGGTGCCAAGTCTGTATTTTACATATACGAGAGGTAAGGACACTGCAAACGAAATAAGTGTAGACTACGGCAAAGATGAGCTTATGCCAGCACTCAGTATGGGCGAACGCCGAGCTATGTATCTTCTCTATATTTTGTTTGACTTGGAGCGTATAAAAACACTTGCTATAACCGGTGTTGATAAATATCTGGTAATTGCTGATGATATTGCGGACTCTTTTGACTATAAAAATAAATATGCTATTATCGAGTATCTAAATGATCTGTCTCAAATTCCAAATATCGAACTGTTGGTGCTAACGCACAATTTTGACTTCTTTCGTACGATTATGTCCAGATTAAATGTTGCAAGGGAAAACTGCTATATTGTTCAAAAGAACGATGATGATACTCTGAGCATGAGCCAATTTAAATATCGTAATGACTTCTTCAATAAGGTAATTATTAACTCAATTAAGAATGGTGAAATTGGTTCTGATTCCAAAAAGAAATATTTGATTTCCAGCATTCCCTTTTACCGAAATCTCTGCGAATATATGCTACGGGAAGATGAATATCTAAAACTCACATGTTTTTTACACCTCAAATCCGCTCCATTGGATACCAAGACACTTAAACTTTCTGATTTATGGGGAATTATTGCTCCATCTTTTGGTTTGAACGCTTTTAACATTGTCCATGATGAATTATACATAGATGCACTAAAACGCAACGCGGCTGTTGTATCCGCATACCACGGAGATGAGGTTTTTTTGGAAAATAAAATACTAATTTCTATGGCAATTCGGTTGGAAACCGAAATGTTTTTGGAGTCGGTGCTTCTTGCAAATGGACATACCAATTTTGAGAGTACCAGTGTTCAAACTAGAGAGTGGAGCACCCTCGCTAAACCGTATTTGTCATTCAAGCAAAAGGAAATCATTGATTCGGTTAATCTAATGACCCCGGAAAGTATTCATTTGAATAGCTTCATGTATGAACCAATAATTGATATGTCCGACTGGATGCTTAAAGTACTTTACACCGATACATTGGCATTGCCCACTCATGTATGATCGGATTAAGTACAAACTTTCCCAAGGCTAATAATAAGAATATGCTTGAATTATGCAGTTTGGCTGTAGGCTGACATTTAACTAACAAGCAAATGATTGGATGATATGTAATGAATGAGGCGACTTTTGAAGCTAGAGTGAATGAAGAAATTAAGCAGCTATTCCCCATGCTTAATGGGGTTGATATTACCCATCAACAGCAGTTCCAACTTATTCTTGGTCACAATACATATTCATACGATGGAACTAAAAAGAACAAGGCCTACGCTCGTTCAGACGTTCTAATCAAATATAAGAATATCAACCTAGCCATACTTGAATTGAAGGCTCCCGGAATAGCACTTACTGATGATGATGCCATTCAGGGAACTTCTTATGCTAGACTTTTAGACCCAATGCCGCCTTTTACTATTGTTAGCAATGGCGAAGATACCAGATTTTACACAACCTATGATCGTAAGACATGGACGGCGCATAATTTAAATGAGCAGTTGGTGCAGTCTTCATTCCAGACTGGAATGAAATGTGCCAGTGCAGATAGGGATGAGGCTATCAAGACACTGCTCGGCCGTGATGATGACATGTGGCGAGAGATGTTATTACGATATAAGAAAAAGACCCTTCTGGAAATCGAAGGCAATATTGGTGACTTCTCATGCCAGGTTGCACGAGATTTCCAATTGGAGCGCATTGTTGTTAATCAATTAATAGAAGCGGTCCAAGACAAACCCTTAATCAACTTTGTAGGGCCGCTTTTGGCTGGAAAAACCAATACTATTTACCAATTCTGTAAAAAGTGCCCTAATAATCTCATTCCGATTTATATAGATGCTAACTCAAATTATAATCCCTTTGAGAAGTTGGCCAACTGGTTTTGCAGAGAGGTATTCAGAAGCATTACTGCTAATGAGGTAAAGAATTGGCTAATCAATAGTTTTCGCGATATGGAACAAAGAGAAAGCCGCATAGTATTCATATTTGATAATATCCACTCTATGGATGATAAGCTATTCTGGCGAGAAATTTACCAACTGCATGAAATTAACCAAGAAAATACGTTTTCCATGTTGCTTGTAATGAATGAGTATATTTACGGAAACATTGGCCAAATAAGTAGTGGGCCGGCTAAGAATACAATCGGTAAAGCGACTGTGATAAGACTTTCTGCTTTATCCGATGATGAGTTTTATGCTGCTATGGAATATATCATGGAAAAACACAATATAGGATTTCATCAAGGTGCTCAATATTATGTACAATATCGAAATCCTCGTGTTTTAAGGATATTGGTTTCGCTGCTTTCTGCTCAAAGCAGCTACAACGATGATACCGTTTGTGATAAAAAAAGCGTGATTATTTTTCCCAGTTATGCGAATCTCTCTGTATTAGAGTCCGTTTGGAAAAATATTGTGACCAATACTGAAATTCGAAGCGATTATCGTTTATTTGCTGAAGCTATGTTCGATGATATGACAAAGAGAATGGCTGATCCACGTTTAGCTATTCTTTCTACAACAAGAGGGGTTATTTCGATAAAAACTGCAGAACAAACTTTAGGGATAGACCGTATAAATAGAATGAAAAAAACTGGACACATTCACCAGTTAGTTTTCGATGATGGTAAAGCATATTTATATCCTCGTTTTCCTGAAGCTATCTCTATAGCTGCAGCTTATGTTCTTGGTGATAAAATGATCGAGATTATTGACGAAAGTATTGTCAAGGAAGCATATGATTTCATAATGCATAATATTGATTGTATTCCGTATAGTGATTTAGCGGCCACAAAAGCAATCTTAGATGTATGCATGGAGAGGGATGTACTATGGGATCTTATTTGTCTTCTCGTAAATGATCCGCCTTCGAGAAAGCAAAACAAAGATAGCGGCACTTTTGGTTTGTATTTTTCGGATATAGGTCATATCAAATTATCTGGTAATTTAGAGGGCACACTTATCTCAAATTACAATCCTTGGCTTCTTTTATCTAATCTTGCAACTCTACCCATGGTTGATGATAGCGGGTCAAGAGATATTCAGTTGAATATAATTAAGGTTGTTGGTTCTTTCAATGATGTCTTGATTAAACCTGAGGATATGCCATTTCATGATATGGCTGGCTTTCATGTGCACGAAATTAAAGAAGGATATTTTATATGTGGAAAAACTGGTATCATTGAACCCATTACTTATGCGATGCAGTGTTTGTTCTCTGATATACCTGAAGAAATGCTACAGCTAACCAAAGAAACAATAGCAAACGATGAATTTTTCCTAGCCATAAGATTGAGTCTTGCAGCAAAATCAATGTGTACATTGGCAGTCCCGTTGGTCTCTAAATGTTCAAAAAAGGCTGATAAGCTCTTAAGGAAATATTTTTATGACCATTTTAAAAAAAGATGTACATGCACTGTAGACGGACCCTAATGCACGGGGCATGGATTTTGAGCTGATTAGAAGAGTTCCAATTAGGCTAATATAGGAAATATATAATGTTAATTAGTGGAGGTAAATATGAATGTATTAAAAGCAAAGATAAAGAGAATTACTGTTTCACTGACTGTGGCAACTATTGTAAATTGTAATACTAATTGCTTGGTTTTTAGCACACTAACTGAGTATTATCAAATTTCGCATTATCCATATTAGAACTTGAACGGAAAGAGGGCATAAATTGAACAAATTACAGGAACTTTCTGTGATATTTAAGGCTTACAAAACTTTTCCTCTCAGTTGTTACAAGAACGGAGTACCTTTAAGAAGATTCCAAGAATTATACTCTGCAGATCATTATTCATCACAGATTGAAGCTTTTATGCAACATCATGACTACCCACCTGTGCAAAGAGGCTCAGATCTTCCTTGGTGGGGTGAGTATTTTTTCAGCAATTCTAAGGGATTTAAAGTGATGATTATTAGCCAAGATTCCTTGGCGAAAGATGCAGGAAGCATTGTATTTTATGCAAATCTTTTTCCTGTCTGTAATTCAGAGCCAGAATTTCGAAGGTACGTTTCTAGTTTAAATGAAAATCAGAGTTTTTCTTATAGGAGTTTGAAAAAGGTAAGAGATCAATTGAATACTTGGGGTATTGACCTTAACCACTGTTATATTACAGACGCTGCTAAGGTTTATAAGAACGGTTCATGGAAAGACCGGGATTTTGATAAGAAAAAAAGTAAAGAGTTACTTCAATCGGAGATAGAATTATGTAAGCCTGACCTAATTATTTTGTTGGGAACCAGTGGGCTAGCGTTATTAAATAAAAACATAAAATACGGTGAAGTGTGAGGCTGTTGAAAGAGGTAAACCTATTTTGATTAATGGTAGTGAATGTGTGGTTACTCCATTTTTTACTGGACAAGGGCATACACAGAAAAACTTTAAAGAAAAGCTTAACATTGCTTCAAAACTTATAGAATCGAAAACTAAGAATAATGATTAAAAAACTATTTGTTATTTTCAAGTTCCCATTATCCATATACTTTGTTTTAGGTGGTACTAGGTATTTATTGGCACACTAGCAATGTAGAATTAAACAGGGGTGGCATCACCCCTGTTTTGTGCTAGGTAGAAATTTTTTATCACGAACACTTGTTCCCATTGTTTGTTTGTGCTAAAATTAATTAAGACGTTGGATGAGATAATTATTTTTTTATTATCGTCATCCAACAGGAGAATCGCAAGTTTAGGTTGAATTGATATGATGGTGGTGAGCCCCTTGAGTGACATATTTTGGTGTAATAATTGTAAAGTCCCTTTGTTAAAAAAAGAATGTGGGATTTGTCATGATGATGGTCAACGTGTTGCTTCTGATATTCGGCCTGTTTTCCCAGAAGAGAAGAGGTTGCTAGAAGTTCTTTTGGAATATGAAGAAGGTTATTTTAGAGATAAATCCGTTTGGGATACAAATAGTAACTATCTACTTATTGATGGAGTTACAGTTGCTTTAAATAAAGGAAAGCTAATGAAGCTAGATCCGGGTGAAATTAGATTAAAGTTAAAAAGATGCAGTGTACCCGATGATGAGCTTATAGAATTTGAAGATAATGTGGATAAATTTGTAAGATGCAATCAAAATAGTTTAAACGAGTCGGAGATAGAAGCTTTCGACATTATTAAGGAAGCACGTATGGGCCGTGATAAACATATTTCCATGGTTTCATTTAGCGGAGGTAAAGACTCTACGGTTGTATCTGATTTGGTGCGCAGAGCTTACGCTAACCAATCTGTTTTACATATCTTCGGCGACACTACACTTGAGCTGCCTGACACACAAGAATATGTAGCTAGATTTAAGAAGTTTCATAATAAGACTCCTTTTTTAGAAAGTAGGTCACATCATAATTTTCGAGACCTTTGTGAACAAATAGGACCGCCTAGTCGTGTGATGCGCTGGTGCTGTACAATTTTTAAGACGGGGCCTATCAGTCAAACCTTTGACGGAATCAGTAGGACGAAGTCAATATTGACTTATTATGGTATACGGAAGTCTGAATCTAACCAAAGAGCAAACTACAAAGCAATTACACAGTCCCCCAAGGTTACTAAACAAACAGTCGTGTCTCCAATTATTAACTGGATAGACGCAAATATATGGTTATATATTCTCTCAAGAAAACTGGATTTTAATGATGCTTATAGATACGGTTTTTCTAGAGTTGGGTGTTGGGCATGTCCTAGTAATAGTTTGTGGGCGTTTTTCTTGACACGAATTTATTTTCCGGAATTCTCTGAGCCATGGAGAGAATTTTTAATTGAAGTAGCTGTAACAATGGGGAAACCGGATCCTGAAGAATATGTGGATTCAGGTAATTGGAAGGCTCGCCAAGGGGGACAGGGTTTAACCACTGCATATAAAGGCTTGGTTACATCGAAGCCATGCGGTGACGATCCTGATGCTAAGACTTATACCTTAACCAAACCCATTAGTGAAGAGCTTTACGAGTATTTCAAACCGTTTGGAGACGTGGCTATTGGACGAGGGCGGTCCTTGCTAGGTGAAGTTTTCATATTAAACAAGCATACACAGGAGCCTTTATTGGTTATTCAGGGTCGAACAGGAACGAGTGAATTGAGAGTTAAGGTGGTTAGTTCAAAAAACACAATATTATTAATGCATAGGGTGGATTGTCAAATACGTAAATATCAATCCTGTGTACTATGTAGCGGATGCTCCTCAGTTTGCCCACTCGGCGCAATTTCTGACAAGGCTGGCAGATACACTATTAATCAAGAAAAGTGTGTTAATTGTTTAAAATGTGTTGCTCACTTTGATACTGGTTGTTTAGTAAGTAAGGTTCTACAAACGAGAAGGAGTTAAAGTATAATGAGTTATGCTCGTCATCAAACGTTTTATTTACGTTCTGGTTGGTTGGCTAAAGCATTGGAAGCACTACCGTGCGAACCCAAGTTGTTTTCTGGGGATAAAGCAACGGTACGACTGGGTATTGGTAAAAACATGGTGCAATCATTGCGATTTTGGGTGAGAGCTGCTGGGCTAGCTCACCCAGTCTCTCGTGATAAAGGTATGGAACTGACGCGCTTTGGGGAAATGGTTTATAGGAATGACCCCTTTTTCGAACTTGACTTAACTTGGTGGCTAATCCATTACCATATAGTGAAGGATGAGCATGAGGCTACATCTTGGTATTATCTATTTAATAAGTTTTCTAGAAATGAATTTGACAGAATCACCTTCATAGATGCAGTTTCCCAGTACTCAGGCATGGCTGTATCCCAGTCATCATACCAAAAGGATTATGATTGTATTATAGCCACGTATGTTGTTTCTGAAAGAGTACAGGGAACCCCTGAAGATAACACCATTTGTCCTCTAACCAAGCTTGGCTTGCTTACGCCTATGCGGCATAACGTCATTCGTAAGTCTTCACCCAACACTCAATTACCGCTTGAGGTAGTGTTCCTGGTATTAAGTAAAGCATCGGAGAGTCTTCATCAAAACATTTCTAGTCTTCTTGAGGATCCCGGCAATATTGGTAAGATATTTAATCTCTCCTTAGATTCTATTTATCGTTATCTTGATTTACTAGAAGATAAGGGATGGCTCTCTTTTTCTCGTACTGCTGGAATTGATACAATAAGTGTTTCAGCTCCTGACGCATGGGATTTAATTGAATCTAACTATAAATCTATACAGTGGGGTGATTCTAGTGAAGCTTAATGAACTCCTCACCATATCCCCAGGCTTCCATCGCTCTGTCAATATAAAATATGATCTAAGTAACCCAGATAAAGTAGCTAGCTTTATTCCGACGGAAAAGTCAGAGCTCGTATTCGAACATGTGCTGTCTGCCTTAAAAGGGACAGTTGAAGATGGAGCATCTATGCTCATTGGAAGTTATGGAACCGGTAAGTCCCATTTAGCAACAGTTCTAGGCAGCTTGTTTGGAAAATGTGTTGATTCCACAAAATTTGATCCTGTTGTAACGAAAATTATAAAAAAAGAAGTTAAAGATTTACTGTTAGAAGAGCTACAAAAGAATAGCCCGTATTTATTAATTCCTATATCCGGTGGAGTGGGGCTGTCTCTGAATCAGCAGCTGCTTGCTTCATTGAAACGTGCGCTTGTAGAAAATGGATTGTCTTTTACAATTGATTCTAGTTTTACAACCGCTATGAATTGTATTAACACATGGTCAGAAGACTTTCCAGATACTCTGGAGTCTCTTAAAACTATACTTGCAGAGATTAGTTTTGGCACTGTGGATAGCTTAATGCAACGACTAAATGACTTTGAACCCGAGGCTTTAGAGGCTTTTGTTAGAATTTACCCCAAACTAGCTGCAGGTGCAAGTTTTGATTATTTCAGCGGTGACGTAGCAGATATTTATCAAAGTGTTTGTTTTGAGCTTAATAAGCATGGCTATCGAGGTATTTTTATTATTTTTGATGAATTCAACAAGGTTATGGATGCATCCCGTAGTGATAGTAGCACGCTAAAGACTCTGCAGGATCTAGCAGAGCTTGCTAGTCGTTCTGATGACATTTTTAAACTACATCTCTTACTTATTTCTCATCGGACTATTGGGCAATATTTACCTCTTATGACTAGTGCCTTAGCAGAAGAGTGGCAGAAAATAGAAGGACGTTTTAAAGTATTTGATGTCTCCAACAAATCTTGGGAGACCTACGATCTAATAAGCAGAGTAATACATAAGAAAGACCCACGCTTCTTTAGTATTTTGACTAAGGAAAATGTAAAAATAGAAAAGATTAGCGATCATCGTAGGCTGAAAAATCTGTTTGAAGGGTTATCCGATCAAATTAGAAATGATGTTATCATTAAAGGGTGCTTACCCCTTCATCCTGTTACCGTGTTCATTCTACCAAGAGTTTCAGCCAAACTTGCTCAGAACGAAAGAACTCTTTTTACGTTTTTAGCAGGCCACGATGAAAGCCCTATTTTATCGGCTCTATCCCGAGACGTTAATGACTTTGAATACATTACCCCATGGCAGGTTTATGATTATTTTGAGCACCAGCTCAGTTGTGCTCAAGATGAAAATTTGAAAATGATTTGGACTAAGGTAACCAATGCTTTAGAATCGCTGCCGAGTGACGCTATTTCAGAGGCGAAATTCGTAAAGACCATAGGCATATTTCAAGTTGCTGGTAATTCTATTAACTTGCCATGCACTACTGAGATGATTGAGTATGTCATCGGCAATGATGACTATAAAGTTGCACGTCAATCTCTGCAAGAAAGAAAACTTATCTACGTGCGGCAGTCAACGCTTGAAATAGAGATTGTTGAACCGGCTGATTTTGATGTAGAGGGTGAGATTAAACTTTGGTTACAGCAAAAGCCCATGGGTGTTTCTGCGTTATCGTATGTTGAAGAACTGGGAATACGACATTACTTTTATCCGCACCGTTATAATCATAAATATAAGATTACTCGTTACCTAACACCGGTATATGCGAACATTGAAAATGTGCAAACAATTATTTCAAATGGAACATTGTCTCCTATTTACGATGGTAATGACGGTGTTATTTGCTATTTGTTTCCCGAGACTAAAGAAGAAATGAAAGAGCTTTCCCAAATTGCATTGAATTGTAATGATAAAAGGGTGTTCATTGCAATTTCAGCGGAGCCTTTTCCTATTCGAGAAACAATTTGGCGATTAATGGCTCTAAATGATATTAAACGTTCCTTTGAGATGAGGTCCGTAGACTCTCGCGTACAAGCGTTAGTCGATATATATTATGAAGATGCAAGGCAAGATTTAATAAATAAAATTGAGCGAATAACCGTTTATTCAAACAAGATATTATATTTTTGGGACGGCACACAAATTAAAATCAAAGGAAGTGAACGTGAGTTATCGTTTGATGTTTCAAATATGTTAGAAAAAGTGTACCATGCCACACCTATAATTAATAACGAACTTATTAATAAGAACAACCCTAC
Source organism: Clostridiales bacterium (assembly GCA_018335855.1). GTDB lineage: Bacteria > Bacillota > Dethiobacteria > Dethiobacterales > Dethiobacteraceae > UBA7523. The sequence continues at coordinate 9,892 of JAGXRM010000006.1, forward strand.
CTTGACTTCTCGCAGAGCCCGTAATGACGTTATTGATGTTATCCTTAAAGGATATAAGGATATAAGACCACGTTTACGTTCTTCCCAAGAGGCCTTCATGTTTGATACTGTATTTATAGAGACGGGGTTATTTAACGAGGAGTCATGTATTTTTACGGCTAGATCAAACGGTTTGGAACCGACTCTAGTAACTATGGAAGAATACTTCCTTGATACAAAGACTGAAGCTAAGGGATTTGATGTCCTAATAAAAAAGCTAATTAAACCTCCTTTTGGTATTCGCCGAGGAATTATTCCAGTATTATTAGCTGCTTGTGTCGATAAGTATAAACAGTATATAACTATACGCGACGCGGCAGGCGTTGACTGCCATATTGATGCCAGTTTACTCGATAAAATTGTTCAGGCTCCGAGTGATTATAGCTTAAAAATTGATGATTGGAATGAAGCATCGGAACAGCTAACTACCGGCCTTGCTGAGCTATTTGGTTGGGAGTTACCAGAAAATATATTTTTTGCAAATAAGTTTGGAGAACTGGCTGATGAAGTGTTTCGCTGGTTTACTGGGCTTCCGCGCTTTACACGAGAGACTAATTCGGTCAGTCATGCAGCACGAACATTTCGTAGATTTACTCGAGTTGCCAATCGCAATCCAAAACAGATATTGCTTCAGGATCTGCCAAAAGACCTTGGCTTTAATGAGTACTCAGTTGATGATGTTAGTACACTACTAGGTGTTATAAAAACAAGTAAGGAAGAGCTTGAAAATGCGTTAACTACCCTTACAGAGCGGGTTAACAGTAAGCTTTACGAATTTTTCAGTACTTATGGAGTTCCTGGTGAGTCGTTGATTAGTCTGGCAAGAAACATGTCAGAAGCTATGCTAAAGAGTAAACTGCCAAGCCTGGAATGGGCAAACATAGTTGATTACATTTCTGGGTTTGATGGGTATGATGAGTTTAAGTTTACGCACAGTTTTACTCAGATTTTGACTGGTGTACGTTTGGAAGACTGGTTGGATAAGACTGTAATTGATTTTGATACTTTGATATCGGAATTAATGAATAGTTTTCAGCAAGTAGCAGCTACAGACGTAGGTGGCCCCCGGGCTGAAGTATTGTTTTTGGATTCAGCTTATGACAAAGAAAAATATACTTTGTATGAGTGCGAATTATCTGACCTGGGAAAAACACTACAGACGTACATAGAATCATCAATAGAAAATTTTAGTGATGCTATTTCTCCATTAGAAAAGCGACAAATCTTATTAAATCTCCTTAGGGGGCATATTTAGTTGTTAAAAAAAGATTTTATTTACCTTGACAATGCAGCTACTACCTTTCCAAAGCCAGAAGGAGTTACGAAAGCAGTCACTGACTGCCTTAGCAACTATGCCGCAAACCCTGGGAGGGGTCGCAACCCCCTTGTTAAAAGGGCGAATGAGCAATTGGAATTAACACGGCTGACATTAGCAAGGTTTTTAGGTGCCAAACCGGAACAGCTTATATTTGTTCCCTCAGCTACTTATGCAATAAATATTGTCATGCAAGGAATAAGCTTAATCTATGGTGACACTTTATATATGTCACCATTTGAGCATAATGCGGTAGTAAGATGTGCGGACCATTTAAATAAGTCGCATTCTGTACGTGTAGAAACGCTACCTTTAGCGAAGGATGGCACGTTTGATGAAGAAGAAACACGAAGGTGGTTTGCATCTGCTCCGCCAAAGCTAGTTGTTATCACTCATGCTAGTAATGTCACAGGAGATATTTTGCCTATCCAGGATATTATTAATTTAACACATGAATACGGCGGAAAAGTTTTAATAGATGCTGCTCAGACGGTGGGCATACATACACCTCTACTAGATGGGTGTAACTATGATTTCCTTGCCTTTTCCAGCCATAAAGGCCTATACGGTATGCCAGGGTCAGGAGGCCTAGTAATTAAAGATCATACTGAAGTTCTTCAGCCTTTAATATATGGCGGCACCGGTATTAATTCTGAAGATGTTCTTATGCCCTTAGCATTACCTGAAAGATTTGAGTCCGGAACACATTCATTACCGTCAATAATCTCTATGCTCGCAGGAGTTCAATGGCTTGAGGCAACAGGCTTAGACATAGTCCGTACTAGAGTTAGTAAGCTAACGCAACAATTACTAAACGGTCTTTCTTCTTTAAATATTTCAGTTGTAGGACATGATTCTATTCATGGGAATACTGGCGTTGTATCTTTTATTATCTCCGATGTTGGTCCACAGGAGATTAATGCTCTTTTGGATGAGTATGGATTCTGTATTCGAAGTGGTCTACATTGTGCACCATTTGCGCATCAAAGGTTAGGAACCTTTCCAAACGGGACAGTAAGAATAAGTCCCGCTTATTTTAATACAGAAGATGACATCAACAGTCTTCTAAATGCTGTTGAAGGCTTATGTATTTAATTAATTTTTACAGTAATCCTAAGACAACTAAACTTAACTTATGTAAAAAAATGCTCTTGTGTAGGATTTTCCCATATATTGCCGAATATAGAAGTGGTATAAGAAGTCCTGTTCTTCTGTACTACTTCTTTTCTTTTTATATTAAGTAGATAACTTCTTCCTTTGATAGTTGAGATGGAATATATAACATGCGGCTATTTGCAAGGTTTCGAGCAAGTTTGGTCGAAGTCATATGATGTTAAGATGAATATTCTATATTTCCAATTCAACATATAGTGTTGTTAACGCTACTTTAAAAGGGTAAGGAAGTGAAATTTTGAGTTTTTTGAAATTAGATATACAGAGTGAATATAGGTCTCTTATTGACAATATAGCAAGGGATTTTTATATACCTTTGCTAAAAAACGCTGTCCTTTACAAGCGGGCAGTTGGCTATTTTTCATCATCGGCGTTAGTAGAAATATCGCAAGGTATTACAGGCTTAGTGGAGAATGGTGGTACTATTCAGCTTGTTGCTTCGCCTCATCTTTCTTCTGAGGATATGATAGCTATACAGAAGGGCTATGATTCTAGAGAGCAGGTTATTGAAAGAGCGCTTTTGTCTTCTCTTGTTGAGCCGAAAAATTATTTTGAGGAAAGGCGCCTTAATTTGCTGGCAAATCTTATAGCTGACGGAAGACTGAATATTAAGATTGCTTTTACTGAGAGCAATAACACACTGGGGATATACCACGAAAAAATGGGTTTACTCTATGATGCTGATGGCAATGTTGTTGCTTTTGCCGGTTCCATGAATGAAACGGGTGCAGCTATGGTACTTAATTATGAAGCTATTGATGTGTTTTGCTCATGGACAAAGGATAAGGATCGTGTAGAAGCTAAGGAAAGCGCGTTCTCATCAATATGGAACAACTGCGAGCCCAACGTTCAGATAATCGAATTCCCTAATGTTCGAAAGGAAATTTTAAATAAGTACAAACGTGCTCCGATTGACCTTTTTATTGATATAGAAGAGTTTGGCTCTGATGATTCTTCATTGCAGTATAAAGTCAAAAGGGTAGGAGCTGTAATGCCTTCTAGTGTGAAGTTGCATGATTACCAATTAGAAGCAATAAGCGAATGGGAAATAAGAGATTACCGTGGCATCTTTGATATGGCTACAGGTACTGGTAAGACATTTACTGGTTTAGGTGCGGTAGCAAAATTATGTGAGTACAATAATAAGCTGGCCGTAGTAATTGTATGTCCTTATCAGCATCTTGTTGAGCAATGGGTTGAGGATATTATTCAATTTAATATAAACCCAATCGTTGGTTATAGCAGTTCTCCTCAGAAAGATTGGAAACGGCAGCTAGAGAACGCAGTACGTGATCAAAAGCTAAAAGTAAAAAATAGAGAGTTTTTCTGCTTTATATGTACTAATGCTACATTTGCATCCGATTATGTACAAAAGCAACTTTCAAAGATTAAAGGGAATGCGCTCCTAATCGTAGATGAGGCACATAACTTTGGGGCTGAAAGACTTAGCTCAATGTTAACTGAAACATTTAACTACAGGTTGGCTTTATCTGCTACTTTAGAACGACATAATGATGAGGAAGGTACTGAGAGACTTAAAAATTATTTTGGTCAGAAGTGTATCGAATATCCGCTAGAGAAAGCAATCGCGGAACACAAACTAACACCCTACAAGTATTATCCTGTTTTAGTTAGTCTTTCTGAAAAGGAGTTGGAAGTTTATTCTTTCTTATCACAAGAAATAGCAAAGTGCTTAATTCAAGATAAGAATAACAAACTAAAGCTATCTGAAAAAGGTAAGAAGCTTGCGTTAAAGAGGGCAAGGCTTGTAGCTGCTGCAGAATCTAAAATTGATAAACTCCGTGAAATAATAATGCCGTATGTAAATAAGAGCTATATACTGGTGTACTGCGGTGCTGCGTCATTGTTAGGTGATAATGATGACTATACACCCGTGGAAGAAGATGATATCCGACAAATCGACGCCGTTACCTTAATGTTAGGCAATGATCTAAACATGAAGGTGTCGCAGTTTACTTCAAAAGAGGATGTTGAAGAAAGAAAGATTCTTAAACGTGAATTTGAAAAAAGTGAGAAACTTCAGGTCTTAATTGCTATTAAGTGTCTGGATGAAGGCGTTAACATTCCGGATATCAGGGTAGCCTTTATCTTAGCTAGCACAACAAATCCTAAAGAGTATATACAAAGACGTGGACGCGTTCTGCGATTGGCTCAAGGCAAGGATTATGCAGAGATATATGATTTCATAACAACACCACGACCTCTTGATGAAGTGTCATCACTTACGCTCGATGAGATGAAAAAAGATTTATCATTGATAAAAAACGAGCTGAATAGAGCAGAGGAGTTTTCCCGTATCGCTATAAATTCTATGCAAGCTGATACAGTTATTCAGCAAATCAAAGAGGTCTATGGTTTGCATGAAGATACATTTGATTTTGCAATCGAATAATTATAGAGAGGGGGTTTAGCAATGGTAGAGGCCACTAGTATCCAAATTGATGAGAAAAAGGCCCAAAGATTGCTGCAAAAGCTCATCATCATGGAGAAAAATAATATTAAGACAAAGCAATACAATGATGGTGAAATGGTTAAGAAGATAAAGAAGGCCATCGAGGAGGAAGTAGAATGCTATTAAAATCTCTAAGTCTTTTAAATTTCCGGCAATTTAAAGGTGAACAGGAAGTAGTCTTTGCTGCAGATGATATAAAGAATGTAACGATTATAATGGGCGAAAATGGTTCAGGCAAAACAACGTTAGCACAAGCTTTTTCTTGGTGTCTTTATGGGGATACGGATTTTGATGATAAATCTATGTTGAATAAGATTGTTGCTGGTCAACTTCTGCCAGATAAAGAAAGCAAAGTTAGGGTTGATTTAAGCCTAACTCATGGCAATACAGACTACGTTATTACTCGAGAACAAATATATAAGAAAGACTTAACTGGAAAAATCAAGGCCAATAATACCACTTTTTATATCTCGTTTAAAAAAGACGGTCAACAAGAGTTTCTTAAACCCAACGAAGCAGAAGTGAGAATGAAGCAGATACTACCCAAGGAATTATCAAAGTATTTCTTCTTTGATGGTGAACGTATTGGGAGTATGAGCAAAGAGATTAAGAAGGGAAAAAGCCAGGAATTTGCTCAAGCAGTACATGGGCTTTTAGGTTTAAATGCCTTTATTGCTGCTCTTCAGCATTTAAAGCCAACGTCAAAATATGGTGTAATCGGCAGCTATAATGAGAGTTATGACTCATCAAGCGACTCAAAAATTATACAGTACACCCAGGAAACAGACGCTATTCAAGACAAGCTCGATAGTATTGATGCACGACTAGTAGAAATAGAAAATGAAGTACAAATTGCGCGAGAGAAATGTGAGGAACTTTCGCAACGACTGAGTTTGAGTGCTGAAAGTGAAAAATTGCAAAAGGAAAAAGAGCGACACAGAAGCACATTGGAAAAGACAAGACTAGCAAAGTCTTCAGCTATGTCTTCACTATTAAAGCATTTTAACACTAATGCTTCGTCATATTTCGCTAAGTCCATGATAAAAGATGCCTTGGAGAGCTTATCGAAAGCGGATAAGCTAGATAAAGGTATTCCCGATATGCATGCCCGAACCATAGAATTTTTGATTAAGCGAACATTTTGTGTTTGTGGTAATAAGATTGAGTTTGGAAATGATGCATATAACGAACTTAATAAGGCCTTAGCTTTTTTGCCACCACAGTCAATTGGTGTATCAATTGCGCAATTTGTAAAAGAGGCTGAACTGAGAACAAAATCCTCTGCTACTTTATTTGAAAGCATTTCGGAACAGTATGCTTTGGTGCGTGAATATGAAACAAGAATTGATGAATTAGTGAGTGATATCCAAGCCATTGAACAGCAGTTGATTGGCAAAGAAAAATTCGCTTCCGTACAGCAGGACTTAATGAGGTATGAAAAGGTCATAAGAGACAGACAAAATGAACGAGATGTGCTTAACCAAAAAAAAGGAGCTTTGCAAACTTCAAGAGAACGTTATATTACGGAAAGGACTGAATTAACTCTCCGGGATGGTAAAAATAGAAAGATTGAAGTTTATAAAGCTTATGCGAAGTTTATGTATGATGAAATCTCAAGGGTCTATAAGGTAAACGAAGATAAAACAAGGGAAGAGTTGGAAAGAAACGTTAATGAGATATTTAAGAATATTTACGAGGGCGGTATGTCGTTGACCATTGACGAAAAATACAACATTCAGGTGATTGTGGATGAGTTTGAGGGCTATAACACAGATGTTGAGACTTCTACAGCGCAAAGCATATCAGTAATTTTTGCCTTTATCTCAGGTATTATTAAGATGGCTAGAGAAAATAGTAATGCAACAGACATAGAAACTAAGATGCTTGAATCCGAGCCTTATCCTCTCGTCATGGATGCGCCTTTATCGGCTTTCGATAAGCGCAGAATTAAAACAGTCTGCGATGCTCTGCCAAAGATTGCAGAACAGGTTATCATCTTTATTAAAGACACTGATGGTGAACTCGCTGAGGAAAATATGGGTGCGAAGGTTGGTAAAAGATATTTATTTGATAAGAAAAATGAATTCGAAACCTATCTGATGGCGAGGTGATTATGATGTTTGAGAAAGAATATTCTTTTAGGGGCTCACATGCGGAAAAAGTAATAAAACTTACAGCCCAATTTGACAAGAATATTACAACAAAGCTATTTGCCCGTAACATTGATGTCTATATTATTGCACCATTAATTGGTTTTTTGTATGGCCGCAAAGATGACATTGATAAGTCCAACGAGACTACTAAGATTTTTCCACAGCAGCTTCTAAATGAACAGACGAATCTAAAGTACAATTATCAACTTATAATGCTCCTGGATAAAAAAAATGAACCATCTTTTGATGAACGATTAAATAAAGCATTTCGTTATTATGGAAGTGATAAGGCTAATGACGACGAAAATCTATTTGAACAGTATGTACTTGGCGGTATTAATGTTTTGTATGAGAAGCTTATAGAAAACGCTACAGTAAGTGAGGACTATATTAGAAATTTGTATGATTTCATGGATGATTTTAATGAGCGGTACAACGAAGCTGTTTCCACTGATAGTATCATGGAATTGTGTAAATTAGCGAGAAGCTAAAATATGACGGGTAGAGATAATTGATATGAGTTTAGAGCATAAAAAGCAACAGGTTGTGAATAGCTTAATAGAGCTATCAATTAAAAAAGGGTTCGTTACTATTGAGGAAATCCTTAATTGCCTTAATACAGTTAACATGCCCTTAGATGAGGTTGACCGACTTTGTGAGGCTCTCATAAGCCGTAGTGTTATAATTCGTGAGGGATCCGATTATGCAGAGATTCAGGTAAACGATAATGGTGAGTATCACTATGATAAAAGCAGGATTGACTATGATGCACTTTTTGACAAGGTGATTAAATTAGACCCATCTTTAACGGATTATGTGAATGAAATTAGGCTTATTCCACCGCCACAACATAGAGAAGAAATATCGCTTATATATCATGCGAAGGATGGTAACACCTATGCTAGAGAGAGGATAATTACCATGTATTTAAAAGTAGCATTAAGAATAGCTTTTTGGAATTATGAAAAGTATGCGTTGCCTTTGGCTGAAACAATACAAGATGCTAATATGGGTTTAGTAAAAGCCTTAGATAAAATGCCGCTAAACCCAGAAAACAGATTCTCCACATACGCTCCCTGGTGGATGCGGCAGTATATCTATAGAGCTACACAGGGTATTAGCAAGAAGTACTATTTGCCTGTACACTTAAAAGACAAAATGTACGTGGTCATAGAGATTAAAAATAATCATGATTGTGATATGTGTTTGAATGTGCGTTTTTGCCCAGGGCTAATTGAAGAAATATGCCAACGACTTTCGGTGAACCATGAAACCGCTGAAAGCTACCTCGATATTATTGAAGAGCCAGTAAATATCGATGAAAACTTAGAGAGTGAAGAAGATGCGCTAATGTATAGCGATAATGGAGCAATTGAAGCTAGATGGTTAAAAGACGCAATTAAAGAAACTTTAGCGACGCTGCCACATAAAGAACGTAAAGTAATTGAGTTGCGTTTTGGAATTAATGATGGAGTTGAAAAAACGCTGGAAGAAATCGGGCAAGTTTTTAATGTAACAAGAGAACGCATTAGACAGATTGAATCAAAGGCAATAAAAAATCTTAAGCATCCAATCAGGTCAGTAAAATTAAAAGCTTACTATTAGTATGATAATATATCGTCGTATTTTTAAAATTAACAGGACTGTGCAATCGGTCAGGTGCTTTATTCCAGTCAATCGAATTGTATCACCGGCTGGGGTACCCTGATAGTGAGGATTAATTAATGAATAGTTGTATCTTCTGTGATAAAAAAGCACCAGATATCCTCTGTGAAAACGAATTAGCTAAAGCCTTCTACGACGGGTTTCCTGTCAATCTAGGGCATGTACTGGTGGTGCCAAAGCGACATCTGGAAACCTACTTTGATGCAAGTATAGAAGAGCTTGCGGCCATGCAGGAATTAGTATTTCAGGTGAAAGAAATAGTGGAAAAAAAATATAACCCGGATGGGTTTAATATCGGTGTAAATGTGGGCATAGCCGGTGGACAGTCAGTCTTTCATTTACATTTTCATGTGATCCCGAGATATGTGGGGGATGTGAAAAATCCCCGGGGCGGTATACGCAGGCTTAAAAAGAGTGTTGTGCCTTATCCCTTAGAGGATAACGGCATTCAGGAGTACGGGAAGTTGGTTCGGGATAAAATTCCGGAAATTATTCAGAATGCGGGGAAAGAGCCAGTAGTTCGTGTGGCGGAGCAGGACGAATATCAAAGCTTGTTAATGAAAAAATTGCAGGAAGAGACATATGAATTTCTTTCATCCGGGAATGTAGAAGAGATTGCGGATATCGTTGAAGTCATTAAAGCAATTTTAGACAGTCAGGGCTTAAACTGGTCACAGTTAGATGAAATGATGAATAAGAAAGCTGACGCCAGAGGCAGATTTCAGAACCGCACAGTATTGGAGCGCGTAGTGGATCTGAAGGAATAATCAGTTAGCGATAAAGCTGACACTATGCAACAATCTTCACTGGTACAATAAAATTAGGAAACCGGCACCCAAATGGGATGTCGGTTTTTTTAGTTTAGTACTCGACTTCTTCGTCTTCGACAAAGTGAATATATTTAATTAAGCGGCCGATGGCTTCGGGGCTGAGGTCTTTTACTTGCTTTAGGAGAATCTGTAGTTCATTACGTTTAACCATCTGATCCCAGAAGTCTTTTAGTTCAGGATCTTCGGGAAAGGTATCACTTGTTTCTTTAACAGCATTGCCCTGTTTAAGAGAAGGAGTATCAGGTATATAGCCTGATACTTGCAGAATCTCAAGAAGCGTTATTCCTGTAGCTTTCGCGATTGCCTGCATTGTTTCAATCGTTGGAACTAAAGGCTTACCACTTCTCCGGTTAACGCCTTTTTCGAGCTTTTCAATATAAGTATGACTTAAGCCGCTCAGCGTAGCAAAATTTCGTAAAGAAAGATTATGAGCATTTCTAAAGCTTTTTATGAAATTCCCTAACTTTGTCATTATTATCCACCTCAACTTAAGGCAATTGTACTTTATAGTTTTCAAAAAAGAAAGATAAAAGAGAAAGATTTATCCGTATAATATAGTTGACGATAATCGTAAACTATATTATACTTTATTTGGAACTCAAGGGTTACACTGGAGAGATAAACTTCTTGGCAGTTAGCTAATTTGTTATTCTGCGCCTAAATGTGCTGCAATTCAGGCCGCTATTCCATCATATCTCAAGGGTGGCTTTTTATTTTAAGAAAAAGTAAGAGGTGGGATAGATGAAAAAGAGTTTTACCCTTATTGTTGCCGGGCTATTTTTACTTATCGTTTTTGTCGGTTTCAGAGGTTTTGTATCAACAGTGTCACTGAATCAAGCTACGGAGCATAGCAATGATTTTGATGCTGAAGACGAAGGGCCTACGTCAGTCGGTGAGACTAAAGTTCCTGAAGTAGAACAACAAGCTAGTAACACTCCAACACCAATTACTATGGAGAAAGACAAATTCCAAGTAACCTTATCATTACAGGTTAAGGTCCATTTCATCGATGTCGGCCAGGGAGATGCCATTCTTATTGAGACACCATCTAAAAATGTGCTCATTGATGGAGGGGACCGGGGAAGTATTGTAGTCGAATATCTTAAGGAACAAGGCGTAAATAACCTTGATTTAGTTATCGGAACTCACCCACATGCAGATCATATTGGGGGGTTAATCGATGTACTTCAGAGTATACCTGTTAAAGAAGTCATTGATCCTGGCATTGTACATACAACTAAAACATTCGAGGATTATTTAACTCTTATTGATGCTAAGGACATTACATTTACTGTGGGCCGGGCCGGCATGGTCCGTGATTTTGGTGATGGGGTTAATATGTTTATTGTTCATCCCTCTTCAGTGAACAACTCCAGTATCAATGATGCTTCTATCGTTGTCAGGATGACGTTTGGTCAGGTCAGTTTCATGTTTACAGGTGATGTGGAGAATGAAGAGGAGATTCTGAGGCGGGAATATGATCTGGAGAGCACAATTTTAAAGGTTGGCCACCATGGTAGTAAAACAAGTACTGGATCGTCTTTTCTGGATGCTATAAATCCGGAAGTAGCGGTTATTATGGTTGGAAAAGGGAACAGGTATGGTCATCCACACTTAGAGACCCTTGTCAGATTGGCTAATTCTAATGTAGATATCTATAGAACTGACATTCATGGTACTGTTATTATCACGACTAATGGGCAGACTTTTGAGGTGAATCAGAAACAGCCATATCAGTACAATCCACCTAAAATACCAGAACCGTCTCCGGAACCAGCAAGTCTGGCAATCCAAACAATAAACATCAATACTGCCAGCTTAGAGGAACTACAGGGTATTATTCATATTGGGCCGGTTCGTGCCCAGCAGATCATTAACCTCCGGCCATTTACGTCAGTTGATGAACTGACAAAAGTTACGGGGATTGGACCAGTTCGGTTAGAGGACATAAAGCAAGAAAGTAAAGTTAGCATATATTAAAAAGGGGTGGAACAATGAAGGCTGTAATCGATCGCTTTGAAGAAGACTATGCTGTTGTTTTATTTGGTGATGAAGAGATAAAGGTAGATATCCCTAAAAAACTGCTTCCTGAAGGTGTTCAGGAGGGGAGCTGGTTGAGAGTTTCGTTTGAATTGGACCAGGAAGGGACTCAGAAGCAAAAGGAGAAAATTAAAGATATGCTTGACAAGTTAAGCGGCAAGTAACGAATGAGTTGGATAGAGTATGTCTATGGTTGTAGTTTGAATTTTGAGAAGCTGATAGTTTTACCCACCGGGAAGTTAGTCGGTGGGTTTTTTACTTAATTGGATGTGATTGGTAAGTTTAAAGGAAAATGTATAATTGTGGCGAAAAATGAAGAAGAGTTAAATAGTATTCTATAAGTTCCGGCAATTGATAGAAGCACTTCGGCAAGCCGCCTGAGAGATAATCTTTTTAGTGCAAAGGAGCTATGAGAATGAAATCCATCGCCTACATTGATCTGGAAGTGCACCCAAAGAATGGCGCTATTTTGGATATTGGCGGTATCAATGATGCTGGGGATATTTTTCATTCAAAATCCATAGCTGGCTTTGTTGATTTTCTTAGAGATGCTGATTGTTTATGCGGCCATAATATCATTAAGCATGATCTGAAATACATACAGCCGACTTTGGAGAACTCTGGGATAGCAACAGAAAATGTAATAGACACTCTGTATTTATCGGCCTTACTGTTTCCCCGGAAGCCTTACCATGCCCTTGTTAAAGATGAAAAGCTGCAAACGGATGAATTGAATAATCCTGTGAATGATTCAATAAAAGTCAAAGAGTTATTCGCTGATGAAGTGATGGCGTTCAATCATTTAGAAGACTCGTTAAAGCAGATTTTTTATGCGTTATTGCAGAATCAAAAAGAGTTTCGATCCTTTTTTCAATACCTGGGCTACGAGGCCATGGTAGAGCCGGTATTACTTATCAAAAAACATTTTGTATCAGAGATCTGTGAAAGTGCGGATCTTAGAACATTGATTGAAGAGTATCCTGTTGAATTAGCTTTTGCTCTGGCAGTCATTAATGTGAAGGATCGCTTTTCCGTTACACCACCATGGATACTAAAGAATTATCCTGAGGTGGAACGGATCATGGATTTATTGCGAAATCGTCCTTGTCTTAGGGGATGCTCTTATTGTGAACAAGCTCTGGATGCGCGTAGGGGATTGAAATGGTTTTTTGGATTTGATTCGTATCGGACGTTTGGAGGGGAACCGCTGCAGGAAAATGCTGTGAGGGCAGCCATTGATAATAAGTCACTTTTGGCGATCTTTCCTACAGGGGGCGGTAAGTCGCTTACTTTTCAGGTGCCCGCTTTAATGAGTGGAGAAAACGTTAAGGGGCTTACGATTGTTATCTCTCCATTGCAGTCTTTGATGAAAGATCAGGTAGATAACCTGGAGAAATCAGGGATAATGGATGCAGTGACAATCAACGGTTTATTAGATCCTATTGAAAAAGCGAAGTCTTTTGAAAGAGTGGAAGACGGCTCGGCTTCTCTTTTATATATATCTCCGGAGTCTTTACGATCCAGAAGCATTGAACATATCTTGCTGGGCAGAAAGATTGTTCGCTTTGTTATCGATGAGGCTCACTGTTTTTCTGCCTGGGGGCAGGATTTCCGGGTGGATTATCTGTATATTGGCGATTTTATTAAAACTATACAGGAGAAAAAGAATCTTGCAGAAGGAATTCCTGTATCCTGTTTTACCGCCACAGCCAAGCAAAAGGTCATTGAAGATATTCTGGCTTACTTTAAGGACAAGTTGTCGATAGATTTAGATGTATTTAGCTCCAGCGCTAGCCGGACGAATTTACGATACAAAGTTATTGAAAAAAGGAATCAGGACGAAAAATACAATACGCTCAGGAATTTAATAGAACAGAAAGAATGTCCTACCATTGTTTATGTTTCCAGAACAAGGAGAGCCTATGAGCTTGCCGAGAGGCTAACCAAGGACGGGTATCTAGCCAAGCCATATCATGGGAAAATGGATAAGAAAGAAAAATCGGAAAACCAAGATGCCTTCATTGCCGGGGAGGTACCCATTATGGTGGCTACCTCTGCTTTTGGTATGGGCGTGGACAAGAAAGATGTGGGCATGGTCATCCACTTTGAAATATCTGATTCTTTGGAGAATTATATTCAGGAAGCAGGCAGAGCCGGACGGGATGAGCAAATTACGGCGGACTGCTATATTTTATATTGTGAGGATGATCTGGATAAACACTTTGTGTTATTAAATCAGACAAAAATTAACATTAAGGAAATCCAGCAGGTTTGGAAAGCGATCAAAGGGGTTACCCGCTTTCGCAAAACGGTCTCCCAATCAGCTCTGGAAATTGCCAGAAAGGCAGGTTGGGATGAAAGCATTAGCCAAATAGAAACACGGGTAAAAACTGCGATTGCTGCTTTGGAGGAGTCGGGGTATATTCGGCGGGGTCAGAACATGCCAAGGGTTTATGCTGACAGTATCCTTTGCCGAAATGCACAGGAAGCTATTGAAAAAATCAATGCTTCAAAGCTTTTTGATGAAAAGGAAAAGGAAAATGCTACACGGATCATAAAAAAACTCATTTCCAGCAGAAGCCGGAGTCTAGTTGATGAGGACGCAGAGTCTCGGGTGGACTATATATCTGACCAGCTTGGGATTGAAAAAGTAAACGTCATTAGTAGCCTTAACTTGCTGCGTGAAGAAGGGATTCTGTCAGATGCCAAAGATCTCTCGGCCTATATTAAGCAAGGGGAAAGGACAAACCGTTCCTTGCAGCTTTTTGAGGCGTATAGCAGTATTGAAAAATATTTGGCCACGGTTTTTGAGGAAGAAGAGGCAACCTATAATCTAAAAGAATTGAACGAAGAAGCGGAAAATTTCGGTTGTAATAATGTAACGCCGAATAAGATACGCGTGATCTTAAATTATTGGACAATTAAAAAGATGATTAAATATAAGGGATTAGAGTATTCGAAAAACCATATACGGCTCATTGCTCTGGAGTCGAAAGAAAAGTTTCAGGAGCGATTAGAAAAAAGACAGGAACTGGCCAAATTTGTGGTTGAATATCTTTATTCTCAAGGCAGTGAGTTAAAAGAAGAGGTCGAGACGGAAGAAATACTGGTAGGCTTCTCGGTAAATGAATTAAAGAAAGCATATGAAGAGAGTCTGAGGCTATTTAAAACTGAGGTTAGTATTGCAGATATTGAGGATACTCTTTTCTATTTATCTCGTATTGAGGCAATAAAAATTGATGGCGGTTTCATGGTGGTTTATAATCCTATGACCATTGAACGGCTGGAGGAAGATAATAAGAGACGCTATAAACTTGAAGATTATCAGAAGCTGGATCAGTTTTATGAAAATAAGGTGCAGCAGATTCACATTGTCGGGGAATATGCCAAAAAGATGATAGATAACTACCGGGAAGCCCTGCAGTTTGTAGAAGATTACTTCCGCCTGAATTATACTTCTTTTCTGCACAAGTATTTTAAAGGAAGCAGGGGAGAGGAAATTAAAAGAAATATTAGTCCGAGTAAATTTAGGCAATTATTTGGTGAATTGTCACCGACTCAGCTGAGTATTATTAAGGATAATCAAAATAAGCATATTGCTGTTTTAGCAGGCCCGGGAAGTGGAAAAACCAGAGTGCTGGTTCATAAATTAGCTTCTCTGATTTTGATGGAAGATGTGAAGCATGAGCAGTTATTAATGCTTACTTTCTCTCGCGCTGCAGCTACTGAGTTTAAGAAGCGACTAATAAAGCTCGTTGGTAGTGCGGCTAATTTTATTGAGATTAAGACCTTCCATTCTTATTGTTTTGATTTGCTTGGCAGAGTCGGCAATGCTGAGAAGTTTGACCAGGTGGTAAAATGTACGACCGAGAAAATTCGCGATGGAGAAGTAGAGCCTAGCAGAATTACAAAGACAGTACTTGTCATTGATGAAGCACAGGATATGGATCAGGATGTGTTTAACCTGGTACAAGCCTTAATGGCGCAGAATGAAGATATGCGAGTCATAGCCGTTGGTGATGATGATCAGAACATCTTTGAATTCCGTGGCTCAAGTGCAAAATATATGGAAAAGTTTATGTTGGAGAATCAGGCGGCCAATTACGAACTGTTGGAAAACTATCGCAGCAAAAGGAATCTGGTTGATTTTTCGAATCGGTTTGCAGGTCTGATACGAGGACGTTTAAAGAAAAATGAAATCGTGGCGCATAGTCAGGAAAACGGAGATATACGGATTTTACGGTACTCGCAGAATAATCTGCTTGTTCCCTTTGTTGAGGATCTTTCCGGTACAGAGCTTGTAGGAAGTACTTGTGTGTTAACGCAGACCAATGATGAAGCGCTTCAGGTGACAGGCCTGTTGTTGCAAAGGGGAATACCGGCAAGGTTAATTCAAACCAATGACGGGTTCCATTTATACGATCTTGTAGAACTGCGATTCTTTCTGGAGCAATTATCTATCGATCCAACCACATCAATAATTAGTGATGATATCTGGAATATGGCAAAAAGGAAATTAGTGAAGAGATATGGGAAAAGTGAAATGCTGGATATTTGCAAGAGAATTATCCTGGATTTTGAAGCCATTTATCAGCAAAGAAAATATAGAACTGATTTTGAAGTATTTCTTAAGGAATCTAAATTAGAAGATTTTTATACAGATTCCAGAGAAACTATTTTTGTATCTACCATTCATAAAGCAAAAGGCAAAGAATTTGATAATGTTTTTCTTTTGCTTGAAAACTTCGAGATAGGTACAGAGGAGAAGAAGCGACAGCTTTATGTGGCAATGACACGAGCAAAAAGCAACTTAACCATACATTTAAACGGACATTACCTGAGTCATATCCGGGTGGAAAATTTGACAAGATTGGAAGACAGCACTCATTACGAATTGCCGGGAAAACTCGCTATGCAGCTAAGTCATCGGGATGTATGGCTGGATTATTTCATCGGACGGCAATATTTAGTTGACTCCTTGCTAAGCGGCGATATCTTGCAGTTTAAAGACGGAGAGTGGCTGACAGATAAGGGGAAGAGTGTTCTCAGGCCTTCCAAGAGGTGTGCGGAGCAAATTGAGCGGGTTCAGAGAAATGGTTATGAGCCCCAATATGCCAAAGTTAACTTCATTGTATTCTGGCGAAAGGAAGAAGAGGAACAGGAGATAAAGATTGTTCTCCCGGAATTACATTTTGAAAGAGAAGAATTAGGGAAAATAACAAATGTAAGATAACTAACTGTTAGAAAAGCCTTAGAGGAATGCCTTTTAGGCCAGGCAAGGCATACCGGCAGGCGGGTTGGGGCACATGTGTCCAGCCGCCTGTTATTTCATAGTTGGGGAGCTGACTTTTATAAGAAAATCAGGAAGGGGATGAAGGAGTTTGAGGAAAAGAGGGGAACAATTACTAAAACAGATGTTCGGTCCAGAGGCTCAATTTCGCGAGGGGCAATGGGAAGCGATTGAGTCTGTTTTGCAAAGACGGCGGACGTTAGTTGTGCAGAAAACGGGCTGGGGAAAAAGTATTGTTTACTTTCTGGCGACGAAGCTTCTCAGAGAAGAGGGAGCTGGGCCAACTATATTAATTAGCCCGTTGCTTTCATTAATGCGAAACCAAATTGACATGGCAGCCCGGATTGGCATTAGGGCTGAATCAATTAACAGTACAAATCCCGATGAATGGGAAGAGATAAAAGGCACGCTGGAACAAGGGAAATGTGATGTTTTACTGATTTCTCCTGAACGGCTGGCGAACAAGGAGTTCTTGGAAAAAGTATTGCCTGTGATTGAAGATGGAATTGGTATGTTTGTTGTCGATGAGGCACATTGTATTTCTGACTGGGGACATGATTTTCGTCCTGATTACCGGCGCATTGTGAGGATTCTAAATCTTTTGCCAGAAAATGTGCCTGTTATCGCAACCACTGCCACTGCGAACAATCGTGTGATTCGTGATATTAAAGAGCAGTTGGGTGATCAGCTGCTTATATCCAGGGGTCCTTTGACAAGAGAATCATTAAAGCTGCAATCTATAAAGCTGGCAGATCAAGCCGAAAGGCTGGCATGGTTAGCGGAAAATGTGCGAGTCATGGCTGGGTCTGGGATTATATACTGCCTAACTGTAGCCGATTGCCGAAGAGTAGCGGTCTGGCTGCGCTTAAATGGCATTGATGCACTAGAATACTATGGAGATTTGGGTAATGAGCTAAGAGAAGAAAGAGAGCGGCTGCTTTTAAACAATGGGGTAAAAGCATTGGTTGCAACGGTGGCACTTGGAATGGGATATGATAAGCCGGACTTGGGTTATGTAATACATTATCAGCGTCCGGGTTCCTTAGTGGCGTATTACCAGCAGATAGGCCGGGCCGGCAGAGCTGTTGACGATGCATACGCTATCTTGTTGAATGGTCGTGAAGATGATGAAATCCATGAGTACTTTATCAGTGGGGCATTTCCCGGTGCTGACGAAATGATAAAGGTTCTTGGTGCGATTGAAGCATCTGATGGATTAAGTATGCATGGTATTCAAAAGGAAATTAATATCTCACAGGGGCGGTTAAGTAATTGCCTGAAAGTCCTGGAGATTGACGGTGCTGTGCTTAAAAAAGATAAAAAATATATACGCTCGGCTAAACCTTGGTTCCCTGATACAAAAAGAAGTGAGGCAGTAACTGAGTTAAGGAAAAAAGAGTTGCTACAGATGCAGCAGTTCATTGTAACAAGTGGATGCCTAATGAAGTATGTTGCTGATGAACTAAATGATCCTTATGCCAAAGAGTGTGGCAGATGCGCTAACTGTTTGGGGCGACAATTCTTTAGTGAGCAAGTCGCACATTCAAAAATAATCGAAGCCATTGAGTTTTTACGAAAAGATTTTTTAGCGATAGAGCCGCGTAAAAAATGGCCAACGGGCGGCGTTGGTGAAATTAAAGGAAAAATACCGGAGGAGTTTCAAATGCAGAGGGGAATAGCTCTTTGCGCATACGGGGACGCCGGTTGGGGTAGGTTTGTTCGTGACGATAAATATGAAAATGGTTTTTTTAGGGATGAATTGGTTGATGCAGCGGTAAGCCTTATCAAAGAGAAATGGCAACCGGTACCGTTCCTGAAGTGGGTAACAGCGGTGCCTTCACTACGCCGTCCTGCGTTGGTTCCTGAATTTGCAAAACGTGTCGCCGAACGGTTAGGATTACCATTTCACCCTATTCTCGAAAAGATAAAAGACAAGCCAGCACAAAAGAGTATGAAAAACTCTATCCAACAGGCGCAAAATGTTTACGATGCTTTTATGGTAAGTGGAGACTTGCCCGACGGGCCGGTTTTACTTGTTGATGATATGGTGGATTCAAGATGGACGTTTACTGTGTGCAGCAGGATGTTATTGATGAGGGGGAGCGGTCCTGTATTCCCCTTTGCATTGGCATCAACCGCAGGTGGGGGTGAAGGTAACTGATGAAGAACTTGTCTCAGGACAGTTTGGCAATGTTATTGCTTTGTTCGGATCTAGCACTGACAGAACGAAACAACAATGAAAAGCCTTTTACACTTAAAGAATGGCATACGCTAACCACAAGGTTAAAGCAATCATCGATGGAAAGGCCGCACGCGTTTTTAAAAGTTGATTCAGAAGTGTGGCGCAAGGAGCTATTGCTCACGGATAAACAGGTTGAGCGGATTGAAAGCCTGTTGTCCCGGGGAGGACAGCTTAGCTTTGAGCTGGAGAGGTTACAAGGACTGGGTATCTGGGTAACAACAAGAGCAGAGGCTGAATATCCCGTAAAGCTCAAGAAGAGTTTAGGGCATAGATCGCCTGTTGTGCTTTATGGTGCCGGCGACATAGGTATTTTGCAATCGGATGGCATTGGTATTGTTGGATCTAGAGGGGTTGATCAGACAGGGGCTTCGTTTACGCAGGGATTGGCTGCCCAGTGTGCTCATGAGGAGCTTACGGTCGTATCTGGAGGTGCGTCTGGGGTAGATTCAATTGCACAGGAAACAGCCTTAAAGTCTGGTGGCAGCGTAATTGCTGTATTGGCAGATAGCATGGAGTCTCGGATTATCAAACGTGAATACAGAGTACCGGTTCTGGCTGGGAAACTACTTGTATTATCCTCATTTAATCCAAAATCACATTTCAAGCCGTATACTGCCATGGAGAGAAACAAATATATCTATACTCTGGCTAATTATGTTTTTATTGTATCGTCTGCATATAACAAGGGAGGAACCTGGTCTGGAGCTATAGAAAACATCCGTGCAAACTGGAGGGTTCCAATGTTTGTCCGCTCAGAACAGGGTGTTCCCGAAGGTAATAAAAAGCTGTTAGAGCTCGGTGGTGCTCCTATAGACCTTAAAGACTTGTTAGACAATAACATTTCACTTAGGGAATGGTTAGGGAAAAACAAAGAAAGTATGTATAGCCAGCAGAGTCTGTTTGATTATGAGGTAAGTACCGTGAAAGAAGAGCACGCTGTTAATGTCTATGACTTGTTCATTACCGTTTGGCCTATCTTAGAAGCGTTGCTTCAGATCCCACGCAATGAAAAAGAGGTGGCAAAAATATTAAACGTTCGGCCAACCCAGGTCAGGGACTGGTTAAACCGTGCAATGGATGAGGGTAAAGTTGTGAAGGAAAAGTCCATTTATTTTTTAAACCGAGTTTAAATTCCGTTATGATGATAAATTTTAAATTTTATTTTTGAGGCAACCGGTCAAGAAGCATCAAAACAGCAAGCTGAAGTGTTATTTGTTAATGTGTTGAGAAACTTAAAGATATAAATCCATATATTACTTGTCGATTGTTAGATCATGCTGAATGGCGATATATGTATTCTAAAAAAACATTAATTTTGTATGACACCTAAATCCTGCCCGGTCGGTCAATCATGGCGACCATTATGATTATATTTTCAAAAAGATCCGCCTATTGGGACAGATCTAATTTGTTCTATAAAATTATTTTGCGATTCGAACTTATGTTCGGTATAATAAAAAAAGGCTTTTGGGAGTGAGGATATGAGCAGAAAAGGAAAGACTGTGCTAACCATAGGGCACTCCAATCACTCAATTGATACTTTTATAAGTATTCTTAAGGCAAACAAAGTTGAAGTTGTTGTTGACGTACGTTCGCATCCATATTCAAAGTATGTATCTCATTTTAATTCCAGTGTATTGAAACCAGTCCTTGATTTAAATAGGATTAAATATTTATTTTTGGGTAAAGAGCTAGGCGGTCAACCCGAAGGTTCTGAGTTTTATGATGAAGAACAGCATGTACTTTATAACAAAGTTGCTGAATCCAGACTTTATAACGAAGGGTTGTTAAGACTGGAAAGAGGTATAAATATGTTTACGGTTGCAGTTATGTGCAGTGAAGAAAACCCTGCTAATTGTCACCGTAGGCTACTCATAAGTCGTGTATTGTACGATCGAGGGTTCAATATCATTCATGTCAGGGGAGATGGTAATCAGTTACTGGAACAAGCACTGCAGGATGAAGAGAATACATGCGTGCAGTTATCATTATTTGATGATCAGGAGGTAAATCAATGGAGATCTATACAATCGGTTTCACAAAGAAAACTGCAGAAGAGTTCTTCCGAATACTTAGAGAGAAGCGTTATGGATTTTTCGGGAAGCAATGTTGCTGAATCCCAATGATAATATTGGTGCGCGGTACCATATTGGAGAGATGCTTTTAGATATGGGCAGGGACAGGGAGTAAATCTCTTTTAGCGATAAATACAGTGAGGGTTATTTTGCAGATTTACTGTATGGACGGGCATTGGCTTTTTACCGTCTTGGGGAAATGAATGATGCCGAAAAGGAACTGCGGATCGCCAAAAGGGATATGCCGCTTGTGGCGAAGGAGTTAACAAAAAAAAGGCATACGCGTCCAGATGACTGGAATGAACAGTATGTCTCTCTTGGCGGTGAAGATCAGGCGTATGCATACTGGCAGGATTTCGGGAAGTTGTGGAAAAAGGCGGATGGTGCTTTAGAGTGGCTGCGAAGCATCAAGGAATGATTGGCATAGGGGGAGCAGCAAATGACTACGCCAAGGCATAAACGGATGAAGAGAAAGAGCAGGTTGCAGGCGGCTGTACATTGGATACCAAAGTATTCGGGCAAAAACCTGGTTAGGGGCTATGCTAAGCATTTTGGGGTTAACCTTCTGTGTGCTATTATTGAACTTGAAACGCTGGGATACAAGATTGAGCAGAGTTATAAAGATAGTATCCGAGAGAATGAAGAAGCGAAACAGAGACAGGCAATCTTGAAGAAGCAGAAGCGGGAAGTTTGTGAGGACACGGAATGGTATGATGAGTACTTTTATTCAGAGGTGCAAGAAATGGAGGAAGAGGTTCCTTTTTAAAGGATGTAGAAAAACTTGTCTTACTCCGGCTGAATTCCAGCTGGCACTGCAGGAGATTAACTGAAGGGAAATTTCGAAAGCCACCTCGATAGGTGGCTTGGTTTATTTTATGCGGCTTTTAAAGATGATTTGTTTTGCTTACTTACACAGTTTGGAAAATTAAAAAGGGTTCAGGCTAAAAAACAGCGAAATATGTGGCAAAGAAAAATCTTGCAAGGTGGTGTTTGACATGAAGCGGTTGGACATACTTGTGCAGGAAGCGGCGGACCTATTTAATAAAGGCAAGAAAAGTGAGGCTGAGTCGCTGCTTCTTAATGAGCTGAAGGAAAATGATTTGCCACTCCTTCGTACTAGGCTAGCATCATTTAGGCTGATGTCCGGTAATCCGGAGGGTGTAATGGAGATAATTACTCCATTGCTGCAGGAAGATAATTTTGAGGTGTGCATAATGGCCACCAGGGCGCTTATCGAGTTAGGCCGGACCGAGGATGCTGGACTTTATTTGGACAAACTGGTGAAGCTGGTTGATAGAACGTTGGCTGCAAGCAGAGGCAGTTTTAGTAGGGTAGAAAAAGAGCTCCCGGCATTGGTGATGAATTTAGCGGGAACGCTTGGGCAGCACAGGCGTGTGCTTGACTTGTATAAACGCCGGCCGGGGTTTGCTTCGGACTGGCTAGTACGCTACTACGCGGCTGTGTCTGCCTTTAATCTTGGCCGCTACAAGCAGGCAGCGTTACACTGGAGTGCCATTGGCCATATGCCGGAGGCCCTGAGCATGCAGCATGTGGCTGTGCTGGCGGAACGGGGGACTGTGCCGCCATTTATCATGGAGTATGCCCCACTGAGTCCGGAGGTTGTAACCAATCTATTAGAGGAACTGGCTGATGGGGTGGATGTAAAAGGTTTGGACTCAGGGATTGTGCGTATGGCACTGTTGTGCATGGTATTGGATGAAGACATCGATGACGAGACAATCTTCGATGCGCTGTCGCTACTAGTCCGTGGCGGGGGAGAGTGGGGTATAGCTTTGGGATTAGGACTGATGGAATCATCTGTGGTTGGGAAATCGGTGAAATCTATTACTGCTGCTGTGCTGATTAAGGCAGGGGTTTGGGAATTTCCGACGAGTTGCGAGTAATGGGAAAGAGTATAATATGAAGACTTTGATAAGTTTGCAAACGGTATATCTCTCTTGGTGGGGAAGATCAGGCGTATGCATACTGGCAGGACTTCGGGAAGTTGTGGAAAAAGGCGGAGGGTGCTTTAGAGTGGTTGCGAAGCATCAAGGACTGATGTGGTCAGGAGTGTTTGCTTACGAAGAGGTGCAAGAAGAACCGGGGAGTTAGGGGTTAATTATAAATGGCTGGCCGATTATAAAACGGCCAGCCATTTATAATTAAGTTTTGTTATGAAAGTACTAGCTATTAGTGTTAGGGGTTTGTCACTATGAATTGGGTGCGTCATGGTTTATTTGAACACCAGTTGAAAGGTAAAGGAATGTAAGCTATAATTATAGGAAGGAACAAGGAACAAGGAACAAGGAGGATGCGTTTGATGAGTGAAAATAAATATTCTGATCATAAAATAATCCGCGTAACAAGTAAACGTCAGCTTACCATTCCCAAAACGTATTTTGATGCGCTGAGCATCGGTGAACAGGTGAAATGTTATCTGGATGGGGGAAGGCTTGTGATTGAGCCGGCACATGCAGATGAGTTCTGGGACTTTTCCACCGATATTCTTAGGGAGCTGGTGGCCGAAAGTTATGCTGGCGAGGATCTGTTGCGTGAATTTGAGTCCAGGAAGTGCAAAGTGGCTCAGGCACTGGAGCGTATGGTAGGAGACGCTAGGGATGACGTGATGGCGGGGCGTGGCCGTTCCGCTGAAGATGTTTTTAAGGCGTTGCTGGATGACGATGATGTATAGGGTCATTCTGCTTCCGCGCGCGGAAAAGCAATTGCGTAAAATAAAGGAGCGTGAGCTCCTTGGAGCGTTTAGGCAATGCTTAAGGGATATCTCTGTTCAACCTTTTCGAAAAAGCAAGGTGGGTGCACTAAAAAATGTTTTTGGCCATGGCTTTAATTACAGGGGGACAGCATACCGGGTTGCATACCTTATGGATACAGAAGAGCATGTCATCTATATTATTGGCCTTGGTAGTCACGAAGGATTTTGGGATGATATTAAGCGATGGTATCTTAAGTGTTAGTATATAGCTAACGTGAAGGATTAAAATTAAATGCGTCGAAATATGTTTCAGTCACTGGACACGGATGTCGTACAAAAAAACGTAAAGGGATGATGACGTGGAACTTACTGCGGCAACGGATCATTAAAATCCGGTTCAATAACTATCTTATCTTTGGCACTTCCCGGAACTCGAGGTCCTTGATTCTCTACGATATCCATGGTTACAATTTTATCCCAGTCTTTGCAGACATCAACCCACTTTTTACCCCTTGAATACTCTTGAAGCTCTGAGCAAGTCAATTCTATGGCAGAATTACTGCTGCCGCAGGCAGGGAACACAGTTTTAAACCTTTTCATTGATATATCCAAAAAAACTGGGATATCACTTTTTAGACCGAACGGACACACACCGCCTACCGCATGTCCTGTATACTCTAAGGTTTCTCCGGGGGGTAGCATCTTCGGCTTGAAACCAAATTCAGCCTTAAACTTGGTGTTATCCGTCTTGGCATCTCCGGCCGCAACAACCAGTAAAGCGCCTTCTTTACCTCCGAAAGCAAGGGTCTTTGCAATCCTGGCCGGTTCTACATTCAACGCCTGTGCGGCCAGTTCAACCGTAGCACTGGACGCCGCGTACTCCAGGATGTCGCTGTCCCTACCCCAATGTTTTAAATGCTCGCGTACTGCTTCAATAGCCATTATAAGTTGTCCTTTCTTTTTGCGGATTCTTTTTCATCGAGAATTATGGTTCTGAAGGGATCGTTAGCATGGGAATTAACTATTTTTTAAAAGGTGTGAGTAGTTCCTTGATCCGTGTAAAATTCGGTACACTAATACCTTGTTGTCTATGAAGCGGTAGAAAGCTATATATGGGTCAATGATGACCATCCCGTTGGACTATCTAGCATTATATAATCGAATATTTCATCTAGGTCAGCATATGCTGCAGGTAGTAATTCTACATTATACCGAACCATTGATTTTTTCCGTAATCTTTTTATGGGCTTCATCCAGAGAAATAGTAGGTTCACCAGCTAGTCGTTGTTGTTCAGCAAATAAAAGTTTTTCCCGTAAGTCAAGCATAGCCTCTCTGCGTTCAAAAGCCTCAATGCTCATAACAACCAGATCCCCTTCACCATTTCTAGTAATATAAACTGGTTCACCTTTTTCATGGGCAAGCTTTGCAATGGCATTATAGTCGTTGCGTAGCGATGTAGATGATTTTATAATCATTTTAACAACCTCCAATAAATTATTCTGGTATTATTATACTATAATTCTGCAAGAATATAAAATAAATAAGCCAACAAAGTGCGGGGTAGTTGAGGCTTGGAGTGAGGACCATATACAAAGCAGGTGATAAAATGCTATACCTTGAAAAGAATCTTGAAGATAGGTTGTAATCAAGAACGGTATCTGTCCATTGCCTGGGACAGCATGGCAACGCCGGTCATCGTTCTTACTAAAGCTGATTTGTGCAATGACTTAAAATGAAACAGGCCATGCGGCATGTGAAGAACAAGAATAAAAGATAGTACGCTGTATTGGCTTATGCTTTGGTATCAACAGCAGGAGTGTAATAGGGGTTAATTACGTGGCTGGCCGATTTATTATTCGGCCAGCCACGTAATTTTTGCGTTTATGCTAATTAGAGGAATCTCGTGGTGAAAAATAGAAAGACTACTCACCCTTGATGTAAGGCTGGATGGAATAGTTAACATTCTTTATTTAATTAGTGCTATAATCAGATGTCAGAAATAACGAAAGAGGGCACAGCCGGATAATGTAGCGTCTGTGTATTGAGGTGTATTCATGTTGAAAGCATTGCCTGTTCCCTTGCTAAATATTTTAAAACTTATTGGCGTCATCGTAGGAACATTGGGTTTGTTGTATGTATTAGTAATACTGTTTAATTTTGTGGCCCCGTTTGTGGTTGCTTTTATTATTGCCATGGCTATTAATCCATTGGTTATGTGGCTTTCTAGAAAACGTAAGATTACGTTATCACGACCGTTAGCCTCGCTTATCGCTACAATGATAGCGGTACTGGCCGCTTCGCTGGTACTTCTTCTTGTGGGTAGTTTGTTGGTGAGTCAGGCGACAGATATCATTAATCTTTTACCGCAACGGTTTCCAAGTTTCCAAGACAATATAAATACTTTTATTGCTGGGCTTGATGGGCGTATGAGTATCCTGCCGGATCAATTGCTACAAGGGCTTCAGAGTGTCATTGCAGAACTTGGAACATTTTTTTCATCCTATACAGGTGACGTGGCGTTATTTTTATTTGATTTTGCGTCGTTACTGCCTTTAGGATTTGTGTTTATTATTTTCGCAGTTCTTTCAACATACTTCTTTTCCAAAGATTACGATAGTTTGCGTTTGAGCTTAAAACAACAAGTGCCAGAATCATGGGTGAAGCAATATCGGATTATTAAGCGCGATATACTTGTAGCGCTTTTTGGTTACTTTAAAGCAACAGTTATATTTTCGGCTGTATCTTTTGTACAATTATTTATTGGTTTTCTCATCCTGAAGGTTCAATATGCTTTTATTCTTGCCGTCATTATTGCTCTGTTTGATGCGATCCCTGCGTTGGGTACGGGGTTATTTCTTGTGCCATGGTCACTATATGCGCTTGCCATAGGAGATCATAAACTTGCTGCGGGATTACTCATCCTTAATGTGCTAGTTGTTGTTGTCAGGCAGGTTATAAGTCCCAAAATTTTAGGCGAACAATTCGGTATCCATCCGATTTCAACAATGATTTCCATGTATGTGGGGCTAAAGGTTCTAGGGGTAATCGGGTTAATCTTTGGCCCCGTCATTTTATTAATTTTACAAAGTGTATTAGGATACTATACCCATGGCCGCAATATCAGGGAGGTCATTTACGGTAAACATGAAAATATGTAGGTATGTCGGGATTAACATGAGAATGCCTCGGTCATGAGCGTTGAGATGTCCGAGTGGTAATACCGAATGAGGATATATCTCAAGACTGTGTAGGGATTCCATTATGTTATCCAACACCTCAGCTGCAGCCGTTGGACTTTCTAGCATTCATAATCATATTGCCCAATGTACTGCTTCAGAGAAAACCTCTGAAGCAGTTTTTTACATTGAGCTAGAAAGAACAAGTATCTTAGCAATTCGACATTTTTACTCCTATCTGCATAGCATAATGCAAGATGCGTTATCATATGATAACAAAAAGGTTGCATTCAACCTCATCCACGGTGTATAATTACTCCAGAAACTGTGGATCGAGGTGAACTGATGGGAACACAAGTTCCACGCGATGAGGTAAACAAATACCTCATCAGAATTAAGAAGGCATTTTCTAAAAATCAATACGAATTCATTGGAAGGAGGAAGAATATCGACGCGATGAGCCGTGCCGGCATATTGCCGTCACATACCAGGGAGATAATATTGGGACTGACGTTTAAAAATTATCTTGCCGGACCGGAGTCGGAGAGGGACAAGATGAAAAAAGTAAAATGAGTGATGAGAATATTACTTGGATGATATGATAAGGGAGGCAATTTGTATTATGATGCCTAAGTGCGAACTGTGTGGAGGAGAGGAAAGCACGGTTATCAGGAAACAAGAAGTGCTGAGTGTTCGTGGTGAAGATATTGAAACTGTTTCCTATGTTAGCGTTTGTAAATGTGGAAATGAACTTTTTGATGAGAAACTTGATGAAGAAAATCTGTCAAGAGCATATGATATGTACCGTGTCCGTCATAATGTGATTACATCGGAAGAAATTAAAGAAACCCGGGAAAGGTATGGGCTCTCGCAAAGAGCCCTGGGACGGGTGCTGGGCTGGGGGGATGTCACGATTCACCGTTATGAAACCGGTGCCCTACCGGATAATTCCCATGGCAAGATGCTTAGATTAATTGAGGATCCGAAAGTGATGAAAAAGCTGCTGCTTGAAGCGCAGGCTTCTATCCCCCGGTCTACCTTTCAGAGAGTTATGGAAAGGATTGAAACCTTACTTGGAGAACGGGAAGCGGAAGTGTTTATGGATATGTTAGAACGCAGGATTCAGTCTTCAACGGTAGATATAGAGTCGGGGTTTAAGCAATTTGACTTAGATAAGTTTCTTAATGTTATCTTATTCTTTGCACAACATGCTACGATGTTGTGGATTACAAAGCTAAACAAGCTATTGTTCTACTCAGATTTTCGGTATTTTAAAAACTATACGATTTCTATGACCGGGTTAAAGTATAAGAAGCTGGATTATGGTCCGGTTCCCGACAATTACGACATGCTTTTAGGGAGCTTGCATAATCTAAAATTTATTGAAATAACTCCTCACTGCATTGGTCAATATTCGGGGAGTATTATTACTCCTTTGATAAATTATGATCCCCGTGCGTTTACTAAAGAAGAATTAGAAATCCTTAAAGAGGTGAAGAGAGAACTGGGAGATGATTCATCTTTCAAACTGTCAGATACTTCCCATCAGGAGAAAGCTTGGTCTGAAACACCATACTGTTGTGTAATTTCTTATGATTATGCTATGGAATTAAATTAATAAAGAAGTATTCTAGGATACATGTACAAAGCCACCTCAAATGGGTGGCTTTGATTTATTTTAAAGATTTTAACGGTACAGGAACAAGGGGTTCTCGCTGCGGGCGAATATTGTAGATTAAGATTCTATCTTCTATGATAGAGGATGCGCTTGATGAGTGAAAATAAATATTCTGATCATAAAATAATCCGCGTAACAAGTAAGCGTCAGCTTACCATTCCCAAAAAGTATTTTGATGCGCTGAGCATCGGTGAACAGGTGAAATGTTATCTGGATGGGGAAAGGCTTGTGATTGAGCCGGCACATGCAGATGAGTTCTGGGACTTTTCCACCGACATTCTTAGGGAGCTGGTGGCCGAAAGTTATGCTGGCGAGGATCTGTTGCGTGAATTTGAGTCCAGGAAGTGCAAAGTGGCTCAGGCGCTTGAGCGTATGGTAGGAGACGCCAGGGATGACGTGATGGCGGGGCGTGGCCGTTCGGCCGAAGATGTTTTTAAGGCGTTGCTGGATGACTATGATGTATAGGGTCATTCTGCTTCCGCGCGCGGAAAAGCAATTGCGTAAAATAAAGGAGCGTGAGCTCCTTGGAGCGTTTAGGCAATGCTTAAGGGATATCTCTGTTCAACCTTTTCGAAAAAGCAAGGTGGGTGCACTAAAAAATGTTTTTGGCCATGGCTTTAATTACAGGGGGACAGCATACCGGGTTGCATACCTCATGGATACAGAAGAGCAAGTCATCTATATTATTATACGTAGGGGGCATGTGCGATGCAGAAGAAACTTACACTCAGCATTGACGGAGAGTTGATCGAATTTGCTCATGAGTATGCTAAAAAAAATCAGCGGTCAATTTCCGCCATAGTCGAAGAATACTTTATTCAGTTAAGATTATTGCTATTGGAGAAGAAGAAGAACTTACCAGGAGCACCGGTATCTATAATGTTACGGTTGAAACGGAGGATGGCAAAAAGGTTGCTCTTTTTAGAGGAGTGGTATTTAGAACCTAAGGAATGATTTCAAGCAACTAAAAGCATGATTATGCCACACGGTATTTTAAAATAATCGCACAATAAATGATGATAAAGAGTGCGTTGTAATTGCTTAGAATCGTCCGGTGTGGTATGATATAGTTGGAGGTGGTTGTATGAAATCAATAAATTACAGAGAAGGCGTTATGATAACTGCAACTGAGCTAAAACAAAATTTAGGGAAATATTTGGATTGCGTTGAACAGCAAAATGATGTGGTAATAACGAAAAACGGCAGTAAAATTGCAAGGTTAACTCCTTATGTGACAGATATTGAACAGTATTTTACAGTGAGAGAAAAGGCATTGGACTATCAATATGGGGGGAAAAAGGTTTCGTATGAAGAGTTTATGGAGATTGCTGAAAAAAGTACTCTAAGAATGGAATTGATTAATGGTGAAATCCATTTATTAAGTTCTCCAAACATTGGACATCAAGAGATACTTGGAAGACTACATCTTATATTTAATGAATATTTCAAAGGCAAAAAATGCAGAGTGTTTTTAGCACCCTTTGATGTGCATTTAAAGAAGAAGGATATTAAAGTACCGGATGTTATGCAGCCGGATATATTAGTGGCCTGTGATCTTGAAAACAATGTGACGGAAAACGGTCGGTACATGGGTACTCCGGATT
This sequence comes from Clostridiales bacterium, assembly GCA_018335855.1. Taxonomy (GTDB): domain Bacteria; phylum Bacillota; class Dethiobacteria; order Dethiobacterales; family Dethiobacteraceae; genus UBA7523. The sequence goes on from JAGXRM010000006.1 coordinate 40,359, forward strand.
TGGTTGTAGAAATTTTATCGGACAGTACGCGAAGCAAGGATATGATTGATAAGCTAAATACCTACATGTTGTCGCAAGTTAAGGAATACTGGATTATTGATCCAAAACAGGAGAGTATTATGGTGTATGGTTTTGATAATTATGACATTGATAGAGTCAAAGCATTTGAAAAAGGGGACATTGCACGTTCGCTGGTATTTAATGGGCTATCGACAGATGTTATGGCCTTGTTTAACGAATTGATATGAAGTAGTTGGATAGATAGAAATACCTTTTTAAAATCGCCGATTACCACGTCGTTTGCCAGGGTGTTTGAAGGGGTTAGCCTTTCTGACCACTCCCAGCAGAAGCCGGCGGTGAGTCTTGCGCTGTAACCCTGTTGTTCTTTTTTTAGGATTGCTTCTTCGAGGGAAAACGGGCTGTCGAAGATTTTAAACTCGAAGTCTTCGTTAGTTTGGTCCCAAATAATATTTGCGGTTCTTTTGATTCCCAGGGTATTGTTTACCCAATTGATGAATCCGTCGGAACCGCTGCAGCGGAACTGGGCTTCCAGTTCTTCTTCATAGATTTTGCAGTTTTGTTTTTGAGCGTAGTTTGTGATATAGTCGACGGAACCGATCTCGTCGGGTCTTACCACTTGATGGTCATCGATAAAAAAGACGGCGACCTTGGCGGATTGTAACAACTCTTCAACCTGAGCGACATTGGAGCGTCTGCTTTGGGGGGTGAAGCGGTTGTTACTGGTTTTTCTGATGCGGTGGGCTTCGTCACAGATGAGGACGTCAATCTCGTTGGGTTGTGCTTGCATATAGCTGTTGAAGTATTTAAACTGTACCGAGCCTCTGCGGCCGATGACATTTCTCAGGGTTTCGGTGAATGCTTTGGAGCCGGTGGCATATTGGGCGTTGTAGCCTTTCAGGAGCAGGTCGCTCATTAAGTTTACGGCAATCACGGATTTGCCGGTGCCGGGGCCGCCTTTGATGATCAGGACTTTCTTCTGGCTGTCGTGGAATCCGTCCCTGGCTTCGGCGAAGACTTTGTCGTAGACGACTTTTTGTTCGTCGAGGAGGATGTATTGGGATTTACCTTTGATGGTTTGACCTACATGATCCATTAGTTTTTTGCTGGGTCTGTATGTGCTTTGTTCTATTTTTTTAGTATCTCGATGCCGTGGCCTTTTTCCACTCTGCTGACGAGGTAGTCTTTGATGTGTTCTACGTTGTCTCCGGAGAAGAGCGGGTATTTCTGAATCACGCTTTGGAACTTGTCTGCAAGAATTACATCGTTGGGAGTGTAGCGGTAATTATGGAGATAGACGCAGGAGCTTAGCCTGATGGGGTGTTCTCCTTCGTAAAAAGCGGTGTGGGTGTCTTCCAGGTACATCTGGTACTGGCCGACCTGAACGGAGGGGTGCAAGACGTCTCTTTTCCGGCCGCCGAGCCAGGTTACCACCTCGTAGTCGGCGTTGGATTCTTCACATTTTTCCCATTGTTTCAGTTCTACGATGACGGCATTGTCTTCTCCCTCATGGTCCTTACCTGAAATGATACAGTCCAGTCTTTTTGAGGTAGAAGGCAGTTGGTATTCAAGAAGAATACCGTGATCCAGGAGGCCGGCGTACTGGATGAGCATTGACATGGAACGAAGTGAGTTTTGCCAGGAGCGGACTTCCGATTCGGAGGGATTATAACGGTAGTAGTCAAAGAAGCTGGTTTTTAACTTCTCAGAGATCTGGTTCTGCATGGTATCCTGAATAAATTGACCCGAAGTGCCGGAGTAAAGTCTCATTAGGCGCCTCCTAAGAAGTTAATTACCATCTTTACCATATTCTTTATCTTACCATAAGTTTATCAGTAGGAGAATGTTAAAGTATTATAGCTAATGTAAATTGACAAAATAGCTAATATGTCATATATTATAGGTATAATTTGTTAAGGGGTGATTTGATGCGTGTAAATACTACGGATTTACAAAATGCTTTTGGAAAATATCTGTCATTGGTGCAGAAGGAAGATATTATCATTGTTAAAAATGGTAAGAGTGTGGCAAAGCTTATTCATTATGCTGAACCTGATTTTTATCTGGTTCATGAAGAAGCAAAACAATATAAACCGTTAAGAAAAATCAGCTATGAAGAATATATGAATCTGGTTAATGAATCTGATCAAAGGTACGAGTTCATCGATGGTGTGATTTATCTGATGGCTTCGCCGGGATTTAACCATCAGGTTGTGGTAAACGAAATATCGTGGCATTTCAATAATTTCTTTAGAGGAAAGCCCTGTCGATCCTTAACAGCGCCGTTAGATGTGAGGCTTTTTGGTTATGCGACTAAGTTTGAAGAGGATCCAAATGTTGTTCAGCCGGATGTTGTTGTAATTTGTGATGAAGAAAAGGTCAATGAGGATAATAAATATGAGGGTATACCCACACTGGTTGTGGAAGTTTTGTCTCCATCGACTAAAGGCAAGGATATGGCAATAAAACTTTACCTATACATGAAAAGCGGTGTATTGGAATACTGGATTGTTAATCTGGAGGACAAAGGTGTTATTCAATACTCTTTTTCTGAAGAACGGGATATAAAAAGCCTAGAAACCTTTAGAGAAGGAGATATGATTAAATCAACTGTTTTTGAGGGTCTGGAGATACCATTAAGAGATATTTTTCGATAAGTACGGTATGATTTAAATGTAGAAGTATAAAGGCGGTCTTCTGATGATAGACAAAGATAAGATACCGGCAGAAGTATTCGTTGTGCTTAGTAAGCTGCAAGCGAATGGGTTTAGAAGTTTTATTGTCGGTGGTTCTGTCAGAGATTTACTGCTGGGTAAAAAACCAAAAGATTTTGATATTTGTACGGAAGCTACTTCGGAAATTGTTAAAGAGCTATTTGAAAAAGTGATTGATACAGGAGTAAAGTTTGGAACTGTTACAGTCTTAATGGGTATACCTATTGAAGTAACTACGTTTCGGAAAAGTGTTCCTTTTGAAGATGGACAGGTAGTGATTGGTCAAAGCGAAACGGATGATGTTAAAGCAAGGGATTTTACCGTGAATGCGCTTTTATTTGATGGTCGGGAAGTGATTGATTGTGTTAACGGGCTTGGTGACTTACAGGAGAAAATAATTAGAACAGTCGGTAACCCGGATTGCAGATTCAGGGAAGATGCTCTGCGTATGATGAGAGCGATCAGATTATGCTGTCAGCTGGATTTTAGCATTGAGCAATCAACTTTACATGCTGTTGCCGGCAATGCACAGTTGATTAAAAATGTTGCCCAGGAACGTATTAAAGAGGAATTGGTTAAGATTTTGCTGAGTGAAGTACCATCTAAGGGAATAAGGCTGATGAGAAAAACCGGGCTGCTACAATACGTATTGCCTGAGCTTCAGTTATGCTATCAATTTGACCAGTGTACCCCCTACCATGATAAAGATGTTTTTGATCATACCATGTCAGTGTTGGATAATACCCCTGATAATCTGGTGGTGAGGCTGGCTGCTTTACTGCATGATGTTGCAAAACCCAAAACTTTTTCGGTAGATGACAATGGAACTGGTCATTTTTACTCTCATGCAGTGGAAGGTTACGCATTATCTAAGCATATTTTATCAAGGTTAAAATTTGACAAGAAAACGATAGATGCTGTGACCATTTTGGTTAAGGAACACATGAGCATGCTATACGTTTTACGAAAGGCCAGCGTAAAAAAAATGGTTAACCGCGTTGGCCCGGATAAAATTCTATGGTTGATTGATTTACAGATTGCAGATAAGGCAGGAGCATTGCTTCACGGTGATTTTACTTATTTACAGCGGTTGAAAACAGAAGTGCAAAAGATCCTAGATGAAAAGGAACCTGTGTCACGTAAAGATTTAGCTATTAACGGCAATGATCTAATTGAACATGGAGTAAGCCCCGGGCCTCAGCTGGGGAAAATCCTGGCTCAGTTATTAGATGAAGTTATTTGCGATCCGAAAATTAATACAAAAGAAGATTTATTAAGGCTTGTTTCAGAATGGATGGGATAGTCTGTCTTTAGCCTGAAATAAAGGTTTCTTGACAGCATGTTTGCCTATATTTCGCAGGACAATAAGAATTCGGCGGAAAGGTTACGCTTAAATATTTATGTTGTACGGAATTTCTGATAGAGATTGACTAAAAAAACATCTGCCGCTTCCATAAGATCTTGTATGCAATGAATTTTATAACAAGGCCAGCCACAATCAGGGCTGGCCTTGTGCATTTGAGCGGTTCTATAACTTTATACGGCTTCATTCCGCAAGCTTAGCTTATATAAGGAAATTATTATACCTCTGTTGTTATGGAAATAAATGCAGGATTTGGGTGATGCTGCGTATAATATTGATTTTCAAAAGGGAAAACGGAGGGGACTATGAGCGGTAAATCCCGGTATAACCAGGGAGGCGTGACGGGGGAAGAAATGTGGATCCGGGGAGCGGGTAGCCCGTTGAGGATGCACGATGTGATGACAACCGACTTTCCGGTACTGCGCAGTGACGATACGCTCAGAACTGCGGTTACAATGATGCGCAGTACCCGGGTGGACGGAATTCCTGTGCTGGATGGCAATGACAGTCTGGCTGGATTGTTAACCCGTTCCACGGTTTATGACGCGATTTTGCAGGGATACCCGCTGGATAGCCCGGTTAAGCCCTGGATGATTGGTACGGTTGTGACGGTACACCCGATGGAACCATTTGGATTGGTGGCGGAAATTGTCAAGCAGAGCCCTGTGGGGATGGGGGTGGTGGTAGACGACAGCAGCAAGGTGGTAGGCTTGTTTACCAAAGCCGATATGATTATGGCACTGTTTCAGGAAGCTGATCTTTTGAGTGCCAGGCTGCATGCTATTTATGAGGCGATACCGGATGGCATGGTGGCCGTGGATGCCGCCGGCAAGTTGCTTTTGTTTAACCGTGCTGCTCAGCGTTTGCTTCATGTGGATGAGGATGTTCTGGGTTTGCCGGCTGCGGAATTGTTTCCGGCGCTTGGTCTGGAAGAGGTGCTGGCAGAGGGGGAGCCGCTCCTAAGAAAGCAGACAAGCCATAAAAACAGGTCACTTTTGGTGAACGCCACGCCAATTCTGGAAGGGGAGGCAGTTGTGGGTGCCATTGCCTCGGTTCACGACCTGACCGATGTGGAAAAGGTGGCTGCTGAACTGGAAGTGGTCAAACGAATTCAGCACACTCTGGAGACTGTACTGAATATCGCTTATGACGGAATTATTGTGATTAATGAAAACGGCAAGGTAACATTGATTAATCGCGCTCTGGCTGATTTCCTGGGGGTCCGTTCTGAAGAGGTCATAGGCAAGCATGTTTCCAAAGTGCTGGAGAATTCGCGGCTGCAGGTGGTGGCCCGGACCGGTGTGGCAGAAATGAGCGATGTCCAGGAGATAAAAGGAGTACAGTATATTGTGACTAGGCTGCCTATTCTGGAAGGAGAAAAGGTCGTGGGCGCGGTGGGCAAAATTACCTTCCGGCGTTTGAAAGAATTCAAGGAATTGGCCAGGCGTTTGGAATCACTGGAGAATCAGGTTGCGTATTACCGTGAGGAGATGCACCGGGTGGAAGGCGGCCGGAGAGGGATTGAAGCCATTGTTTCCTGCAGCATGGCGATGCAAAAAATAAAGGAGGATGCGCTGGTTGCTGCGGGCAGTATTTCCACAGTCCTGCTCCGTGGAGAAAGCGGGACCGGTAAGGAATTGTTTGCCCAGGCGATTCATCTGCACAGTCACCGCCATCGCTGGCCGCTGGTGAAGATTAACTGTGCCGCCATTCCGGAAACGTTGCTGGAGTCTGAACTGTTTGGCTATGCCGACGGCGCTTTTACCGGCGCCAGAAAGGGCGGGAAGCCCGGGCGGCTGGAACTGGCAAACGGCGGCACGCTTTTTTTGGATGAAATCGGCGATATGCCGCTGGTCCTGCAGGCCAAATTGCTCCGTGTGCTGCAGGAAAAAGAATTTGAACAAATCGGCGGTACCGGGCCGGTCAGAATTGATGTGCGCATTATTGCCGCCACCAATCATGATTTGGAAAAAGCGGTGGAGTCAGGGAAATTCCGCGCAGACCTTTATTACAGGCTGAATGTGATTTCCGTAGAAATTCCTCCTTTGCGCAGCCGCAAAGAAGATATGGTGCCGCTGGCGGAGTTTTTTGTCGGTAAGTATAACCGGATTCTGGGCGCCAATGTGGAAGGGCTGACCAAGGAAGCCCTGGACGCGTTAAACCGTCACCACTGGCCCGGTAATGTCCGGGAGTTGGAAAATGTCATTGAGCGGGCGATTAATTTTGCAATGTCGGGAATGATTCGGCTTGAGCACCTGCCCCCCTATGTTTTTGAGCAATATGGGGTGAATTCGGATGATTCGGGGATTGCCAGAGGGCTGGATCTACAAAGCCGGTTGCAGGAGGCGGAAAAAGAGGCGCTGCTGCAGGCGCTGGACGCTGCGGGCGGCAATAAAAGTGAAGCGGCCCGGATGCTTGGCATCAGTCGCTCCCGGCTGTATGAAAAGTTGCACAAAGCCGGTTTGTAGGCTGGATGTCCTGAAAGCAGGACACTGTCCTGTATTGATTGCAGGACAGTGGAAGGGAAAGAGGGCCTGCCGCCGGAGGAGATAAGCTGAGTAATCACGGCGCTTTATGGTATTTTGCACCGGTCTTTGGACCGGTGTTTTTTTGTGGTACAAGACTTGCACAACAAGGATGTATGTGATGAAGCAAAGGAGGTTTTTCTGGTGAATAATTTACTGAGGGGAAAAGTAGCGCTTGTGACAGGCGCGTCGAGGGGATTGGGAAGAGCGGATGCGCTGGCATTGGCTGCGGCGGGAGCGGATGTGGTTATTACCGACATCCTGATGGAAAGCGATGCGGGCGCGGCGGAGACTGCGGAAAAATACGGGCTGCTAAGCCGGCATATGCAGAGCACCGGGACGGTGTTTGCTGAGCGGACGGCTGATGAGATTCGTGCCATGGGTAGGCGTACAGCTGCGTATAAAATGGATGTGACGGACACTGCTGAAGTGAAGCGTGTGATGGAGCAGGCTGTCAGCGAATTTGGTTCTGTGGATATTCTGGTGAATAATGCGGCTACGCTGGACCATGTGGCACAGTTGGAGAAGCAGAGGGAAGAACTGTGGCAGCGTGATCTCCAGGTCAACCTGACCGGTAGCTTTAACTGCTGCCGTGCTGTGTGGCCGCATATGAAAAAGCAGGGATGGGGACGGATTATTAATATGGCTTCGGTCGCGGGCACGCTGGGCGGCTATGGGCAGAGCAGCTACGCGACGACAAAAGCGGGAATTCTGGGACTGACCCGCAGCCTGGCCATTGAAGGGGCCCGATACAATATTACTGCCAATGCCATTATCCCGGGCATTATTAATACGGAGGCGTTTGGCAGTATTGATCCCGGCATGAGGGATAGAATGGTGGACCGGACGGCCTTCAAACGCCCCGGTGAACCGGATGATATTGCCAACGCCATCGTTTTCCTGGTTTCTGATTTGGCGAAGTATATTACCGGAGTTGGGCTGAATGTTTCGGGTGGAATTGAGTTATTTACTTTTTAAAGGAGGCTTGTCATGGTAAGGGAAGCGGTAATCATTGAAGCTGTACGGACACCCGTTGGGCGGCGCAGGGGGGCACTGTCGGGTATTCACGCCGAAGAACTGGCGGCGGCGCCGCTCCGGGAAGTGGTGCGCCGGGCCGGGATTAGCCCGGCTTTGGTGGAAGATGTGATTATGGGTTGTGTCTCGCAGGTGGGCGAGCAGGCACTGAATGTGGCCCGTATGGCCGCACTGGTTGCCGGATTCCCGGTTGAAGTGCCGGGTGTGACCATTGACAGGCAATGCGGGTCCAGTCAGCAGGCGGTTCATTTTGCGGCTCAGGCAATCATGGCGGGGGATATGGATGTGGTGGTGGCTGCGGGTGTGGAAAGCATGAGCCGTGTCCCCATGGGTTCTTCCCTGCAAGACGCGGCAATCAGTCCGGCGCTTTGCGCTCTGTATGACATAGTTAATCAAGGTGTTTCAGCTGAGTTGATAGCCCAGAAGTGGAGCCTGAGCCGGGAGGAACTGGACGCTTACAGTCTGGAAAGTCACCGTCGGGCAGCCGCTGCGGCGGCAGTGGGGTTGTTCCGGGAGGAAATTATGGCTTTGGAAGTGAAACTGCCGGACGGTACTGTGGGTACGGTCACCGCGGACGAGGGGCCCCGTCCCGATACTTCACTGGAAAAGCTGGCGGCGCTGCAGCCGGCTTTCCGGAAAAACGGGGTGGTCACGGCTGGGAATGCCAGTCAGATCAGCGATGGGGCGGCGGCGGTGTTGTTGATGTCCGCCGATAAAGCCAGGGAACTGGGACTGAGGGCGAGAGCACGTGTTATCGGGCGAGTGATTGTGGGTTCGGATCCCACGTTGATGCTGGACGGCCCCATTCCGGCTACGAAAATGGTACTGGAAAGGACAGGTCTGACAGCAGATGATATTGATGTCTTTGAGGTTAATGAAGCGTTCGCCTCGGTACCCCTGGCGTGGCTAAGAGAACTCGGAGCCGACCCGGCTAAAGTGAACCCGAACGGCGGTGCCATTGCGCTGGGGCATCCGTTGGGGGCGAGCGGTGCCAGATTGATGACAACGCTGCTGTATGAACTGGAACGCCGGGGCGGGCGATTTGGCCTGCAGACAATGTGTGAGGGATATGGCATGGCCAATGCGACAATTATTGAACGTCTTGATTGAAGTGCGTTCTGGAAGACGCCGCCTGAATTGCTGACGGAAGAAAGGGGAGGAAGAAACGATGTTGTCTTTTAAGCTCAGCCCGGAGCAGGAGTCCTTGCGGAGTCTGGCCAGGGAATTTGTACGGCGGGAAATCAAACCTGTGGCAGCGCTTTACGACCGGACCGGCGAGGTGCCGTGGCCGGTATTTAAAAAAGCGTATGAAACCGGCCTGATGAATATGCAGGTGCCGGAGGAGTTCGGCGGTGGTGGCCAGGGTGTTTTAAACGGGTGCCTGGTGGCGGAAGAATTGGCGGCTGGTTGCGCCGGAATTTCCGCTTCTGTTGTCTTAAACGACCTGGCTTGTACACCGATTGTGTTAGGCGGGACGGCGGAGCAGAAAGAGCGGTGGCTGAAGTCTGTTTGCGGTGATATGAGCTTTGTTGCTTTTTGCGTAACCGAACCGGGCGCCGGGTCGGATGTGGCTGCCCTGTCCACCACGGCCAGGCGGGAAGGCGACCACTATGTGCTAAACGGCGGCAAACAGTTTATTACCAACGCCAGTATCGCCGACTATTTTGTAGTCTTTGCCTCTACAGATAAACAAAAATCTTACCGGGGCATCAGCGCTTTTGTGTTGGAGAGGAATACATCGGGCTTATCTGTGGGCAAAAAAGAGGATAAGATGGGGCAGCGCGCTTCAGATACAGCCAGTGTGTCTTTGGATAATGTCCGGGTAACGGCGGATTGCCGCCTGGGTGGAGAAGGCGACGGCTTTCGGCTGATCATGCGTACTTTTGATAAGTCACGGCCCGGGGTGGCGGCCGCGGCTGTTGGGTTGGCCAGGGCGGCGATGGAGTACGCGCTGGAATATGCCAGGACCAGAGAACAGTTTGGTGTGCCGATCATTCAGCACCAGGCCATCAGTTTTCTCTTAGCCGATATGCAGAAGGATATTGATGCAGCCCGTCTGCTGACCTGGCGGGCGGCCTGGCTGACTGACACGGGCGAACGGAACTCCGGGGAGGCGGCCATGGCTAAGGCGTTTGCCGCCGATGTGGCCATGCGCGTGACTACAGATGCGGTTCAGATTTTCGGCGGCTACGGTTACAGCCGGGAATACCCGGTGGAGAAACTGATGCGGGACGCAAAAATTTTACAGATTTATGAAGGAACGGCACAAATTCAACGGCTTTTAATCGCAAAAACATTTTACGGATAAAAAATATTGCACGCGCGGTGGCGTGAATCAGTGATGGTTTATGCCCTAAATGGGGTCAATCTAATTAGGAAGATTAAATAAAACTCGTGATTTTTATTGTAAATATTGACTTTATTTTATTAAAATGATACGATATACACGAACGTATGTTCCGGATATTGGGGGGTGATTAATTGGTTTAAATGAACCTTTCTTCGTGATATAATATGCGTATCGGAATATGTTTTTGGGAGGAATCTGTGTGGAAAAGATTTTGAATCAGATCCTTGAGAAGGTCGACTCACTAGGCGGACGGATGGACAAGCTTGACGGACGGATGGACAAGCTTGACGGACGGATGGACAAGCTTGACGGACGGATGGACAAGCTTGAGCAGAATCAGAAAGAGATGGGTCAGGATCTGAAAAGCTTAAGTAAAAAAGTAGATGTTATTTTCGAGCAGACAGCAAATTTGCTTGAGTTTAAAACGGAAATGCTACAATCTCAAAATGAGACAAAACAAATTTTGCGACGTCATGAGACCGACATTGAACTGTTGAAAAAAGTGGTAGCCCGCTAACCAATAGTTGAAATAGCATAGATAAGCGCTACGTTGCAGCGCTTATCTATTTTTTACGGGTAAGCCTATGTGTAAGGCCTTAGGGGATTATGATAGTCATTAACAATGCTCTTAGGGTTTGCGGGAGTACGCGGAAAGCTGCAAAGGTATTGGGTGTCGATCACTCCACAATCTGTCATAGTCTTTTGAGAGGAGATGTGGTGATGTTCACATTAACACCGGAGCAATTAGCGATCCAGAAAATGGCACGAGAGTTTACAGAGAAAGAACTAATGCCGGTAGCTGCCAAATATGACGAGCAGGAGGCGTTTCCGGCTGCGGTTATTCAAAAGATGTGGGAGACGGGGTTAGTAAACTTTACTGTGCCTGAGGAGTTAGGCGGGGCAGGTTTAGACACGCTAACCACTTGTCTGGTCACAGAGGAATTAGGAAGAGGTTGTGCAGGAATCACAACGGTAGCAGCAGCTAATTCACTCGCACTTTATCCTATTTTAATCTCGGGGACAGAAGAGCAGAAGCAAAAATTTATCCCCCCCATTTGTAAAACCGGAAAGTTTGCTGCATTTTGTCTGACTGAGCCTAACGCCGGTTCGGATGCTGCTTCTGTTGCAACGAGTGCAAAGCAGGTGGAAGGCGGTTATGTTTTAAACGGAAGTAAGTGTTTTATCACAAACGGAGATGTGGCAGATCTTTATGTAGTTTTCGCCACTGTGGACAAGAGTAAGGGATTAAAAGGGCTGACAGCGTTTATCGTTCCAAAATCAGACGGCATTACAACGGGTAAAAAGGAGATTAAGCTGGGGATCCGTGCATCAAGTACAGTTGTGGTTAACTTTGACAATGTATTAGTCCCCGAGGAAAACATCCTGGGAGGAGTGGGACAGGGCTTTAAGGTTGCTATGCAGACACTGGACACATCCCGCCCGATGATTGGTTCGCTTACCGTCTATGATGACTGGGTATTTTAATCTTCCGGAAGTGACAACAAAGAAACTTTACAAGGGATGGTATCATTCAGGGGATTTGGCAAGGATCGATCAGGAAGGTTATATCTGGATTGCTGATCGCATCGATGATATGATTATTTCAGGCGCCGAGAATATATACCCGCGTGAAGTTGAGGACGCACTGTTTGAACACCCTGAGGTTTTGGAAGTTGCGGTCATCGGTCGGGCAGATGCTAAATGGGGAAAAATTGTTGCTGCTTTTGTCATAGCAAAATCCACCGACCTTTCTGCGGAAACATTAGACAGTTATCTGAAAAACAGCGGGCGGCTCGCAGCATATAAACGCCCCCGGCAGTATGAATTTGTAACGGAACTGCCCAAGACTCCCAGCGGCAAAATACAGAAATTTAAGCTAAAGTAATGAATGTGGAAAGGGGAATATGGAATGGGAAAATTGAATGATGTAGTTATTTTGGCAGGAGCAAGAACACCGATTGGGGATTTTGGTGGACAGTTCCGGCAGCTGCTTGCTAACGAATTGGCCATAGTTGCAGTTCAGGAAGCGATGAAGCGTGCGGACATTTTACCGGAAGAAGTGGAAGAAGTTATTCTCGGAAATTGTATTCAGCGCACAGATGAGCCAAACCTCGGGAGAACCGTGGCATTAAAGGCGGGGATGCCCAAAGAAACTACCGGTTTTACCATACAGCGCCAGTGCAGTTCCGGAATGCAGGCGGTCGTATCCGGCTGGCAGGAAATTGCACTGGGTGACGCGGAAATCGTCGTCGCCGGCGGGGCAGAATCAATGAGCAATGCTCTCTATGTGTTAAAAGACGCACGATGGGGGCAGAGGCTGACACACGGGGAATTCACAGACAGTCTTTGGGAGCTCCTAACGGATCCTTTGCACAACATTCTGATGGGTGTGACTGCCGAAAATCTGGCGGAAAAATATGCGATTAGCCGTGAAGAACAGGATACAGTAGCTCTAAGGAGCCATAAAAATGCAAGCCGTGCCAGCAAAGATGGCACGTTTGCCGAAGAAATAGTTCCCGTTCCTGTGCCGGCAAAGAGGGGTGAAGTTAAGCTGGTTGACAGTGACGAACACATTCGTAGCGATCTGACCATGGAGAAGCTGGCCTCTTTGTCTGCTGCGTTTAAAAAAGGCGGGACGGTTACTGCCGGTAATGCTTCCGGTTTAAATGACGGGGCAACTGCCATGGTGCTGATGAATGAAAAAAGAGCCGCACAAAAAAATGTACAGCCGCTGGGGAGGATTGTCAGTTATGCCTGGGCAGGAGTTGAGCCTGAGTTGATGGGTTACGGACCTGTTCCGGCAACGCAAATAGCACTGCAAAAAGCCGGTTTAACTTTGGCCGATATCGACTTGTTTGAGGTGAATGAAGCATTTGCAGCTCAATATTTAGCATGTGAAAAACTGCTTGGCCTTAATCGGGATATCGTTAATGTTAATGGTAGTGGCGTGGGGCTTGGTCACCCGGTAGGAAGCACGGGGGCGAGAATTATGCTTACTCTTCTGTATGAATTGCGCCGCCGCCAGAAGAGATACGGTCTCGCCACATTGTGTGTGGGCGGTGGCATGGGAATGGCAGTAATCGTAGAAAGAATCTAACAGGGAGGTTTTAAAAATGAACATAAAAAAAGTTGGTGTTATCGGTGCTGGTACCATGGGTAGCGGAATCGCCACTGTTGCACTTGCAGCAGGTTTTACTGTTACACTGCACGATACAACAGATGAGCTGGCAAGACGAGGTCAAGCTAATGTTACGGCAAACTTTGGGAGAGACGTAAAGAAGGGGAAAAAAACACAGGAAGAAGCGGACGGTTTGCTGTCTAACCTAAATATTACATCATCCCTGACCGATATGGCTGATGTTGATGTGATTCTTGAAGCCATTTTTGAAAATATGGATAAGAAAAAAGAGATCTATGGTGCGTTAGATAAAATTTGCAAGGCGGAAACATGGTTTGCTTCTAATACATCCGGCCTCAGCATTACGGAAATGGCTTCCGCTACCCGCCGCCCGGGACAGGTGGTTGGCATGCACTTCTTTAATCCCGTTCCGGTGATGAAACTGGTGGAGGTCATCCGGGGTGCGGCAACGACGGATGAGATATTCCAGGCTGCCATGGATCTCTGTGTCAAATTAGGCAAGGAACCCATTGCTGTCCAGGAAGCGCCCCTGTTTGTAGTGAACAGAATCCTGGTGCCAATGCTCAATGAAGCAATTTTCGTTTTACAGGAAGGCATAGCATCCAAAGAAGATATTGACAAGGGTATGATGTTGGGAACGAACCAGCCGATTGGCCCTCTGGCACTATGCGACCTGGTTGGCCTGGACGTAATGCTGATGGTGCTTGATAATCTCCATGAAGAAATGGGCGACTCGAAATACCGCGCCTGCACCTTACTGAGGAAAATGGTCCGGGCCGGCTACCTTGGCCGTAAAACGGGGAGAGGCTTCTACGATTATTCATAGTCTGACCAGCAAGCATGCGTACATGAAAGTAAAAGCGGGACAGATTTATTCTGTCCCGTCAATTTTTCGTACCAGGAGGCAGTTATGAAAGAAATACTGGTAAAAGGTAACACTGCTATTTACAGCACGCGTGGAGAAGGTAAAAACAAAATACTCTGTCTGCATGGGGCGGGCTGTAATGCTTTGCACTGGTTGAAAATAGATCCGCCCGAGGGTTGGCAAGTTATTGCCTTATAAACAACTTCCGTGCGCGGAGTTGGTGGAAGTAGAGAGAAGCGGTCATATGGTCATCTTGGAACAACCGGAATCCCTTTCCGAAAGACTGAAGGAGTTTTGTCTGCGAACTGCCTTTCCGGCAGGTAAAACAGCGCTGAAAGGGAGTTGACAATGAAAGATCTTGTGAGGTTGCGGATTCCAACACCCCTTTCCGGTTGGACCCGTGAATGCCTATCTAATCAAAAGTGACCCACTCACCTTAATTGATACCGGTCCCAATACAGAATTTGCGAAGAACGCTCTTGTGGAAGCGCTGGCTGCGGAAGGAGTCAGCATCGTCGATCTTTATGGGGATATTACCGGCTGGGACGTCTTATTGGGAGTATCAGAAGTGTGTGCGCATCTTGATTTGCTGATAGAACGAGGCCTTGTAAGGGAGATTTTTGTTGGTAAATTGTCAGTTAGTTTCTTTGAACCAATAGAGTGAACAATGCTCAATATTATTTTTAGCAATCTTTATCCTCCAGCTATTCTTTTGTCCGTAAAAGGATATAATTGTTGTAGACTATGAAGTTTTTAAAGGTATTTCAAGAAATTACGGCGAAGAAATCCTTTTAGTAAGCGAAAAGACAGGTGGATGACATGCAAAGAAAGGTAGCGGAAGTAAATTTGGAATCGGGTATGCCGACTGTGGATGTTGCCCTGCAAAGAATGAAAAATTATTTAACCACATACAAGAGGCAAGGGTATAAAGTGGTTATTTTGATACACGGGTACGGCTCTACCGGTGTTGGCGGCAGCATTAAAGCTGCGGTGACAAGGAGTCTTGGTGAGAGCAGCATGAGAGGCATAGTCCGAACGTATGTGGGCGGAGAGCGATGGAGTGAGAGGAAAAAAGAAATGCTGGGGATTTGTAAGGCATTAGAAGACTATGAACGCAGGGTGGCTAATAATGAAGGTGTCACTGTTGTTGTTTTGAGGTAGTAATGAGCGTGTAAAATTAAATAATTGCCGGATGGCCGCCGGAATATGACCGGCGGGTTTCTGTTGGTTTAATTGCTGCACGGTAGGGTTTTGGGCAATTAAAGCGAATCTAGAAAGTAAACATTGGTTCCGGGAAGGAGTTTGAGGATGGACAGGGAAAAGGCGGCGAGTTTGGAGGAGCGGGGAAGGATGCTTCTTGATCAGGAGGGGTATGCGCAGGCGGAGGAGTTTTTTGTGCAGGAAAAAATCGCTGCCGTCCCCGTTGATGTCCGGGAAGAGTTGCAAAAGGTGCTCGCCGTTTCGAAAGGTTAGTCAGACATGGTGTATGCATCCCGGTTGTCTTGAAATATATGGAATATAAGGATATAATGGATGAAAATGGTGTGGGGGCTTTGATATGGACAGGGAAGAGATTATTAACAAAGTGAAGGCATTACTAGCCGACAGGCCGGAAGTTCGCTTCGCCTATCTGTTCGGATCCGTAGCAAGCGGCAGGGACCATGCCGGGAGCGATGTGGATATTGCTGTCCGTTTTAAAGCAGGGACAGATGTGATGCAACGTTTTAACTTCCGTCTTGCATTGATGAATGAGTTGCCAGTCGTTCTGAACAGGCATGTTGATATAGTTGATCTGCATTCAGCATCACTGACTCTCCGGCATTACATTATGCGTGACAGTATACTTCTTTTGGAGAGGGATAAGGCGGAACGTGTCCGCTATGAGGTCGCTTCGCGCAGGGAATACTTTGACATGAAGCATCATCTTGACAGGCGTGCAGAAGCAATTTTAAGCCGACTGTGACAGGAGGAGATGTGATGGTGGATAAAGATGTGTTAAAGCAGAGGTTGCTGTTGCTGTGTGAATATATTGATGATCTGGAGAATGCAGGCGGGATTTCTTATGAGGAGTTTTTGCAGGACAAAGTTACAAGGCGATACATTGAAAGAACTTTGCAACTTGCTATCGAAGCGTGTTTGGATATCGGCGGCCACATCATTGCCGACCTGAGACTCAGGGAACCGGAAGACAATAAGGATATTTTCACCGTACTCGTTGAAAACGGTTTTCTAAAAGAGGAAAAAAAAGATGACTACCAGAAAATGATCGGATTTCGTAATGTTATCGTACATGATTATGTCCGTCTTGACGCAGAGATTGTATTTCGTGTTTTACTCGGCAGCATTGATGATCTCCGGGATTTTGCCAGAGCGATAAAGGACAGATTTATTGAAACAGGCAGTAAATAAAGCAGGGATAGCAGTTGCCGATAGGAGGATGAAATTATGAGTACATTATCGTCGGAAAATATTGACCGTATTCTAAGTTATCTGCCGTATTTTGAAGACGAACAAGCTGAAAAATTTAAGATGTCTGATACGTCTGTTATCGGACCGTATGTTTATGACGATAAAGTTGTGCAGTTTTTGAAAGAGCTTTATGAAGAAGATATCGTGCTAGATTTTGACTGGGCTGGTTGGAGGGACGAAGCGGCAACATATTTTAAAGATATTGATTTAATCCGGGAGGCTAACCTGGAGACAGTCCGAAAGCTGTTTACCACGATTGTGAGGGTGGAGAGATTAGTGAATGGTCTGGTTGCTGAGATGATTCGTACAGGTGTAATTACAGATCTGTTACAGCGTCTGCAGGAAGTGCGTTCTGAAGCCGGTCATTAAGTACTTGAGCAGCTAGATTTGAGACCGGCGGAGATTCCACCGGTTTTGTGGGTAATATGGCTCTTTTTTCTAGTTGGGGACTTAACTTGCTAAAAAGGCGCATAAATATAATAGAAAATAAGTATGTTTTTGAAAAAAAATATTTAATTATTGAAAGGAAATATTGCTAAGTTTGTAGAATTAATAGTCATAATATTTAGAATACTTTATTAATTATCTGCTATATTCGACAAAAGGTGAGGGGTGATCATGAGAAAAGACAGCGGCAAACGGAATACCAGTTGTATTTAACGTAGAGCTCGGCATACAGTTTTAAAAAAAGAAAGGGGGATTATGGTGAAAAGTAAACGAGGGGTTCTAACGGTATTTGTGGTGTTTGCCGTATTGCTCAGTATCGCATTGAGCGGTTGCGGGGGAAAGAAGGCTGATCCTGGTCCTCAGGTAAGCCCGATTCGCATTGGTATTGCAGGACCGATGACGTTTATTCACGGGGAGCATATGTGGAAGAGCGCAACGATGGCCGCTAATGAGATCAATGCCGCAGGAGGAGTACAGGTCGGCAGTGAAAAACGGCCCATTGAGTTGGTGAGTGTGGAAACCAATGAGATTTTAAACGTACCTGATGCAGCCAGTGCTATTGAACGGGCGATTTCCGTTGATAAAGTGGATTTTCTGCTTGGCGGTTTCCGGACGGAAGCTGTGCTGGGGATGCAGGACGTGGCGGCCGATCATGAAACAATCTTTATTATTACCGGGTCGGGCCATCCTCAGCTTACCATGCGTGTGGGCGAAGACTATGAAAAGTATAAGTACTTCTTCCGCACAAACCCGATGAACTCCAGCAATATGGCCAGAGCCACATTTTTAATTTTACACGAGGTGGCTACTGTGATCAGGGAAGATTTGGGCTTTATGCAGCCTAAAGTGGCAATCCTGGCAGAAAGCGCAGTCTGGGTAGACCCGATTATCGCAGCGTCCGAGCAGCAAATGCCAGCTATGGGTCTGGAGATTGTCGGTGTTTGGCGTCCTTCGGCAAATGCCACGGATCTATCTGCTGAATTGTCAGCGATTAGTGCATCCGGTGCCCATATTATATTCACCGTTATGTCAGGTCCTGTGGGAGGTCCGTTTGCCAGGCAGTATGAAGAACTGCAGGTGCCTGCGGCAGTGGCGGGTATTAACGTAGACTCCATGGGTGGGAAGTTCTGGCAGACTACAGGCGGACTTGGCAATTTCGTCAGTACCCTGAACCTTGTGGGCCGGGTAGAAACATCACCCCATGCTATTGATTTCTTTGACAGGTTTATGGATATTTACGGTGAGATTCCTGTTTATACTGTGGCAACCTATGACGCGTTAAATATCCTTGTCGGAGCCATTGAAAGGGCTGGCACAACGGAAAACGATGCTGTGATTGCTGAACTGGAAAAAACCGATGTCCCGGCTATCGGCGGCCGCGTTGTCTTCACCGACGAGCATGATGTTACCTGGGGTCCCGGGTATGTTACAGGTCTTGGCACACAGTGGCAGGACGGCGAACTGAAAGTGTTCTGGCCCAATGGTTGGGAAGGTATAAAGTACGAGGGGACTGTTCGTTACGAACTGGCACCCTGGGTAGTTGAATTCTGGAAATAGTCTTATCGGGGCGGTAAAACGCCAGGCGTTTTACCGCCCGATATATTTCAGCTCCGGAAAGAGAAGGGGTGACAGTCATGTGGGGACAAATTTTAGTGAACGGAATGATCGCTGGCGGAAAGTATGCGATGCTTGCTCTGGGTTTTTCACTGATTTTCGGTGTTGCCCGGATTATGAATCTTACCCATACCGCGTACTACATGCTTTCCGCATACCTGATTTATTATTTCAATCAGACGTTGTCCATGCCTTTAGCATTATCGTATATTCTTTCGATTACTATGGTCATTGTAATCGGTATGGCGGTCTACAAAGTAATGGTGGCACCTGTACGTGAGCGGTTTACAGCTGTCCTGATTATCACCCTGGTTTTGGCGATGGTTGTCCAGGAAGCGGTGCTGATAATTTTCGGCGGGCATTACCGGACACTGCCAAAGCTGGTTTCCGGCACGACACAGTTTAGCGGGATGACACTAACATACCAGCACCTGTTCACTCTGGGCGCCGTGATTTTTGTGCTTGGCGCAATTTGGTTGCTTTTGTTTAAGTCGAGATTAGGAATCGCCATCCGGGCCATGGCCATGGACCGGGAGGTTGCCAACCTGATGGGTATGCCTGAAAGCCAGATTGCCAGTATTACTGTGGCTATTTCTGTGGGCTTGGCTGCGATTGCCGGTGCCGTGGTTGCTCCCTTGTTTATTGTGGAGCCGGCCATGTGGATGCACCCCCTGGTTGTCGTAATGGCCGCCGTAATCCTGGGGGGGCTTGGCAGCATCAAAGGGAGCATTATTGGAGCGTTTATTCTTGCCTTTGCAGAAGTGGGTTTAGTTTTCCTGTTGCCTCAATTGGCCTTCCTGCGCGGGGCAGTTTCCATGGCTGTGATGTTGGCTGTTCTGATGATTCGCCCTGAAGGCTTATTCGGTATATTTATGGAAGGGGAAAGGTAGGTTCCACATGATGCAATTCATCGCATATCTGACGCGTAAGCTAAGCCGTGATTTCCATGGGGAGATTATTTCCCTGCCAACCCGTACGATACTGGTTACAGCCTTCTTAGCGCTGTTGCTTCTCCCTCTTTTTAATAGCAACACCTATATTCTGCGTATTCTTACTCTCACCTGTATTTTTTCCATCTATGCCGCCAG
This sequence comes from Clostridiales bacterium, assembly GCA_018335855.1. Taxonomy (GTDB): domain Bacteria; phylum Bacillota; class Dethiobacteria; order Dethiobacterales; family Dethiobacteraceae; genus UBA7523. The sequence continues at coordinate 59,986 of JAGXRM010000006.1, forward strand.
TTGGGATCTGTTAGGGGGCTTTGCCGGTCAAATCAGTTTCGGCCATGCCTTGTTTTTTGGGGTAGCTGCCTATACGTCAGCGTTACTGAATCTGCGTCTGGGGCTCCCTGTGCTGGTGACAATCCCAATTGGAGCACTGGCTGCAGTCCTAAGCGGCCTGGTGCTGGGTTTGCCGGGGCTGAGACTGAAAGGGCCTTACTTTAGCCTGGCCAGCCTGGCGTTTCCGATTATCATGATGGGTATTGTCTTTACCTTCCCCCAGCTGACGGGCGGTGAGTTGGGAATCTCGGGGATTACCCGGCTGGCAGCCACAAGAGTCAGGGAATATTACCTAAGCTTGATGATGATGCTTACGCTGGTTCTGGTGATGTGGAAAATTGTCACGTCTAAAACAGGACTGATATTTCATGCCATCCGGGAAGATGAAATTACGGTACGGGCCTCAGGGATTAACACATCCTTGTATAAGATGCTTGCATTTATCATCAGTGGACTCTTTGCAGGGATTGCAGGCGGCATGTATGCACATTTTATGCGGGTCGTCGGGCCTTCTACCCTTGAGCTGATTATGTCGCTGCAGATTATTGTCTTTGTCATCTTTGGCGGTATTGCCACCATCTATGGGCCGGTAGTGGGAGTGTTTATCCTGTATCCCCTGATGGAATACCTGAGGGTGGTGCCGGAATACCGGATGCTGATTTTTGGTTTATTGGTTGTCCTTGTTTTGAGGGTGATGCCGGAAGGCATTTCTACATTCGTGCAGGATCTACTGGAGGGGGAGTGTCCGCGGTGCAAAGAGCGAAATGCTTTTACCCGGTCAGCCTGCAGGATCTGCGGCACAGATCTTGATTCCCACACGCACTTGAATTTCCTGAAAAGAGGTGCTTAATAATGGAAGGATATCTGAGTAAACCATGGCTTGAGTATTATTCAGAGGGAATGAAGCCATCAGTCGAAGTGCCGGAGCTGACTGTTCCCACAGTCTTTTTGGAGATGTGTGGCAAGTATGGCAAAAAGCCGGCTATTATCTTTTATGGCAAGCAAATCTCATACAGCGAGCTGAAAAAACAGGTGGAAAGCCTGGCAACCGCACTGGCCGGTCTTGGCGTCGGCAAAGGCGATGTTGTTGCGCTGTATGTTCTAAACAGCCCGCAGTACATCATTTCTTATATGGCTGTGTTGATGACAGGTGCCGCAGTCACCCCTGTCAGCCCTGTTTTCACAAGCCATGAGCTGAAATACCAGTTGGAAGACAGCGGTGCCAAAACGATTATCTGCCAGGATATTCTTTATGAAAATCTGGCTAAAACGGGAATTGCCATGGAAAGAGTCATTGTTACCGGCATCGATGAGTATTTAACACCGATTAAAAAGATTTTAGGCAAAGCGCTGCTGAAAAATTTTGCCCGGGAAATGAATCTTTCGGAAATTGCTATACCCAAAGGCCCAGGCATTTACCAGTTCCAGGAACTGTTACGTACGACCAGTACACTTGTGAACCCGGACATTGACCCCCATCTTGATGTGGCATCCATCACTTATTCAGGGGGTACGACCGGGCCTCCCAAGGGCGTTATGCTAAATCATCATCAAATTATTGCCTGCGGGCTGATGATGAGAGGTTTCTTTCCGTTTCTGGAGGAAGGCAAAGAGGTGTATCCGGCGTTTCTCCCGTTATATCATATCTACGGCCAACTGGTCATCATGATTATGGGATTAACCCACGGAGCGACGTTAGTTATCTTTACCACCCCGGATATCGATGAGATTTTGGATGCCATTGAGCGTTACCAGTGTACCGGCTTTTTCGGTGTGCCGACTATGTATGAATACTTAAAGGAATATGACAAAACCAGCAGAGTGAACTGGAAACGGCTGAAACTGCTGATTTGTGGCGCGGATACACTCCATGAAAGAACAGTTACTGATTGGGAGCGGCGTACCGGGACACATATTACCGAAGGGTACGGACAGACGGAAAGTGGCGGGGTATCTATCGTTAATCCCGTGCACCGGCCCAAGCCCGGGACCATGGGAGTCCCTGTCCCTAACACTGAGGCTGCCGTCATTGCGATAGACGCAGCGGAGTACGTGCCTCCCGGTGAAGTCGGCGAAATTGTTCTGCAGGCCCCCAATGTGATGATGGGCTACTGGAATAAACCGGAGGCCACAAAAGACACCTTCGCAGAGATAGACGGACAGAGATGGCTGCGGACCGGCGACTTGGGCTATATGGATGAAGAAGGGTATTTCCATTTTGTCGACCGCACCAGGGATCTCATTAAGTATAAGGGCTATTCGGTGTTTGCCCGGGATGTGGAAGAGGTCCTTTACACCCATCCCCATGTTAAAGCGGCAGGCGTGATTGGTGTCTCCGATGCGAAAGTAGGGCAGATCGTCAAGGCCAACGTGGTACTGCAGCCGGAGGCCAGGGGTAAGGTGACCGAAGAGGAAATTATCCAGTTTTGCGAGGACTGCCTGGCCCATTATAAGGTGCCAAGAATTGTGGAGTTCCGCGGAGAATTGCCAAAAACGGATGTGGGTAAAGTTTCACGTCGGGAACTGCGGGAAGAGGAAGAGGAGGCAATGTAGCTATGACAGGGGATTTCTTGGAGGTAAACAACCTGTCCAAACGCTTCGGCGGCCTGCACGCTATCCGTGATGTCAGTTTCAGTGTAAACCGGCAGGAAGTTGTAGGGCTGATTGGACCCAATGGTGCCGGCAAGACTACGCTGGTGCGCCTGATTCTCGGCATTATTAAAGCAAATTCCGGGCAAGTCATCTTTAAAGGCCAGAACCTGACAGGTAAGAAAACATGGACCATCGTCGGTCAGGGCATTGCCGGAACGTTTCAAAACGCCCGTCCTTTCGCTCATTTGCCCATTATTGCCAATGTCATGGTACCCTGCCTCGGTCCCCGGGCCTCCCGCAGGGGCGAATGGGTTAAAACCGTGGAGGCGCGGGCCATGGATGCCTTGGAATTTGTGGGTATCGCCGATCTTGCCAAAGAACCGGCTTCACGGCTTTCCCAGGGAGACCTGAAACGGCTGGAGGTGGCGCGGGCCATCGCCTGTGAGCCGGAACTGCTCATCCTGGATGAGCCGTTTGGAGGTCTTAATCCCACGGAAACAAGCCTAATGGCTAAATCCATCCGGCGTTTGCACAAGGGAGGGAGATTCGGACGCCTTCACAGCGAGGGACCGGCGATGATTATTATTGAACATAAGCTTTCGGAGTTAATGAAGATTGTGGACAGAGTCATTGTGCTTAATTTTGGTGAGACTCTGACCATGGGTACTCCGGAAGAGGTTGTCAACGACCCGAAAGTTATTCAGGCCTACATCGGCAAGGAGGTGGTCTAAATGCTTCTTGCTGTACAGGATCTTTCCGTTAGCTATGACACGGCCAATGTGCTCAGTGATGTGAGCATCCGGGTAGACGAGAATGAACTGGTTGGGCTGGTGGGACCGAACGGTGCGGGGAAAAGTACACTCTTGCGGGCAATCACCGGCCTTGTAAAATGGGAAAAAGACAACAAGAGAGGACTAAGACAGGGCAGAATCAAAGTGGACGGTACAGTGGAATTTATGGGCGAGAGGATTGATCATCTGCCGGCCCATGAGATTGTCCGCAAAGGACTTGTTCACTGTCCGGAACGCCGTCGCCCGTTTGCTGAGATGACGGTGTACGAAAATCTGTTGGCGGGAGCTTATCTGCTGAAGATGAACAGTCCGGAGTTTAAGCGGTTGCTTGAAGAAACCTATCATTTGTTTCCCGTTTTGAAAGACAGGGCCAAACAGGTTTCGGGCACTCTTTCCGGGGGCGAGCAGCAGATGCTGGCCATCGGGCGCGCCTTGATGCTAAAACCGAAACTTTTGTGTATTGATGAGCCCTCAATCGGACTGGCGCCCATTATCAAGGCGGATCTTTTTGAACGTATCGGAGCTATTGCCCGTTCTGGTATCACCATTTTACTTGTGGAACAGGATGTCGCCCTGACCTTTGCCATGGCCGGGCGCAATTATATTCTTTCTCACGGCAGACTGGTCAATGAGGGCTCCAGTGAAGAGTTAATGCAGGATGAAGGAATCCGTAAATCCTACCTGGGTTTATAGGGATAGTGAGGAGAGATGCAGATGCTGTCATTTTTAATGGACGAGCGGCAGAAGAAGCTGCAGGAGGAAGTTCGTGTCTTCGTTAAAGGGGTAGATAAGCAACTGATTCTTGACATGGACGCAGAAAAAATTAATTACCCAACCGACTATGTACGTTCGTTGGCGGCTGAGAATCTGATTGGTCTGCGTTTTCCCAAAGAATATGGTGGACGGGGTTTGGGCTGGGCTGAAGAAGTGGTGGCCTTAGAGGAAGTAGGCTTTTTAGGTACATCACTGGCCTGTCTTTACTCCCTGCCGTCCATTGTAGGCGAGGCTATTCATGTCTTTGGCACGGAGATGCAAAAGGAGAAGTATCTGAAAGAGACTTTGCAGGGGAAAAAGTTTACGGCGGAAGCACTGACAGAACCACGGGGCGGCTCGGACTTTTTCGGTGCCACCACAAAGGCAACCAAAGTGGACGGCGGTTACCTGCTTAACGGGCAAAAACGGTTTATTGTAGGAGCCGAAGGCGCTGACTACTTTCTTGTATACGCCAAAACGGACGAAAATGCGTCTTCCAGCAAAAGTATCAGTGCGTTTTTAGTGGACCGCAGTCCTGAGGTGGAAGTAAAGCATATTTACGGATTAATGGGTACCCGGGGCGGCGGCGCCGGCCGGCTCGTGTTTAAAGACGCGTTTGTGCCTGCAGAAAATCTGGTGGGTGAGGAGAACGGCGCCGGAACTATTTTTTACCGGATGATGATACCGGAGCGGTTAACCAGTGCGGCCGGAGCGCTGGGGATGGGGCAGGCGGCACTGGATGTGGCTCTCGCTTACAGCCGCAAGCGCAAAGCCTTCGGGCAGCCGATTAAGAACTTCCAGGCGGTCAACTTTAAAGTTGCGGACTGCATCACCCAGTTGGACGCTGCCAGGGCACTTATTTACGCCACGGCGCGCTGCGTCGACTCCGGCAGTCCGGCAGCGCTACAGCGGCGGATGGTCTCCCAGTCGAAAAAATTCTGCACAGAGACAGCATGGCTTGTCGTTAATCATGCCATGCAAATTCTCGGCGGCATCGGTTACACCAATGTTTACCCGGTGGAACGGTTTCTCCGTGATATCCGCCTGATTATGATTTGGACAGGAACAAACGAGATCATGGATCTGATCATCCAGCATGAATATTACAAGGAAACGGAAGCAGGCCCGGCCGGCCGGGACGTGGAGCCGGATGCGCCCGAAGCGGAAAACGAGGAGGAAAAGATTTACGAATAATCAAAGCAAAACATGGTGTGCCGTTAGTGGGTACACCGTGTTTTTTTGTAGGCAAGGAAACAATTTTTATTTGACAGGAGAGGAACCATGGACAAAGTCAGTGTAATCAGGTTTAACAATGTAAGAGAAAATATTGCCCGGGCCGTTGAACAGGTGAACGGGCTTGCCTCTCTCCGGCCCAGTGACCATATACTTTTAAAACCGAACCTGGTAATGTGGGACAATGTATATCCGTTCCCCAAATATGGAGTGCTGACCAGTACTGTGCTGATGGAAGAAATGGTCAGACTCTTAAGCGACTATGGCTGCACAAAGATTAGTATCGGCGAGGGATCCATCATTGACCGGGGTTTTGGCTCTGACACCAAGGCAGCATTTGCCGGGTTGGGTTATCATAAACTGCGGGAGAAATACGGCGTAAAGCTCATAGATTTCAATGACGGTCCTTTTACAAGTGTGGACTTTAACGAATTCTCCCTGGATATCTCTGCACACGCTCTGGAGACCGATTTTTTCGTGAATCTGCCAGTGTTAAAGACCCATAATTCTACTAAAGTGTCTTTGGGATTTAAAAATCTGAAGGGTTGTTTGGCAACACGTTCAAAAATGTTTTGTCATCATGTGGAGCGGACTCTCGATGATTTTATCTGTCATATAGGAGAGAAAATCAGGCCGGCATTGACCGTCATTGACGGAATCTATGCTTTAGAAAAGGGGCCGGTGATCAACGGCCGGGCCTACCGCACTGACCTGATTATAGCATCCCGGGATATGTTTGCCGCCGATGTAACCGGAGCACGTATTCTCGGGTTCGACCCGGCCGAAATCGGATATTTAAGGGAGTATGCAAACCGGCATAGTTTGTCTTTGCATAGCGGAGAAACCGTAGGGGAGAAGGTGGATGATGTTGTTTGTAAGCTTCAGTGGGACTGGACCTGGCTTGAGGACAATTCGGGCCCGGAGGCATTTGCCCGCCAGGGAATAACAGGTATACACTTTCCCAAGTATGACAACACCATTTGCTCTGGCTGCTCATATTTAAACAACTATCTGCTTGTGACGCTTATGGGGGCTTACGCCAATAAACCGGTGGCTGGGATTGAATTTCTCGGTGGGAAGAATTGCCGGTCCCAGGGCGGTGCAGATAAAACATTTCTGTTTGGCAAGTGTGCGATTCATGCGAATAAAGAAAACCCGGTGATTAAGGAAGCTGTACCTATCAGAGGTTGCCCGCCGGACAAAGATAAGATTATCAGTGTGCTGCGGGAACACGGTATTGAGGCGGATGAAAATGCGTATACGGCTTACAGGGCCGGTTTGTTCAAGAGGTATGAAGGCCGGGCAGATTTTCAGGAAGATCATTTTAATCCCAGCAAATGAACGTCAGGGCCGGTGCATTTGACAGCTAAGATTGAATAAACAGTCAGAAAGTGAGGTGAACCCGGCTTTACAGTTTTTGAAGCCGGAATTATAAGATGATGATGCAACATAAGTTGTTAATTAAGACTATGCTGGACAGATCGTACAAGCTGTTCCCCAAATCTGACAACCGTGGAAAAATACATTATTCTCACAGATAAAGATGAAATTCCAAAGACAACGCTGTCACCGGTATATCACTATGAAAAGTTGCTAGAGACCGCTTCGGACTCTTTCACCTTCCCCGATGACTTAGATGAAAACACTCCCGCTGCCATGTGCTACACGACGGCGACAACAGGATTGCCGAAAGGTGTTATTTATTCGCACCGGTCCATCTACTTACACAGTCTCATGGAAGCTCTGCCCGATGTTCTTGGCATTTCGGAGCGGGATGTTGTGATGCCGGTGGTGCCCATGTTTCATGTCTTGTCCTGGGGGTTACCCTTTACCTGCGCATGGCTGGGGGCAAAACTGGTGATGCCGGGCAAGGTACTTACGCCGGAAGCGCTTTGCACACTCATGGAACAGCAGAAGGTTACTATCTCTGCCGGAGTTCCGACAATCTGGATGGGTATATACCAGCACTTGGAGAACGGCGCTAAATATGACTTTTCAAGCTTGCGTTATATTGTAAACGGCGGCTCCGCTGTATCTGCCACACAGATCGCGGCTTTTGAGAAAAACTACGGGATTAATATTATCCATGCCTACGGCATGACGGAAACATCGCCGGTGGTCCTGACCTCTACACCGAAAAGTTATATGGACAACTGGAGCGAAGAGAAGAAATACGCTATCCGGGCTAAACAGGGCCTGCTCGTTCCCGGCCTGGAAATGAAAGTTGTGAATGACAACGGTGAAGAAGTAAAGTGGGACGGAAAAGAAATGGGTGAACTGTGCGTTCGCGGGCCTTGGATTACCGGGGAGTATTACAATGAGCCAGAGCGCAGCGCAGAAAATATCAGGGACGGCTGGCTTCACACCAACGATATTGTCACTGTTGACGAAGAAGGCTTCCTCCTTATCCAGGACAGGGCCAAAGACCTCATTAAGAGCGGCGGCGAGTGGATATCCTCGGTGGATCTGGAAAACACCATTATGGCACATCCAGCTGTTGCCGAAGCCGCAGTGATTGCCATACCCCACCCCAGGTGGCAGGAACGGCCCATGGCCTGCGTGGTTTTAAAAGAAGCACAAAAGGGTCACCGATGAAGAGGCCCCAGGCTTTCTTTGATACGGACGGAAGAACCTGGCGGGCGCAATTAGGTTTATCGGATGATATTGTTGTTAAAATTGAAAAATTAATGTCCCGTGCAGAACAGTTAGAGATGGAGATTCAAAGACTAAACAGCATGGGTATCCTTGTAACAACGCGGGCGGAGGCAAACTATCCCGTGCGGTTGAAAACAGGGTTAAAACATATGGCGCCGGTTGTCCTGTACATGGTGGGGGACGCTGAAATTTTAAATAGCAGCGGAGTCGCGATTGTGGGATCACGGATTGTTGACAAGGAAGGCGCCGGTTTCACCCAGGCATTGGCCAAAAGATTTGCAGCTGAAGGGCTCACCATGGTTTCCGGCGGCACTGCGGGAGTAGACACCATTGCACAAAAAGCAGTGCTGCAAGCCGGTGGTAAAGCGGTGATCGTTTTGGCAGATGGTATAGAAACCAGGATTAATAAGCCTGAATACCGTGAACCCATAAGTAAAGGACAGCTTATCATTCTGTCCTCTGTACATCCAAAAGCCCAGTTTAAAGTTCATAACGCCATGGAACGAAGTAAGTACATCTATGCTTTGGCCAATTACGGTGTTGTCATCTCTTCAGGCTTTAAGAAAGGGTCAACATGGGCCGGGGCAACGGAAAACATCCGTGCCGGTTGGGCACCTTTGTTTGTCCGTCTGGGGGAGCGGGCGCCGGAGGGGAATCATAAACTCATAGAGCTTGGTGGGATTTCTTTTAGCTCAAACTTGTTAAAAGAAAGCGGCTTATCTTTACAGGATTGGTTTTATCAGCAGGTTGAGAGAAAAAGCGGTTTCCGTTTGTATCCGGCAGATGCCGGTCCGTTTACTAAAGATGGTGAATTCCCGGCAGGTCAGGATCTTTATCAAATTGTCTGGCCCTTCATTAAAAAGGCATTGACTCAGCCTATCAAAGAAAGGGAGCTGGCGAGAATCTTTCATGTCCGGCCGATTCAGATGAGAGACTGGCTTGACTGTGCTGTGGAAGAGGGGAACGCTGTTAAACATCGTGACGGGTATTTACCTTCTGACAGCTTTGTCCAAACAGAAATATTTGATATTGATAACTGATGAATGTGCCGATATGCTCTATTACTGACCGGTATTATGGAGAAAATATTGTACAACTGACATCCTCTCAAAAAACTGGCAACACTGCTATTTTACTGCCAGTTTTTTTGTTTTGTTGTTGATGAAGAGGCTACGTTACGACAAATTAATATAAAAAACCGGACTTATCGTCTAAAAATGTTGAAAAAAGTCTTGTTCATTTTCTTAATATTCAATATAATTAGGGATATGGGTTTAAATACATGTAGAGTGTGCTGTTTTCGTCATGTTAACTTCGGCACTATTCAACTTAAGATGGAGGGAGAATAATTATGAATAAGTATCAGGAAATGTATGCGAGAAAACTGGCTTCTGCAGAAGAAGCAGTAAAGGTTATTGAATCGGGGGACGATATTTGGTTTCCAGTAGGTGGCGGCGAGCCACAGTTGTTACCTAAGGCTTTGGTCGAACGAAAAGAGGAATTCAGGGACGTTATCATTAACCAGATACTGCCCCTTAAACCTACTTACTTTAAACAGGAATATGCACAACATATCAAGCACAATTCCTGGTTCTGCAGTGGTGCTTCCCGGGCCGCTATCAACGAGGGCTGGGGAGAGTTCTTTCCCAACTATTTTCATGAAATCCCTAAGTTATTATCTTTGTACCGTAAAGCTAATGTTGCTATGGCCACAGTTTCACCTATGGACAAAAACGGTTACTTCAGCTTGGGTATAGGTGTTGACTATATGATGGCGGCTGTCGCCAAAGCAGATAAAGTGATTTTAGAGGTGAACCCCAACTCTCCAAGAACAATGGGCAACTGCTTTGTCCATATTTCGCAAGTAACACATATTGTGGAGTGTAATGATCCGCTGCCGATCCTGCCCGTTCCTCCCATCACGGAGATAGAGCAGTCCATTGGTAACTTTGTTGCCGATCTGATTGAAGACGGTTCTACCTTGCAGATTGGTGTTGGAGGTATTCCCAATGCGGTTACAAAGGCCCTGATGAGTAAACATGACCTTGGTATGCACACAGAGATGATAACAGACGGTGTAGTGGACTTGGTGGAGTGCGGAGCAGTTAATAACAGCAAGAAGACGCTTCATCCGGGGAAAATTATTGGGACATTTGCACTGGGGACCAAACGGTTATATGACTTCTTAGACGATAATGCACAGGTGGAAATGCATCCAGTCAGCTATACTAATGATCCGTATAACATTGGCAAAAATGAAAAGATGGTATCCATCAACGCTTCTATTGAAGTGGATCTGACCGGACAGGCTTGCTCTGAAAGTATGGGTGCCAGACAGTTCAGTGGGACAGGCGGTCAGGCAGACTTTTTCAGAGGCGCTAACATTTCACATAACGGCAAAGGCTTTGTAACTTTGTCTGCCACAGCTAAAGGTGGCACCGTTTCCAGAATCGTTCCCATGCTTAAAGAAGGTGCTGTAGTGACGACCAGCAGGAATGATGTGGACCATGTGGTGACGGAATATGGAGTAGCCAAATTGCGCGGTAAATCCATCCGTGAACGGGCGCTGGCATTAATTAATATTGCTCACCCCAACTTCCGTGATGAACTAAAGGAAAAGGCTCAGGAAATGTGTATTATTTAAGGATATCAAAAAAGGATTTCAAGCCATGGCTTGAATCCTTTTTTCAGTCAGCACCATCAATCTGCAGCTTTTGGTTCAGTGTCGCCCACCATTTGGTGGGCGATTTTGCTATCATAATAATACCCTGCGGCTCTTGTTACCAGAAACGCCATGATAAAGCGGATGGGAAAAAGAATCAACAGATTGGCTCCGACGGCGGCCATGAGCAGGTTATCCTCGATAATGCTATGATTGATAGCCAGAAAGACACCACTGAGCATGATATCCCTTTTATTTAAAGTGCCCTGCCTGGTGTATTCAATAATCACGGCTGCACCGTAAAAGACGCCCAAAAAAAGACCGACAAGAAGAGGAAAGGCGGCCTGGGGTGACATGTTCAGGCTGCGGGGCAACCAACCTAAAAAGGATGCCCACTTTTCCAATAACTGGAAATGATTTGCATATTCGACGGCAACCATGATGGGGATTAGTATGAGTACGAAGTAAAAGATGGTTGTCAGGCTTTTAAGCAGTGCATCACTTAGTATAATAATGACCATTCTTCTACCCTCCTATGGCCAGATAAACCAGATTCAGTAAAAAGCCAAAGAAAAAGGCTCCCCCCATACGGAGCAGGACTGAAGAGACAGGGCGAAGCCCTGTAAACTTAAGAATGGGAGATTCCATCAGGAGGGAGTGGCAGGTTAGAATCATCAAGGCTGTAATCGTAATTTCCCGGGCCGAGAGGGATAATACAGCAATTGCTCCCAGGGAGGCGTAGATATTAACGAAAAACCCCAAAAGGAGTGGAAGGGCGGCTTCGCCGGGCAGTCCGAATATTTTCAGCATTGGGCCAAACAGAGCGGCCACAGCCACCAGCCAGCCCAGCTTATCCAGTGTTACTAAAACAAATGTCACAGGTATAATAATTTTTGCCAGTAACAGAGCAGTTCGCAGGGCTTTAAGAGTGCCTTTCCAGGCAGGCGCCAGGATATTGTTGTTACTTGGTGGTGAGGCGTTTTCCATGGCCATTCCCCTTTCTTTTAATAATACATTCCTTTTATTCTTTGCTGAAAGTTTATATCCTCTAAAAATTTAATTGTATCTCCTATTGCAGGGAATTATTGCGTACTAACGAATAATATTTTCGATGGAGTAAAAGCCAAAACTGAAGGATATAATTGTACGGATAAAACAGGAAAATGATAGACAAAAGAGGAAGAGATAGTAATCGGTAAAAGACTCATAATGGAGGCGTAATATGTCTGAAATCCTTGTACACGTAACACGGGGTGGTATGATGGAATCTATTCACCGAGGTGACCTGGCCGTTGTTGATACCGGCGGCAACCTTGTTTTTTCCATCGGTAATCCCCAGTTGAAAACATACTGGCGGTCCGCTGCCAAACCTTTTCAGGTGATTCCTATGGTTGAAGCGGGAGGAATGGAGAGATTCGGCTTTACCGGTGAAGAACTGGCGGTGATGACATCTTCGCACGGCGGTGAAGAACGGCATGTAGCTGTAATCCAGAGTATGCTCAATAAACTGAAACGGACAGCACTTGATCTGGAGTGCGGCCCTTCGCCCCCCATGTACCAGCGGGCGGCCAATGAAATATTAAAAGCAGGCGGAACTTTCAGTACGCTTACAAATTCATGTTCCGGTAAGCATTGTTGTATGATGGCTTTGGCGGAGATGCGGGAATTAGACATTGCCGGGTATTCGCAGGTGATTCACCCGGTACAGCATGAAACGCTCAGGACTGTCTCTGATGTGACCGGTCTGTTCCCTAAGGATATCCAACTGGGGATAGACGGGTGCGGGGTGCCGGTCTTTGGTTTGCCGCTGTATAATATGGCGATTGCTTATGCGCATCTGGGTAAGCCGGATTCTTTTCCTGAGGTAAGGAAAGAGGCCATGGGTACTGTGGCAGCGGCGATGACAGCAAATCCGTATTTTGTAGCCGGGACAGGCCGGCTGGACACGGAACTGATGGAAGTGACAAGGGGCAGGATACTAGCTAAGCTGGGGGCCGAGGGTGTCTATTGTCTTAGTGTGATGGGCGAAGGGATCGGCATGGCGCTAAAAATTGAAGACGGCAATACCAGAGCTATTGACCCGGTGATTATTGAAGTGTTGAAACGGATGAACCTGCTTAGTGCCGAGGAGTTTGACAGCTTACATGAACGGTGGGAAGTTAAAGTCAGGAACCATCGTAAAGAAACAGTCGGTATGATTAAAACTGTATTCTGAGGAGCGGGGTGGCTTATATGGGTAAAAAGGTAGTTGAGACCCGGATACTGACATATGTGGCCGGCTTGCTGCACTTTTATGGAGTTATGCAGTTTGATGATCTGTACCGGGCTGTGCATGAAAAGATGCCTGAGATTCTGGATCGCGTTAAATTCCGGAAATTATTGGAGAAGACGGTTTTAGATGATGACAGTCCCTACGTCTTTGACGGGGAAGACGAATTTTTCTTTGATATCGAAGTAGATGATGTGGAATGGGTGCTGGATGAGCAATCACAAAGAAGCAATGTTCCCTTCCGGCCGGTTTCGGAGGAAGAGGCCGAGTCTTTGCTGGCAGATCAGTATACTCTTTTATGGAGTGCAGCAGAAACAAAGTTTTACGAATGGTTAATAGAAAGGGGCGGGTTTGACCCGGACATCGCCCTGGCTGCAGCATTGGACTACGCAGGAAATATTAAAAATGGTTTGTCTCCCGCGGAATTGATGAAAATGGTCTCAGCGGAAATCCTGCTTGAAAATGAAGAAGAACTGAAGCAGGCCATATCACTCGTTATGGAATTTGCCAACCATATACCGCAATGGGTACTAAAAGGATGGCGCCCCACAGAAATTTTAGCAATGTCCGGCAACTAAATCTTTGCAAACCGGGGACGGCGAGAACCGTCCCCGGTTTGCAAAAAAGCCACCCAAATGGGTGGCGGATGAAAACTAACACGGGAGCAATCCGTCCCGAACGCCGTCACATACACAATTATAATCTCTCACGTACGCAAAGCAGCCGCTTTTTTCCAGGTGCCGCCTGAATGCCCGGCGGCTTCGAAATACCAGGACCTTCGCTGTTCCCGGTGATATTTCCAGGATTCCTGCAATGTCTTTGTAAGACATCCCTTCAAATTCGCGTAAAGCCAAGGCGGTTCCGTATCGTTGAGGCAGATGGTACGTCAGAGTATGGTTGATACACCACTGTAGTTCTCTTTTAACAATAATTTTCTCAGGGTTGGCAGACCAGTCCGGCGCTGGAAGGGTATCCAGCGCAATGGAGACATGGTCTTTTTTCTTGCGCTTTTGTGTCAGAAATGTATTGACTAGAATTTTGGTCAGCCAAGTTTTTACTGCAGCTTCACCACGGAAGCTGTTAGCGTGTTCATAAGCCTTTAACAGAGTGTCCTGTACCAGATCCTGTGCATCGTTGTTATCGCCGGTAAGGCGAAGCGCAAGTTGCTGCAAATAGTCACGGTACTCCTCAAAGGTAAGTTCAGGTGTTATTTTCAGTATGTTCATGTTTCCTCCCGGTAATTACATCAACCATGGTGTGCCGCGGCTGACAGAACAAACTTCGCACTTCTTCTCTGAATTGTTCATGAGTAATGTGTGGACCATGCGTCCCCTCAATAATCTGAATCTTAGGAAAGTGTTCCCGGAGTGCTGTCAGGTATTTCTGTTTAAACGGACAAAGTGCCATTAAACAATAGGATAAATGAATAGCGTCAATCCGAAATTCCGTAAGCCCTCTGATTCGTTGCAGTAATTTTTCCGGCCCCACCATTGTTGGGCAGCCAGGACAACTGATGATGCCAACCAGATCTAACGGCTCGTCTGCAGAATAGCGGGCGAATTCACCCTCACGTTTGCGCAGATCCCGCAGGCAGCTAACGGAAGAACAACCCAATTCGCCCGTAGCATTGCTGCAGGTCAGGATACCGACACGGCTCATTATTTTTCCTCCTTGAGCAGGATTTTCATGTAATCTTCCCTGGGGGGATAAAAGGTGTTAATGTCTACGGTATCTTCGAGGGCGACACAGGAGTGGGGTACATTTGGCCGTATTACCGTCCCGTCTCCTGCACGCAAGGTACATTCCTGACCGGCAATATTGTAGCGCAGGCAACCCTGGTTGATAAAACTTGTCTGTTCATGGGGGTGAGTATGTTCCGGAACGACAGCGCCTCTGACCAAAGTAATCTTTACTGTCATCATGTTATCTCCCAGCGATACAAGTTCAATAAATACTCCCGGCAAGATATTTTTCTTCATAGGTATTCAACTCTCCTTTTAACTGTTTTAAGTAATAGACTCACAGAGAGCAGAAAGGTTACACTTAAAAGAGATTTTACTGACAGTTGGCCGGTGCTTATTACGGAGAGAACGGGATACCAAAGGCCTGGAGAGAAAAACTGGCGTTTTTACCAATGATTGAATCACTGGCGGGACGGCTGTTTGAAATGAGCAGGTTGAAATGAAAACAGTGTGCAAGTAAATAAACGGGGCGACGTTAACGCTGGAATACGATAACACTTTAAAAAGTACCGGGACCGGAGCAGAGGTCGGATACAGAGTGGAGATCTGTACAAATAAGAAAATTGCCACAGTTATTTTTAACTGTGGCAATTTTTTAGTAAACCAGAAGTAGAGAATTATTTTGCCAGAATGGCGTTCAGTGGTGCAAAGTCAGCAAACTCAGCGTAGGATTTATCTGTATAACCGGAGTCGAAGATAAACTTATGCAGTCTTTGCGCAAATTCCTCATTGGGATCATACGTGATATGATATCTGCTCCAGCTACGAATCATCTCTTCCATAGGAGTCTTCTCATACATTTGTGCCCCTATTATTTCATAGTAATAATAATCTAATGTTTCTTCGGCGAGGCGCGGCAGAATATCCCTGTTTGCTTCTGCAGCGGCAGTTGTTTCAATATGTGTTTCAAGCATCAGATTAACCAGATCAGGCCAGTTTTCCAAGACATCAGTCCGGGCATACAGCCAGACACTGGGAATTAAATCGCCAACTACTTTGCCGTCATTTAAATTTAACAGCGCTTTGGCCGTCGGATATTTATCCAGTAGCCTTTTTTCTTCACTTTGCCGAATAATGATAGCGTCGAAGGCACCTTGTTCAAACATTTCATAGAATGTGATTAAATAGTCCTGGAATTCAATCCGTACTGTGCCGCCAACTGTTTCTGTTGCCAGCCCCACTTTCTCTAGTTGAAGATTTAAAAACATTTCATGAGAATAGCTGTTGTTTGCGATGCCAATTACTTTACCATCCAAGTCATTGAGGTCTGAGATAGTTTCATTCACCAAAAGGACAGAACCTTCGGGTACGGCTAAGCTGCCTGCAATGATTTTATAGTTGTCACCGGCTGCAAACTGAGAAGTTTCTGTAAAGTAAGCGGTATAGTTGTTAATGGGAGTATATAGGAAGTGAAATATTCCCTCTTCCATCATCGGACCTACATTATCCCTGCCTCTTGTTACCACCCATTCAACACCATCATATCCTGCGCCTGTAAATGCATTTTCGAATTGTTTTTGCTCTTTGCCAATGAGCGCTTGTGGTGATGAACCTGTCATGGCTATATGACCAATGGTAATTACGCTTGGCGGATCAGGAATTACTTTCGGTTCCTCTTTTTGTTGCCCACAACCGGTTACTGTAATAATTGATAATAAGAACATCAGGACTACAACGAATTTCCTCATAGAAAAAATCCTCCCAGAAAGAGTAATATTTTCTTTATGAGTTTATCATGAAAAATGAAGTTACGTCAATCAATTTGCTGTTTCAAATAGACAGAAACATGATAATGTTTTGCGCGTGATTGCTTTTAGAAATCAGATTTTTTCTGGTCATTTTAAAGGAATTCCCATATATGAAAGGAATAATAAAATATAATCCACATTACATAAACGGGAGGTTTTCTCATGGATCGCGGGGAGAGAATTGCAATCATTTCACCATATCCTCAGTTGTCAGAATTATCAGATAAAATATGTCGAAGTGTTCACCTTGATGTTGATATATATACAGCAGTTTTGGAGGACGGAGTCAGGATTGCCAGGGATCTGGAAAGGAAAAACTATGGTTCCATTATAAGCAGGGGACCTACAGGGGCATTAATAAAGGCGGCTGTTGGTATCCCCGTTATTCTTATGGAAATTACCGCATTTGATCTGATGGAGACGCTCTACAGGGCACGGCAGGTTAGTGAAAGGATAGCTTATTTTGATTATCGTCGCCATGAAGGGAAATTTGATTTTTATAAAATTCGGGAAATGTTGAATTTGCAGCACTTGCATGTGTATTACTATGAATCACAGGAAGAGCTTGACTCCCAGATTAAGGCAGCCAAATCAGACGGCTGCCGGATAGTGGTGGCTTCCGGCATTTGTATTGTTCATAAAGCGGAAGCAGAAGGCCTAAAGGGTGAAATGATTAATACGAGCGGAGGGGCCGTCCTTGAGGCTTTATCTCATGCGCAGGACGTGGTGTCCATCCGAAAAACAGATCTGCAGTTAACGGAAAGACTTAAAACAATTATTGATCATTCTTACAGCGGTATCATCGCAGTGGATGCTGCCGGTCGCATTACTCACTGCAATCCGGTTGCGCAGGAAGCCCTGCGTATTTCTTCAGAAATCATAGTGGGGCAGAATATTCATGACCTTGAAAGCGAAAAAGATTTACTAAAGCTTTATGCGGACGGGAATGAAGCACTGGGCAATATTTTGTCTATCGTGGGCAGGAAGTATCTTGTCAGCCGTGTGCCGCTTAAATTGGAAGCGGAAAACTTCGGGACCGTTATCACGTTTCAGGAGGTTAGACAAATTCAGTCTCTTGAAGCAACAATACGTAAAAAGCTTTATGCCGACGGTCTTTGGGCAAAGTATGATTTTCCGGACATTATCGGCTCTTCAGAGCCATTGGCAGCAGTCGTTAAAAAGGCCCTGAAATTTAGTAAGACAGAAGCCACAGTATTATTGTCGGGAGAAAGTGGGACAGGAAAAGAACTTTTCGCCCACAGTATTCATAAAAACAGCTTAAGGGAAAAAGGACCTTTTATGGCAATTAACTGTGCGGCAATCCCGGAAAATCTGCTGGAAAGCGAACTGTTCGGTTATGAAAAGGGGGCTTTTACCGGAGCAAATAAAGAGGGGAACCCCGGGTTGTTTGAAATTGCCCACGGGGGAACACTTTTTTTGGATGAGATTCTCAGTTTGCCGTTGTCTCTGCAGGCCCGGCTCCTGCGGGTTCTTCAGGAAAAAGCTGTCCGCAGGGTGGGCGGCCATAAAGTGATCCCGGTTGATGTGAGGATTGTAGCGGCAGCGAACCGGGATATCCGTCTGGCCGTAAAAGAGGGATGTTTTCGTGAGGACTTGTTTTACCGCCTGAATGTCCTTACATTAAGCATCCCCCCGTTGCGTGAAAGAGCACGGGATATCCCTGCCCTCATCACCCATTTTATACAAAAACACCTTAAAGATGTCGGCGGGTCGGTCTATCCTCTTTCAAAGAAAGATATCGGCATGCTTATCCAGTATTCCTGGCCGGGCAATGTGCGTGAGTTAGAGAATTTTATCAAGAAATATATTATTCTGACCACGAATGAAGAAAATCCGTCCTCTGTTATTGAGGAATTGTTTGCGGAACTGTACTGCTATAACCTTGAGGCAGAAGGTGTGGGAACAGAGACCATTACTATTCCCATTGGTACGATGAAAGAAATGGAAGAGTCAATTATTCACACTCTTGCGGCAAGATCCCCGATCGACAGGGTTGCGCTGGCAAGACAAATAGGTATCAGCAGGACCACTCTTTGGAAAAAGCTTAAATGTTAAATATTTTAACATCGTGTTCAATATTTAAGCACGAGATATTGTATGGTTGACCATTTATCCAGAGGATACTTATTTTTTAAAGGCTGAGTACATGGAGTTTAAACTAAAGATTCAGAAAATTGAAATAATGGTATCAAAATTGCATTAGTATAATCTCATAAATAATTTCAGGGAGGTTATACTAATGGATTTTGCAATATCGAGTGAGCATGAAATGGTAGCGAAGACGGCGCGGGATTTTGCCATCAAAGAAGTAGCTCCCACGATTGCGGAAAACGATGAGAAACAATACTTTGATCAGTCAATTCTTAAAAAAATGGCTGATCTGGGTCTTTTGGGGATTTGTATTCCGCAAAAATACAGCGGTGCCGGTCTTGACTATATCAGCCTTGGCCTGGTGTGTGAAGAACTTGAAGCGGTGGACACTGCCCTTCGCGTTATTATGTCGGTACATGTGGGCTTAAACAGTATGACAATGCTGACCTGGGCCAGCGAAGAGCAAAAGCAGAAGTATCTTGTGCCCCAGGCCAAAGGGGATAAAATAGCCACGTTTGGGCTAACAGAGCCTAATGCCGGCAGTGATGTGGTCGGCCTGCAGACCACAGCGGTAAAAGACGGAGACCATTATATTTTAAACGGTGAAAAGATGTGGATTTCTTTGGCGGATGTGGCGGATCATTTTTTAATTTTTGCCTGGACTGACCAGGAGAAGAAAAGAGCAAGGGATCACAGCGGTATTAGTTGTTTTATCGTCACCAGGGAAATGGGCATTGAGACCGGTACGATTCACGGTAAACTGGGCATCCGTGCAGGTAATACAGGCTGGATTTCCATGAGCGATGTGCGTGTGCCGGCGGAAAATATGATGGGTGAAGAAGGTGAAGGATTTAAAATTGCCATGAGTGCTCTGGAAAACGGCCGCTATACGGTAGCTTTTGGTGCGACCGGGTTAGTTCGGGCCTGTCTGGAAGCCTGTCTGAAGTACTGTAAAGAAAGAGAAACATTCGGCAAGCCTATCGGCCAGCATCAGTTAGTAAAAGAAATGATTGCAAAAATGGTGAGAAATTATGAAGCCGCCAGGTTGCTTTGTTTGCGGGTAGGCTGGATGAAGAACGAAGGGTTGCGTCACACCCGTGAAGTGGCTTTGGCAAAATGGGTTGCCTGCGACGCATCGGAAGAAGCGGCTGCTGACGCCGTGGAAATTCACGGGGCATACGGCTATTCTAACGAGTATCCGGTAGAAAGGTATTACAGAAACTGCAAAGGTGCAGTTATCTACGAGGGAACCCGTGAAATACAAAAATTAATCCAGGCGGATTACGCACTCGGATACAGAAAAGATAAGACACCACGTAAAACACTGCCAAAATGGGGGGATGAAGGGTAAAAAGAGCAGAGTTGAAAGCAAATGATTAGAACCCCGAAAATATGTATGGAGGTGGTCAAAATGAAGAAAAACAGAATGTTCATCGCGGCCGTTGTGTTTGTCAGCTTATTGCTGCTGCTGTCTGCCTGCGGGCAAAAGCCAGCCCAGCCGCCCGCACAGCCCGAGCCCCAGGAGCAGGCAGTTCCCAGCATTGAGTGGCCGAACCGGCTTTCAGTCGCCACCGGCGGAACCGGGGGAACGTATTACCCTTACGGCGGAGGCATGGCAAAAATAATTTCGGAGCATATGCCTAACTATACAGCAACGGCTGAGGTTACCGGAGCTTCCGTGGAAAACATTCGGCTCGTTCACAGTCAGGATGCTGAAATTGCTCTGATTATGGGTGATGTGGGTTATCAGTCTTACGTAGGTGAAGGGCGTTTTGAGAACGACGCTCAGGACACTTTGATTATGTTCCAAATGTATCCCAATGTATATCAAATTGTGACATTGCAGGATTACGATATTAAAGGAATGCCTGATTTGGTAGGCAAGCGGGTTTCCATCGGTGCTCCCGGCAGTGGTACCGAATATAAAACAGAACTGGTATTTGGCTCTTTGGGAATAACGTACGACGATTTTAACGTGGAAAGATTGTCATTTGCAGAACAGACAGACGCCTTAAAAGATCGCGTTATTGATGCGGGTGTCTGGAGCGTCGGCCCGCCGACCGCCTCTATCCTGGATCTTGCCTCAACACACAAAATACACATTATACCTTTTACTGACGAGGAAATTCGCGATGTACTGGCAGCCAACCCATTCTATAATGAATACATCATTCCCGCAGGTATGTATCCCGGAGTGGATGTAGATGTAAAGACACTGGCCGTATGGAACTCGGTTATTGTCAATCGTTTTGCACCGGAAGAGGAAGTCTATCAGGTTGTCAAAGCGATTTTTGAAAACATGCAGGATCTACTGGATATTCACCAGGTAGCTGTTTGGACGACACCGGAAAATACAGTTCAGTATTCAACCAGTCCCCTGCATCCCGGAACTATCCGTTATTTTGAAGAAATAGGCATTACTGTCCCTGACCATCTAAAACCCTAAGCGACTCGGGGGATATCTATGAAGAAAAAGCATTGGGGGTGGAGTGTAAAGCCTCCACCCCCTGTTTTTTTTGTAATCATCCTAATAGCTTTGTTTACAACCGGTACCTATATGGTGTCTGCAAAGAATAACCGGTGTGAAATCTTGATGTTGACGGTGTCTTCTCCGTCCGGGGAACGTACAATACGTCTGCCCGTGGAGGAAGGAGAAGAATTTGTGTTGCGATATACCCACTCTGCAGAACTGTTACCTGTCAGTGAAATATATCATGTTGAAACAGATGGAGGCTTTGTTCTGCGGGAATATTGGCTGCAGAGCTTCGGTGCAGGTCTGGGAGACTGGCAGGGAGATTTAGTTTTTGAGAACGGACAGCAAAAAGTGAAAAATATTGACGCGCATTTTACTGAGTTGCCTCTGCGCGTCGGCAGGATAGCAGCGCATACTCTTGTGTTACGAGGGCTGGAATACCCGCTACGGGATGTGTTTGAGGGAGGAGAACTCGTAATAATCACCATAAAAAAAACTAGCAGTGGGGAAGAGGTGAAAAAGTGAGTAATGAAGGAATCAAGACTCGGAAGGACGTAAAAGCTTGGTTGGTTACAATAACAGCGGTCGTCATGTCACTATTCCACCTGTATACTGCAGGATACAGGCCCCTGACTCCCTGGCTGCAACGAAACCTTCATCTTATGTTTGCTTTGGTACTGGTATTTTTACTTTTCCCTACGAAAAAAGGAAAACACTGGCACAGGTTTATTGATTATATTTTGATTGGCTTAAGCATGGTTACCACTTTTTATATCGTCTTTAATATGAACGCTATTGTTGATCGGGCAGGAATGTGGAACAGCACGGATGTCAGAATGGGTATGATACTGATCCTCATCGTGCTGGAAGCAACTCGCAGAGTAACTGGTAACGCTCTGCCCATGGTAGCGATAACCTTTCTGCTTTACGGAAGTTTTGGTCGCTATATCCCGGGAGTTTTGGGTCATCGTGGATACTCGCTGCACCGTATCTCATCTCAGTTATACCTGACTCTCGAGGGGCTTTTCGGTGTGCCTCTTGGTGTCTCCGCCACGTATGTCTTTCTTTTTATTCTGTTTGGTGCATTTCTTGAAAGTTCGGGTATCGGCCACTATTTTATTAATCTGGCCTACGTGCTAACCGGTAAGTCCACGGGAGGGCCGGCAAAGACTGCGGTTATTGCCAGTGGATTGATGGGGAGCATATCGGGCAGTGCCGTAGCCAACGTTGTAACAACAGGTGCGTTTACAATACCGTTGATGAAAAGAGTTGGCTATAAAAATCATTTCGCCGGAGCGGTAGAAGCGGTTGCTTCTTCCGGTGGTCAGATTATGCCGCCAATTATGGGGGCGGCAGCATTTATTATTGCCGAATTTTTATCCATTCCCTATCTCCAAGTGGCCTCAGCAGCGTTTATTCCGGCGATGCTGTTTTTTCTGTCCGTCGGTGCAGGTGTCCACTTTGAAGCGAAGCGACTCGATTTAAAGGGAGTTTCTGCTGAAGAATTACCTGATATTAAAAAGATATTAAAAGAGGGGTTTCACCTCTTTATTCCTTTGATAATTTTGCTTTACCTACTCATTGTTGTCAGGTATACACCTACAAAAACAGCGTTTTGGACGGTTCTCGCAACGGTGGCTGTTTCATGGGTGCGTAAAGAAACACGCATGGATATCAACAAAATCCTGCAAGCCTTGGAAATGGGTGCTCGTAATTCTCTTACCGTAGTGACCGCCTGCGCCTGTGCCGGTCTGGTCATTGGAATCGTTTCACTGACAGGCATTGGTCTGAGGCTTTCCACAATTGTGATTGAACTATCCGGTGGACATTTGCTTCCAGCCCTGATCCTGGCAATGTTCGGCTCCATCATTCTAGGTATGGGACTACCCACAACGGCGGCATATATAATCATGGCGACATTAGGCGCTCCGGCTTTGATTAAAATCGGGGTTGTACCTCTGGCTGCACACCTCTTCGTGTTCTATTTTGCGATCGTATCGGCAGTTACGCCGCCTGTGGCATTGGCTGCTTATTGTGCCGCAGCTATTGCGGACGCCAATGTCAATAAGACGGCGGTGACAGCTATGAAAGTGGGGCTGGCAGGCTTTGTTGTCCCGTTTATGTTCGTCTATTCACCCCAGTTACTCTTAGTCGGTTCAGCGTCAGCAGTTTTTTTGGCGGTATTAACCGCTGTAATTGGAGTCGTGTCACTGTCGGCCGGGACAATCGGGTTTATTAATACCAAACTTGCTCTTTGGGAAAGAGCGTCACTGATGATAGCTTCGCTATTATTAATCAAAGGCGGTTTTTCGTCAGATATTATCGGTTTTACACTGCTTGCAGCCGTTATCTATTCACAATATTTCAGTAAGCGTGCACTTTCTTCCACCCGTGATCTTGGGGGTATCCGTGTTGAAGAAGGAGGGAGCTGAATTGACAGCAGAAAGAATAGAACATCCCGGTCTGAAACGCAGGCTGGCCGAGCCTGCAGACGCGGCACAATTGATTCAGGACGGAATGAATGTGGCATGCAGCGGTTTTGCCAGAGCCGGTTATCCCAAGACGGTTCCCCTGGCCCTGGCCAAACAGGTAAGGGAAGGTCGACCGGTTAAAATTAACTTATGGACAGGTGCTTCTGTGGGTGAAGAACTGGACGGAGCGCTGGGTGATTGCGGGGCGCTGCGCACCCGGCTTCCCTACCAATCCATAAAATCCATCAGGCGCCATATCAACAGCGGGGATGTTCAGTTTGTGGACCAGCACCTGAGCCACACTGCTGAATGGGTACGTTACGGGCATTTAGGCGAACCGGATGTGGCCATTATTGAAGCCGCCTTTATCGATAAAGAAGGGAACATTATTCCCACAACATCGGTGGGAAACTCGCCGACCTATGCGCTAAAAGCTAAAAAAATTATAGTAGAAATTAACACGGCCCAACCTGTTGAGCTGCTGGGCGTGCATGACATTTACATACCAAATGACCCTCCAAGCCGCAGGCCAATCCCGCTATGGGAAACATCACAGCGAATCGGCACGCCGTTTATTCCCGCGAACCCTGACAAAATTGTCTGTATTGTTAAATCCGATATTCTTGATAACCCGTATTCTATTGAACAGGGTGATGAAACTACTGCGAAAATAGCCGCTAACTTTTGCGGATTTTTACAGGAAGAAGTGAAAGCCGGGCGGATGCCGGCAGAACTGTTGCCGATCCAGTCCGGCGTAGGCACGGTGGCCAATGCGGTGCTGGAGGGACTGGTCAGTACTTCTTTTTCACAACTGCAGGTTTATTCCGAAGTTTTACAGGACGCGGTCTTCGCGCTTATAGACGCAGGTAAATTGCTTGGTGCATCCGGCTGTGCGTTAACCCTTTCATCTGCAGGTCAGGAAATGTTCCGTCGTAACGTGGCAAATTACCGGGATAAGCTTGTTCTGCGTCCCCAGGAAATCAGCAATCACCCGGAAATTATCAGGCGACTTGGTTTGATTACAATGAACACAGCGTTGGAAGTAGACATTTATGGACATGTCAATTCCAGTTACGTCCTTGGTAGTCAGCTAGTGAACGGAATCGGCGGCTCAGGAGATTTTGCCCGAAATGGCTATCTGAACATCTTTGTCACTCCTTCCACTGCAAAGGGCGGCACAATTTCTTCTATTGTACCTATGGTATCGCACGTCGACCACACTGAACATGACGTGATGATTCTGATTACTGAACAGGGCGTTGCCGACTTACGGGGACTTTCCGCCAGGGAGAGAGCGCTGCAAATTATTGAAAACTGTGCCCACCCAGCGTACAAACCCTACTTACTCGATTACTGCAAAGATGCCAATAAGTATACAGGAGGAAATATGCCCCACATCCTGGAACAGGCGTTAAGCTGGCATATGCGTCTCCGCGATACAGGAACCATGCTGCCCTAGACTGTCACGTTCTGCGACGCTGACACAATCTTCCGCTTTGATTGCCAACCTTCTACCGAGGGTTGGCTTTTTCATACTGCAGGAAATTATAACGATTTGCATTTGCAAATCGGCAGCGGTATACAGTACCGAAAAGCGCGCCTTTGCTTGTTATTACTACCTGAAACGGTTTATTCAATAATAATCCTGTTGCAATATACTACGCACTGTAGTATATTGATGCAAGAGCAGTGATTGTTATTCTTTACTAGATAGGAGGTGGAATAAATGAAAAAGATGATTATGGCAGCTACCATTGTATTGTCTCTGACTATTTTTAGCGGGGCAGCTTTTGCTGCAAATCCAGTATCCCAAGTGGCTGTTGAAAAAGGCGGTCAGCATGTTGCTCACTGTGCGCAGATGATGGAACGAGGTATTTCTATGATGGCTACCGGCAACTGCGGTCAAATGCAGTAATATGATAATTAATCTTCAGGCTGAAGATGAAATACTTTATGGAAAGGGCGGAACTTTCATTGACAGTTCCGCCTTTTCCAATTCTGTCTGTAATCAGAGGACGGGTCTGGGGTTACAGTATATTACGTTTTTTAATAAAGCGAGTGATTTTTACAACTTCACAACCGTCCCCTAGTTGCAGGGATTTACTACGTTTTTGTCAAACTATAATATAGGAAGAATTACTAAAGATAGTGCGAAGGAGAATTCATGGCGCGAATCGTAAACGGGGACAGACTTGAGGATAATATACTACATAGTGTACTTCCGGATGAGGATTCGTTCGGCACGGCGGTGTTCCTGGACGTAGAGACGACTGGATTGAGTCCGGCATCTGATGAGGTTGTGGAACTGGCGCTCTGTCTTTTTGAATTTAGCTGGGAAACAGGGGAAATTACGCAGATTGTGGAGCGGTATGTGGGACTCCGTGAGCCTGGCGTACCCATTTCTTCTCAGGCAGCCAGAGTACACGGACTTAATCTGGCTGCAGTCAGGGGAAAACGCCTTGATGATGCCAGAGTGAATGCCATGCTTATGCGGGCAGAATTTCTCATAGCGCATAATGCGCCTTTTGACCGGGGTTTTGTGTCACGCCTGTATGAAATATGTAACCGGAAACCGTGGGCTTGTTCAATGAGCGGTATAGACTGGCGGGGGAAGGGATTTGCTTCCCGGGGCTTGCAGAACCTGCTGCGGGATCACGGGATTACAGTAAATCGATCGCATAGGGCGGAAGATGATGTGCTGGCGACATTACAATTGCTTTCCTGCAAAGGGCAGGATGGCAAAAGCTATTTCTATGAACTGGCGCGGCGAGTAGGCCGCCGGTAAGGAGGATATTATGGATTATGCAGAGCTGGGCAAAACCGGACTGCGTGTCTCCCGTCTGGCGTTTGGAACGCTGACAATTGGGCCGCTGCAGAGAAATATTGATGAGACAGTCGGTAGTGTGATCATTCGCAAGGCATTGGATGCGGGGATAAACTTTTTGGATACTGCTCAATCGTACGGGACGTACAACCACATTCGCAGAGCGCTGGAGGGGTTTGCTGGAGATGTGGTCATAGCCAGCAAGTCAGGCGTTGCGGGGTACGATGAAATGGCTGAGGCGGTGGAAGAAGCAGATGTGGTGTCCAGCCTGCGTTACGCCTTTGACTTCCCGCATCTGCACGCTGTGGCCGTCGGGATGCTGACTGAGCAGGAACTGGATGTGAATCTTAAAATTTATTATCATCAGGAAGTGGATGCAGAGGAACTGGCTTCAGCCGGTGGTGATAAGCGCATGTTCGTCGTCAAGTTCTGTAAAGGTTGCGGTAACTGCCTGGAGGCGTGTACCCATGATGCGCTGTCCATGGTCAATGAGAAAGCGTATATTGAGCACAGCAAATGTGTTTTATGCGGGTACTGCCGAAAAGAGTGTCCGCACAGTATGATTCGGATTATTTAGCATATCCGGCCCACAGTTACGTGGGCCGTTTGAACGCCCGGGGCAGGATAGCGCCGGGATTAAAAGAAGTAGTATAAGTTCAATTTACCCTTGCGTTTCGCACCCGGGAAGGGATATAATGGAAAAAATAGAACATATGTTCTCGGAGGCGATGTAATGAAAGAAGCTCAGGAGCTACTGCGAAAATATTTCGGATATCCTTCCTTTAAAGAAGGCCAGGCCAAAGTAATCGCCAGCCTGCTCGCTGGCCGGGATACTTTGGCCATTATGCCCACCGGTGCCGGTAAGTCCGTTTGCTATCAGATTCCGGCCTTGCTGTTTTCGGGAGTCACGCTGGTGGTCTCACCGTTAATCGCGTTAATGAAAGACCAGGTAGACGCCCTCAATGCCTTGGGGATACCTGCTACGTTTATTAACAGTTCTTTAAAACAGTCTGAACTAAGAACCAGACTGGAGGATGCAGAGCAAGGACGCTACAAATTGCTGTACGTGGCGCCGGAACGGCTGGAGTCGGAAGACTTTCTGCAACTGGTCCAAACACTGGAGGTATCTTTTCTGGCGGTGGATGAGGCTCACTGCGTTTCACAGTGGGGCCATGATTTCAGGCCCAGTTACCGCAAGATTGTGCCCTTCATTGAAGTCCTGCCAAAAAAACCGGTTATCGGTGCGTTTACAGCCACAGCTACTGTGGAAATTAAAGGTGATATTGAACGCTTCCTTGCCCTGGATAATGGCAATGTTTTTGTTACCGGCTTTAACCGGGAAAATCTTTCTTTCTCGGTTTTGCGCGGTGAGAACAAAAAAGATTTCGTGCTGGATTATTTAAAGGCAAATCCGGGACAGTCCGGCATTATATACGCTGCCACCAGAAAAGAAGTGGACCAGTTAAATGAACTCATAAAAAGTAAAGGAATTCCCTGCGGTAAGTATCATGCCGGTATGAAAGAAGATGAACGGGTGCGCAGTCAGGATGCCTTTCTGCGGGACGACCTGCCGGTAATGGTGGCAACCAATGCGTTCGGCATGGGGATTGACAAATCCAATGTCCGGTTTGTGATTCACTTTAATATGCCGAAAAATATGGAGGCATACTATCAGGAAGCAGGCCGTGCCGGCCGGGATGGTGATCCCGGCGAATGTATATTGCTTTTTGGCGCCCAGGATATCCTGCTACAGAAATTCTTAATCGAGCAGACCGTCTATTCTCCCAAACGCAAAACCCACGAATTTAATAAACTGCAAATTATGACGGACTACTGCCATACCCCCCGATGTCTGCGCAAATATATTCTTGACTATTTCGGTGAGGAAGGCGTGGACGAAACCTGCGGCAACTGCGGCAGTTGTCAGGATGACCGGGAGCTTGCCGACATTACTGTGGAGGCACAAATGATTCTCTCCTGTGTTGTCCGCATGAGAGAAAGCTTCGGCACTGTGATGGTTGCCGAAGTTCTTAAGGGATCTAAAAACAAGAAAGTTCTCCAGTTTGGGTTTGACAGGCTTTCTACCTACGGACTTCTAAAACAATACACCTTACAGGAAACAAAAGACCTGATAAACCTCCTGGTTGCAGAAGGGTACTTAACACTGACGGAAGGGAAATTCCCGGTTGTCAGGCTGGGCCGGAAGGCGGCCGCCGTTCTGAAAAGCGGTGAAAAAGTCTGGCAGAAGATGAGAGCAAAGATCGAGAAAAAACCGGATGACACCCTCTTTGAAAAGCTGCGCAACCTGCGAAAAGAGATTGCCGACAGGGAAAACATTCCTCCCTACATCGTATTTGCCGACAGTACGCTACGGGAAATGAGTGAAAGCTGTCCTTTAGACCATCAGTCCATGTTAAATATCAAAGGTGTGGGAGAACAAAAGTTGCAGCGTTTCGGCGACCAGTTTATGCAGGTGGTCAGAGAACATAAAGAGGCCTGTATACAATAAAAACGCAGACATATTTTCAGTAGCTAAATATAATATGTATAGGAAGGGGATGAGACTGTGGAAAACTATGAAAAGGAAACGCGCACCTGGGCAATGGTGTGCCACCTGGCGGCATTCGTGGCCTTCATTGGCATCCCTTTTGGTAATATTCTGGGTCCTTTGGTTGTCTGGCTGATTAAAAGAAAAGACTACCCCTTTGTGGAAGATCAGGGCAAAGAAGCGTTAAATTTTCAAATTTCTATCACAATCTACGGTTTATTTGCTGGTGTTTTTGCAATTATTACCTTTGGTCTTGGCATAATCGTTTTGTTCCTACTGGGAATTGCCGGAATCGTTCTGTCTATTATTGCTGCTGTGGCAGCGAATAACGGGGAATACTATCGGTATCCGCTTACCATCAGATTTTTAAAATAGTAGATTATAAGTAAAATAAACGCTCCCTTCAACGGGAGCGTTATTTTATACTGAGTGGTTATTGTAATACTATAAAAAAGAACACTCGTTATTGACATATGTTCAAAACTATAGTATATTTATTATGAGCATATGACCAAATATAATTTTTACTACTTAGGAGAAAAGGAGGCTCATCATGACAGAAAACAAATCCAGATGCGGTTGTGGCCACCAGGAGCACAATGCTAACGAAAAAGATAAGGAATGTCAGAAGAAACACCAGGAAAGCCACGGCGCCCATCAACACGGCCATGAAGGTTGCGGATGCAAACATCAGAAATAAAAAAGTGCAGTTCACGGATGTGAACTGCACTTTTTATAGTATTCGACTTGACACAGCGTAGCAGTGTGCTTTTGCCGGACCCACTGGCTCCGATTAATACAACCACTTCTCTTTCGTCTATCTTTAAGTCTATGCCCTTTAAGACATGCAAAGCGCCGAAATATTTATGCAAATTCTCTATTTTAATCATAGCCGGATCCTCCTAGCTTCGATATTCACTGACTTGCAGGCGTTGTTCCACTTTACCTACCACCAGTGTCAGGACTGAGGTCATAATCAGGTAATAGGTCGCGGCAATGATCAGCATTTCCATGGTCAAAAATGTTGATGAGCCAATCTGATCTGTCTGCTGCGAAGCAGTAACTCCCTGACTGTAATGGTGTTTTTTTATTAAACATGCTTAAGTAGTCACAAAATTTTACAGTATAAAAAATAAGACTAAATACACTACAACTTTTTGCAAAACACAAAAACCCGCTAGCCCAATAGAGGAAAGGGTTGGCGGGTTTTTTTTACTCTTATTACTGCAAAACACGAGTTAATTACTAACATAAATATTATACTACATAACGTATTTATTTTCAAAAAAAAAGATGAATAATATATTAATTTGATAGTATAAATGCAGGGAATACGACCCATATCGGCGAAAGTCTTTAACAGTGATAAAGTTGTCTTTGCAGGGTATAAATATGCAATAACAATGTCAGGTCTTACCTATTATAAGGGAGGTTTAGACAATGAGCGAGTACTACTATGACGAAGAACTTGCCATGGCTTACAAAGTGGACCCCGTTGTGGCGTCAATGGTTGAAGACGAGGCCCGGGGAGTTGCCCACGCGGTTTTAGTTCATACCAATGTGAAGATTACCAACTTCAAAAAAGAAAAGATTCGCCGGATTATCTCCGAGGTATATCCCAGTGACCAGTATGACATGGACGCGGCAAAAAAAGCATTTGAGGAAAAAGTTTTAGGTAAATTATTAAGTACTGCTGTAAAGATTCCTAAGGACGAATATGACCGGATCAAGAAAAGGGTGGAAGCGGCTTATTAGCTATTACGTAACCACGTAAAACCTGGATTGATTCTTAAAAATATTGGTAAATTGTTTTGCGGTTGCCATGCGTATCCCGCGATAATTTGCTTGTAATAAATAAACCGCCAGTTGGCGGTTTATTTATTCTTATTAGCCAAAAGTGCGTCAACAGTTTAAAAATGAAGTGCAGCAGATAATTCTGCCGCACTTCATTTTGCTATCTGGCTCCGCCGCCGCCACCGCCGAAACCGCCTCCTCCTCCTGAGGAGAAGCCGCCACCGCCGCCTGCGCCGGAGGATGGTTTGCTTGTTGCCGCTTGCAGTGAACGGGTAATGCTTCCGGTCATGGAGTCAAAACTGTTTGTCATGTTAGCGAAAGAACCTGCTCCGCTGCGACCGCTGTGCATATACCAACCGTAACCGAAACGATGACCGCCGCTTTCCAGATTGGGATAAACCACCTGCAATTGCTTAAGCACTTCCCTTGCCACGCCTAATGTTACGGCATAAACCAGGTAGTGTTCCCAAATCATTAGCGAGGGGATCTGGTGCCTCTCCATATCTGAAAAATGGAGCAGAAAACGACGGAAGGCACGCCAGCGTACAAAGTCCTCAGCACCTTGCCGGGAGCGCCTGCGTAAAACAAGGCCGGCGATAACCAGTATCCCGCCGCCCAGAAAGAATGCCGGGGTAAGAATATTTCTTGAGACTATACCGAGGAAAAACAGAAGCAGACCAAGGCCGATTTCAATAGCTTTCACAGTGGGTATATTCTGATCAAAGTAACCGAGAACCTCACCGCGGGCAGCCAGAGTATACTGCCAATCCTGCCAGAATTTTGAGAACTTAGTCTTTGACTTTTCCGCATATTTTTCAATGTCATTGAATGATACGGTTTTTCCTCCGGCAGCAATATCGTTAAAGAGTAATTTCAATAGTTTTATCTCATGACCGGCCAGGGTGCCGTCCTTTTCCAGTCGGGTTACCCGGTAGTCTACGGCCTTCTTACTGCTAAAAAGTCCCCGTTTCTCCGGGATGTATTCTTCCAAACTCAGATACCCTTTTCTCGCCAGGTCAAGCAATGTGGCAGTCAGGTCTTCAGGCCCGGGTTTGCCGAAGCGCCAGAGTACACCTAATTCTGCCGGAGTATATTCGGCCGGTAGTTCCCGGTAGTAGTCTCCGTCAAAAGAAGCCCGAAATTCCCTGCCGTATCGTGCCCAGATAAAGAAAGCCAGGCCAATGCTGCTAACGGGAATAAGTCCGGCAAGCACCCAAAGCCAGATTGCCTGGGTACGCCTGCGATTAGACTGGTCAGCCCACTGGGTCTCTTCCCGGATAATGTTCGGCAAAGCCTGCTCTCCTGTATAAATCCTGGCTTGCGGAACCAATTCCGGTGGAAACGCCACACGCCCTTCCAAAAACGTACGCTGCGGCAGGGGGCTGATGTTCCACGTGATTTCTCTTCCGTCAACAATAACCACTTCACCATGAAGCGGGCCGTGCCCCCAGGCACGAATCGCTTCTTTTGTGGTTCCGGGTGGAAGAAGGAGACGGACAGAAACATTATCTGTCGGGACGTCCCACTCTTCCCCGACAAATTGCCAGTAAAGTTCCGCCACATCACTGTGAACCTGAATAACGTTCTTCACCCGGTATTGCAGGGTAAACACCTTTGTTTCATCGGTGGCATTAAAACTCCAGTCCACATAAAACCGATTTGGTTCCTCCAGAGTATAGTACGTGCCGGGGGGCCCGTACGTAGTTCCCGGATTATACCGATAGGGGACACCATTTTCTGTAACTGATATGTCAGTAATTTCAATAGGGTGCCGCGTAGGAATCCACTGGTACAACCCGGAATACGTGCCTCTAAACGATGCCGTCCGATGCTCCGTAACCTGCATGGAGCCATCGGGGAACACTTCTGCTTCAATGTACAGGGAGGGAAAACCAAACGAGCGTTGTGCAAGAGCGTTGCCCGAAGGAAACAGTAATAAAAGCAGTACAAAAATAAGCAGGCAGCGTTTCGTCGGAACATTTTTTTTAAAGATATTTTCCATGACTACGCCCCTTAATCGAACTTAACAGTTACGGGCTGCCGTGCTTGTGCCTCCGCATCGAGGTTGAAATAGTCTGCGGCTGTAAAGCCCATATATCCTGCAATTAGTACAGTAGGGAACAACTGGATCTTCGTGTTGTATTTCTGCACGGTATCATTGTAAAATTGCCGGGAAAACGCAATTTTACTTTCCGTATTCGAAAGTTCTTCCTGCAGTTGGCGAAAGTTGCCGTCCGCTTTTAATTGCGGGTAATTTTCAGCTACCGCAAAAAGTGTTTTCAATGTGCCTGACAACATATTTTCCGCCCCGGCCTGCTCTTCCACAGTACCTGCGGCCATCGCCCGGGTCCTTGCTTCCGTCACTTTTTCAAACGTTTCTTTTTCATGGGTTGCATACCCTTTTACTGTGGCCACCAGGTTAGGAATTAAATCATACCTGCGCCTAAGTTGTACATCCACCTGTGACCAGGCGTTTTTCACCCGCTGGCGCAAAGCAACCAGTGAGTTGTACGAGAGAATGACAAAGACCACAAACAAGGCAACAAGTCCAATAAAAGCGAATACCATTTACACAACCTCCCAGTCTAGTCTATGACGTTCAGTCAGCATGTTTTACACCATATCGAAAAATTTCCACACGTAATGTTAAAACCCTGCTTGAAGCAGGAAAAGGAAAATGACAAAAAAACGAGAATAATATCACATGAAGGAAAAATATAGTACTCCTGTAAATTGGAGGCGAACTTGCGGCCGACTTGTTTTCTCAGGAGACGGTCGACGACATAAACGGGCTGGTTTTGCTTCCTGAAGGGCCGGCGTAGGATTCGCGAGGCCATTAACGACTATAACAGTACAAAACGCAACATTACCTTAGCATTTCCATTGGCTATGCCATCGGGGATAATTCTGCCCATATCGGCGACCTGTTTAAGGAAGCAGACAATATGTACCGTGAAAAACTGCACCACAGCCAAAGCGCCCGTAGCGCAACCGTACAGATACTAATGAAAGCTTGCCCTTTCTCATGAAAAAGCGATAGACGAACTGCAAAAATGTGCGGGAAAACAGTTTGACCCGCATCTTGTAAAAATTTTTGTCAATACATTTCACAGTCAAGCAGAGGAAAAAGAAGCAGCTCTGTCGTCCTGATAGAGAAATCTGCCAGCTTTTCAGCTTTTCCGTGAAGCTTGAAATTAGAGGCGTTTTCGAGTATAATATACAGGCAGTGCGCCTGTAGCTCAGGGGATAGAGCGACGGATTCCTAATCCGCAGGCCGCAGGTTCAATTCCTGCCAGGCGCACCATTATAAAAACCAAGCACCGTAGGCATTTACGGTGTTTTTCTTTTTTTGATAGAAATCATCAAAAACGATGAATGGGGATAATTTGGGGATAATGCTCTCAAAAAGTATCAAAATAATACTAATATAGCTCCACGACAAAGGAATTAGGCGGACCGTTCAATATGGATGAGGATCCATTGATATTACACAGTATCTTGTTATGGAGAGTGAAACACCGTTGAAGTCGGGAGCAGCACCCTGGGTAGGATAGAGGGCATGGTAATTTGTTCGGTGCTATTGTAGATTCAAACTGGAATGAATGAAAAAGAGCGGAGCCGGTATTGGCTCCGCTTGTCTTGTTATACATGGATTAGGGCCTCAATGGAGCATATTAGTTGTTAAAGATGCTCTTGAATGGGGTGGTTGAGTGGCTAGATATAGGCGGCGTAGTGGATATCGTAGGCGCTATCGTAATAGCACACCAAAACCTGAAATTATTCTTTATGCGGCAGGCTTGCTTGCTGCTTGGCGGTTTATAGCCTCACAATACTTCTTGTGGTTGCTGATTACGCTGTTTGTGGTGGGAACGGTTGCAATAATCATATTATTTTATACAGAGCATCAAAACCGTCAAAAGCTCCTGAGAAGTGGTATTGACGAAGTGGATAAAATGAATGGCCATGAGTTTGCAGAGTTTTTAGGAGAACGCTTCAAGGCAAACAGATACAAAGTAACAATGCCCCCTAGATCAGGCGATTTTGGCGCAGATGTAATTATTAACCAGGGCGCTTACAGGGCAGTTATTCAGGCTAAAAGAAGCAATAGCAAGGTTGGTATTAAGGCCGTCCAGGAAGTCATAGGAGCAGTGAAGTACTACGGGGCAATGCACGGAATAGTAATAACTAATAATCATTATACAAATAGTGCTGAAAAACTGGCAGCCTCAAATGATATCGAGATGTGGGATCGTGATAAACTGGTTGACTTCTTGGCGGAAAATAACCTTAACGTGAAAGAGTTACCGAAAGAGGGGGATGAAAACCTTTGCCCTCAATGTGCCAGGTTACTTCACCTAAAAACAGGGAAGCATGGACAGTTTTGGGGATGCTCATCCTTTCCGAAGTGCAGATTTAGTAAGAATCTAAAGTGACGCGGTTTCATATTCTGGAATTGCAGGTAAAGTAATATGTTTTTAGTGGCAAAAGCAGGAATTCCGAATTTTAGTTCGAATAGAGGTGAGTAAGAGTGACGAAACTTATCGTCATGCCGGGGGGATTGGAAATGGGCAAAAAACGAATAACAGCCCAAGACGTTGCGGATTATTTGATCTACTTTGGTTATGAAACGGGAGAATTACTTACGAACCTAAAGTTGCAGAAATTAGTTTATTATACTCAGGCCTGGCACCTTGCTATATTTAATAAGCCTCTTTTTTCCGGAACTTTTGAGGCTTGGGTTCATGGTCCTGTTTTGCCGTCACTTTATAATGAATATAAATCTTTTCGGTGGCGACCAATAATTAAAGACGAATTTGATGAAAGCAAGAAAATAGAGGTAGAAGCAATTTTCGGTAAGAAAACTGCTTTTTTAGAAAATGTTATAGAAGAATACTTCGGCCTGTCTGGGTATGAATTAGAAAAAATGACACATTCTGAGGACCCATGGATTAAAGCAAGGTGCGGCTTACCCGATGATGTACCGTGCAATAACTCTATCAGAAATGAATGGATGCAAGAATACTACAGTAAATATCTTACGGAGTAAAAAATGGCTAAGCCGCGTAAAATAGATCATCCCAAAAATACACAAAATCCAGTTGTTGCTAATACAAAAATATTAGAACAACTAGATGATAATATTCGATTTTCTTATAAATACTTAGATGATTCTCATGAAAAGTTCTGCGTATATCAAAAGCCAGCAGAGTATTTTGTAAAACTCAATGATAGGTTAAAACACTTATCAAGCATTACAGCAAAAGAGTTTCAGACAACGCCGAGCAAAGCTTTAAGAAATCATAGCTTTGATTTTACTAACTCCAAGATTTCTGAGGATTGTTTCGGTATACCAAGTGAAGAACAAATAGTAGATAAGCCTTGGCAGTTTGGCATTACCGGTAATGAATATGGAAGAGCACATGGTTTTTTTGTCAAGAACACATTTTATATTGTATGGCTAGACCCTGACCACAAGCTATGCCCTGCTGGTAAGTAAGTATCTGTCATAGAGTTATTTTAGAGTAGTATAATACAAGGCTGGCGGCTTCGGCTGCGGGCTGGTATTTTTATGAATTACCTTTTTTGTTCGTAATGTACATGCGAGAAGGGTGATTAAAAAATAGCTCTTCTCAGTCAGCAGTCACTGCCGGGCATGTTTTTTGATGAAAGGATTTGAGAGGTTGGAGGATAAAGATTTTTTAGAACTCAGCTACGGAGAGCTACTGAAAGGCGTAGAAAGTGGGCCACACCCAGTTTTCAGAACTGAGAAATGCAAAGCAGCTATTAACATAAAATGTACTCAAGATTATGTGGCAGCAATTAATAAGGCTTCAGAAGTCTCTGATAAACATTCTAAAAGTCTAACTCGGGCTACGTGGGTGTTAGCCTTAGTTACGGTTGGCTTATTCTTGGCTACTGTTGCAATGACCTATGTTAATTATCTAAACTTATCTAAATAAGCAGAAAACTAAAATAATCTAATAATACCGACTTCACTGACCCATCGAGGTCGGCTTTTTTATTATACGGACAGAACGCTGAAACCCTTTAAATACACAAGTACAATCACCTTAATCTGTCCTATCCAGAGGGACAGCTTTTTATTTTTAGTTCCGGAAAAGACCATTATCGGAAACTACAAAAAATACACAGAACTATAGATTTTAAGCAGGAAAATGGTTGAAGTAAGTCGAAATACCTAAAACATGGTAATAGTAAATCTGTTAAAGGATAAGGTGAGGTAGTGTTCAAAGAAGAGCTCTTAGAGCAGTGGGAAGAACTCCGGTTAGGCCTTGCTGAAAAGGAGTATCAGCTTGAACTTGAAAAAAATACATCTTTTACAGGAAGCGTTGGAACTCTATTGTCCTTACTTGCTGGATCCAGCATCCTTGCGCCTTTTCTGACAAACTTAAGCTTATCATATAGTTTAATAATTTCATGGGCGATAATCTTGCTGGCTTTAGTACTGATGTACATTATCTTTACAGAAAATGTTCAAAACAGGGTTACTCTCGAAGATTATATTTACGAAGGCGACTGTAGCACAATCCATGAATGGGCACAAGATTTAATTGAAACATATGAAGATGCATTAAAGTGTATGAGAAGTAGGAGAGAGCAACAAAGGTTATGGGTTGGCCTGTCTGCCGGAGTTGTTGTTATTATTAATTTGTGTATTAGTGTTTTTTTATGAGGTGCTAAGATGAGTTATCCCCCACCACCACGGAAAAAGAAGAGAAAAAAAAGTGAACAGGTTAAGGTTTTTAGTAATGCCATTTATCATGTTCAAGTGGATAATAAATCTATTTATATTGTAGGAGGTGCAAAAATTGGCAGAAAGAGAACGGCCCGCTCCGCCACCAAAGCCGCAAGGTCCAAGACACCCAAGCACCGTTGTTAAACACAACGAGCGGAAAAGACCTTCACCACCACCGCCCAAAGATAATAGAGGTAAATAAATACCAAGCCGGCAGCCTAATAGAGGTATGCCGGCCTTATTAAAAAGGATGTGTTTTCAATGTTTCAATTGCTGCGCTATATGGAAGAGATTATAGGTTTTTTGGATGGGATATATAGTAGGGGTAATTTCGAAGAAGCTAGGCGAGGCTTCAATATGGTGAAATCACTTTTTAATGTGTCCTCTGAACAAATTGAATTTGTCTATATCAAGAACCTGTTTTTAAGTGACGATAGCTGGGACATTTTTGTCATTTGTGCAGGCAAAGTAATTGTTTGTACGGTAAATTCTCAAATAATACAGGTAGAAGAGTTGAAGGTTATAGAGAATATGAAATTAACAATTAATGAAAGGACACAACGTTGTCAGTTGGAACTTAAAGTGAATAACGATACTACCATTGAGTTAGACAACTTTACTGATACTAACCCTGCCTGGAGACATGCTTATTACTCTGCTATCATGTGCTTTTATAAAATTTTGTCTGGTGTAAGAGTTGTTGAGTAGGTCTTTTTTATTTTGCCACTTGTGACGAAGAGAGAGAACGCGCTAGCCGGAGCAATTCAGGACATCAGGGGTATATGGTCGTGCAGAAAATGTTTAGGACAAGGTTATTTACCCTGTCCTTTTTTTGTGCCTGTAAACAGTTCATCTAGTCGGTCAGCAGCTTCCTGGTCAGCTCTCTTAAGAGCGTGCCCGTAGATATCCATAGTGGTAGAGATATTTGCGTGTCCCAGGCGGCTACTAATCGTTTTAGCGTGTAAGCCCTGACCTATAAGAAGTGTCGCAGCTGTAATGCCTGAGGCCGTGGAACGGCAGTGCTGGGAGATCATGGCGCCTTAGGAACTTCGGAAACCATTTTGTAATGGTATCCACGTGCATTGGCTGGCCATCCCATGTAGTAAACAACCGGTCGGAACCTTGCCACAGATCACCTACCTTTAGCCTTTCCTCTGCTTGATGTGCTTTGTACTGCCGTAGCAGGGCAGTCACAGATTCGGGAAGGGTAACTAGGCGCTTTGATGTTTCGTTCTTCGGCTCTTTCGTAAAACTCCCTATCTGGGGCAGGTACTGGCTCGCCTGCCGGACAACCAGTGTGTTTTGACTAAAATCAATGTCCTGCCACTCTAGTCCCATCAGTTCCCCTCTTCGAAGTCCGCTGGCAAGAGCAAGCGTAATCAGAGTTCTGTACTTCAAGGGCTCCTCTACCAATGAATACAACAGAGCTAATGTTTGTTCCTCATTATACCAGGCAGCCTGCTTCTTCCTAACCTTCGGGGGTTTAACCCTGCCAGCTGGATTTGACGTAATTACCTGCCATTGTACGGCATCGTTAAAAATGCTTGAGAGTACACGGTGGTGCTGCAGGATCGTCTTTTCGGACAGGCACCCCTCCCGGCCGTCAAGCCTGATACCATCCTCCTGGAGGTTGTTATAGAACTCCATTAGGTGGACGGGTCTAATCTGCTCAATTTTAAGGTGCCCCATGGCCGGCAGGATACGGGAATCAAGGATCTGCTTGTAACGGAATACAGTCTTTGGCGCCAGGTTCTTCTCAGCATAGTCCCGAAGCCAACGATCAACAAATTGGGTGAAGGTAAGCTTTTTCGTGCCTATGTACTGGCCGGCTTCAATTTCGGCAACGAACTTAGCCAGTTCTACCTCTGCCTCTTTCCGTGAGGCCTTTTCGATTTTTGCTGTAGTTTTGATAGTCTTAGTTTTTTTAATCTGCTTTCCCTCAGAGTTGATCCCACAGGAAACAATTAACCGCCACGAATTATCGCCACGCTTTTCAATTGACCCTGACATTGGTTTCATCCTCCTTGTTGAAATACTCAGGAACTGCTTTTCTGCCGATAGATCTTAGCTGTTCTTTTTTTCTAACTCCATCATCCCATGCCTGGTTTACTGACTGCTTTATGACGGTATACTGTTCATCGCTGATACCACGCTTCTTGTAGGTTCTGAAGTATGATAGAGCATCCTGTTTCTCCCTGGTAGCTATATCAGCTTTTTCTTTAACATAAGGTTCATTAAAACAGTGCCAGGCTAAGATTGCCTCATAAAGGGAAGCCGGCTGAATGACTAAAGAGCCATTTTTTGTCCAGTTAAATTTCACATATTGTTGTAACCGCCGCATAATGTTCCGGTTAATCTCTGCTGTAGTGAAGTCAATAATATCACCTCGGTAAACTGGCCAGGATTTTGGTACTATAAAAATCGGCCAGTCATTTCGGCGCGCTGGCTTTAAAACCGGGGGTAAACTCAATCCTAAATGTACCCACGTCCACTTCCTAACCTCTGGGTGTTCAATTACTTTCTGTTTTAATGGATTAACCAAAAAAGCTTCAGCTGCGCTAACGGGAGCGGGCATCCCTTTTGACGGGGTTGTAGAGAGTTGAAGTGTGATAAATTGCATTGCCATGCCGATTTTCGTTAAGGCCTCGCTTAGGGAGATTCTATTTCCGGGAAACAGTGGGCCTACCTCTAGCCAAAAGCTGATTATGCTATCTATGGATTTAAACGTTGTTATGTTTAGCAATTTCTTGGATACTTTTTCAAAGTCAACTTTCTGGCCGCTATGACTATTTTCCCAATGAAGGTATTTAACCTCGTGGAAATTATTATCTGCTTGAGGTAAGGCTCCTCGCAAGCTGTCAACGCGGAGAATGGCTTCTCTAAATGCTTTCATAGTCTCGGTTAAAGGCTCAACTTTTTTTTCGATCCAGACGCGCCGACAGGGAGCTACTTGCGTCTCAAGCAGGAACTTTGCGTTAATTATTTTTCTCAATGACACCCACCTCAGCATGCTTCGTAGTGCTTCGCACCTATTATGTATAATTGTACCAAGAACTTGGTTCAATATCAAGGAGGGAAATTAGTCATGGGAAACAGGCTACGTGAAGTACGGAAGCAACAAGGGTTAAGCCAGTTTGGACTGGCAAAAATGTGTGGAGTGGAGCCATCCAATCTATCAAAGGTCGAAAACGGGATTCTTAAGCCTTACCCTGGATGGCGGCAAAGGATTGCTCTGGCGCTTGGAGTATCCGAGGAAGAAATTTTTCCGGTAGAGGTGAAAAACGATGCAAGCAACTATTCCGGCTAGGGCGGCTGCGGAGTATCTAGGAATCAGTTACTGGCTGCTTCTTCAAATGTGCAAGGCAGGACAGATACCACACTTCAGGGTTGGGGGGAGAATACTGTTTCGCCGGGAGGCACTGGATCTGTGGATGTCGGAACAAGAAGCAGCCTCTATTACCAAAAAAGAGCCGGACCACAATGGAATCCGGCGTCTTAAATAGAGGCGGTGTATAGTATGGACATCTATAGGCGCTCAACATTTAATTTACGCTTTAAGAAAGGCCTGGTGAGATAAGTGGGTAGGCCAAGAAAAGAGGGAATGGAATATTTCCCACATGATGTAGATGCTGCAAGCGATGAAAAGATCGAGGCTCTTAGAGCCATTCACGGTAACGATGGGTATGCCCTTTACTTCATGCTTTTAGAGCGTATATATCGGACAGCAGAAGCAGAACTTGATGTATCCAAGCCAGCTGTTCTGGCAGCATTGGTTGCTAAGGCCGGTGTCAAAAGGGAGAAGTTTAACGAAATTTTAGAAACTGCTTTTGATGTGGATCTCTTTGACCAGGTTGCCTATGAGGAGAAAAGTATATTAACTAGTAAGGGGGTAAAACGCAGAGCTGCAGAAGTGACAGCCATGAGGGAGCGATGGAGAAAAGCCAAAGATACCTCTGCGGAAAACCAAGAAGAAAACCCTGTGGAAAACCAAGAAGAAAACGCCGAAGAAACTGGGGAAAGTAAAGTAAAGCAAAGCAAACCAAATAAAAAGCAAAATTATGCGTCTGAGTTTCAAATATTTTGGGATTCATACCCTCGCAAAGATGAAAAAAAACCATCCTATGCAGCATGGCAGGCGCGACTTAAAGAAGGCTACACTCCGGAGCAGATACTGTTGGCAACTAAAAACTATCTGGTCAAGTGCAAAGCAGATAAAACAGAGCAGCGGTTTATTAAAATGGCAAAAACCTTCCTTGGCCCCGGTGGGCATATCGGTGAACACCTGGAGAAGCCGCTACCTGATCCTAACGGCGGTGAACCGGTTGCCGAATGGACAGGCCCGGCATGTGTAGCTGACTTTGCCGCAGAAATAGCGAGGCGGGCACAATGACGGATATAAAAATCCCACACGACCCGGAAGCCGAAAAGTCCGTTTTAGGCTCAATACTTATCAAGCCTGAACTGTTACCGCTTACTATGGAGTATTTAACCCCCGAGGTGTTTTATTTACCCGTGCATCGCCTAATATATAAGGCCCTCCGTGACCTTTTCGACGAGCGGAAGCAGATAGACCTTGTGTCACTTAATACACAGCTGCAGGAAAAAAATGAATCGGAACAGGTCGGCGGCTTTACATACCTTATGGGACTAACTGAAGTTTTAACAACCGCCACCATTGAGCAGCACTGTCAGGCCATCAGGGATAAGGCCCAGCGCCGGGAGCAATACAAAGCCTGCGCAGAGGCGGCAAAAATTGCCCTGAATGAAGCTGAATACTCCCCTGGAGAAGCCGCTGCACTCATCACAGAAAAAATATTAGGAACCAGCATCAGAGCCACGAAGGTGAAGGCCTTTGAAGCGGGACAGGTAGCCAGAGACAGGTTAAAAGCCTATGAAGAAAATCAGGAAATACGAGGTGTAAAAACAGGGCTTACCGATATTGACAGCATTATTAACTGCCTACCGAACGGACAACTGATAATTCTGGCTGGCCGGCCCGGGATGGGCAAGACACAACTGGCCTGTGATATAGCTCTCGAAGCCAGTAAAGATGTATACACCTTATTCGTGACTGCTGAAATGACCAAAGAGC
This sequence comes from Clostridiales bacterium, assembly GCA_018335855.1. GTDB lineage: Bacteria > Bacillota > Dethiobacteria > Dethiobacterales > Dethiobacteraceae > UBA7523. The sequence continues at coordinate 102,541 of JAGXRM010000006.1, forward strand.
GAATTGTGGATAGGATGCTCTGTTCTTTGGCAGGGGTAAACGGGAAAAGGTATCAACGGCGGCAACTCACTGAACCGGAGTTAATCAGGGTAGCCAACACTGCCAGCAGCTTCACTTCACGAAAATTAAAGATTGTTGACCGTAGCGTAACAACTGCAGATATACGCGCCCTCTGCTACCGAGAAAAAGCGGAAAATGGGCTTGGCCTAATAATCATTGACTACCTGGGGAAAATCGTAGACAAACGCTTGCCGGGCATGAACACAAACGACCACATCGGCCATGTTGTTGGAACCCTGCAAAACCTCTCTAAGGATATTGACGCACCAATCTTACTTTTATGCCAACTAAGCAGGCAGGTTGAACAGAGAAAGCCACCGGTACCGGGAAACTCAGATCTACGGGATTCTGGTAATATTGAGCAGGATGCCGATATTATCATGTTTGTATATAGGGAAGAGGTTTACACGAAGAAACGACCAGGTGAGGCAGACATTTTAGTAACGAAGGTCCGGGACGGAGAGCCCGGTATGTGTACGCTGACATTCTCCAAAACGGAGCCTAGGTTTAAAAATATGGTGAGAGGAGGCAACGTCCCCTGGGATCAACCGCAAAGGAATTGATGGACCGATATAATTCTAAGTTGGAGAGCTACAGAAAGGCCGAGACATGGTTTGACGATCCAGATGTACCTCAGATTGAAAAGGAGCAGTATCAACCACTTCTAATTGCCATTCTTAACGAAGCTGAGGCTATTATTCAGGAACTGCAATTAAAGGGACTGCAGATGTCACGTGAGCAGATTCGTCTAGGATTTGCAGGGGATAGATAGCAACCTATTCCCCAAGTACGAAACCCCTCTCTACGTGACCATACGCGCCTCTACATAGCTTTATGAAAGGAGAAACCCCGTGAAAATACAGATTGAGAATTTCGTAATTACAAGCGACCCGATGAACATCACCCTTTCGGAAACCAAAACGACGACGGATGGGAAGAACCCTGGGACTGAATACATGGTGCCGATTGGATACTACGGGAGCGTTGAGCAGGCATTGGATGCACTCGTGCGACAGAAAATCCGGGCATCAAGCGCGACGTCAGTACATGAGTTGTTGGAAGAAGTGCGCGGTATTCGTGAAATGATACGGCGGGTGATGCAGGGTATATAGCATATTCCTAATGTTTCGGCGTTAGCATCGCCAGTGCACATATGAAATTTCTATATCATAGCTGAGGCCATGTGCCGGTAGTCCAGACGCCTCTCCGGTTGACAAAGGGTGTTGTCAAGTGATTTGCCATTTTGGGATGATTTTGTCAAGCAGAGAGACGGTTACTAAAATGTTGAGAAATGTTGAACATTTCCAGAACTGATAAACGGTATTCAGATTGTGTTTTCAAACAGTGGCAGCTATACGGCCACACTTGCCGGCGCGAAGCTCATCTTCGTACCGAGCTAAAAGAGAAAGGGTGATTTAAATGAGTTTAGCACTACTCAAACAGTGGGAAGAACAGCAAAAGGCTGCCGCATCAAAACCGAAACCGACCGGAGCATTACCGACCGTGCCGACTTTTACATCTCCTAGCGCACCAAAGCCAACCGGGACGCTGCCGACCGCTCCTGCACAGCCAGCACTTCAGCAAGCTATCAATCAATTTAATGGTGGCTCACCGCAGAAAAGCCAGCAACCAAGTACGCCGATTTCAAGCATACAGAGCCAGAGCGGCCCAGCACTAAACATGGCCAATGAGCAGAAGTACCTCGAAAGCGTGTTGGCCCAAGGCGGCGGCGCTGCATCCTGGGCGCTCAACCAGGCAAAGAGTTACGGTATTACACTTAACCAACCGACCGCACAACCAGCGGCGACTCCTGGCGGCGGCACCGCAGCACCGAAAGCCGCGCCAGCTCCGGCCCCTACGAGCGGTGGCGGTGGAGCCCCTGGACCTACCGCAGACCCAAGAGACTTGCCTCCTGCGGACTTAGAGTGGTTAGCACAGTTTAATTCACAAGGACAAGGGCAGCAAGGGGCCCCTTCCCCGTCAAGCCCTGAGTATATCTTTAACGTAGCTACTATGATTCAAGGCGGATTGGATGAGATACGACAACAAGTTGATGAGAAAAACATGGCGTTCTTCAATAGCCTTACGAATCAGTTTTACACGGAATTTGATGCTCAGTTAAACAGTGTAATGAGCACCTTCCAGGAGCAAATGGGTGGAGTAGACCCGGCCACAAAAGCAGCTCTTGACCAGCTCAGGGAAAGCACCCAGGAATACCGCAAGACCATGATGGAAGATCTAAACCGTAGGGGCCTCTTGCAAAGCGGTATTGCGATTGAATCAGATCTTCGTCTAAATAAAAACCAGCTCACGGCCGAGCAGCAGATTCTTGCCGAACGTGTTGCAGACCTGCAGAACCGCATGACGAGCGCTATGATGCAGTTCAGTCAATCAAAACTTCAGGCTATGCAGCAGTTTGGCGTTATGGGTATGAATATAACCCAGCAGGGCGGACAGCAGCAGTTAGATGCATTTAACACCGCTATGAATCAGGCGCTTTCGCAGGCAAACCTACAGCAGGGCGCTTTCCAGGCAGACAGGGCATTCCAGGAAGGCCGGCGACAATTCGACCAGAGCTTTACCGAGAACCAGCGCCAGTTTGACGAGAAAATGTCTATGAGCCAGGCGGAAGCAGAACAGGCGGCCAAACAGTTCATGGCTACCATGGGCTACAATTGGGCCAACCTCTCTCACAAACAGCAGCAGGACGCTATTTCTAACGAAATGAAGAAGCAGGAAATGAAGTTCAACCAAGACCAGGTAACCGGCGCCGGCGAAACGCAGAGGGCAATTATGCTTATGCAGGAGTACGGTAGCCGGGAAGAGGCCATGGCCAACTTCCAGAGGCCGGAAGTCATTCAGGAAATGATTAGGCTCGGTGTGAACGTCAATGAAGTCTATGCGGCCATCCAGAAGATGAAGTCAGGTGGCGCTACTCCCGGAAGCTCGTTCATGCCTAAATAGTCGTGAGAAGAAGTGAAGTATGCAAAAAGTGTATAAGCGCTATATGTCCTCTACAACAGTAAAATGCCGTCTGGAGAAATCCCAGCTGGCATTTTTTTATACAGGTAAAGTGTTAGAGAAAAGCTCCGGAAGGGACTAGATTGTTAAAAAATGTTAGAATTCAGGCTGCTACCGAAGAAGATCTAGGCCGGTCTAGGCTGCTCTCTAGTATTTGGAGAGTAGAATGCGATAAATACACGGATTGGACAAGCTAAAATGTACGTTTTAACGTATAAAGGGACGTACAAGTGAACGTATAAATTGGTGTACAGTTATGTATTTCCGGTATTTCCGGACACCATAAAAAGGTTAAAGAAAAAACCCAGTAAATATGATTTTTCCACTCACGCAAACGATCGTCAAATTACCTCTCCTGTCCGGACGCTACCAGGTCTTGTAGTTGCCGGGCCAGGTACAGAGCCGCGTACTCCGGGTCGTCCTTCAGTTTCTTTAACTGGTCCAGCTCCACCCACTTGCCCTCTGTCTCCGGGTCGTCCTTCAGAAACAGGTCCAGCGCCTTCTTGGGATCCGCCTGTTTGAGGAACTCCACCTGCTCCTGCAGTATCTCCCGGTCTTTGACCGGAATCTACTGGCTGTTGGCTCCCCACTCCATCAGCTGGAGCAGATACAAGTGTGCGCTGTCCGTCTGTCTCTAGGCTTTGACCAGGATCTCTTTGGCCAGCTTGTTGACTGGCAGCTTGTTTAGTTGGTCTACCTTCTGAGTCGATGCGGACATCTTACCACCCCCGGGCTGATATTTTAATATAACAGACATAGATGTCGTGAAGCGTACTTCACCGGTTAAGCTGATCTGTAGGAATTAAGAAATAGTTCCCTAAGTAACCAGATGCCATTGAGTGCCATGATAGCAAGCCAGGCTTTTGTAAGGACGCTTCTTTTTGTCCATACAGCTTCGATGTTACGTTCTGCCTGTTCAACGGATTGCTCCCATTCGTCCACTTTAACAAGGTGTTCTAACACCAATCTATCCACACCATCAAGTTCTTGTGGGGATATATCCAGTAGCCCGCGTTGTTTTATATACTCTTGCATCTGCTCTTCAGTAGGCGGCAACAATTTGTAAAGGCCAATACGACCAAAAGGGTCGGTCGTTCCTGCTTCCACCTCAAAGAGTCTTTTATCAAAGCCCGTAATTTGAGGTGGGTTCTGGTTATACTCAAACTCAGGTCCTATCGGCCTTTCCCGTACGTCATTAGCTGCATATCCCACTAGCCATACCTGTCCGGTCCATCTGTCCTTTTTCCAGGCAGCTACACCTTCCGTAATGGATTTGTCAGCTTCGTGGCTCCAACGGAAAATTCCCGATACGATTAAGATTGCCAAAATGAAACATGAAAGAATCCACCTTTGATTATTCCCCTTCTTCAAAGTGACACCCTCCTAACTTTTTAAAGCATTGATAAAAGTTCTATGTTTTGGCATTTAATTCCTTTTATTGTCAACCTATACTCAAAGACGTGGCTGTTTCCCTAAAGTTATATGTACTCTTGGACGGGACAGAACCGAGCCATTTGGAAAATCTCAAGGTTCAAATAAGCGAAGTGAGGGGAGTGAGCGAAAGCTGCCGCTCGCTTCGCTGTTTCCCTAATACCCTTTTTCCGAAATAAAACAGGTGAAAAATAAGCTGTTGGACAAGGTAAACTGTACGTTCTGGCGTACAAGCTGGCGAGTAACGAACGTATAAGCTGACGTATAACCTTGAAAGCTAAACCACCTGCTCTCAGGGGCAGAGATGTTGACAAATGTTTACATCCAGAATGACTGCAATTGATTAAGAAACTTGTTTGTGGACCTAGGGAGAGACGGGTAGCACGCACCCTCTACTAAGGGTAGGGAAGAAGCTTTGCTTATTATTGCAGATATACTTTTTAAAACATGTTGACACATACGATACACAATGATACACTTAAAACAAATTAATACACTTGATACAGAACAGCTTAAGGGGAAAGGATGACGATGTAATGAAGGATGAATGGTTAAATGTTAGTGAAGCAGCTAAGCATCTTGGTATCTCACGTTCCACTCTTTATCGTTGGTCAAAGGAAGGAAAGATCCCCATTTACAAGATAGCCGGCAGTCTACCCAGGGTAAAGCTAGCGGATGTACAGAGCCTGTTGAATGAAGCGCAGCTGCTCTATCCAACGCCAGAGGACGATGACTAGAAGTGCTAGGTAAAAACAGGGCAGGAGCTAAAATTAAATTAAAAAGAGGAGATGATTTACTGTGATGTCAATGTTATTAGGCAAAGGAAGTAATTTGGTGCAGCACATGAAAGGTATGGTAGCTGATCGTCAGTCTGAAGTGGGTCAAGTTCTTTGGAAATGCGCTAGCTATAGAGCGCTCTCACAAAGAAGCGCAGACCTGTCCGGGCAAATCCGAGACATCCTGGATGAAAAAGGTCAGGCTATATTCACTCAATATGCTGAAGTTGAAGGCCTTAGGTTTGGCCAGGAAGCCGAAGAAACATATCTCATGGGTTTACGCGATGGCCTTGCCCTTTCAGAGATAATAGCTAATCCGGAAGATAAAACGCTCTATCGTATGGTTGAAGAAAAAAAAGAAGAAGAGGACGCCTCCCCCGGTCAAGGTTAAGCGCCCTCCGTCATATGAAACAGACCAGTCTCCTGCCCTGTTTTGTTTTATTATATCGTTACTTATAGCTAACTGCAAATTATTATGAAGGAGGTCAAGGCGCAGATGAAGGTAGTCGCGACGGTAACTTACTCAGACGGAACAACAAAGGATGTTGATACCCTTTCGCCAGAGGAAAGGGAGCGCCTGGCGCTCGGCTTTGCAAAACAGGCGGCCAGAGCATTGGCGCAGCACCGGGGGTTCGACATTAAGATAAAGGACGTAATGACGGAAACCTCTACCAAAGAATCCGATAAGCTTTAAGCTTACGTGTTTAAAAATATATTTGGTGAAGGAATCAGTGAATCAGAAGCCACAGGTCCCTGTATTAGCTTTTGCCTGCCCGGCTAAGGAAAATACACCCTTACTTCACATGCGGCCTCTGTAGGAGCTCCTGGCGCGTTACAGCTGTATTTTTATAGAGCATGGGGATAGTTTGGGGATAAACAATTCAAAAAATCCCCAATATTTTAATAAAAGTACAGCAGAGCTTGTCCCAGAAACCCCGTAATACAGGCTTGTCCCTAAAAGTACAGAACGCCGCAAAAGGCCATGTTACGGATTCCTAATCCGCAGGCCGCAGGTTCAATTCCTGCCAGGCGCACCATAAAGAATGTAAGCACCGCAAGGGGTTGCGGTGTTTTTGGGTTTCTGCCGGAAAGCCTGAAAACCCGAATTGGCTGGCTGTACCAAAGTGCTTTTCGAACATAATTACTTTGTGTGCCTGCAAGTATATTTGAATGAATTCTGCTATCGTTTTAATAGGAGAAAATTCAAAAATGCCCTGTTTTACAGGCTTTTGACATGTTGTGTGCTGAGTAAAACGGTTACCTATTCTGAACTTGCTTGTTAATGCTCACAGGCGTAACCGCAACTCCTACAAAAAGTCATTCACCAAATAGTCTTAGAGCGGTTCAAGCCACAAAAAAGGCAATTCACTTTTTACTTTCATAATTTTATTACTTTAGAGTCTTGAATTCTGTAGTCTCGTAGCGTATAATAAACAATAAAAAACTGAGGAATGTCCTGTGACTTATTCCAAAGGTCAAATGGAAGATGAAATAACAAAGGCCATTATTCACTGGGAGAAGGAATATAAGGGACGGGGTCCTACCGAGGCTAAGACAGATATATTGCGTAATATGGTTATCGTTAATCTAAAGGGGATTCTGGCACCGGCTGAGTGCTACTTGGCGCAAAATAAAGATGGGATGGCACTGATCAAAAAGTTGCGCCAGCAATTAGTTGAGCGGGGACGTCCTGAGCTTGAAGGAATCATTAACCGGGTTACCTCTGCCAATGTCATCAGTCTGCATACTGATATCAGCACAAAAACCGGAGAGCGAATTTTTGTCTTCGTTCTTGACAAAGAATTTTTAGCGTAAATTCCGAGTCAGTTTAGCGCAAAGTCGGAAGTCAGTTTAAGGTTAACGTTACCGTTAAATGAAATCCGGCACCATTTTTTTTGGTACCGGATTTTTTTTTATACTGGAGGAAATTAGAACGATTTGCATTTGCAAATCGGCAGCGGAATACAGTAAATGCGCGCGTTTCTTGTACTATCAGATACTATGAAGCTGGAGGGATGAAAGTTGTTAGAAAGTAAATACCAGGTGCTTGTAGGTCCGGAAGGTTATTTGCCACCAGCCGCCGCTTCCATGGGTGTTACACTGCCGGAAAAAGGGCAGGCCTTAGTGGAAGGCTCGATTGTTTCCGAAGAAGAGGCGATTGAGAAAATTGCCCAAAAAATTCTTGAAGCCAAAAATCCTTTCCTTTTTCCGGGGCCGCTTCTTCTCTGGGACTGGAAAGAGGGTGTAGCCGAAAAAGCTAAGGCTGTAAAAGAGCTGGCTGATTTGGCAGGTACCCGTATTATCCCGATGCCCGACTATCGTCCCAAGTATCCCATGATTAACCCGGCTGTAGAAATTAACCCGAATCATCCGAACCTGACAATCTGGCATAACAAGATCGATTTTTGTCTTTTTATCGGTGTACATTGCCACTATGCCAATGTAGCTCTGAAAATTATCCGTGGTGGCACGGATTGCTACACCATTGCTCTTTGTGGTGAGGCCGGGCATGAGGATGCAATGATTTCACTGCGGGATGTGGGGCTTGCGCAGCTTGCAAGTCTGACAGAGGCTGTTGCCCGTCTGAAAGGAGTGGCCGGTAAATGATTGAGCAAAAAGTAGTGACCCCGGAGCAACTCTTTTTTGAGGCAGAGCGGGAAGAGCAGTTTATTACAGGTAGTGAAGCTATTAGGGAAGCCATTAAAAGTGCAAATGTGGATATGGCCATCTCTTATCCCATCACACCGCAGTCCGAGAGCATGCATCTTGTAGGCGATATTTTTGCCGAAGGCTATATAAAAGAGTATTTTCGTGGTGAGAATGAATTCGCTGTGATGTCTTCTGTTGCAGGTGCGGCGATGGCTGGGGTACGGGTTTTCACAGCGACCGGAGGTCCGGGAACGCTGCGTGCCTTTGAAATGTTTCCGACTTGGTCCGGCTCACGTCTGCCTATCGTTTGCGCATTTATGACCAGAGGAATTAACTCTCCTCTGACAATTCAGCCCGACACGTTGGAGATGGCATATATGCTCGACACCGGGATGTTGATGCTTCATGCAGAAAACGGCCAGGATCTTTATGACATGGTGTTAAAGGCTTTCGTTATTGCGGAAAAGCCTGATGTGCATGTTCCTGTGGGGGTTTTCGCTGACGGTTTTTTTGTAACCCATACCCGGGACAAAGTAAACATTGCCCCGGCGGACATGAAGCTCCCCTCCTATAACCCAAACTGTGCTCCTGTTCCGGCTATGGACATGGAAACTGTTCCTTTTCGTCAGATGCGGGACCCCTTCGTCATGAAGAGCAACTTTATCAGCTATGCGGCTCATGCCTCGTGGCAGCAGGAAATTCTAGCTGCTGCTGAAAGGGCAAGAAAGTATATTGACAGTCTGCTAGGCGGCCTAATTGAAGTGGAAAATGAAGATGCCGATATCCTGATTATTGCTTCAGGAACAGCAGTTTCGCAAAGCAGGGAAGCAATTCAACAGGCAAAGAGTGAAGGGCTCAGTGTAGGCCTTGTTAAAATCAAGAGTCTTCGCCCGTTCCCGACGGAGCAAATCAGAAGGCTTGCTGCAAAAGCCAAAGCAGTTATTATCCCGGAATTTAATCGTGTGGGCTGGCTTTGTCGTGAAGTGAAGACAGCCGTTGATGATACCACAAAAGTAGTGGGTGCCCCAAGAGTGTTTGGTGGAATGACAATGCCCCCTCAACTGATTGTTGATGAAATCAGGAGGTGCGCCAATGAATAAGAGCATATTTAAGATTACTCCCTGCTTTGAAGACATAATGCCTGACGAGTACAAGGAACTGGTGGAATCTGACCCATTTGGCAAGGGTTTGGGGGTCTCACAGCTTGGCACGTACAAGGAGTTGCTAGAGGAGCATCCCCTTTGTGCTGGCTGCGGCCTGGCACTGTCACTGCGCCTAATCCTGGCTTCCCTGCCCAACCCTGAGGACACCGTGATTGTCGGCTCCACCGGCTGCAGCGCGCTGGCGTTTCCGCAGGTTGCTCTGCATAACATACATTCGGTGTTTGGGAATCAAAACGCTGTGGCCTCGGGGCTGAAGCGTGCACTTAAACTGAGGTTTCCTGATAAAGTCAAAGATGTGGTTGTCATCGCCGGTGACGGCGCCACCGCGGATATTGGCCTTGATATGGTCATGCAGTCTTGGTTTCGGTGTGAAAATATCACCACCATCATGCTTGATAATGAAGCCTATGCCAATACAGGCGGTCAGGAAAGCGGGATGTCGCCCCAAGGAACCGTTCTTAATATGGCTCCTAAGGGTAAGAAGTTTCCCAAAATTTCTATGCCTGAAATAGCCCGGGAATCCGGCTGTGCGTACGTGGCTGCAATATCACCTGCCCAGCCCAAACGCCTGGAAAAAATGGTCAGACGGGCAATTCTGACGGCCCGCGAGGTTGGCCCTTCTTACGTGCAGATTTTTTCGCCCTGCCCTACCAACTACAAGTTTAAGCCGCAAGAGATGGTAGCCAGAATCAAGCAAAGGGAAAAGGAAGGCTTCTTTAAAAGCAAGGAATATATCACCACAGAGGCACAGGAATATTTAGCTGGGCTTGAGGAGGGGAAAAAGGATGAGTAAAAAAACAAGTATTCGTATGTCTGGCCTTGGCGGGCAGGGAGTTGTGACCGCCGCACATATTCTAGGCAATGCTGCCTTTAAGGATGGTCTTGTCAGTACGGTAAACCCCTTCTTTGGCGCAGAAAAAAGACTGGCGCCCGCAGAAAGTTATGTTCGTATTGATACACAAAGCATCTATGAGCGTGGAGAAGTCCTCTTCCCCAACGTCATCATGATCTTTCATCCGCATGTCATTACGATGGGTAAATGTTACACCATGCCATTCTTTGACGGTCTGCAGGAAAATGGTATTATTATTGCAAATTCCGAAGAAGTCCCCCAACTTGGTGATGACGACTTGGCAAAGCTTGCCCGTTTAAACGCCAAACTTTATTACTTTTCTGCCACCCAGGTTGCGCTGGATGTGGGCGGGACAGAATTGGCCTCCAACATGGCTATGCTTGGAGCGCTTCTGGGAGTGAAACCGCTTGTGTCGTCTAAATCGATGAAAGAGGCTTTGATGGAGAGATTTGGCGGCGGCAGGTTTGTCGCTTCCGGTACAACAGCTGCCCTTGATGACGAGCTAAAAGGGAAGTATGAGAAGATTAGCGAGTTAATTGAACAAAACATGGAAGTGATGGAAGCGGCCGGTTCGGCTGTTAAGGAGTTCGTCATTTAAAGGAGGAAACGTCTATGTATGTTGCTGCCAGGGTTGATGAAGAAAAATGCAATGGTTGTAAGCTATGTATCCTTACATGCCCCGACCCGAACGTGATTTCAATAGACAAGGCAAAAAATATCGGTATTAACCAGGCTCGTTGTAAGGGCTGTGGCCTTTGTGTGGTAGCCTGTCCGAAGGAAGCGTTGACAGTTAGCTAGAAAGCAGGTGATTTGGCAATGGACAGGGTACAGCGTCCTGTAGAAGCCAGCCAGTTATTGTTTGAATCAGAGAGGGCCCCGGCTTTTATTACTGGCAGCGAGGCGGTAATGGAAGCCATCAAAAGGGCGAATGTAGATATGGCCATCGCGTATCCGATTACGCCGCAGAGTGAAAGTATGCATCTGATTGGCGATTTGTATGCCAAAGGGTATCTCAAGGATTACTACAGGGCGGAAAATGAGTTTGCCGTCATGGCAGCCATTCATGGCGCATCTCTTGGCGGAGGGCGTGTATTTACTGCTACAAGCGGCCCGGGCACATTGCGGGCGATGGAAATGTTCCCGGTCTGGGCTGGCTCCCGCCAGCCGATTGTCTGCGCTTTTATGTGTAGGGGCGTTTCCCTGCCCCCCTCTATTCAGCCGGAAAATATAGAGATGGGTATGTTACTTGATACAGGCATGCTCATGCTTCACGCTGAAAATGTGCAGGATTTTTTTGACATGCTTCTTAAAGCCTATCTAATAGCGGAAAAGCCGGATGTACACCTGCCGGTGGGCGTCTTTGTTGATGGCTTTTTTGTCACCCATACCAGGGAGACAGTGATGCTGCCGCCGGATGATCTCAAACTTCTTCCCTATGATCCTGAAAATTCACCCGTACCTGTCTTTGACATGGAAACACCACCCATGAGGATCACCCGTGACCCCCTTTTGAATAAAAGCAACTTTATCAGCTACGCGGCCAATGCCAGCTGGCACCAGGAAGTGCTGGCCGCCGCAGAAAGAGCTCGTAAACATCTTGCCCAGTATTTGGGGGGTCTGCTGGAAGTAGAAAACCCTAACGCCAAAATATTCATCGCTGCTTCCGGCACTGCCGTTTCACAGGGACGGGAAGCTCTCAAAGACTTACTAGACGCTGGTCTCGATGTTGGTTTAATCAAGATAAAGTCAATCCGACCGTTCCCGGTAAACGAATTGCAAGAAGCTACCAAGAATGCAGAGCTGATTGTGGTGCCAGAATTTAACGCCGGCGGTTGGCTTGCTAAGGAAATTAAAGCTACATTGAACGAGAACAACAGAGTGGTGGCAGGCCCCCGGGTTTTTGGCGGCATGACAATACCCAAGGAATTGATTATCTCTGAAATACACAATGCGCTAAACCGCCAAAACCAACGTCTTTAAGGAGGACACGTATGTCTCTTAGGATTTTAAAACCGACAGCTGAATTTGCTGATTTGTTACCCAAAGAGTATCAGGAACTGGTGGAAAATGGTCCATATCATGAACAAAAAGGAATCTCTGACCTTGGCACATTCAAAGAAATTATTGAAGAGCATCCTCACTGCGCCGGTTGCGGTGTGGCCCTGGGTGTCCGTTTGGTTGCGGCTTCTTTGCCTGCGCCAGCGGACACACTGATCATTGGCACGCCTGGATGCTCATTCTTCGGCCTTGCCCAGACAGCCCTAAATTACTCAAACACCGCCTTTGGCAATCAAAACGCAGTTGCATCCGGCCTAAAGAGAATGCTGAAAATTCGCTATCCTGATAGAAACAAGGATGTTGTGGTGCTGGTGGGAGACGGCGGCATTGCGGATATTGGTCTGGATATGACGCTTCACTCCTGGCTGAGACGGGAGAATATCACAACCATCATGGTGGATAACGAAGTCTATGGCAACACTGGTGGTCAGGAAAGCGGCATGACCAAAGAGGGGCAAGTTTTAAATATGGCTCCTGAAGGCAAAAAGTTTCCCAAAATTCCTGTCTTTGAACTTGCACGTACTTCAGGATGCGCATACGGAGCTAGGGTCACTGTGGCAAGTCCCAGGAAAATAGGGGAAGCCGTTAAAAAAGCCATACTGGTAGCCCGTGAGGTAGGACCCACATATGTTCAGATCTATACTCCCTGCCCCACAAACCTAAAATTTCCCCCTGATCAGACTGTAAAAGTCGCCAAGGATGCAGAAGCCGGGTATTACTCTTTCGAAGAGTTCATCAGCCCTGAGGCACAGGAGTATATGCAAAAAACTACAAAGGCTGTATAGTTCTGGTATACTCTGGTCAAAATTTACGGGGATAAAAAACTTGTATTGATTAACAGAAGCGTAATATTACTGTAGAAAGAAGGCGTTAGTAATACCCAAAGGACAAATGGAAGACGAAATTACAAAAGCGATTGTCTGGTGGGAGCAGGAATACCTTAAGAGTAATAAGTTTGCATACGGACATCAGCACAAAAACAGGTGAACAGATTTTTATCTTTGTGCTGGAGCGGGAACTCTAACAAGTGAATATCTGCCGGATGGCATTTAAAGGGTAGGAATATCAGTTAACATGCAGTCCGATGTTTGCGTTTAAAACGCATTCGTCGGACTTTTCATTATAAATCGTTGTTATAATTGCTTGATGATGATCTGTTAATAAGGTGGTGAGCGTCTTGTTATCCCTGGAGTTAGTTTGGCAGAATATAATTTCTCCTCCCATCCTGTTTTTTGCGCTTGGTGTACTGGCAGCTCTTCTAGGCTCAGACTTAAAAATTCCCGACGCTGCGGGGGCAACCATCGCTGTCTTTGTTCTCACTTCGATTGGTCTGAGAGCGGGTGTGGCTGTGAGTAAAGTTGGTATTTCAGAGGTTATTTTGCCTGCATTGCTAGCGGTGCTCACCGGGATACTATTAGCCGTAATGGTATACAGTATTTTTACAGGAGTTAC
>JAGXRM010000007.1 GCA_018335855.1 Clostridiales bacterium
CCAAGTATTTTTTGAACCGACTGCATGTACTGTTCAGAACTGGCTGCACCTATGGCTCTGGCCGCTAGAATTCCGGAAATACAGGCTATGTCAATGCCTCCACCGTGTAAGGGAGAAGCCAGTCCTGCGGCATCCCCCACCAACAGTGTATTGCCAAGAACCAGTTCTTTTCGGCGTAAAAGAGGTATGGGGCCACCGGTTTGCCTGAGAATCTGATAATGGTCAAGTTGCTCTTTTTCAATAATCCGTTTTAATTCTTGATGAATCTGAAGTCCTCTACTGCGCTTGCCAAACCAGCCCACACCTACATTTGCACAGTCCCGGGCTTTGGGAAAAACCCAATAATAGCCACAATAATGCGGTTCCACTGCCACTTTGATTTTACCAAACAAAGAGGAAAAATCCCCGACGAGGGTATACTGTGCTGTCATTCCCAGACGGACTGGCGGCAGCTTAAACTTTGCTTTTGAAACCGGTGATACACCACTGCTATCTACAATCCAGTCATAATCACTTTGCAAGCGTGAAAAATTAATAGCGGTAACAGGTGTATTCTCGTAGAGTTGACAGCCGCGCCGACAGGCATCCTCTGCCAACGCTTTTTGCCACTCCAACCGGTCGATTACCCACAGATGAAGGCCGGTACAATCTACAGTAAAGGTATCTATAGCAGAAAGTATAGCTTCCTTGACTTTACAGCGGATACCGGCGATGGGATGTTCTAAAAGTTTGAGCAAATCAAAAAAACCTTCTGCACAGGAAATACGTTCCCCAACGGAAGCTTTTTCAAAGATTGTAACCGATAAACCAAGGGAGGCTGCCTCACGGGCCGCACTAAGTCCCCCGGGACCGGCTCCAATGATGGCCACCTTATCCCGCATTTTCTCTACCTCCGCGCTTTTAACTGTTACTACATACTATTTGACAGGGTGACAGCAGATGCATTTATTAATAATTTCTGTATCTGTCTGACCCAGATGAATTGTCAGCTCTCCCGCTCCCGCAGTAATATTCAGTTTTTTAACATCAAGCATTGATAAATCCAAATCAGCACGGGTCACACCGGTTCTGAATACTATTTCCGCCGGCACCCTCTCTGCCATAGAGAATTCCCAACGTGAAGGGGAGTCACCTATGCTCCAGGAACGAGATTCATCACCAATTATAATTTGTGCCAAGCTTCCACTTCTATGCACATTGATTTCCGGTCAACAGTAGACCCACGGTGTATTGGGAAGAACACAGCAAAAAAAGCCGCCGAAAGATAATCCAATTAATAACTGTATAAAACCGTGTAAATGGCAAAAAACTATAATGTTTAAATAATTTTTTGAGGAGGAAACTCATGACTGTTCAGTCAGATTTAAAAACAGCTATTGCCGCATGTGAAAGCGCTAAAGGCAACTACGATACTTTTGCGCAGTCTACCGAAGACGAAGCTGCCAAAACAATGTTTCAGCAAATGAGCCAAGATATGGACAACCATCTCCAGCAACTAAACAGCCGTATGAAATATATTACTGAAAGCAATCCAATGAATCAGGGCCAACAACAGCAACAATAAGTAAGAGGCTGCCGTACAACAATCCGGCAGCCTCTTACTTATTTTAAGTTATAGCCTATATTATGGTTCTTGTTCCTCTACTAGTTCATGTTTGAATAATCCTTTATACAGGCTGCTTCATTAACCACTACTGCCATTACCTGCACGAGATCTATCACAAACGAAATCAGAAGCGCGCTAATGGGGACAATAAGAATCTGGGTGGACGAAGAAATGGTTCCACTCGGCCCATAAACCGTTAACTAATTGCCAGGACTGTCATATTCCACAGGATATTCGGAAATTCTATTATGAGCCACGATACGGACTGCGGGATTCTTACTCGTATTTTATCGGCCGGACACCGGTATTTTTCAGGGCCAAGCCTCCGACACCAACCAGGAATTGCAAATGCGTCCAGAAATTCAGGTACTCGTTCGCTTTATAAAAGAGCAAACGTTTTATGATTACGAACGCAAAGTGTGGCTAGCTAAAGAAAACAAAGATATCGCCGCGAGTTCCCTTCAATCCGCCTTTGACTCAGAGGCAACGTATCGGAAAAAAGCGGGCAAGAGTCACGTTGGCTATGTGGTCAATCTCGCTGAGACATGCGCAGACAATAATCCAGTTCAAATTGTTACGGATTACCAAGTGGAACCCAATAGCACAAGTGATGTCAAAATGGCTGATGAGAGTCTTACAGAACTTCAAGAAACAACTTCAGTTAAGGATGTTTACGTGGACGGTGGATATTATAGCAGCGATCTCATTAAAAAAGCGGAAGGGCTCGAAAATCAAACTCCATTACACGGATATGACGGGGCGAAATGTCACGTCGGATCAACTGCCTTACAATGCCTTTAACATTGAACACTTCGAAAAGATCGTGAGCTGTCCGAAATTGCAGGAGCCCTTACGAAGTGACTTTAATCCGAAGAGTGGCATCTTGAGTGCTCACTTTAACATAAATATCTGCACTCAATGCTCCTTAAAGGATCAATGCCCAATAAAGTTCCAAAAAAAAGATACTGTCTTGCGTGTAAGCCAGAAAAGCCTCATTGCTGAAAATACTCGTTTAATCCTCATGGACAAGAAAGATCGAAACGAAAACGGTAGTAAACGTGCCGCTATCGAAGGAACTAATTCCGCCCTTAAGCGCGCACATGGAGCTGGGAAACTTAGAGTTCGCGGATTAGTGAGTTGTAGTTTGGTCATAGGCTTGAAAATAATCGCTCACAACTTCCATCAAATCGTTCGTTTCTCCCAAGGAGATACTCGTCGAAAATACAGAAAAAATGCCGACATACACCAAGGGGTACTTGTGACCATTTAGAGGAAATAGCGGGTTAAATAGAAGAAAGACCTCCTCACATGAAGTTTTTGAAGGAGAAAACACCATTATGCAAAGATCTTATTGATAATTACGGACATCCAGAAAAAATATTATCCATAAGATGGTAATAACTGCTGCTTGGGGGAGTTCTCAGAGAAAAAAATAGGATGATTTTTTTAGCCTTTCTGCACTGGAATCATTAATAGATTAAAAACTTTTTTTTTGCGTCTCAAATTTCACCCTTTAACCTCTTCACTTAATTCTTTTTATAGTAAGAACGCAAAAGAAATATCCCAATTAACAGTAAAATAAAACTTACATAGTAAAATGGGGTGTGCGTAAAACGCAACCTTGTTTTTCCAAATTGCCCGTATAAAATTGCATAAAGTGAATATAAAGTTAAAATCCAACCGAAATATTTCTTCATATACTCCTCCCCCATATACGTATTTTTAACAACAATATTCCCTATTAAGTGGTAAATTCCTCGTCACCGGGTGGTAAGGAATGAATATAAAAAGGGCCGCTGTCTACATATCAAATAATCGGGTAATCTGTTTTGCCGTGCAAAAACATATAAAAATAATCTGGCGGAGACCTACTCTCCCGGGGACCTGCCCCAAGTACCATCGGCGCTGGAAGGCTTAACGGTCGTGTTCGGAATGGGAACGGGTGTGACCCTTCCGCGATTTTCACCAGAAATTCTCTCAAAACTACACAGCGATGTATTTTTAGAACCATTCACAAAAGTTAACACAATGTTTAAGGTCAAGCCCTCAACCTATTCGTACCGGTCCGCTTAAGACATTGCTACCCTTACAGCATATAAATCGCCAACGATATGCCGCAATGGAAAACTCAAGAAATATTATCTCGCCTCTATAGTGGCGGGTGTGGGCAGAGCCCACGAAAAATTAAACCTATGTAAAATTCTAAGAGAATCAGAGAATGGTGCACTTATTCGTGTCCAGCTGGGCTGTGTCACTCCACCTGTCCCCATGTCCCGCTGCCGAAGCTTTTGCCACCCAAGAAATAAGCACGCCTCGTTGAGGCGTGCTTATTTCTTGGGAGAGTAATCCATATTATCCGTAAACTACTACTACAAATTGTGACAAAAACGTCTAACTTGTTAACATAAACAGAAGGAATTTAGAAAATCGAGACGAATTATTAGGTATGACCCCGACGGGAGACGACAAATGTCAAACTACAGCTCAAACGATGTTCCCGCAGGAAGAAATAAAAAGATACTCTACTTTTTCGGTATGCTTGTGATTTTCCTCGCAATAATGGTTTTGTTTTTTGATATTGAGCAAAATTCCCCCCAGTTTTGCTCATCCTGTCATACGATGCGTCCGGAAGTGTATACGTGGAAAGCGTCATCCCATGACCGGGTCAGTTGTCTTGATTGTCACCGGGGGGATGGGATTGGCGGCCAGTTGCGATTTGCCGCCGACTTGGCCAGGATGGCCGAAGCCACAGTGTTGAAGAATTACGTGACGCCAATACGCTTATTCCGCAGTATTGATGATGAGCTGTGCTTTCGCTGTCACAGTTATACCCGTCAGGCTTCGGTATCGGGAGATTTAATTATACCCCATGAAGATCATACATCCAGCCGGGTGCGGTGCGCATCATGTCACAGCGCTGTGGCCCACGGTGATATCGCCAGACGAAAAATTACCCAAAAGGTACGGTTTGAAGACTGGGACAAGGATGAGGGCCTGCAACAGATGGCCAGGGAGTTGGTCCAGCCCAGTATGGATACCTGTATGAGCTGTCACTACCGGCGCAAGATTACTACTGCCTGTGACGCCTGCCATACTGATATGACCGGACCGGATAACCACCTGCTTACAGACTTCAATGTGGCCCACGGGTCATTTGCCCGGGAAGAGCTGGCAGATTGTAACTCCTGTCATGGCTATGTCGGCGTAAAAAAGCTGGAAGTAAAAGAGAATACCGACTTTATAGAATACACGCGCGATAACAGGTTTTGTCTGACCTGTCACCGTCAGAAGCCGGACAGTCATAATGTGGGCAACTTCACGGAGTTTCACGGTAAAGCAATCACAAGCGGTGCTAAGGAAAAGGACGGGTGCCTGGTATGCCATGATAATAATATCGCCGATCTTCCCCAGGTTACCAAGCTGACCTGCTCTGAATGTCACCCGTCCAAGCACGGGAAAAACTGGCGCAACAGGCATTTACCGCCTGTATTGCCGGGTCAGAAAGTATCGTATCAGTGCTTTATGTGCCACTCCACATCTGCTTGCCTGGGTTGTCATAATCTGCCGGGATATTCCAATCCGTTTAACAGCCCGCCAGGTGGCTTTGATCCGAATGATTTGTCCAACGACTTCTTTATGTAGCATAGGGAAAGGGGAAAGAAGCATGGGAAACGTGCCTGAAACAAAAAATGTGTCTCCGCTGTGGAGAGTTTTCATCAACCTGATCCTGATTGTGGCCTTGTCCAGCGGGACCGCTGCCTTTGTGGGCGGCCGGTACTTTTGGAACGAGCAGGACTTTAAGCGTATTAACAAGGAGATTGCTTATTACCAGAAACTGACGGAAGCGGAACCGACGGAGCCGGAGCACCGGGTTAACCTGGGCTACACCTTTCTCCGTAAAGGTGATTACGAACGGGCGCTTGTCCAGTTAGACGCCGCCCGGGAGTTTGACGAGAACTATATGCCTGCTTATCTGAACGCAGGTTATGTATACCAGGCTATGGAGCTTTGGGACGAGGCGCTGGAGCAGTTCCAGAAAGTAACGGAACTGGCGCCTGATGATTACCGCGGTTTTTTTAATATGGGTGTTTGTTTTACCAGTTTGGGTAAGTACGAAGATGCGCTGGATATGTATTTTACAGCGAAGCTATTAAGACCCGGTGCCAGTGATGTGGCGTTTTATACAGCGATGACATACGAGAAGATGGGCTCCGTGGAAGCGGCTATTGAAGAGTATCAGGAAGCGCTGACCTTTAATCCTAAATATACCGAGGCACAGTTGGCAATCGAGCGGCTGACCAAGGCACAGTAAAGAAAGGTGGGAAGTGGCACAAGCCGCGCAAAACATGGAGACAATCAGCAGTGTGTTAACCAGGCCGGTGGGCCGGAAAATATCGAGAACTGTTTATATCACGGCTCTGATTATTGTACTCAGTTTTTACGGATATCTGTTTATTACCGGGCAGTCACCGGCGAGCACAGTGGGGCCGATTCTGCCATTACGTCCGGGCGTTCCGGTGTTTGACAAAATGATTTACGGCGGTTTCGGGGAACTGCAGTTTGATAAACCCATGGCCGTAACAGCGGCACACGGACGGATTTATATCTCGGATACCAACAACTCACGAATTCAGGTGTTTGATAATAACGGCGGCTTCCTGTTTACCTTCGGGGAAAAAGGAAAAAGCCAGGGTCAGTTTCTTTATCCATATGGAATTGCCGGTGACCGGAACAATAACATCTATGTATCCGAATTATATTTGAGCCGCATTCATGTCTATGACATCGACGGGATCTACCAGAGAGATTTTGCAACTGGCTTGGTAAACCAAGGTGTGATTAAATCCCCTGGGGATATCACCATTGTTGATAACCAAATGTATCTCAGCGATATCAGCCAGAACCGTATTTTCGTCATTGATTTAGAAACAGAGGAACTGGTGCGCCAAATTGGGCTGGAATTTGACCTCATGGCACCAAACGGTGTGGCTGTGGATGAAGCAGGCAATGTATTTGTCACAGACACAGGCCGTCAACGTGTGGTTGTTTTTGACCCCGACGGCAATCCTGTACGGTTGATTAACGGGACAGCCACCGGGCATGGCATTAACTCGGTGCTAATCAACCCCCGGGGCATAGGCGTTGACCGCAGCGGCAATTTATACGTGGTCAGCAACCTGTCCCACACTGTCTTTGTCTTTGACCGGGAAGGGAAACAGATTCATTCCTTTGGCGGGCAGGGTGATGACAATGACAAGTTTATGTTTCCCAATGGCTTGCACGTGGATAACGGAGGCCGGATTTTTATCACGGACACTTCCAACCAGCGTGTAGCCGTCTACCGCCTTGCCCGGTAACGTAAAAAAGATAGCAGGCGGGAAACCGCTTCTATATCTCCCAAATACTGCGAAGAAAGGAGGTGCAACATGAGCAAAAAGGAGATTCACCATGAGAGTTTTACACTTAAAGGAGGAACATCGATGAAAAAGACAAGCTTTATTGTAGTACTTACCATGGTTGCCCTGCTTGTAATGGCCAGCATGGCTATGGCAGCACCCGGTGACTATGATCCCCACCAAACCAGTGCCCAATATGTTTATGATTCAACAGATACCTATACTGACGGCGCTGGCAACGTCTACTCGCCCGGGTATTTCTTTCTTGACCCCCGTGCCGGTAACTTAGGCGACACCCGCACCACCGTTGGCGGCTTCCAAATCTTCAACGCCAACTATACCGGTGAGACCAATGTCCCTTATTTCAAAAGCGATGCAAGTGATCCTTCCACATTTAATACCTATCAGAGGAATGTTGCGGGCCAACTGGTCCATACAGACTTCCAACTGAACACCAACTCTTGCGCCTCCTGCCATATGACCCACACCGCGCAGTCCCGCAAGTTATTATTCCGAAACGGCGTGTACACCACTTGTACCGCCTGCCATGACGGCACACTGGGCTTCCTCAACGTGTTTGCCGCTCCCACAGCGGAAAACCCGTTTGGCGGTTCCAAAACAGCCGGTACCTTCGGCGCTGACATGGGCCGGAACGCCTCCGTCCACTTGGCGAATGGCGCCATGAAGCTTGCTGCCGCCCCCGGCGGTAACCGTGCCAATGTGGCGCACGCTTCCGATAACGACGGCCTTACTGATTCCGAAACAGATCGTGCCAAGAGCACCTGGGCCAGCGACTTCACCTGTGCTTCCTGCCACGGTCCCCACGGTTCCTACAGCGTCCGCCTTCTGCACTCCAACCCCAACAACATCGCAATTCGTATGCGTGAATCTGGCACCATGGCAAACAGTGGCGGCCTCTGGCAAGCCAATTATGCTCTGACAGGCGCAGACCATGCCACCTATGTCAAGAAGTTCTCAGCCACAGGTTGGAATGTGAACAACCCCTGGTTCTACGGCTATCCCGGCGGCGCCACCAATGGTTCCGGCGCACTGGCCGGCCGTTGGGCCCGTTTTGCCACCCGGATTTATGCTCCCACTCTGTATGATCCCAACACCGTGGGCGGCCCCCTGGCAGCCATTGACGGTACCAAGATCTTCAACACCAAGATCAGCGTCAATTACGGTAAAGCCTATGCATACTTTAAAGATCAGGCTCAGGTAGATGCGTTCCTTGATTATATCTTAGTTGCATTCCCCGCAGCCAACGGCGGCGTACGCTATGCAACTTTGGACGCCTTCCTTACTGCCCACCCCTTGAAAGTTGATATCGGCGGCGTTGTGAAAGTCACCGCTTCCTACAACTATGATGACACTTCAGAAAACCGCTACAAGTCTGACTTTATCAACAGCACCACGTACAGCGGTAATGTTATCCAGGCTACCGGCAATCAGGCGCATAATGCTCCGTATAACCTGTTCTGCGCCTCCTGCCACGTTGACTACCTCAGTGTAAGCGCCAGCCAGCAGGGCGACGGTGTCGGTGTCTACTCCAAGGCACACCGCCATACCATCAACCGCGGCGCCACCGGCGGCGGCACCATGCAAGTTAAAGGCAACAACAACACGTTGCTCTGCGTATCCTGCCACTTCGGTCACGGTGCAGATTCTTCCTTCATGAGTCTGGCCAACGCCCAGTTGGTTGATGCCAATCCCGAATATGCAGGCACCAACGATGTGAACACCAGTTCCGCGCTGAAGCGCTACGTGAACATGTCTGTCTGCTGGTCCTGCCACGCCAACTCTAGTGCGGCTACCATGAAGAACTCCCAGTGGTACTGGGATAGCTACGACACCATGGGACAAGGTTCCTGGTAAAAAAGGTATACAGGAGAAGGCACTATGCAGTGCCTTCTCCATCTTTACAAAACTGTTTGGCGAAAATTGGCTTCTTTGGTATGAATACACATAATTGCTCTGGGGAGGAATTCACGATTATGACAAACAAACTAAAGGTTGCTTTCGGGGTTGCCCTGCTTCTCCTTACCCTTGTTACAGCAGCGGGTTGCGGCCGTCAGGCAGTCGCTGATCAAAATGACCCGTCTCCCCGAAAAAAGTTGGAGGCCGTGAAACCTAATGAGGATGATGGCGCGATTTATAGTACTACGAAAAAATTTATTAATGCTCTGGTTGCGGACGACAGAGAAACCCTTTTAACAATGTTAACGTCGGAGCATCGCAGCGCCTGGCGGGATGAATCTTTTTTGGTTACCGATGCGGCAAAAGCACAGTTTGATGAAATTGCTCTGGAAAACCTGAACTACACCATCGTTAAATACGTGAACAATGAAGAAACCAATTTTGAAAACACCGGCATGATCTTTGCCGTTTATGATGTGGTTATGAAAAACGACGGCTTAGAAGAAGGCCGCCTAAAGCTGCAGGAGAGCCTGATTTTCCGTAAGGAAAACAATCAGTGGCTCATCTCGCTGGACGAAAGAGGCTTCCTGGTGGAGAAAAACTAGGTAAAATTATTAGGGGGGAGTGGCAGGCATGAGCAAAATTAGAAGCTTACAAAAATCGGCTCTGGCTGTCATTATCTTCTGCCTGTTCATAAATGTTGGCATCGTGCTGGCGGCCTGGGATAAAAACCCGACACCACGCATTAATCTGGCCGATGAAAATATCTTTAACGCCAACCGCACTGGGCAAAGCGGTGTAGACGGCTATGACGGTTATTTGCGTAATGTGGCAGGCCAGAAGGTGCATAGCAGCTTTATGCTCAATTCCAACGCCTGCGCCTCCTGCCATCTGACCCATCTTGGTCAGGGAAGTGAGCTTTTGTTTCAGGCATCGCTTTATAATACGTGCACAACATGTCATTTTGATCCGTCGATGAATACCTATAATATTCTAAGTGGCGGGGAAAGTGGCGGACGATTCTATGACGGTGAATTTAATATGGCCGGCCGGATTGGCGTATCTTTCCACCTAACGACGGGACAGAAAAAGATCAGCGATGCTCCCGGTGCCGATACAGCAACGGCGGGTTGGTGGGATCAATCGTTTAGCTGCGGGTCCTGTCATGCGCCGCACGGCGCTTACAGTCAAAGGCATTTGCATGTGAATCCCAACGGGCAGGCAAAGCGGTATACGAACATACCTCTTTCCCTGGTGGACGCGGCAATGTCGCGCTACCGTCCGGCATCCCATGATGATAAAACGCCGTGGCTTTACTACCAGAGCGGAAGTGCGTTAGCTGCCGCCCATGGAGTCGTGATACTAAATAACTCCGGACAAGCGGTTACAGATCAGTTCTTTGTCCATCTGCAGCAGGGATATGTGGAGATCATCGGCAGTCCCGGCCCGGCGCCTTACACTATTACATTCAGTCAGGCGATGTTTGTGGACATTGAAGTGGTTCCCGCCGGAAACGGCCAAGTTGAAGAGACAATTTACAGAAGCGGGACAACCGACTTTTGCACCGCCTGCCATACAGGGTATCTGGCAAGTCAGGACGGTAAAACGGTGACCAATCACCTTACATTCAGCCATGTAATTAACGAGGATATCTATCAGGATTATATCGGCCCCGGCTTAATTGAGCCGGACGACCGCTTAAAGCTGGAAAAAAGCCGTGATATTCAGGAAGAGCGTCTGGTTTGCCTCACCTGCCACTTTGCCCACGGCACCGATGCCGCAATGATGGTGGACCGAAATTTTGAGCCCATGTATGCGGATGGTGCCAATGTGCCGGAAAACACTCATTTGCTTCGTTTTGGCCAACAGGACGGTGTTTGGGAGTCGTGTACGGTGTGTCACGGTGCAGGTGGTTTTAATGAGCCCGCAGAGGAACCCGTGGAAGAAAGTGAACCCACAGCAGCTGAGCCGGAGCCAGAGGCAAGCGTGGAAGAAAGCGAGACAACAGAGCCTGAATCGGAAGCAACTGTTACAGAAAGCCAAACAGATGAGTTTATGGCAACAGTTAAAGATGAAACAGAGGAATCTGGGCAAACAACTGTGGAAGAAGAGGAAAAAGCGGATCCTGATGGTTAAGGAATCTGTTTTCAGTAGGTAAAAGGAATGGCTATAAAGCGCCTGATTTCTGGCAGGGGAGACGATTGAAATGAAGAGCGTAGTGTTTAAGCTGGCGGCAGCACTTCTGCTGGCCGCACTGATGTTGACGTTGTCAGGATGCGGCAGTTCCGTGCAGAAGAAAAATGATGCCACAAATATTATGGCCTGGCAGTTTGCCCAGGGGTTAGTGCGCCCGATGACTGCCAAGCCCAGCAATACTGTTTTCCCCCGCTTTGAGGAAGCATTTGTGGAGCGGGACGCCGCAGGCAATTTTATTATTTCATCTTATCTCACCACGTTAAATGAAGAGAATAACCCGGTCAATTACCGCTTTACCGTAGAGGCGGAATACGTGGGCAACGATGTATTCCGGGAAGTGACAGTCGAAGTTAAAAAAGAGCAGCAATAAAAAAAGAGCCAACGCTCTTTTTTTATTGCTGCTCTTCAGTTGGGTCAAGAATCATCAGACCTAATCTTTTTGCCAGGCGAAGCAGATTTTTGTCAGAACAGACAAAGATCGGTAAATCATTGAGTGATAAAGCTGATGCCAACTGAATGGCATCCAGTGGGGTTACATAACTAGTTGAGCAAATATCCAGACTTTTCGAAAGGATGGATGAAGAAAACTCAAGAATCTCATGGATGTTCATGGCCATGTCATAAATAAATGAATCTTTTACCTGTTGAAATTCCTGTTCCGTGAGAATTTTATCTATGTCCACCAGTCTGCGGAGATTGGAAAGCAACTCACAACAGAGGTCAAGGTTCCATGGTCTTCCCTTTTGGCAAGTATTGTTATAAAATGTTATAGATAGCACAAGGAATGAAAATGCCGGAGGTGGTAGAGTGGACACCAAAAGAATCGGCACACTTTTAATCGTGGCAATATGTGTAATTATTTTGTTTCCGGCAGGCAGTTGGGCGGAAACGGTTATTTTGTTTCCGGATGAAGCGCTGGAGAGGGCCGTACGCAGTACGCTGCGGTATTGGCATAACCCGCTTACAACGGAAAAGTTAGCGAAACTGACAACCTTGGAAGCGCAACAGGCGGGAATCACAAATGTAAGCGGCCTGGAATTTGCAGTGAATCTTAAAAAATTGGACTTAACGGATAATCAGATTTCCGATTTGAGTCCGTTGCGAGGGTTAGAAAATCTGGAGTATCTTAATTTAAAATGGAACCATGTAACAAACATTACTGCCCTAAAAGGGCTGACAAATCTTACATATCTGGGGCTAGAGAATAATCAAATCAGTGATATTTCACCCCTTTCTTCCCTGAGAAATTTAACTCGTTTAAACCTGGGTGTAAACCGTGTTAATCGTCTTGATACATTAGGCCGGTTGACAAGTTTGGAGCAACTCATTCTGTATTACAATGACATAAGCAATATAGGCCCGTTGGCCGGTTTAATCCGGTTGCAGGTGCTCAACCTGTCAGATAATCAAATTAGCGATATAAGCCCGCTGATAAAAAATGTACAGGCGGGCGGACTGACCGGCGGTTTTGTAAATCTTACACATAATCGTCTGAACACAAGTGAAGGTTCCCGGGCTATGGCTGACATTCAGAAATTGCTGGATGGCGATGTGGTCGTCAATTATGGCAGTCAGGAAGGACGGCGCTCTGTCCCTCCCCAGCCGGCAATTGAAACAAGAATCCCCCGGGGAGTTGCGACGGCGCAGCCGGAAACGGTGACAGGGGTGGAAGTGGTTCCGGACCTGCCTCTTGCCGGCCCGGAGCCCGGGGAGAATATTTTTGTTCAGCTTCAAACAGTTATTACGTTGCTGATGATACTGCTTGTGCTATATACATTAAAAACAGTGGTATTCGTTAAGCATGACAAATCATTCCACTAACTCAGGGTCAAGCCGACGTTTTCAGCTTAGGTTATAAACGTCGGCTTTTTAGTGTAAAATCTGGTATATACGTCAAGATTTTCGTGAAAAAGGAAAAACTGATAGAGTGTGGAATACAATGATAGGAAATCTTACTGATTAGGAGAATTGTATGCTGAAGTCATATTTGCTGCCGGAAAATGCCTATTCGGTACTTTACAGGGATTTTTTAAATTCGTTACCCCAGGCCGTCCGTTTTTTGGGGCGACACTATAGTGAAGCCGGTGTCTTTGCCGAAAAGGCACAGGAAGTTTGCGACTCCTTTGCCGGAGACCGCGGGCGCCTTGTTGCCATGCTCAGTAATTTTAACCGCGGGCTGGACTGCTCCGCTGAAACGTTGGTGCAAATTGGGAAACTTAATGATCCGCAGACGGTGGCCGTTATTTCTGGACAGCAGGCGGGATTGTTAGGCGGCCCGCTTTACACGGTCTATAAAGCGATTGCTGCGGTGAAACTTGCCCGGGATTTGGAAGGGAAGTTAGGCAGGCCTGTCGTGCCGGTATTTTGGATTGCCAGTGAAGACCACGATTTTTCCGAAGCCAACCACTGTTGGATGCTGGACAGGGATAACCGTCCGCAGCGTATTGACCTGGAACTGGAACACATGGGCCAGCCGGTGGGAATGCTGCCGCTTACGGAAGATGCGGGAATAAATGTTCTTGAACGATTGACTTCCCTGACCATGGAAACTGACTTTACCCCTGATCTTTTAACAATGCTGGATGAGACCAGGGCTTTTTCCCAAACACCGGCGGACTGGTTTGCCCGGATTATGGCAAAACTCTTTGCCGGAGAAGGTCTGGTGATGTTTGATCCGCTGATACCGGAAGCAAGAGAAATGCTGGCTCCGTTTTATATGAAAGCGGCCAAAGAAATTGATACGGCCCGGGAGACGCTGCAGTCCCGGGAAACAGCGCTGCGGGCGGCTGGATACCCTCTGCAGGTGGAGCGGGATCCGGATACCAGCTTGTTTATGTTTGTGGGAGGTAAGCGTGCAGCACTCTATTATAAAGACGGGTACTATACGACCAGGGACGGTGTCGTCAATTATAACCAGGAAGAATTGCTGGAACTGGCTGAAAAGTCGCCGGAATCCCTCAGCCCCAACGTGCTTTTGCGGCCTTTGGCCCAGGACAGTTTATTCCCTACCGTCGCCTATATTCCCGGACCCGGAGAACTGGCTTATTTTGCGCAGGTTACTTCACTTTATCCTGTGCTTGGACAAACGGCTCCGCTTCTTTATCCCCGACCGGGCCTGACTGTGGTGGAACCAAGGCTGGCAAGGTATATGAAGCGGTACGAAATTGCTGAGAATCAGTTGCTGTCAGATATGGACGAATGTCTGCGGCGGGAATTACGCAAAAAAACAGATGTGGATTTAGACAGTGTATTTGAGCATTTGCGCCAACATCTGGCGGTTGAATACGAGCACCTGAAAAGGGATCTGGCCCGCTTAAGCGGGCAGTTGGCCGAGCTGACCGAGACAAACCTGCAGCATGTGTACGCAGAGATTTCGTATCTGGAAGATAAGGCACAGCAGGAAGCCAGGGATAAGAATGAAGTGGTTGTGCGTCATTTTGCCAACCTGGAGCAGACATTGCGACCGCTGGGCAAACTACAGGAGAGAGTGTTTAATATTTTCGTCTTCCAGATGAAATACGGTCGGGATTTCTGGCGGCAGTTGGTTGATGAATTTCCTGCCGCACCCGGGCATTACTTATTCTACTATCAACCCGGAAAGGAGAATTAATATGCAACTTGATGTACTAGCTTTCGGCTCCCATCCCGATGATGTAGAAATTGGCCTGGGGGGCACATTAATTAAACATGCCAGGATGGGCTACAAGTGCGGGATTGTAGATTTGACGGCGGGGGAATCAGGGAGTAACGGTACGCCGGAGATTCGCCGGGCTGAGGCATTAAAATCAGCAGAAATCATGGGCATGACTGTCCGGGATTGTTTAGAATTACCCGATGCCCGTCTGCAGGTTAACGAGAAAAGTATGCGCGCGGTGATTGAGGTGATTCGTCGTTACAAGCCAAAAGTAGTGATTGGCCCATACTGGAAAGACAGGCACCCGGATCACTTGCGTGCCAGCCAACTGGTGCGGGAGGCGGCTCATCTGGCTGGCCTGCGTCGCTATCCTGCCGACGGTGAGCCCCATCGTCCTCCGGTAACTGCCCAGTTTTTTTTAGCTGTTTTTGATGAACCCTCTTTTATTATTGATATCAGTGATGTGTACGAGACAAAAATCGGGGCTCTCTGTGCCCATCAGAGCCAGTTTGGTATGGCAGAAGACACCGATTGGAAGACACTGGTTAACGATCCTCAGTTTATCAGGATGGTGCAAAGCCGGGACCAGTATGTGGGTTCCCTTATCCAGGCGCTTTACGGTGAAGGGCTGTATACGGAGCAGAAGCTGGCCGTAGATGACCTGATGTCACTGCGGGGATGGGAGCGGGGCTGGAAGCCTAAATTAGCTGTAGAGAATATCATGGAGAGTAAAGAAGAATGAGAATTGGTATTGTTTGCTATCCGACCCACGGCGGTAGCGGTGTGGTGGCGACGGAACTGGGAAAAGAGTTGGCGGAGCGCGGTCATGTTGTCCATTTTATTTCCTACCAGCTTCCCTTTCGCCTGGACCGTTTCCAACCCAATGTTTTTTACCATGAAGTAGACATGCTGGGATATCCGTTGTTTAAATATCCTCCATATACACTGGCACTGGTAAATAAAATCGCCGAATTAGTAGAGAGGGAAAAGCTGGACATTATCCACGCCCATTACGCGATTCCCCACTCCTTCTGTGCCCATATGGCACAGGAGGTTCTTGGCGATTGCCGGACCAGGGTGGTCACCACATTGCACGGCACTGATATTACTTTGGTGGGGAACGATGCTTCCTTTAACCGGATTACAAAGTACAGTATTGAACGGAGTGACGGCATCACCGCAGTGTCACGCAGTCTCACCGAGGAGACCTGTCGTACATTCGGTATCGTGAAGCCGGTGCGGACCATATATAACTTTATCAATACCAAACACTACAGACGTCAGTTGGGGGCACGGGAAAGAGTTGGCTACCTTCCACAAGAGTGCCGGGTACTTGTGCATGTCTCCAACTTCAGGCCGGTGAAGCGGGTTCCTGATGTAGTTGAAGTGTTCGCCAGAGTGCGCCGGGAGATGCCGGCCAAACTCCTTTTGGTGGGAGACGGTGTGCAACGGATGGAAGCCCAGGCGGCGGTAGACCGGCTGAATCTTCAGGAGGACGTTTCATTTCTTGGCACCCAGGATAATATTCTGCCGATTCTGTCGGCTGCCGATTTATTCCTGCTCCCTTCGGAAAAAGAGAGTTTTGGCTTGGGTGCCCTGGAGGCCATGGCGTGTAGTGTGCCTGTAATCGCCTCGGATACCGGCGGTATTCCTGAGGTGGTCAAACACGGAGAGACAGGGTTTTTAGCCCCGGTCGGTGACATAGAGGCCATGTCTGCGCATGCACTGCAGGTTTTGAGTGATACGTCCCGTCTGCAAACGATGGGCGAAGCGGCCAGACTCAGGGCTGAAGATCATTTTAGCAGTGAATCCATCGTGCCGCAGTATGAACGCTTTTACGATGAAGTTCTAGAGGGAAGATGCAATGAGTCGGACTAAAAAGCGGTTGACAGTTTTTTTTGAGCATGGTACAATTTAATACGTTAACACTTTAACGTATTAAAGCAAGCAAGGAGCGTGTAGTCATGAATGAAAAAGTGAAGCGCCTGCTAACTCCCGAGGGGGTTCAGGATTTGTTACCCGGACTGGCCGGACAGAAGCGGGAAGTGGAGAGGGGAATACAGGAAATCTTTGGCCGTTGGGGGTACCGGGAGGTATCCACACCGGCCTTTGAGTATAGTGCCAACTTTGTTGGTGATATGAAAGCAGAATTAGAAGATAAAACCTATCGTTTTTCTGATGAACGGGGAAGGTCTCTGGTCCTTCGTCCCGACTTTACTTTGCCTCTGGCCAGGGTAGCCGCCACCTATCTGGCCGGAGAGGTCAAGCCGCTCCGCCTTTGCTACGGCGGGAATATCTATCGGTATGCATCAAGCCGACAGGGGAAACAGAGGGAGCTGGCCCAGGCTGGCGTAGAGTTAATCGGGTGTGCCGGTGCCGGGAGCGACGCCGAGGTGATTGCTCTGGCCGCCGGTGTTTTAAAAGAGCTGGGTCTTTCTGAATTTACACTGTGTCTGGGTCATGTCGGCTTTTTACAAAAGCTGCTGGATTCGTATGGTGTGGAGCAGGAAGCCGGCGATCAAATTAAAGATTTCTTTAATAAAAAGGATTTTGTTTCCCTAAAAGATATGGTTAACAGCCTGCCTCTCAGTGAGACAATTAAAGAAAATATCTTACGTATACCTGCTCTCCGAGGCGGTAAAGAGGTTTTGTCAGAAGCAGCCGGGATGGCACCGGAAGGTGCGGCCCACGACTCGTTGGATACACTGGCAGAAATCTGGCAGGCTTTGGATGATTACGGTGTCAGCAGTTTTATCACGTTGGATTTAGGCCTTGTCCGCACGATGGAGTATTATACAGGAATGGTTTTTGAGGGTTATACAACAGGTATGGGGTACCCCATTTGCGGCGGTGGCCGTTATGACCAACTGCTGGGTAACTTCGGTCCGGAACAGCCGGCTGTAGGGTTTGCGCTAAACCTGGATCATCTTTTGGATGTGTTGCAGCGGATTAAGAAGCTGCCGGCTGTCTCCGGGTTTACGTATATGGCTTACGAACAAGGCAGCCGACAGCGGGCTTTTGCCGCTGCTCTGGAGTTGCGTGCCCAGGGGCAAAAGGTAGTTGTGGACACAGAATATCGCACAAAGGACGATGCACTCTGCGAGTCTAAAGCCCGGGGGGCATTAAGGATGCTTTATTTTATCAGTGAGGTCGCCGAAGATGAAGTTGTTTCCGGGGAGGATGAGACAACATGTTAGCGGTCAATGATTGGTTAACGATTGCGCTGGCCAAGGGGAGGATTTTGCCACCTACCCTGGACTTGTTCGAGCGGGCGGGAATCGGCTGCGGACAATTGCGGGAAAAGACACGGAAGCTGATTTTCTCCGTCGATGAGCACCGTCTCCGCTTTATCCTGGCTAAGCCCACAGATATCCCCACATATGTGGAGTACGGCGTGGCGGATCTGGGCATTGTGGGCAAAGATGTACTCCTGGAGCAGGAGAAAGAGCTTTATGAACTTTTGGACTTAAAAATCGGCCCCTGCCGTTTGTCTGTGGCGCAAAAATGCGGTTGCGGTGAAGCGGCTGGCGGTTATGTAGCTACCAAGTATCCACGGGTGGCGGAGAAGTACTTTCAGAACCGGGGCAAGCAGTTTGAAGTCATTAAACTGCACGGCTCCATTGAACTGGCTCCGTTATTAAACCTGGCCGATATTATTGTGGATCTGGTGTCAACGGGCAAGACGCTGAAGGAAAATAATCTGGTGGAAGTGGAAACCATCGCCCATATCACATCCCGTCTAATTGCCAACCCCGGCAGTTACCAGGTGAAGGGCGCCCGGGTATCCACTCTGGTCAATATGCTGGAGCAGGCGCTCCTGGAGGGAGAAGAAGCGCAATGCTGAGAACATTTAGCGGTGCCGCATTTCGTCGCCAGTTTACCCGGCGCGGTTTCGATGATTACCCGGGGATACTGGCCTCTGTCAGGGATATTATCGCAGATGTTCGCAAAAACGGTGATCGAGCAGTCCTTGCTTATACGGAAACGTTTGATAAAACAACGCTTACTGCGCTGCAAGTCAGTGAGGAAGAGTTTGCTCTGGCGGAAGCTGCGGTGGAACCGGCAGTGAGGGAGAGTTTAGCCCGGGCAGCGGCAAACATTGCATCTTTTCACAAAAAGCAATTGCGCAATTCCTGGCTGGAGCATTATGAAGACGGTGTGGTACTGGGCCAGCGTGTAACGCCGGTGGACAGAGCCGGTGTCTATGTGCCCGGCGGCGGGGCCGCCTATCCCTCATCGGTACTGATGACAGTCATTCCCGCCCGGGTGGCAGGTGTGCGGGACGTAATCCTGGTCACACCGCCCCGGCCCGACGGCAGTATCAACCCGTATACATTGGTAGCGGCAAACATTGCCGGTGCCGATGCTGTCTATAAGTGCGGCGGCGCCCAGGCGGTTGCGGCTTTGGCCTACGGTACGGAAACCATCCCCGCCGCAGATAAAATTGTTGGTCCCGGCAATCTTTTTGTAACCCTGGCCAAACGGGAAGTGTCCGGCGTTGTGGGCATTGATATGCTGGCCGGACCCAGCGAAGTTTTGGTGCTGGCAGATGACTCGGCCCGGGCAGATTTTGTGGCAGCGGACTTGCTTTCCCAGGCGGAGCATGATCCCCTGGCCGCCGCATACTGCATCACCACTTCCCAGCGGTTGGCCGAAGAGCTGGTGGCGGAACTGACCAAACAGTGTACAGCATTGGACCGTTGTGATGTGGCACAAAAGTCACTGCAGAACCAGGGAGCATTAGTTTTGGTGGACAGTCTGGATGAAGGACTGGAGATTGTCAATATACTGGCGCCGGAGCATTTGGAGCTGCACCTGACCGAGCCCTGGGCAGTTCTGGAGAAAATCCGCAACGCGGGAGCAATTTTTGTCGGCGCATACACACCGGAACCGGTAGGTGATTACTGGGCCGGACCCAGCCATGTGCTGCCCACCTCGGGAGCAGGCCGGTTTTCCTCACCCCTTTCTGTCGATGATTTTATTAAAAAAAGCAGCGTCATCTGTTACCCGCCTGAGGCACTTTTACACTCGGCGGCAGAGATAGAATCACTGGCCCGGATTGAAGGGCTGACGGCTCATGGCCGGGCAGTTAAAATAAGGAGGGAGCACCTTGAAAAACAGAACATCAACCCAGATTCGTAAAACCGGGGAAACGGAAATTGAACTGACGCTGCATGTCGATGGTAGCGGTAACGCCGAGCTTACGACCGGTGTGCCTTTTCTGGAGCATATGCTGACGTTATTTGCACGGCACGGTTTTTTTGACCTGACTGTTAGGGCTACGGGTGATTTGCCTGTAGACGCCCACCATCTTGTTGAGGATTTGGGCCTGGTTCTGGGAGATGCATTCCGGGAAGCGCTGGGGGAAAAAACGGGAATTCGCCGTTACGGTTCATCGCTCTTGCCCATGGACGAAACACTGGTGATGGTGGCCGTGGATTTATCCGGCCGACCATACCTGGGCCTGGATTTGCCCCTGCCATCTTCCCGTCTTGGCAATTTTGAAACGGAACTGGTGGAGGAATTCCTGCGGGCGTTTACCAACAGAGCCCAATGCACTCTCCATATTCGGCTACAGGCAGGGAGTAACACACACCATATGATTGAGGCGGCGTTTAAGGGATTAGCCAGAGCACTAGACGAAGCAACATCCATGGATAAGCGCGTAACCGGCGTACCATCAACAAAGGGAATTTTATAAGGAAAACCTAGCGATTTAGCAGGATATTATGTTTTTCCGTAGAATACTAGTAGGGCGTACAGGAGGACAAATAATGATTGTCATCATAGATTACGGCATGGGGAATTTGAGCAGTGTTCAAAACGGTTTTGCAGAAGCCGGGTTTGAGACGCTGGTCAGCAGTGATCCGGCAGAGATTGCCGCTGCCGACGGCTTGGTTTTACCCGGGGTAGGCGCCTTCGGCCAGGCCATGGAAAACCTGCGCCGGGATCAGCTTGACCAGGTGGTATTACAAAGAGCGGCGAAAGGCGTACCGCTGCTGGGAATCTGCCTGGGGTTGCAGCTTCTTTTTGACCGGAGCAAGGAAATGGGGGATTTTTCAGGCCTTGGTTTAATACCAGGGGAGATTGTTCTTTTCGACGGTCCGCTTAAGGTTCCGCAGATTGGCTGGAATCAGCTTGATGTAAAACGTTCCCATCCTCTTTTGGATGGAATAAATAACGGTGATTATTTTTATTTTGTTCACTCGTACCACGCCCGTCCGGACCGGGAGGATGTCATCCTGGCAACGGCTGATTACGGCATTGATTTTCCGGCAGTGGTGCAGAAAGATAATGTGTATGGGATCCAGTTCCACCCGGAGAAAAGCAGCCGGCTGGGTTTGCGGATTCTTGCTAATTACGGGAGGCTGGTGGAATGTTAATCATCCCTGCTGTTGATATCCGGGACGGCCGTTGTGTGCGCCTTGTCCACGGAGAGTTGTCAAAGGAAACCCAATATTATGAAGACCCGGCAGAGGCGGCGCTGCGCTGGCGTGATGAAGGTGCGCAGCGATTGCACCTGGTTGATTTGGACGGTGCCTTTGCCGGTACCAGTAAAAACGCGGCCGTTATTGAACGGATTGTCAAGGCCGTCGGGATTCCTGTACAGGTCGGCGGCGGTATCCGCGACGCGGCAGCAGCGGAGGATCTCTTCGCCCGTGGCGTGGAACGGGTGATTCTGGGCACCGCAGCTGTTTCTGACCCAGACGTTGTTGCGGCGCTCTGCAGGCAGTATCCCGGCAAAGTAGTGGTGGGTATTGATGCCCGGGCTGGCTTGGTCGCGCTGCGGGGCTGGGTGGAGGATTCCACCGTCCGTGCCCTGGATTTGGCGCAACAGATGGCTAAGCTGGGCGTAAAGGAAATTGTTTACACTGATATTTACAGGGACGGAACACTGCAGGGGCCAAACCTGGAAGCTCTCCGTGAAATGGCGGAAGCGGTTTCCCTTGGTGTAATCGCCTCAGGCGGCGTCTCATCGTTACAAGATATAAAAAATCTGCTGGAACTGGAACCCCTGGGCGTTACCGGTGTTATTGTGGGACAGGCTCTTTATACCGGCCGGGTCAATTTACCGGAGGCGCTGGCTTTACAGGGGGGGGCAAGCTAATGTTAGCAAAACGCATTGTCCCCTGCCTGGATGTAAAAGAAGGCCGGGTGGTAAAAGGAACGCAATTTGTTAACTTGCGTGACGCTGGTGACCCGGTGGAACTGGCTAAATTTTATGATCTGGCAGGCGCGGATGAACTGGTGTTACTGGACATCACCGCCTCCCACGAGGGTCGGGGAACGATGCTGGATGTGGTACGACGTACAGCAGAACAGGTGTTTATCCCCTTCATTGTCGGCGGCGGAATCAGCGAGCTGGAACATGTGCGGCAGATCCTTGTAGCCGGTGCCGACAAAGTGTCTCTCAATACGGCGGCGGTGGAGAGCCCCGAACTGATTACCGTCAGCGCGGAGCGCTTCGGTTCCCAGTGCATCGTACTGGCAGTGGATGCCAAATGGAATTCAGACAGAAACGACTGGGAAGTCTATACTCACGGTGGCCGCAAACCCACGGGCAGGTCGGCGCTGGAATGGATAGCAGAAGCCCAATCCCGGGGTGCCGGTGAAATTTTGCTGACCAGTATGGACTGTGACGGCGGCAAGGACGGCTATGATGTCCGCCTCACCGCTGCCGTAGCCAGGGCTGTCAATATTCCAGTCATTGCCTCGGGTGGTGCTGGCACGATGGAACATTTTCACACCGTGCTCACCGACGGGGAAGCCAATGCGGCACTGGCTGCCTCGGTGTTTCACTACAGAGAGTTCAGTGTGGCCGAAGTGAAAAAATATCTGGTGGAACGGGGGGTGGCCGTCCGTTATGACAGAACTGAAGTTTGATCAGGCGGGGTTAATCCCTGCCGTCGTTCAGGACGTGAATACCGGTAATGTGTTGATGTTGGCATATATGAACACAGATTCCCTGAAAAAAACACTGGAAACCGGGGAAACCTGGTTTTATAGCCGCAGCCGCAGCGAATTGTGGCACAAAGGCGCCACATCCGGCCATATTCAGACGGTAAAGCGTATTGACTATGACTGTGACGGAGACGCACTTCTCGTTCAGGTGGAGCAGCAAGGCGGCGCTTGCCATACAGGGGCAGCCAGTTGTTTCTACAGAACACTGTCCGGCGAGGCTCCCATCTCCGGGAACTTCCTGGCGGAGTTGGAGAAGATTATTACCGGGCGCAAGATTACCAAACCGGCAGGCTCCTACACGGCCAAGCTGTTTGACGGCGGACTTGACCGCATTCTCAAGAAAGTGGGAGAAGAAGCGGGGGAAGTGATAATCGCCGCGAAAAACCAGGACCGCAAGGAACTCATTTACGAAATCGGCGATCTCCTTTTTCATCTTCTCGTTCTCCTTGCCGAAAAGGATGTGGCCCTGTCCGAAGTACTCACAGAACTGGCAAGCCGCCACCGGCCGGCCGAAAGTGACACACCATGTTAGACTACCATATCCACACCTATCGCTGCTGCCATGCCACCGGTACTATGGCGGAATATCTGGCCGAGGCGGAGCGCAAAGGTTTATCTGAAATTGGCTTTGCTGATCATTTTCCCCTGGAGATGCTGGGCTGTACCCCGGAAAATCAGGTAAGCATGAGGGCGGATGAGCTGGAAGAGTACCTGGCTGATGTCCGGGCAATCCGGGACCGCGCCGCCATTCCGGTCCGACTCGGGATAGAAGTTGATTACCTGCCGGGCTGTGAGGCCATTACCGGAGAACTTTTAGCCGCATACTCTTTCGATTATGTGATCGGCTCCATCCACTTTCTCGACAACTGGGATTTTACCCATCCCGGGCAGGTGGAGCGTTATAAAATGGCCGATATCGACGCACTCTACGAAGAATATTTCACCGCCGTGGGTCAGTTGGCAGAGAGCGGCTTATTTGATATCATCGGCCATCTGGATGTGGTCAAAAAGTTTGCATTTTTTCCGCAGCGGAGCTGGGACAGCTTGATGCGGAAGACCTGTGCTACCCTGTCCGGGAGCGGTATATGTGTAGAGTTAAACACGTCAGGATGGCGTGCTCCGGTCAACGAAGCCTACCCCAGCGAGGCATTCCTGAAGCTATGCCGGGAAATGCAAATCCCGGTTACTTTAGGCTCCGACGCCCACTGCCCCCAGGATGTGGGCCGCGACCTAAACCGCGCCCGCACCATGCTCCATAGCCTCGGTTTTACAGAAGTGGCCGCGTTTTCCCGACGCAAACAAACAATGCGCCCACTATAAGCGTGCGGGGTCAGGTTTGCTTAGAATTGATGTTTCTTCGCTCACTTTGGTTTGCAACCGTCTGAGGCTTGTCTGCAATACTTTTGAATCGGCCGCGTGTAAGCTATACTAAAAGAAAAAAATATAATCTTATTTTAAAAATATAAAGGTGGGGATGCAGATGCGGCTCTCGACGAAAGGAAGATACGGTGTGCGTGCAATGTTTGATCTGGCGATGCACAGCGGTGAAGGGGCGATTGCTTTAAAAAGTGTGGCACACAGGGAGCATATTTCCGAGAAATACCTGGAGCACCTATTTGCCAGTCTAAAAAAAGCGGGGTTAATTCACAGCGTACGGGGCGCCCAGGGAGGATATCGCCTGGCTCGCTCTCCCGAGGACATTACACTCGGTGATATTATCCGTGTCCTGGAAGGGCCTATCTCACCTACGGAGTGCGTGATTGACGATACGGGTGCAGAGAAATGTGACCGTTCTTCCGAATGTATTATGCGTACTGTTTGGTGCAGAGTGAAGGACGAGATTAATGATATTTTGGACAGCTATACGTTGGCGCAGATTTGTGAGGAGCAGCGGAAGATGAGTGGGGAGGGGTATATGTACTACATCTAGTGAAAGAGGGGGCGGGCGTTGAAAAGCAGCACATTACTTCGTTGCTCGGGAACCCGGCATCCTCAACGTATTGACATACGCCTGCGGTGCCAGAACCCCTCGCGCCTCGTCCTGCACTACTTTTGAACGCCCGCCTTGCATGCAGTACTGCAAGAGAGGCTTCTCCGCTCGCTTCGCATTGCTGGGCCGGGAGAAATTAGATATGGTTTGCAACTCGGGGACGGTTCCTAAGTTGCAGTTTTGCAAATTGAGAACCGTCCCCGGGGTTGCAGTTTTGCAAATTGAGAACCGTCCCCGGGGTTGCAGTTTTGCAAATTAGGAACCGTCCCCGGGTTGCAAAGGGTTAGCTGGATGTAAAAGGTTCTTGTGGGTGGGGCGGTTGTGGGTTATACTGGGGTTTGGGTTTGGTGTGGACATCTCATGGTGGGGGTGCGTTCTGGTGGAGAGGCGTTCTGTGGAGACGGTGATGGGTGTTGTTAATTTTGCGTTCTCGGGAGACGGGTTGTATGAGTTGACGTTGCCCAGGGAGGGTGATGAGCGTTTTTCTGGGGTTGTTGATTCTGATCCGGAGTGGGTTAGGCGACTGGGGCAGGATTTGCAGGATTACTTTTCCGGGAGTGCTGTTTGTTTTTCATGTCCAGTGGATATGTCCGGGTATGCGCCGTTTATCAAGAAGGCCTTGTTGGCGGCGGCTGAAATTTTTCACGGTCATGTTGAGACGTATAAGGGGCTGGCTGTTGTGGCTGGTTCTCCCAGGGCTGCGAGGGCTGTGGGACAGGCTATGGCTAGCAATCGCACTCCGCTGGTTATTCCGTGTCACCGGGTGGTTTGTACCGGCGGCGGGCTGGGAGGCTTTAGCGGAGGCCTTGGCTGGAAAGAAAGACTGCTTGCTTTAGAGAAACCGAGGGAGGACGTTAATACATGTGGATGAACCCTAACCCCGTAGCGTTTACTATTTTCGGGGCTCCGATATTCTGGTATGGAATTATGATCAGCACCGGTATGTTAGTAGCATTGCTGGTGACACTTCGCAGAACCAGCCGTTACGGAATTACCGAAGACCGGCTGATTTCTTTTTTGCTGTGGGCGGTCCCTGCAGCGTTAGTCGGCGCCAGGATAGGATTTGTGATTTTTAATCTGGAATTATACAGCCATAATTGGCTTACCGTTTTTGCGTTCCGTGAGGGTGGATTGTCCATTCACGGTGGAGTTTTTGCTGCGATTCTAACCGGTTATATTTATACGAAGCGGACGAATACTGATTTTTGGCGGCTGGCTGATCTTTGCGCTCCGGGGTTAATCCTGGGGCAGGCTATCGGCCGTTGGGGTAATTTTTTTAACCAGGAAGCGTACGGAGTGGAAACAACTCTGCCTTGGGCCATGTATATCGCCGGTGCGTGGCGCCATCCCACGTTCCTTTATGAATTTATCTGGAACATGTTGGTGTTTGCATTTCTTCTCTATAAGAGTAAGAAGCGGGAAGTTGACGGCAGTATTTTTATCCGGTATTTGATTTGGTATTCTGCAGGGCGGTACTTCATTGAAGGCCTTCGTGTTGACAGCCCGTTTTGGGGAGATTTCCGTGTTGCACAGCTTATCAGCCTGGTTTTGATTCACGGCGGTCTGATTCTACTATGGTGGCGTAAGCGACAGGCTAACAAAACAGGAGGGGGACTGGCAATATAATGCGCTATTTGACAGCCGGGGAGTCTCATGGCCCGGCACTTACCGCAATTCTTGAGGGGCTTCCTGCCAACCTGCCCCTTGACGCAGACAGGGTAAACCTGGAATTAGCCCGGCGACAGCAGGGCTACGGCCGCGGCGGACGGATGCGGATTGAAAAAGACAAGGTGGAATTCCTTTCCGGCATCCGGTTTGGTCAAACATTGGGTAGCCCAATGACTATGCAAATCAAGAACCGTGATTTTGAAAACTGGCGGGATAGGATGGCTGCACACGGAGAACCGCCTGCGGACATTGAAATGGTAACCCGGCCCCGGCCTGGCCATGCTGATTTAGCCGGCGCTCAAAAATATAATCTTACAGACATTCGCAATGTCCTGGAGCGGGCCAGCGCCAGGGAAACGGCAGCCAGGGTGGCTGTAGGTGCTGTGGCAAAGCAGTTGCTGGCTGTGTTTGGCATTCATGTCGCCTCCCATGTGGTTTCCATCGGTGAGGTTGCATCCGGACATGTGGATGCAACAGTAATTGCAGCTAATTTGGCGGCGGTTGACGCCTCCCCGGTACGTTGCCTCGATGAGGCGGCTG
This sequence comes from Clostridiales bacterium, assembly GCA_018335855.1. Classification (GTDB taxonomy): domain Bacteria; phylum Bacillota; class Dethiobacteria; order Dethiobacterales; family Dethiobacteraceae; genus UBA7523. The sequence continues at coordinate 26,910 of JAGXRM010000007.1, forward strand.
CCGCTGCGATGATGGCTCGGATTGACCGGGCCAAAGAAGAAGGAGATTCTCTGGGCGGTGTGTTTGAAATTATAATTACCGGCGTACCTGTCGGTCTTGGCAGCCATGTCCACTGGGACAGGAAGCTGGACGCCATGCTAGCCAGGGCGCTGATGAGCATTCAGGCGATTAAGGGAGTGGAAGTCGGCGGCGGGTTTGCGCTGGCTGCGCTGCCCGGGTCTTTGGTCCATGACGAAATCGGGTATAGGGACAAAGAAGGATATTCCCGTCTTACCAATCGGGCCGGCGGCATTGAAGGCGGTATCTCTAACGGAGAGCCGCTGGTACTGCGGGCGGCGATGAAGCCGATTCCCACATTGTATAAGCCTCTGCAGAGCGTGGATATGGCGGATCACCAGCCGTTCGCCGCGGCGGTGGAACGATCCGATGCCTGTGCCGTACCTGCGGCGGCTATTGTTGGTGAAGCGGTGGTTGCGTGGGAAGTTGCATGTGCTCTGCAAGAAAAACTGGGTGGGGATTCATTGGAAGAAATGAAGGCACACTTTGCAGTGTATCAGGAAATGCTGCATACCAGGTGAACACAGAAGCGGGTGAGAAAATGCGTGTAGTCCAGGTGCCGCTGGGAGAGCGGGGCTATCCTATATATATTGGTAAAAACATCTTTTCGGCCTTGGGAGAAACTTGGCTGGAAACGGTGAAACCAGGCCGTGTTTTATTAGTCAGTGATGAGAATGTCTTTCCGCTTTACGGCGGTAAGCTGATTGACGCGTTGGTAAACAGTGGGTTTGCGGTGACTCCGGTGGTGATTCCCGCCGGAGAGGGAAGCAAGTCGTTGACATGGGCAGAAAATCTTTATACCCACGCGCTGGAAGCAGACCTTGACCGAAGCAGTCTGATTATCGCACTGGGAGGCGGGGTGGTCGGTGATCTGGCAGGGTTTGCCGCAGCTACATATATGCGTGGCATCCCTTTTGTTCAGGTTCCCACCTCGTTGCTGGCCCAGGTGGACAGCAGTGTGGGTGGTAAAGTGGCAGTCAACCACCCGTTGGGGAAAAACCTGATTGGCTCGTTTTACCAGCCCAAATTGGTCTGGGTTGAGTTGGCTGCACTGGATACGCTGCCTGAACGGGAATTTCTCGCGGGAGCAGCAGAAGTGGTAAAATACGGAATAATTATGGACGAGTCATTTTTTTCCTATCTGGAAAGCCACTGGCAGGCATTTTTGGCTAAAGATCCAGTTGTTCTTGCTGAAGTCATTGCTGCCTGCTGTGAACTTAAAGCCCGGGTCGTTGTTGAGGATGAACGGGAAGCGGGTCTGCGTGCTATCTTGAATTTCGGTCACACACTGGGCCATGCGTTAGAGGCCGCCACATCGTACGGCTACTATCTCCACGGCGAAGCGGTGTTGGCGGGGATGCTGATGGCAGTTGATATTGCAGAGAACAAGGAGATTTTGCTGCCAACAGAGGCTGCCCGTTGCAGGGCGTTGTTGTCGAGAATCGGAGTGAAACGGCCACCGGTGGGACTGGGTACAGAGCAGGTGATGGCCAGTTTGCGTTACGACAAGAAAAGAGAAGGGGAAACGCTGGTTTTTATCCTGCCGGAGCAGGTAGGCCAGGTAGCTGTTTACCGGGACGTGGACTATCTGTTGATCCAACGCGTTCTGGATAAATATTTTACAACGTCCTCTTAATTTAAAGAGTTATCGGTGTGGTGGGCAACTGTGTTGCCGGAAAGACAACACTGGTAAAAGGACTGATTGCTCAGGGGCTTTCTGCTGTTAATATTGCCCAGGAGCACTCCACTGCGCCCCAGCTGTGGCGTCGCAAAAACCCTGATTTCCTGGTCTGCCTGTCCTGCACTCTGGAAACGGCAAGAAGCAGGCGGGAGATTTACTGGGGGCAGGAAAGGCTTGATGATCAACGGCAGCGGTTGGCAAATGCCCGGGCGCACTGCGAACTTTATCTTCCCACCGACGGGATGGAAATTGAGGAAGTTTTGGCAACGGTGATTCAGGCTGTGAAGGAAAAACACAAATTGACAACATCGGGGTAACCGTTTATAATAACTTTGAGACTCGGGCAGGCTCGCCGGAGCAATCTGGAAAGATGCCCGTTTTTTACGTTTTTTAACCAATTTGTTTATGTTTGCAATAATTAAGGGAGGTCAACCTGGATGAAAAGCAACCGTCTCATGACTTTTGCCGGTGTGGTTTTGCTACTGCTAGTTCTTAGCGGTGCAGCTATCCTGCAGGCAAGGAATAATATTAACCTCGGCCTGGACCTCCGCGGCGGCGTATACGTTCTCTACCAGGCGGTTGAAACGGGTGACGCCGGCGGCGGGGATACCATTGACCGGGCCATTACAGTCATTCGTAACCGTATTGACAGTTTTGGTGTGGCAGAACCAGTGATTCAACGGGAAGGCGATGACCGGATTCGTGTAGAACTGGCTGGTATTGAAGATCAGAAAGAAGCCAGAAAAGTAATTGGAACTACAGCCATGCTGAGTTTTATCGGGCCGGATAACGAAGTTATTCTCACCGGTGGGGATTTAAAGGATGCCTATGCAACCTTTGATAACCGTAACCGTCCCGCGGTCAGCCTGGAATTTAGCCCTGAGGGAACGACCGCTTTTGCTGAAGCGACTCAAAAATATATTGGACAGATTATTGCTATTAAATTGGATGAGAACGTTATTTCCGCTCCGGTGGTACAGTCTGTTATTACAGAAGGACGTGCCATTATTGAAGGAAGCATGTCCATTGAAGATGCGCGCAACCTGGCACTCATGCTCCGTTCCGGTGCTCTGCCGGTGGATTTAATTGAACTGGAAACCCGGTCTGTGGGCCCCACTCTCGGTCAGGATTCACTGACTCGCAGTGTCCGTGCCGGCATTGCTGGTTTTATACTTGTGCTTCTGTTTATGATGGCGTACTACCGTTTCTTCGGCATCATAGCCAGTGTGGCGCTAGTCACCTATATTTCTCTGGTGTTTGCATTGTTAACGGCGATGAACGCCACGCTGACACTGCCCGGTATTGCCGGCCTTATCCTTTCTATCGGTATGGCAGTTGATGCCAATGTTATCATTTTTGAGCGGATTAAAGAAGAATTGAAAGTGGGCCGGACCATGCGTACTTCCATTGAGGCTGGCTTTAACAACGCTTTCAGTGCTATTCTGGACGGCAATGTGACTACACTGATTGCGGCCGCTGTCCTTTTCCGTTACGGGACAGGTCCCATTCGCGGCTTTGCGGTAACCCTGAGCGTAGGTATTCTGGTCAGCATGTTTTCAGCAATCATTCTCACCCGCTACTTGCTGCGCCAGGCCGTGCGTGCCGAACTCCTCAGGGCTCCTGAACAAACAGGGGTAAGGGGGCAAACAATATGAGTTTTGTTGGAAAACGCAAATATGCTTTTATATTTTCTGCGGTGCTAATTATTGCCGGGATTATTTCGTTAGTAACCAACGGTCTAAATCTGGGTATTGACTTTACTGGCGGTACCATCATTCATGTCAACATTGGTCAGGAATTTACCCTGGAGGAGATTCGTGATGTCCTGGCACCTATGGGACTTGAGGGAAGCTCTATACAAAAAGTAGGTATTGAAGGTCTGGGTGAAGGTGAAAAGCAAGAACTGCTGATCAAGACGGTATCATTGACTAGTGAGCAGCAGGATGATGTTTTTACTGCATTAAGTGAGCGTTATAATTTAACGGAAGACAATATGCTTAGGATCGAAAATGTGGGCAGTGTAATTGGGAGCGAGTTAAAACGGCAAGCTTGGCTGGCACTGATTATCGCCAGTCTTGGCATGGTGTTGTATATTACCGTCCGTTTTGAATACCGTTTCGCTATTTCCGCCATTGCTGCTCTGCTCCATGATGCGATGATGGTACTTGCTTTCTTCTCCATCTTCCGCTTGGAAATTAATAGCCCCTTTATCGCCGCTATTCTCACCATTTTAGGTTACTCCATTAACGATACCATTGTTATCTTCGACCGGATTCGTGAGAATCTGAAAAACCGACGCAAAGAGGATTTGGCTGAAGTAGTTGATACCAGCATCAGGCAATCATTAAAACGCTCCATTAACACATCAGCAACGACACTGCTGGTGTTGATAACACTGTTTGCTTTTGGCGGTATGACGTTACGTCCGTTCATCAGCGCTCTGTTAATAGGTGTAGTCTTTGGCACCTATTCTTCCATCTTCATCGCCAGCCCCTTATGGTTGACCTGGAAGAATGCCGAATCCCGGAAAAGACTGAAAACAAAAGCAGCCTAAGAGGCTGAACATATGAAGAGCCTAAAGCTAGCGCTTTAGGCTCTTTTTTGCCAATAGTTTTTTTGTGAATAGAATGCCAATTGAATCAAAAACAGCTATAATAGATAAGACGGCGTGTGAGATTATATTGTTTACGGAGGCAGGATTATGGTTTCTGAAGAACGATATCTGCAAAGTATGGCGGGTGCACGTACCGGTGTGTTTGTCAATTTACTGTTGGTCATTGTTAAAATCGGGGCGGGTATTTTTGCCGGCAGTTTAGCGATGATGGCTGATGCACTCCACTCCGCGGCCGATATAGTTGCCTCCGCCGTTGTGTATGTTGGAATCCGAGTAGCCAGCAGGCCTGCCGATGAAGACCACCCATACGGCCACGGGAAAGCGGAATCGATCGCCAGTAAGATTGTGGCCATACTGGTAATTCTGGCAGGATTAAATATCGGGTTCTTTTCACTCCGTACCTTATTTCGCCCGGAACACAGCGCTCCGGGAGCAGCGGCACTCTGGGCGGCTCTGTTTTCCATTTTTATTAAAGAAGGACTTTTCAGGCATACATTCAAAATTGGTCAGGCACATTCCTGTAAAGTATTGATTGCCAATGCGTATGAACACCGCAGTGATGCGTTTTCCTCCGTAGCAGCCCTGCTGGGTATCGGTGGGGCAAGGTTGGGACTGATTTTTAACCGTCCGCAACTTTTTCTGTTAGATCCCCTGGCAGGAGTTATTGTCTCCGTTTTCATCGTACGTATGGGATGGCATTTCGCTAAGGAAGCGGCCAGTGAACTGATGGACGGGCAGGCCGACCCCGCCTATACCAATGAGCTTACTACGCTTATTCTTGCCGTTGACGGTGTATATGAGATTCATAGTATCAGAGTCAGGGTGGCGGGACCGCACCAATTTGTTAACTTGGAGATTGGTGTCGACGAGGCCATCACCGTACGGGAAGGTCACGATGTAGCGCAACGGGTGAAGGAGACGCTTGTCTGTGAAAAAGAGGAAATAGCCGAGGTGTTTATCCACGTAAACCCATGCCGCACCTGTGATACCTAAAGAAGGTATTTGACAGAATATGACGAATTTTTTAATGAAAAGGTTTGGAGGGATTCGCAATGCAGCTTGGTGTGATTCTCGGCCTGTTGTTTGGTTTTGTGATTGCTTTTTTTGCCGTGCTTAACACAGAGACCGTCACTATTAGTTATTACTTTGGTAGCCTGGAGGCCTCAGTTGCGCTTCTGGTACTGGCCTCAGCCGCACTGGGTGCTATCACTGTCGGGTTGCTGGGGTTTGTGAAGCATATCCGGACCGGGTTTACCTTATGGGATTACCGGAATAAATTGCAGCGGCTCAGTAAGGAAGTAGAAGGGCTGAAACAAGAGAAAAAAGCGTTGTCAGACGACCTTTCTTTTTTAAACGCGGAATGTGAGCAAGTTGTTCGCAAGAAAGAAGCTCAGTTGGAAGAATGCAGGGAGGAGCCGGAACCTTCCAAGCCCCAAGAGACAGAAGATACGGAGAACAATGAGGATACGGAGGAGCGCGCCTTTGATGGGCTCTAACTCCCGATGCTGGCAGATTCAGCAGTTGGATCAAGAGGCAATTCGCCTGCTTTGTGATACACTGGGACTTCACCGCTTAACGGCGGCCGTTCTTGTTTCCCGCGGCCAGACGACGCCGGATGACGCCAAACTCTTTCTTGACGGCGGCCTGGCGGAACTGGCCGACCCTTTTTGTATGTCCGGCATAGATGAGGCGGTGCGCCGTTTAATGGATGCCGTTCATGGGCGGGAACGTGTGCTTATCTACGGGGACTATGATGCTGACGGAGTGACATCCACCGCTCTTCTTAGTCTGGCTCTGCAAAGAATCGGCTTGCTGGTGGAATACTATATACCAAGCCGCCTGGATGACGGGTACGGCCTGCATATAGCACCTCTGGAGCGTTATGCTGCCGAAGGCGGTAAGCTGGTGGTCACTGTGGACTGCGGCATCAACTCTTTTGCGGAGATGCTCCAAGCGCAACAACTGGGCCTGGATTTAATTATCACCGACCACCATGAGTGTTTTGCCGGGGAGCGGCCGGCACTGGCCGTTCTTAACCCAAAGCAAATGCAATGTACATACCCCGAACGTAACTTAGCAGGTGTTGGTGTGGCCTGGACCCTGGTCAGAGCCCTGTATCAGAAACTGGATTTGCCCGTTGAAGAAAGCGCCGTTTTTCTTGATTTGGTAGCCGTCGGCACAATCGCCGACGTAGTTACGCTGCAGGGTGAAAACCGAATTCTGGTCCGGCTTGGCCTGGAAAGGTTGTGCAATTGCCCCTCACCGGGGCTACGGGCGCTCTCACGAAAATCCGGCCTGACAGATACCCGCCTGACGGCAACCCAGGTTGCGTTTACACTGGCACCCCGTCTGAACGCGCCCGGCAGGCTGGGAGATGCGTCTCCCGCAGTCGATATTCTCATGGCTAAAGATGAGGATGCTGAGCGGTTGGCTGTTTTGCTGGACGAACGGAACAATGAACGGCGACAGGTAGAACGGGTAATCCTGGAACAAGCCCGTTCCATGGCCAGGGAACGGGAGAATGATTCTGCCCTGGTGTTGTGGCAGGAAGGCTGGCACCCTGGGGTTGTGGGAATTGTTGCCGGCCGTCTCGCCAGAGAATATGATAAGCCCGCCGTTCTAATTGCTATAGACGGGGAAGAGGCTCATGGCTCGGCACGCTGTATCCCCGGTTATGACTTGGTCGCTGGCCTGTCCCAATGTGTTGATAATCTGCTTCGCTTCGGTGGCCATCCTGAGGCAGCGGGGTTTTCATTAAAAGCAAGCTGTCTTGACAGTTTCCGGGAAGTATTTTGCAGCGCTATGAAAGATATGGCACCGGAACAAACGGAGCTGTCCGCTGTGGCTGAAGTAGGACTGGATGAACTGTCCCTGGATTTAGTTGAGGAGCTTTCCCGCCTGCAACCTTTTGGTCAGGGTAATCCCGAGCCTGTTTTTGTGGCCAAGGGTTTGGATGTTGTTACTGCCCGACATGTCGGCAGCCGCAGTAATCATCTGCAACTAAAACTGAGAAAAAAGAGTAACCCCTTTTCTGCTATCTATTTTGGAGCCGGCGAAGTCTCTCCGCCGGCTAAAGGGGAACTGCTGGATATCGCTTTTATTGTACAGGAAAACTCCTGGCAGGGCCGTTCAACACTGTCATTGAATTTGCGGGGATTATCCTCTGCAGAATGTTTGGACGGGGATGCTAATCTTATTATGGACCGGCGTGGCCTGGATAAAAAGCAACCATTTTTACTGCAGCTGGCCACCCAGAGGCGGCTTGTGGTTTGGGTGAATACGAAGGCGGCTTTAGACTATTTGCGGGCACAATTGCCTGCTGAAGGTACAGTTATCACCCAGTTAGGCCGTGATATAGATGTGCAATCATGCGATGCCCTGGCTTTTTACCATCTCCCTTACGACCGGGGTTCCGTAGAACAGCTGCTTGCCCGATTGGAGTTTATGGAAGGTTCTAACGTCTACCTGTTGTACGGACAGGAAGAGCTTTTATTAAACGAGAGGGTTTTTGCTGCCAGTATCCCAAATGAAATAACATTGAAAAAGCTGGCTGCGTGTCTGGAAAAAGATCCCGACCTTGTTTTGACACCGGATGTAGCAAGACGTCATTTCCCTTACCCTGTTACACAGTACTTATTAAAGAGAGCAGCTACTGTTTTCAGGGAACTGGGGGGGATACGGTCTGCCGGCTGGGCCCAGTTGCTTGCCAGGCTGGATCAATCACAGTGCTATCTTGAAGGTTGTAAAAACCTTACAGATTTTCGAAACTACCAGTCATTTTGGTGGCAGGCAGCCGCGGATACACTAACGGAATATATTCTTAATCCCACAAGTTTTACCCTGCCGGAGGGAGCATACGCCAATGAACTTGAACGGACTAAAAGAGCAAATTAAATCATATTACCCGGTAGAGCCGGACTGGAGCCGCCTGGAAGCGGCCTATCGCTACGCAGTACAGGCACACCAGGGACAAAAGCGTTTCTCGGGGGAGCTATATATCACCCATCCCTTAGGGGTTGCCATTATCCTGGCTGAACTGGAAATGGATATGGATACCATCGTGTCCGGTTTACTTCATGATGTCGTGGAAGATACTGAGGTCACGCTGGTTAATATTGAAAAAGAATTTGGCAGTGATATTGCCATGCTCGTCGACGGTGTCACAAAACTTTCTAAGTTGGAATATAAGTCAAAAGAGGAGCATCATGCGGAAAATTTACGCAAAATGTTCCTTGCCATGGCCAAAGATATCCGGGTATTGCTAATCAAATTAGCCGACCGTACCCATAATATGCGTACGCTTAAATACCTCACATCTTTTAAACAGCAGGAAATTTCCCACGAAACCCTGGAAATTTATGCGCCACTGGCCCACCGGCTCGGCATTTATAAAATTAAATGGGAACTGGAAGATTTGGCGTTTCGCTATATGGAGCGTGACCGCTATTACGCTTTGGTGGACAGGCTTGCAAAAAAGCGAAATGAACGGGAATCTTTTATCAGCCAGATTATTGAAATGTTGGAACCCAAGCTTGAAGAAGTTTCGATTCAGGCAAACATCACTGGCCGCCCTAAACATTTATACAGTATTTCGCAAAAGATGAAAGAACAAAATAAAGAGTTTCATGAAATTTATGACTTGACGGCGATTCGAATTATTGTTGATTCTTTAAAAGACTGTTATGGCACACTGGGTATTGTGCACACTCTCTGGAAGCCGATTCCCGGTAAATTTAAGGATTATATCGCCATGCCTAAACCGAACATGTACCAATCCCTGCACACATTGGTGATGGTGGGTAAAAATGAACTATTGGAAGTGCAAATTCGCACCTGGGATATGCACAGAATCGCGGAATACGGGATTGCTGCCCACTGGCGCTATAAAGAAAAAGATCCCAGGCACGACGCCGATTTAGATGGAAAGTTGTCGTGGTTACGGCAAATCATGGAACTGCAACATGATTCCAAAGATGCCCATGAATTTATGGAGAGTGTTAAAATCGACCTCTTTACCGATGAGGTGTTTGTTTTTACCCCTAAAGGTGACGTTATTGACCTGCCGGCGGGTTCTATTCCCCTTGACTTTGCCTATAAAATTCATACGGATATCGGACACCGTTGTATTGGCGCCCGGATTAACGGCCGCCTTGTGCCGCTGGAATATGAGTTAAAGACCGGCGATATTGTGGATATCATGACCTCGAAGACGGGAACACCGAGCCGCGACTGGGTCAACATGGTCAAAAGTTCCGGTGCCAAAGCAAAGATTAGGGCCTGGTTTAAAAAGGAACGGCGCGATGAAAACTTGACTAAGGGCAAGGAACTTCTGGAGAAGGAACTGCGCAAACAGGAGTGTGAACTCAATCTTTACATGAAACCGGGGTTGCTCCACGAAGTTTGCAGAAAGTTCAATATTATGAGTGAGGAAGATCTCTTCGTTTCTATCGGGTTGGGCGGCATTTCTCCACAACAGGCCGTCACCCGGTTAAAAGAGGAGTATTATAAAAAGCACGGCAAACCCGAACCCGAACCGATTAAAGAGTTTAAACCACAAAAAGCAGTAAGCAAGACAGGGAAAGGGGTCAAAATCGAAGGTATCGATAACGTCCTGCTACGATTCGCTAAATGTTGCACCCCCGTTCCCGGTGATGATATTGTCGGAGTCGTCACCCGTGGCCGAGGCGTCTCCATCCATCGGGGAGACTGTCCCAATGTAATAAACAGAGGGGAAAAACAGCATCTGTTGGAAGCCCACTGGGAGGACTTCGGCGACGGTTCATATCCGGTGGAAGTGGAAATATCCGCAATGGACAGGCCACAAATCCTGATGGATGTGGTTAATGCAGTCTCAGAATGTAAGGTAAATATCACTGCACTTAACGGCAGAAGTACGAAAGACCGCCTGTCATTAATTCAGATGACTGTCATGGTTCACAACCGAAACCATCTGGAGAGCGTCATTAACCGGGTAAATAAAGTCAAGGATGTGTTTAACGTTCACCGTATCAACGGTTAGCAGGGAGGATCGCCATGCGTGCATTACTACAACGGGTCCGTTGTGCTAAAGTGGAAACGGCAGGTAGGGTAATCGGTGAAATTGGTCCCGGGCTACTTATTCTCCTTGGTATCCGGTCTGAGGACACGGATGATGACATTACGTACCTGGTCAATAAAATAGCCCATCTGCGCATTTTCGAAGATAATCACGGTAAAATTAATCTCTCTCTCCTTGAAACTGCAGGGGAGGCGCTCATTGTATCTCAGTTTACGTTATATGCCGATACGCGCAAAGGACGTCGGCCCGGCTTTAGCGACGCGGCCCCGCCGGATGTGGCAGAGCCGCTTTACAACCGTTTTTGTCAGGCCATGGCCGATTTAGACGTGTCGGTGGCAACCGGACGCTTCGGCGCCATGATGGATATTACTCTAATAAATCAGGGCCCGGTAACGATACTCCTTGAAAGTGAAAAATAAGACCGCGTGCTCTCGAGCCCGCGGTCTGTGATTTAAAACTGGAAAAATTTTTCGAGGCCGCGGAAAATGGCTTCCGCTGCATCTTCCCGGAACTTGTCCGTTTTCATCAGCGACTCATCGTAGCGATTGGAGAGGAACGCTAATTCCACCAGGGAAGCCGGCATGGTCGTCTCACGGATTACGTGGAAGTTGCCATGCTTCACTCCAATATCACGCAAGCCAAATGCTTTTACCATTTCATTTTGCAGATGTGCAGCCAGGTAATAAGACTCCATATCGTTGACCCTGCCACGGTAGTAGTACGATTCAGTGCCGGATATATCGCGGTTGGGATGGGCATTAGCATGAATGCTGACAAACGCGTGAGCATTGCTCGCTTGGGCAATTTCCACCCGTGAGGCCAGGAAAACGGTAGAATCATTGTCCCGGGTCATAACTACAGTAGCACCGGCACGGCGAAGCTTTTCGGCCACTCTCAGGGAGACGTCTAAAACAACTTCTTTTTCATACAAGCCGGTTACGCCGATTGCACCGGGATTCGTCCCGCCGTGGCCGGGATCAATAACAATAATCTTGCCGATAACGGAGGAAGGGCCACTAGGGCGGTATACATCATCGGTGACAGTTCCCCCGGGTGATGGGGTAACGTCCCGTGTGGATACGGAAACAAGCCAACCGGCAACCCAGGCTGTTTCGCCGGTAAGAAGGCGAACCTGAAGCCAATCTCCCTGCTCGCCAAGTACCTGAACCGTTGAGCCCATGGGCAACAGGGCAAGCCGTGATGCATCAGTGTTTGGGGCGCTGCGGGCATTCAATGCACTGACGGTTACTGTAGCCAGTTTTTGCTGTACTGATGGTAGAGGACTCGGTGTGGTCTGGCTGGGAGTCTGCGGCGTCAGCGGTGTTGGTACGGTATTTTGTGGTACTGTTGTATATTCTTTGAATATCCATCCTGTTTCCCCGGTTTGCAGGCGAACCTGAAGCCAATCGCCTTGCTCCTTAAGAACGGTCATAATTGTGTTTTGAGATACGGTAGCTATTCTTTGATATGTAGTGCCGGGGCCGGTTCGGACATTTAAGGCGGAGACGCTGACCATGGCTACCGTTTCCGGATTTGCCGGAGTGGTCGGTGTATTTGATACCGGGGCTTGTCCACCACTGGTGGCTACTTGAGTCACCTGGGCATACTGACCGATTATCCAACCGGTCTGACCGCTGGCAAGACGTACCTGCAGCCAGTCCCCCTGCTGTTTGATTACAGGAACTACTGTGCCGACTGTTATGGTAGTTAGCCGGCTGTAAGATGTGCCGGGACCGGAGCGGACATTGAGCACGCTGACGGTTACTTTTGCCTGCAACGACGGTTGCTGCACTACGGTAGCAGCAGTTTTTACGGTAATGTAGTTTGCAGATACCCAACCGCTACCTCCATTGCCGAGGGAGACTTGCACCCAGCCGGGTTGTTCGCCCATCACTGGCAGAATCTGTCCTCTGGTGACTTGGCTGGTTCGGGTGTGTTGCAGGCCGGGACCGGACCGGACGTTTAGTACACTGACGTCAACGGTGGCCGTTTTAACGCTATTGGCGCCGACCGGGATGCTTGTCCCGAAAACGAGGGTGAAAAGGAGAAGGAGAAAGAGAAGAAAGGCAACATTTTTTTTCAATAAGATTCACCCCTTCTGACGAATATTAGATTACCTGGAAGGTATTCCCCTACATTCTAACATAAAACGCCAAATGTGACTATGGGAAATTTTTCCCACTTTGTTATAGGACTGGAAGGCAGTAAAAAAGCCATAAGTTAAACTTTCAGTTTCGGCACAGGGGGTCAGGTTTAACAATTGATATTCCTAACCCCTGGCTTTTGCTAAATCAATTGTTAAGCCTGACCCCACAAAGCGTCTTTTTTTGTTGACAGCATAAAGGCCTTCACTTATAATGGTGTTAAATGCATACTATTCCTATGTATGTTGAGGGAATAGTTAAATTGCCTTCTCTTTGCAGGAAGGCTTTAACAATCCTGCGTATAATTATATACTGTGGCAGCAGATAAACTGTCTCTGCCAGCTTAAGGAGGAATAACGAATGGAGCTAAATTTTGCAGAATTGAAAAAAGGCGGTTTTATGAAGCACGTTCAAAAAGATTATTTTGCCGTACGCCTGCGTGTGGCAGGGGGCAACCTGTCGCTGGAGCAACTGAAAATCATTCAGGGTGTGGCTGAAAAATATGGACAGGGGTATGTTCATCTGACAACACGTCAGGGCATGGAAATTCCTTTCATTCACTTTAAGGATATTGAAAACGTCCGTAGAGAGCTTATAGATGGCGGGGTGAATTTAGGCGTTTGCGGGGGGACGGTGCGCGGTGTAATGGCATGTCACGGTACTGCCATGTGCCCCCACGGCCTGATTGATGCTAAAGCTCTATCCCGGGAGATTGACGCTGCGTATTTTGCAGCTCCGGTTCCGGGCAAGTTTAAGATAGCTGTAACCGGATGTCCCCGCAGTTGTGCAAAACCCCAGGAGAACGACTTTGGTTTTGAAGGTGCAGTTGTTCCGGAATTTCACCAGCATGATTGTATTGGCTGCGGCGTATGTGCCGAAGTTTGTCCGGCCGATGCCATCGAAATGCGTGACAATGTACCGGAGATAGACAGAAGTAAATGCACCAATTGCGGCGACTGTGTGGCCTCGTGCCCGACGGCGGCCTGGCAGGCCGGGGAGCGCGGTGTTAAAGTCTGGGCAGGCGGCCGCATTGGCCGCAACCCGAAACTTGGCGAAGTTGTTATCGATTTCTTGCCTGTCCATAAAATCCCTCGCGTCATTGAAGCCAGCCTGGAATTTTTTCGGGAACATGGAAAGACAAAGGAACGCTTTGGCAAGGTCATTGAAAGAATCGGTATCGATCGTTATAAGGAGGTATTGGAACATGCAGCTCAAGGAGACTCTTAATATTACCGGGGATGCCTGTCCCATGACATTTGTGAGAACAAAGCTGGCGTTAGAGCCGCTAACCCGTGGAGATATCCTGGAAGTGGTGCTAAACGGCGGTGAAGCGGTGAAGAATGTGCCGCGCAGTGTGCGGGGCGAGGGACACAAAGTCCTTTTCCTTGAAAAGCAGGATGACGGCACGTACCGGATGCTGGTGGAAAAAGAGGGCGGCCATGAGTGAGGCGTATCTCTTGGCGGAACCGCTGTATCGGATTATGCTGGAGCAATGCCGGGAAAAGGCGCCTGTGGAAGCCTGCGGATTGTTGGGCGGTCCCGGACCAGACAAGGGGGCCCGTATCTTTCCTCTGGAGAACCTGGATAACTGTGCCGAATCTTATCGTATGTCCCCCCAGGACATACTAAGTACGATGAGGCAACTCGACGAAGAAAATATGGAACTCAACGCTATTTATCACTCCCATCCTGCGACCCAGGCATACCCCTCGGGTGTGGATACGGCCAAAGCCTATATGGATGTGGTGTATCTCATCCTTTCCCTCCGTGACAAGGAACCGGTTTTGCGCGGATTCCGGATTCACGAAGGGGAGATACGTGAGGTTACGGTGACAATTACTACCGGGGATGGTGAAGTTAATGTTAACTAATGACCAAATTATCCGTTACAGCAGGCATATATTACTGCCGGAAATGGGCGGGAAGGGACAGGAAAAACTTTTAAGCAGTAAGGTGCTGTTAATTGGCGCCGGGGGTCTGGGTTCACCGGTGGCGCTTTATCTGGCTGCAGCCGGAGTGGGAACATTGGGTATCGTTGACGGGGATCATGTTGATCTAAGCAACCTGCAGCGTCAGGTTATTCATGCCACCCCTGATATCGGCAGGCTGAAAGTAGATTCAGCACGGGAAACAATAGCACAAATTAATCCGGATGTCCGCGTTGTCACCTATCCTGAATATATAACGGCTACGAATATTGGTGGTATACTCTCCGAATATGATCTGGTGGTCGACGGGTGTGACAATTTTGCCACACGCTACTTAGTCAGCGATGCGGCGGTAATTTATAAAAAACCGTATGTCTACGGCAGTATTTTGCGCCTTGACGGGCAAGCCGCCGTTTTTAACCCTCCCCAGGGGCCATGCTACCGCTGTATCTTTCCTGAAGCGCCGCCTCCGGGAGCTGTGCCCAGTTGTCAGGAAGCCGGCGTTTTAGGTGTGCTGCCGGGCTTGCTTGGTGTTATCCAGGCAACGGAGGCACTGAAGATGCTACTTGGAATTGGTGAGCCGCTCATCGGACGGCTGCTGCTGGTAGATGCTCTCTACATGGAATTCACGGAAGCCAAAGTGGCTCGTAATAAAAACTGCCCGGTGTGTGGTGAAAATCCCACCATTACCGAATTGCGGGATGAAAACTATAGGCAGGAAACATGCAATACTGAATTGGATGAGACTGAGGAGGAGAAATAATATGACCATCTATCTGCCCACACCACTTAGAAAACATGTCGGTGGTGCCAGGGAAATTACCGTTGCAGGGAAAACCATTCGTGATGTTTTTGTTGGCTTACGGGAGAACTATCCGGCACTGGCTGAGCAACTATGGGACGAAGAGTCTAATAATCTGAAAAAGTACCTGAATGTTTTCCTAAACGATGAAAATATCCGCAGCCTGCAGGGCCCGGACACCCCTGTACAGGAAAGTGATGCAATCTCAGTTATCCCGGCCATCGCCGGTGGCCAACCGGGGTCAGGTTTAACATTTAACGTAATCCTCTCACATCGTGAAACTAAGATGGCTGATTAATAAATCGGCCATCTTTTTTCATAGGTGCCCCTAGTGAACAAGAAAAGCGCGTCAGTTATCAAGAAGCGAAGCGTTTTCTTGAGTTTCACACAAACCCTACGGCTGTTTAGTTGACACAAAGTTTTGCTCTGCCTATAATATCGTTAGCTAAATATTTTGGTAACATTGCCAGTCGGAGGTTCATTATGAATGTTAGGAAAACATTAGATATCACAGGAGAAGTATGCCCGATTACTTTTATTAAGGTAAAACTGGTTCTCGAAGACATGGAACCGGGAGAACTGCTGGAAGTTCATCTGGACTGTGGCGTCCCGGCGAAGAATGTCCCGAAAAGTGTTGTGATTGACGGTCATAAGATTATATCTCTTACGGAACAGGGAGACGGAACAATCTGTTTGCTAATTGAGAAAGACGGTAGCGCTTTTAAAAGGTCAAATGATCAAGCCTGACCCCGACAGATTGCCGCTTAGGTTGACAAGCGTTTGTGGATTAGCTAGAATGAAATTGGTAAATTAAGACTTCCGGTCAACCAGGTCGGGAGTTTTCTTCACTAAAGGAGGCCGTTTCATGTTAATAAAAGCACCGCGGGGTACCCGGGATATACTTCCCCCGGACGTGGGACAGTGGCAGTTTGTAGAAGGGAAAGCCGCGGAGATGTGCCGTATTTTTGGCTATCAGGAAATCCGCACGCCGGTTTTTGAACATACAGAACTTTTTTTGCGCGGAGTCGGTGAAGTTACGGATATTGTCTCGAAAGAAATGTATACGTTCCAGGACAGAGGAGAACGTTCCCTGACGCTGCGTCCGGAAGGGACGGCACCGGTGGCGAGATCGTATCTGGAACATAAACTTTATGGAGAAACGCAGCCTGTAAAGGTATACTACATAGGACCTATGTTTCGTTATGACAGGCCCCAGGCAGGCCGTTACCGCCAGTTCCATCAA
This sequence comes from Clostridiales bacterium, assembly GCA_018335855.1. Taxonomy (GTDB): domain Bacteria; phylum Bacillota; class Dethiobacteria; order Dethiobacterales; family Dethiobacteraceae; genus UBA7523. Next base: position 43,437 of record JAGXRM010000007.1, read on the forward strand.
TTTGGTGTGGAAGTTTTCGGGGCCGATGACCCCACTGTCGATGCGGACGTGATGGTGCTTGCACTAAAGTTTTTTCGCGGACTCGGCCTGTCCGATGTAACACTACAGGTCAACAGCGTAGGCTGCTCTGCTTGTCGAAGTGCATATCGTACGCTTCTTCAGGAACAATTAAGAGAGAAAGTGTCCGGCCTGTGCGTCGATTGTACGGACCGTTATGAAAAAAACCCGCTGCGGATTTTAGACTGTAAAAATGTGCGTTGCCATGAGCTGACGGAAAATGTGCCGATGATGACAGATCATCTTTGTCAAGAATGCGCCACCCATTTTACGGCGGTGAAACAAGCCATGGACAAGCTTGGTGAAACCTATCTGGTGAACCCCCGCCTGGTAAGAGGACTTGACTATTATACAAAGACGGCTTTTGAAATCACTTCCTCTGTACTGGGGGCACAAAGTTCTCTCGGCGGCGGCGGCAGATATGATCACCTGCTTTCCACCATCGGCGGACCGGAGATTCCGGGCATAGGCTTTGCCATTGGTTTGGAACGGGCATTGTTGGCCATGGAAGCAGAAAAGGTGAGTATCCCTGTGGCAAATACCCTTGATGCTTTTGTTGCCACTGCGGGAGATGTGGGTGCGGATGAGGCACTTGCGGTGACGATGATGTTGCGTGATGCAGGGATTGCTGCTGATAAGGACTACCTGGGGCGCAGTTTAAAAGCACAGTTGAAGTTTGCAGATAAAAAAGAAGTTCGTTTCCTCATCATTCTCGGAGACGAAGAACTGAAACTGGGCATGGCAACAGTACGTGACATGAAAAATGGCACTCAGCAAAGCGTGAGCATGACGGGCTTAACCGCGCATTTGACGGCATTAGTCAAGGAGGCAAAATAATGTTGTTTCGGAACGTATATTGTGGGGACGTGAGAAAAGAAAATATCGGCGGTACTGTGATGCTCAACGGCTGGGTACAGCGGCGTCGGGATCATGGAAAGCTGATTTTTATTGACCTGCGTGACCGCAGCGGCCTTGTCCAGATTGTCTTTAACCATGAACAGGATGCAGAAATGTTTGCCCGGGCTGAGGAAATTCGCGGTGAGTTTGTACTGGCTGTGGAAGGCGCCGTGGTTGCCAGATCTCCGGAGACGGTCAATACCAAGTTGGCCACAGGTGACGTGGAAATCCAGGTGGAGAAATTAGTGATTCTCAATAAAGCAAAAACACCACCCTTTTATATTGAGGACGGTGTGGATGTGGATGAAAATGTACGTTTGAAATATCGTTATCTTGATTTGCGCCGGCCGGAAATGCTGGCTGCTTTGATGTTACGTCACCGGGTCAGCAAGCTGACACGGGATTTTCTTGACGGTGAAGGCTTCTTGGAAGTGGAGACGCCGATGTTGACACGGAGCACACCGGAAGGGGCCCGGGACTATCTGGTGCCTAGCCGGGTTAATCCCGGCGAATTTTACGCACTGCCTCAGTCACCGCAGTTATTTAAACAGTTACTGATGGTAGCGGGAGCGGAACGTTATTTCCAAATTGTGCGCTGCTTCCGGGACGAAGATTTGCGGGCTGACCGCCAACCTGAATTCACCCAAATTGATATTGAGCTATCATTCTGTACCCAGGACATGATTCTGGAGATGATGGAAAAAATGATGGCGCACATCTTCAGGGAAACACTGGGCGAAACGATTGCCAACCCTTTCCTGCGGTTAACATACCTGGAAGCTATGGAACGTTATGGCAGCGATAAGCCCGATACCCGCTTCGGCTTGGAATTACGGGATCTTTCCAGGATTGTAGCCGGTGTGGAATTTAAAGTATTTCAACAGGTACTGGCCGGCGGCGGTGTTGTCAAGGGTATAAACGCCAGGGGATGCGGGAACTTTAGCAGAAAAGAATTGGATGAACTGACAGCCTTTGTAGCACGCTACGGTGCCAAAGGCTTGGCGTATATTTTTGTGGAAGAGATCGGCGTCCGGTCTCCCATCGCTAAATTCTTCAATGAAGAAACGCTTGCGCAAATTGTTTCAGAATTGGACGGCGAACCTGGCGATTTGCTTCTTTTTGTCGCTGACAAAAGAGAAGTGGCTTATGACGCTCTCGGTGCGTTGCGAGTGCATCTGGGAGAGCGGTTGGGATTATTGGATGACACGCAGAGAAATTTTGTCTGGGTTGTGGATTTTCCGCTGTTTTTCTATGATGATGATGAGCAAAGATATGTAGCCAATCACCATCCCTTTACCTCGCCGCGGGATGAGGATCTGGAAAAGCTGGAGACGGAGCCGCAAGCAGTACTAGCCAAGGCATATGACCTGGTTCTAAACGGGGTGGAAATCGGCGGCGGCAGTTTGCGGATTTACCAGCGTGATGTCCAGGAAACGATGTTTAAAATGCTGGGATTTACACCGGAGAGTGCCAGGGAACAGTTTGGCTTTCTTCTGGATGCCTTTGAGTATGGCACACCTCCCCACGGTGGGATCGCCTTTGGCCTGGACCGCCTGGTGATGCTCATGGCAAACAAACGCTCCATCCGGGACGTTATTGCTTTCCCCAAAACGGCCAGCGCCTCTTGTCTAATGACCGGTGCACCGTCTGTTGTGGATAATCGACAATTGCGTGAGTTGTCCATTGGCCTGGCGTTGCCGGAAAAGAAAAGTTAGCGTTTAGCTCCGATCACATCCAGTTTAGATACCAAATCGTGGATAATATTTGAACCACGGGAGATAATCATTCCTGTAAGCAGATAATCGATTTGCGGATAGAGCGGGTATATATTGAATGAGGCTAACAGTCCGCTGCGGGTACTCACGCAAAGAATCATACCAATGAGTACGGCTGCGCCCCGGCTGTGGGGCCCGCGGATAGACGGGACGATAGATTTAAGTATCTCTGTAGAAAATTCGACAATAATAGCAAGCACAAAAATGGTCGACAGCGCTTCCCAGGTCATTAAATCACCCCTTATTACGATTTTTTACATTTTTATGGCTTATGCTCACTTAATATGTAGGGAAATTCCACTTGCAGGCGTCGAAAAAATTGTGCTATAATAGGCTCAACAAGACAACAAAACTAAATAGGCCCTACTATGTTTGTGAAGTAACCGGTACAGTTTTGAGCTAACACTTTTGAAATGGGAGCTCGACTCTGTCTGCAGCGTATAAGCCTTGTTCCAGAGGACATGCTAAGCAGTCAGGAGGCACCCACCTGTGGGGAGAGCAGTTCAAAACTCAACGGTCCACGGCATGGTGGGGTTTTTTTTGTGGGTAAGGAAGTTTTAACAAACCAGGGATGCCATGAAATGCGTATCGTCTTTTTTGTTGTAATGAACTGGTGATAAAGGTATAATTGAGAAGAATATCGGCGTAAGGGGTGTGAATATGCACGAAGAACGTCAAAATATAGTGAACCGCTTAAGTAGAATTGAGGGCCAGGTAAAAGGAATTCGTAAGATGATTGATGAGGAGCAGTCCTGTTCAGAGATTTTAATGCAGATTGCCGCTGTCAAAGCTGCGATTAACAAAGTAGGTACCCTTGTATTTCAGACACATTTTAAACACTGTCTGGAAAAGGCGGCCCATGATGACAGCAGTGACGATTTTATTGAAGAAGTTATGAAGCTATTGAGTAAATATATCACCTGACATTGGCAATAGGGGGTGGCAGAAATGTCAATCCAGAAATCGCTCCAGAAAATTCTCATGATGATTAAAGAACGGGATACTAATCTGGCAGAGTTTTTTCAGAATTTGCACCCCAGTGACTTTGCCGAAATTGTTGAGGATTTATCCGACGAGCAGAAATCCGAGTTATTTAATTTACTTAGTGATGAAGAAGCGGCCTTGGTTATTCAGGAAATGGAAGAACTGGACCAGGTTGTTTTGTTTCAACTGCTTACCAAGAAAAGAGCATCAGCAATCTTAAAAGAAATGGCTACGGACGATGCGGCAGACTTGATCGCCGAATTGCCGGAAGAGGACGCCAGAGAGCTTTTAAAACTGATTGATGAAGATGCGGAAGAAATTCGCGGTTTGTTAAAATATCCGGAAGACAGCGCCGGCGGCATCATGACCACCGAATATATTTCTTTTCCCGAGAATATGGTTGTGGAAGAGGCGATTCGCCGTCTGCGGGACTTGGCCACTGATGCAGAGACCGTGTATTATGTATATGTTGTCGACGAAGAAACTAGACTAATCGGCGTACTTTCACTGCGGGAACTGATTGCGTCCGCGGATGGCACCCGTCTGTCTGAATTTATGCGTAAAAATGTGATTCAGGTTCCGGCGGACATGGACCAGGAAGAAGTTGCCCGGGTTGTATCGAAATACGATTTGCTGGCAGTGCCTGTTGTAGATGACCGGGATCGCTTGTTGGGAATTATCACAGTCGATGATATTCTGGACGTTATTGAAGAAGAAGCAACGGAAGATATCTACCGTCGGGTAGGCGCATCGGAACCAGAAGGTGTGGGCTTGGTGGAAGCCACGGTATGGAATTCCATCGGGCGCAGGTTGCCGTGGCTGATTATCACGCTCTTTGGAGGTTTGCTCTCAGGCAGTGTTATCGGAGCATTTGAGAATACACTGCAGTCCATTGTGGTGCTGGCCTTTTTTATTCCGGTAATTATGGATATGGGCGGTAATGTGGCTTCCCAGTCATCGACTGTTTTTGTTCGTGGTGTTGCCACCGGTGAAATTGAGGGAAGCGACAGTTGGCGTTATTTTTATAAAGAAATTAGAGTGGGTCTTTCTATGGGGTTGATCACAGGTGCAACAGTTGCTGTGGCCGCGGTCGGTGCTGCCAGACTATTTAACCTCAGTTCGTTGCTGGGCCTCGTGGTGGGAATTGCCATGTTTACCACGGTTACGTTAGGGGCGGTTATTGGTACGCTGGTTCCATTGCTTTTTAGCCAAGCCGGTATTGACCCCGCATATGCATCTGGCCCACTGGTGACGACAATTAAAGATGTGACAGGACTCTTAATCTACTTTTCCATCGCTACTTTATTTATGCCACTTCTCTGACACAGACGGTTGACAGCATAACGATTTTAGGCCATAATTAAATAGATATTAAATATACCCCGAGGAGGTATTTATGGAGCAAGGAAACTTGACTGTGTTCATCGCCTTTTTAGCCGGGGTAGTTTCTTTTTTTTCGCCGTGTCAATTACCGTTACTTCCAATATATTTGGGCTTTTTAGCTGGTTCTTCAGCTGGTGAAGACGGACGCCCCGTTAAAAATAAGGCAATTATAAACAGCCTGAATTTTGTCGTCGGGTTTAGTGCCGTTTTTATTTTATTAGGCGTTCTGGCGAGCTGGTTTTCTGCATTTTTTGCTGAATATCAGGTTCTATTGCAGCGCGGTGCCGGGATTCTGATTATCATTTTCGGGCTGCACCTGGCAGGTGTTATCTCACCGGCATTATTACGCCAGGATAGGCGTGTCCATTACACACCGGGTACAGCAGGGCCGGGAACGGCACTTATGATGGGCGTGGCATTTGCCGCAGGCTGGACGCCCTGTATTGGTCCTGTCTTAGGCGCAATCTTACTTTATACAGCTTCAACCGGCGGCGGTGTTTCTTTACTTGTGGCGTTTTCTCTGGGGATGGCATTACCATTTTTATTGGCAGCGCTGCTGGTGGAGCAGGTCGGTCGGTGGGTTGACCGTTTCTCCGTTTATATGCCTCATATGCAAAAAATATTAGGGTTTGTCCTGGTATTATTCGGTATTGCAGTATTCTTCGGTTTACTGGCCAGGCTGGCGCTAATCGTGTTATAGTCAATGTAGAGGAGGATTAACATGAAAAAGTATATACCTGTCCTGGCAGTTGTCATTGTTTTGAGCATTGCCATTCCAGTACTAAGCCAACTCAGGGTCAAAGGGCTGGATGAAGGTGCCAAAGCGCCTGATTTTAGTCTGAACACTCTGGACGGTGAAAATGTGAGTTTAACTGATTTGCGCGGCCAGGTAGTCATGCTCAATTTCTGGTCTGCAGCCTGTCCCCCTTGCCGGGAAGAAATGCCGGAGATGCAGCAGGTTTATGATGAATTAAAAGATGACGGCTTTACCATTCTGGCCGTTAACGTCAATGATATGCCACAAATTGCTGCGCGCTTTCTCGATGAAAACGGATATACATTTCCTGTGGTTAAGGATGACGGTAATGTAAGCAGGCTTTACGAACTGCAATTTATCCCCAAAACATTAATCATTGATCGAAACGGGATTATCCGTCATGTACGCGTAGGTACCATCTCGGAAACAGAGTTGCGCAGCATCGTGGGGAAATGGTTATAAGTTTATAGGAGGGAAAACCATGTATTTTGAGCAAAGAGGCAGGGAAAATACAGAGAGGACTTTGAGCCTGGCTGTTCAGCGGGGTAAGGAGCTTGGGCTGCAGTACTATGTGGTTGCTTCTAACACCGGGGAGACAGCAGAAAAACTGGTAGCATCCGGAGTTGATGTTACATGTGTAACCCATCACACAGGATATCAGAAACCGGGACATCAGGAATTGGCCCCTAATGTGGCAGCAAAGCTCAGTGCTGCCGGTGTCCGGGTGCTCACGACAACTCATCTGCTCGGGGGAATTGACCGTGGTGTGGATAACAAATTTGGTGGCTCTTCACCCGCAGGAATTGTATCAGCCACATTGCGTATGTTTGGACAGGGGACGAAAGTATGCGTGGAAATTGCTGTGATGGCTCTGGATGCAGGGTTAATTCCCTACGGCGAAGATATTGTCGCCATCGGCGGTTCTGGAAAGGGTGCCGATACGTCTCTGATAATTCGACCAGCTCATGCCAAAGATTTTTTTTCCTGTGAGATTAAGGAGATAATTTGTAAACCCAGAAACGTATAGTTAAACGTGTATATTTTTTGTGTTTTGGGAGACAGACTAAAACAAATTATCATACAATGAAATATAAAAATATTTTGTCAAATCAAAAGGAAAAACTAAAAGCACCAAGAATATAATGGAGTAAGAGGTTCACGATTTTAACAAAGACAACTTCATAAAAATCCAAGGAGGCGACGCATGGAAAAATTGGGCGGCCAGATTGAATTTCTCTGTTTAACCTGTGGAGTGCAGGGTTTGTGCAGTGCCGATTGTCCCGAGTCCGTGGGTGAGTTGAGTGAAATGATTCTATGTCCGAAATGCGGGGATCACGTGGTTACCACTCATCTTTATCGTAAAGAAAGAGCCTCGCTGGTACTTACTGTATAAGAAAAATTAAAAAAGAAAGTAAAACAGGTCAATTCATGGACCTGTTTTTTTTATTTTTTTTTAAGAAAATAAAGGATTCTTAAAAAAAGCGCAGAATCTTAAGAGAAAGTGGTACGAAGTGGGTAAAAGTGGGGGATAGTTCTGAGAAGGGGAGGTGATGTCCTTGTTTATGGGTGAATACCAACACGCGGTGGACGGAAAAGGCCGGCTGATTATGCCTGCGAAGTTTCGCGATGAGTTGGGAGAGCGTTTTGTTATTACCCGAGGCCTGGATAATTGTCTCTTTGTCTATCCGCTGCATGAATGGAACATTCTGGAGCAAAAACTAAAGGCACTGCCGTTTACGAAAGCCGATGCCCGCGCATTTATGCGTTTTTTCTTCTCTGGAGCAGCAGAATGTGAGTTAGACAAACAGGGAAGAGCCCTGGTTCCGAACAACCTGCGTGAACACGCCAAGTTAAATAAAGAAGTGGTGGTTATCGGTGTCTCGAACCGGGTAGAAATCTGGAGCATGGAAGTATGGCAACAGTACAGTGAACAAACCAATCTCTCTTTTGAAAGTATTGCAGAAAAAATAATGGATATTGACTTTTAGCCATAGGGAACAATAACCTCAGAAAATAACCGAGGGTTGTGATATAAGTGTGCTTCAGCCATAAGCCGGTTCTGCTCGGGGAGGTTTTGAAAACCCTGAACCCCATGCCCGGAGAGATTATTGTTGACGGCACGGTGGGTGGCGGCGGCCACAGCCGGGCGATATTAGAGCGTATTTTGCCTGCTGGGAGATTAATCGCCTTTGATCAGGACGAAGATGCACTAGGGGCGGCCAAAAGGAACCTGATGGAATATAAGGATAATATTGTATTCATCAAAAATAATTTTGCAAATATCAAAACCGTTCTGAATAGGATTGGTTTGGATAAAGTTGACGGAATTTTACTGGACATCGGTGTTTCCAGTCATCAGTTGGATGAAGGGGAACGGGGTTTTTCTTTCCACCAGGACGCGCCTTTGGATATGCGGATGGACAGAGACAGTGGCACTTCGGCCGCTGATATAGTTAACAGGCTTGATGCAGCGGAGCTTACCCGCATTATCCGTGACTATGGGGAAGAATTGTGGGCCAAACGGATTGCAGAATTTATTGTTAACAGACGGGAGCAGGTGGGCACGATTGAGACGACCGGAGATTTGGTGGACATTATTAAGGCCGCCATCCCCTCCCGGGCCCGCCGACGCGGGCCTCACCCGGCCCGGCGAACATTTCAGGCCCTGCGCATTGCGGTCAATGATGAACTGGGGGTGCTGGAAACGGCGCTACGGGATGGTATCGATTGCTTAAAACCAGGAGGGCGCTTTGTTGTTATTACATTTCATTCCCTTGAAGACCGTATCGTAAAAAAAATGTTTCAGAATGCCGCTAAAAGCTGTGAATGTCCACCAGGGCTGCCCCAATGTGTTTGTGGAAAAGAACCGCTTGTGAAAATTTTGACAGGAAAGCCGGTACAGGCAACGGAACAGGAAGCTGAAGAGAATCCCAGGTCCCGCAGCGCTAAACTACGGGCGGCAGTTAAAGTTCTAAACCAGGGAGAGGGTGAATAGAGTTGTTAGTAGCACAAAAAAGGCAACAGCAACCGTCATTTTATGATCAGCAGCGCACGAAAAGAAAGACGGGTGTACATAGGCAACAAAAACTGAGTATAGCAGTAAAAAAATTAAAGATGTTTGCCGTGGTTTTTATCTTTGCATTGGCCTCTGTTGCCCTGATTACTCACTATACATACATGATTCAAGTGAATTATCAAATTGAAAGAAGTTTAGATGAATTGAATTCTTTACAGAAGGCACAACAACACTTAAAATTAGAAATAGCGTCTCTGCGTTCACCGGACCGCCTGGAAAGGATTGCTCTGGAGGAAATCGGGATGAAGTACCCGGATCAGGACCAGTTTATTATCCTGACGGCAGGAGTGCAGTAGGAAGTCAGGACTCATTCTGAATTGATTAGATATGGCGTTGACATCGGGGAGGGTTACCTTTTGAGCAGGAGCGTTGTTTCCAATATCACTGTGAAAAAGAGACTGCTCTTCCTTTTCTTTATTATGGCGCTTACAGTTTTTCTCTTAATTTTGCGGTTAGCTTATATCCAGTTTGTTATGGCCGGGGATTTGCAGGCAAAAGCCTGGGAGCAGTGGAACCGCGGTGTACCCTCAAGGGCTCCTCGGGGTACAATTTATGACCGCAAGGGCAGGCTGATGGCCGGCAGTGCCAGCGCCGAATCAGTGATCGCCCTGCCTGCGCAGATTCTGGATAAAGAAGAGGCCGCAAGATTACTGGCACCTATTCTGGAGATTGATGAAGAGAAGTTATTTGAGCAGCTCAGTCAAAAGAGTGCTTCTGTATACATAAAAAGACTTGTTGATGAAGAGACCGCTCAGGAGGTGCGCCGATTAAATATACGTGGCATCACCTTTGCCCAGGAACCAAAAAGGTTCTATCCCCATGGCAATCTGGCATCACAACTGCTGGGTTTTGTTGGTGTAGATCAGGGCTGGAGCGGCTTGGAAATCTATTATGAGCAGATACTGAAAGGGCGGGACGGCAGATTTGAATTTCAGGCCGACGGCCGGGGCCGCCAGATTCCCCAGGGGATACAGAGATTTATTCCCCCAGAGGATGGCCACGACCTGGTACTGACCATTGACCAGACAATACAATTTATTATGGAACGGGAAATGGACCGGGTCATGCTGGAGTCACAACCTAAAGGGATTATTAGTATAGCGGTGGATCCGCGTACCGGTGAAATTTTGGCACTGGCCGGCAAACCGGATTTTGATCCCAACCGTTATAATGAATTTACCAGTGACAGTTGGAAATTATCTCCGGTGACAGATAGCTTTGAACCGGGCTCAACATTTAAGCTGGTTACGCTGTCAGCAGCACTGGAAGAGGGAAAGTATCGTGCCGATGAAGGGTTTTTCTGCGGGGGTTCCATTAACGTGGCCGGAAGCTCCATCGGTTGTTGGACACGGGGCCGGGGCGGCCATGGTGCCATAGATTTTCTCAAGGTGGTATTGGGTTCGTGCAACCCCGGATTTGTAACACTGGGACAGAGGATTGGCGCAGATAAGTTAATGCAGTATCTGAAGGCGTTTGGCTTCGGTGTCCGAACCGGGATCGATGTGCCGGGGGAGGGAATCGGTATTCTCTTCAGCCCGCAGCAATACGGCCCGGTGGAGGCAGCCACCACAGCGTTCGGGCAAGGTGTATCTGTAACTCCGATTCAGCAGGTGATGGCTGTGGCAGCCATGGCCAATGGCGGGGACCTCATGAAGCCGTATGTTGTAAAAGAAGTTCGTGACAGTGAAGGCAATGTTGTACGGCGCCAGGAACCTCAGGTTGTCCGCAGGGTGATTTCTGAGGAAACAACCAGGGAAGTGACAAGAATTATGGAACTGGTCGTCACTGAGGGCAGCGGTATGAACGCTTACATTGACGGATATCGGATCGCAGGAAAAACAGGTACCGCTCAAAAAGTTGGACCGGGCGGCCGTTATATCGGCGGAGAATATATTTTGTCCTTTATTGGCTTTGCGCCGGCGGAAGACCCGCAAATTCTGCTGTACATCGCTGTTGATGCACCGCAAGTAGGTCCACAGTGGGGCTCACAGGTCTCCGCTCCCATGTATAAACGGATGATGGGAGACATTTTAAAGTATATGAATATCCCGTCATCTAAGACACAGGTAAATGAGGCGCCGAAGATGGTTGAAGTCCCCAATCTGATTGGGATGACACTGGAAGAAGCAGGCGAACTCCTGGAACCGTCAGGGTTGCTTGTTCGCTTAATAGGCAGTGGCGGCTCCATCCTTAATCAGACACCGAAAGCCGGCGCGAAAGTGCCTTTGCACACACAAATATTAGTCTATCTGGGGGGCGAGCAGGTGGAAGGTGAAGTACCCGTCCCCGACCTAACCGGTAAAACAATGCGTGAGGCGGGAGAAATTCTCGGCTGGTTGGGTTTGGTTATGAATAGCAGTGGTTCCGGCGTGGCCGTGAGCCAGGATCCGGCTCCCCAGACCCGGGTAAACGTAAACAGTGTCGTCAACGTGGAATTCCGCACACCGGGCGATACGGACAGGTAGGGGGAGTCTATGGCTCACCCCTTTTTCTTGAAGAAGTTTCTCTGTAAATCATGTGTGGCCACACTATGAAGGGGGAATACTAACAGAATGAAAACACTCGGATTCCTGGCAGGCAGTTTGCTTCACAAAAAAGTCAACGGCTCAATGGATGTGCGCATTAGCGGAATTGCTTATCATTCCGACCGCGTAAGGCCGGGAACTCTTTTTGCCTGTTTGCCGGGAACCCGTTCCCACGGGAAAGAATATGTGGCCCGGGCTATAGCTGCCGGCGCAGTTGCTATTCTTACTGACGGCGATGAAATCTACGCGGACGTGACGACAATTACTGTGCCTGACGTTCGTTTGGCCTTATCTTTAATATCCGCATGTTTTTATGATTATCCATCCAGGAAGCTTTTTCTCACTGGTGTGACCGGCACCAACGGAAAGACAACTACGGCTCATCTGATTGACGCCCTGTTGCAAAAAACCGGGGCAGTGACCGGCCTGCTTGGCACCGTGAGATACAAAATAGATGAGCGGGAGTTTCCTGTACTGGCGACAACACCGGAATCGTGCGACCTGCAGCGGCTTTTACACCGGATGGCCTCTGCCGGAGCAACCCATGCAACTATGGAAGTTTCTTCCCACGCACTCTCCTGGCTGCGTACGGTAGGCTGTGATTTTAACTATGCGGTTCTAACAAACATTACCGAGGATCACCTTGATTTCCACGAAACATTGCCCCGTTACCTGGAGGCAAAGAGCAAGCTATTCTCCTGGCTGGGGTCTTACCCGTTTAAGGGTGACCAGCCCCGGCGCGCAGTTATTAACGGGGATGATAAGCATTACCGTCACATATTGGAGCAAACACCGGTAGAGGCTGTCCTGTACGGACTTTCTCCCCACTGTCATATCCGTGCCTCCGATGTCCGCGTCACCCGGGAAGGGGTAGGGTTTACCCTTCATACCCCGGAGGGCTCTTTGCCCTTCCAGTTGCAACTAACCGGCTTATTTTCTGTGTACAACGCCCTTGCCGCTATCTCAGTAGGCTATCTGGAGGGTATGCCCCTGACATTCATGCAGGCGGTTTTGGCAGAGGTGCCGGGAATTCCCGGGCGTTTTGAACTGGTGAGCGCCGGACAGAACTTTACTGTGATCGTGGATTATGCCCATACCCCTGACGGGCTGGAAAATATTCTGCGCGCTGTACGGGAATTTGCGACGGCGCGGGTGATTACCGTTTTCGGTTGCGGTGGCGAGCGGGACCGGACAAAGCGGCCGCAGATGGGTGAAGTGGCAGGAAGCTACAGCGACTATTGCCTGGTAACCAGTGATAACCCCCGTGGTGAGGATCCCGACCGGATTGTTGCGGAGATTATTCCAGGTTTGTTACTAAGCAAAGATGAGTCTGACTTTGAGATCATTATGGAGCGGGAAGCGGCGATAGCCCGTGCTTTGGATTTAGCACGGGAGGGGGACGTTGTTGTTATTGCAGGAAAAGGTCATGAAACATCACAAATATTCCGCAACCACACAATCCCGTTTGATGACCGTGCAGTTGCCAGAGAACTAATCCGGAGGAGACTGAAACGGGATGGAAATGAACTGTACGCAGATACTGGAGGCAGCGAACGGTAAGCTGCTCCAGGCTGGTAACATGGAGACAAATATTACCCGTTTAACCATTGATTCACGGGATACGGCAGAGGGAGCTTTCTTTATCCCGTTAGCCGGTGACCGAACCGATGGTCATCGGTTTATTCGGGATGCGGCCCAAAGAGGAGCCATTGGCTGTTTCTCCGCAATTGCCGCGGACGTTGCCCTGCCCAAAGGGCTAACGGTTATTGGTGTCCCTGACACACTGCAAGCGCTGCAGCAGGTAGCCGCTCACTATAGAAAGCTGTTTTCACTGCATATGATCGGGGTGACAGGATCCGTCGGGAAAACAACAACGAAGGACATTATTGCGGCAGTTCTGTCCCAACGGTTTAAAACTCTGGCCACTCAGGGAAATTTAAACAACCATATAGGCCTGCCTCTCATGCTTTCCCGACTAGACAGTACATATGAAGCATCGGTTTTGGAGATGGGTATGAGCGGAGCCGGGGAAATTGATTTACTGGCCCGTCTGGCCCTACCCAAAATAGGGGTTATCACCAATATCGGGGAATCTCATCTGGAAGCGCTGGGCAGCCGTGAGGCCATTGCCTGTGCTAAGCGTGAGTTGCTGCAACATTTGCCTGAGAATGGGATCGCCTTTATAAACGGTGATGAGCCCCTCCTGTTTGACACCAGCAAAAAATTCCGCGGGAAGTTGGTTACATTTGGGTTCTCTTCCCGATGCACCATGCGCTGCACCAATATAGTGCAGCACCAGGATAAAAAAGCAATCTGTTTAGAACAACACGGCTTTCCCTCTCTTACCCTTGTTCCGCCCCTTCCCGGACGTCATAATATTTATAATGTGATGGCAGCGGTGGCGGTAGGGAGAGGATTGGGTGTAACGGATGAAGAAATTGTACAAGGTCTGAGTCTGACCCGGTTAAGCGGAATGCGGCTCGAAGTGGTGACAACAGCAGGGTTACATGTGATTAACGATACGTACAATGCCAGTCCCACTTCGGTGGCTGCAGCCATAGATGTACTGGATGAGTTGGCCGGCAGCGCAGGAAAAATGGCTGTGCTTGGAGACATGCTGGAGTTGGGTTCTCTGCAAACAGAGGGGCACCGCCAGGTCGGCCGGCTTGTAGCGTCAAAGAATTTGGATGCGTTGGTAGTGTTCGGTGAACGGGCGCAGGAAATTGCAACCGGCGCACTACAGGCTGGGTTTCCGCAAAGCCGGGTGCATAAAGCCACAACACACTCTGAGGCAGCCCAAACCATCAGGCAACTGGCAAGGCCGGGGGACTGGGTCCTGATTAAAGGCTCCCGGGGAATGCGGATGGAAGATGTTCTTGCTGCACTGTCAGGGGGAGTAAAATGAACAGGTTGCTCGTGGAAACCACGGTACTGTCATTTCTTGTAGGACTGATTCTTTCACCGTTTTTCATATCCATCTTCCGTCGGCTTCATTTCGGCCAGCAAATCCGGGAGGAAGGGCCAAGAAGGCATCTGAAAAAAGCCGGCACGCCGACAATGGGCGGTGTGATTTTCCTGCTGGCTGTCCTGCCGGTTATTCTGATTATGGCGCCACGCACAACGCAATTATATCTTGTTATTTTGTTAACGATTGGCAATGGGTTTATTGGTTTTGCTGATGACTTTCTTAAAGTCGCACTGAAACGCTCACTGGGGTTGAAAGCGAGGAGTAAAATCTTAGGTCAGGTTATCATTGTTATTATTTTCTTTCTTATCTGGCGGAACTTAGGGTTTAACACAGCTGTCAACATACCGCTCACCGGGTATTCCCTTGAGCTGGGAATCTACTATCTGCCGTTCCTTTTATTTTTTGTCATTGGAACCACTAACGCTGTCAATCTGACGGACGGTATCGACGGGTTAGCTGCCGGGACGGCAATTCTTGCCCTTCTTGCGTATTTACTGATTGCTGTTATGCAGGGAACGACAGAATTAGCGCAATTCAGTGCGGCTATGATCGGTGGAACGTTTGCTTTTCTGATATTCAATCTGCACCCGGCCCGGGTTTTTATGGGTGATGTTGGTTCGTTGTCACTGGGTGGTGCCTTAGCTGCGTTAGCCATTCTCACAAAAACAGAATTATTATTGGTGATTATCGGTGGTGTTTTTGTCCTGGAAACACTCTCTGTGATTATTCAGGTCATCATTTTTCAACTGACAGGGAAAAGAGTCTTCCGTATGAGTCCTCTGCATCATCACTATGAATTAGGTGGACACAGCGAATGGCGGGTTGTTACCGGTTTCTGGGCAATAGGGTTTCTGTTTGCCGTTATTGGGCTGTTGCAATTGGGTGCTCTCTAAAGCCAGAAGGAGAATACTATGGATCTAAAAGGTAAAAAAGTTGTGGTCATCGGGCTGGCCCGCAGCGGTGCTGCCAGCGCGCGCCTGTTAGCAGAGGATGGAGCCGAGGTTGTTGTAAACGACCGGAAACCGGCGGCAGAGCTTACAGAAGAAATGGATGCGCTGCGCGATTTTCCTGCCGTTACATTGGTGGCCGGTTCCCACCCGGCCGAAATCGTTGACTCCAGTGTGGCACTGGTTATTAAAAACCCCGGTGTTCCTCTGGACTTGCCGCCGATAGTCAGGGCTACTGAATTGGGAATTCCCGTAATTACCGAGGTGGAACTGGCGGCGTGGAAAATTTCGGCACCTATTGTGGCTATTACCGGAACAAACGGTAAAACGACGACTACAGCGCTGACCGGAGAAATGTATAAGAATTCCGGCAGACGGACGTTTGTGGCTGGCAATATCGGTTTACCCCTCTCGGCCATTGCCCGGTCTGTTACTCCGCAAGATGTGGTAGTGGCAGAATTAAGCAGTTTCCAGTTGGAAGGAACACTCAGTTTCCGACCGAGCCTGTCAGCCATACTTAATATTACTCCGGATCATATGGACCGCCATGGAACGCTCGATGATTACAGGGAAGCAAAGGCAAAAATATTCGCCAATCAGAAAGACGATGACGCCGTAGTATTAAACGCCGATGATACAGAAACATACGGCATGCGCCTGCGTCCTGCTGCAACCGTATATACATTTAGCCGGATGAAAGAAGTGCCGCAGGGGGCATATGTACGTGACGGCCAAATAATAATAAACAACGGGACAGAAATACAGCGCGTTTGCGCCATTAGTGATATTGCCATACCTGGCGCCCATAACCTGGAAAATGCTTTGGCCGCCACTCTTCTTGCCTGGCTTGGCGGTGTGCCTTTAGGTACGATTGCAGACACACTAAGACAGTTTCCCGGAGTTCCACACCGGCTTGAATTTGTGCAAACCGTTAACGGTATCAGTTTTTATAACGATTCCAAAGGAACGAATACAGACGCAGCTATCAAGGCAATGGAAGCATTCGCCGGCCGAAAAGTGCTAATTGCGGGCGGGTATGACAAGGGCGGAGAGTTTGAATCCTTTGCTGAAGCGCTAAAAGAACATGCATCCCATGTTGTTATCATCGGGCAGGTTGCAGCACGATTGGCGAGCGCTTTAACTGCCGTGGGCTTTACACATTTTGAGTATGCCGGTTCGCTGGATGAAGCAGTTAGAAAGTCCTACAGAGCGGCCAAGGCCGGTGAGATTGTACTGCTATCGCCGGCGTGTGCATCCTGGGATATGTTCAGGGATTTTGAGGAACGGGGAGATCAGTTTAAAGATGCGGTTTTGCAGCTGGAGGGCAGAGGGGATGAAACAAACAGTTAAAAGGAAAGAGCCAGATTTCATCATTCTCTTTACTACGATGACTCTACTTGCTATTGGCATGGTAATGGTCTTTAGTGCCAGTGCCGTTATTGCCATGGAAAACCGTCAGGATTTGTACTTCCATCTAAGACGGCAAGCGTTCTGGTCAATCTTGGGTTTAGCCGGGATGATTATTTTAAGCAATTATGATTATTGGAAACTGAAGCGGTGGACGAATGCTATACTGCTGGCAAGTTTCCTCCTGCTTCTGGCCGTGTTTATCCCAGGCTTGGGCGTAGAAATTTACGGTGCTAAACGCTGGATTGGTATTGGCGGTTTCACGGGCCAACCCTCTGATTTGGCGAAAGTTGCGCTGTTGCTCTTTGCCGCCGCGTATCTTTCACGGAAAGATATTCGCATCGGGAAGTTCACGGAAGGGCCGCTCCCTGTGTTGGGTGTCATGGGTATCTTTTTCGGTTTGATTCTGCTGCAACCGGACCTGGGTACCGCGATGGCTATTGCCGGTACTGTAATGGTTATTATCTTTGTGGCAGGAATGCCGCTGCAGCAGATTTTTCTATTGGGTCTGTCAGTAACCCCGCTGTTAGGTTATCTAATGGTCAGCAAGCCATACCGTATGCGGCGCCTGCTGTCTTTTCGCGATCCGTGGGCTGATCCCCTTAACACCGGATATCAAATCATTCAATCGCTTTATGCGCTGGGACCCGGCGGGCTATTCGGCGTAGGTCTGGGTCGTAGCAGGCAGAAGTTCTTTTATCTGCCGGAACCCCACAGTGATTTTATCTTTGCTATTATCGGGGAGGAACTGGGCTTTATCGGTGCTGCCAGTGTTCTGCTGCTCTTTTTTCTGTTATTATGGCGGGGCTTTAAAGTAGCTTTAATGGCACCGGATTTGTTCGGTTCGCTTTTGGCGACCGGAATCACCGCCATGATCGGTCTGCAGGCTCTGATGAATATCGGTGTTGTTACCGGCTCCATTCCGGTAACCGGGATAAACCTGCCGCTGATCAGTGCGGGCGGATCGTCTTTGCTCTTTACTATGTGCAGCATTGGCGTATTATTAAACATATCCAAACACGTAAAATAGCAAGTATTACCAGATAGGTGGAGGATGTTCATGCGTGTACTGATTGCGGCGGGAGGCACCGGGGGACACATTTACCCGGCGTTGGCCCTGGCCCGCTATCTTCACTCCCGGGAACAGGCAGAAATTCTTTTTGTCGGTACCCAAAAGGGCATGGAAAAGGATATTATCCCGGACAGTGGGTTCTCTCTGGAAATGATCCCTGTGGTGGGTCTGGAGAGACGACTCTCCCTGCAAATGGGACGAGCCGTCTTTTTGGCTTTCTCCGGTCTGCGGGCGGCCCGTCAGGTAATCAAACGTTTTCGGCCCGATATAGTAGTTGGCGTCGGCGGTTATGTGTCCGGGCCTGTGGTGCTGGCGGCGGCGCTGGCAAAGATCCCTACTGTAATCCACGAGCAAAATGCGATTCCCGGCCTGACTAACGTTCTTCTTTCCCGGGTGGCCAGTAGTGTCTGTCTGAGTATTCCGGGCAGTGAACGCCACTTTCCCCGTCCCGGCCGGACGGTGCTGACGGGAAATCCGCGTGCCAGCGAAGCCGTTGCTGCCGACGGTAAAGATACAATTCCCACCGGCCTGCTGCCTGGGGTGCCGCTGCTGCTTTGTGTAGGCGGAAGCCATGGTGCAGCCAGGTTAAATGAGGCGTTTACTGACAGCATTGCTAAGGTATTGTCAGCCTGTGACGCACAGGTCGTGTATGTTACCGGCAAGCGTTATTTTGCGGAAGTATCAGCAAAACTGGCTGCCGCAGAAGTCCGTTTTCCAAAGCGCCTGCATATCATTCCTTATCATCCTGCACTGCCTGAACTTTTAACAAAAACTTCTTTGATGGTCAGCCGGGCAGGAGCCACGACTCTGGCGGAAGTTACCGCACTGGGAGTACCTGCGGTTTTGGTTCCCTCACCCAACGTAACAAATAATCATCAGGAATATAATGCCAGAATGCTGTCAGACCATGGTGCGGCCGTGCTCATTAAGGAAGAAGACCTGACTTCTGCCTTGTTAACCGAACTTTTGACAGAACTTTTAAAGAACATCCACCGGTTGCGGGAGATGTCAGATGCCAGCCGCAGTCTGGGCTTTCCGGATGCCGCAGAGCGTATGGCTGCAGTACTTAGGGAACTGGCTTAGTCTTACCATAATTTGGACGAGTTTGTAAATAGTTCTGGAAACACACTACAGCACCCTTTGCATACTATAAACTACGGCGAAGGGTAAAGGTGCGGGAGGTGCTTATGAAACAAATAGCCGGATTATTAGCGGCCGAAATATCCGGCTCGGTGAAATGTCACGAGCCCTTGTCCCGCCATACTTCTTTTAGGATCGGCGGCCCGGCTGATTTGTATCTGCAACCGCGGACGACGGCAGAATTAATTTCAGCCCTGACGTTGCTTAGAGAAAAAGGCATTCCTTATTTTTTACTGGGGAGCGGAACAAACATCCTGGTTGCCGACAGTGGCTTTCGCGGTGCCGTGATTCGGTTGGACGGTGATTTCGTTCAGTTTGCCTTTGAGGGGACAGTAGCGACAAGCGGTGCCGCTGTACCGCTGGCACGGCTGGCAGGAGACGCCTGCGACCGGAATCTGACCGGACTGGAGTTTGCCACCGGTATTCCCGGATCAGTGGGGGGCGCGTTGTTTATGAACGCGGGAGCCCACGGTCAGGCAACAAGTGACATACTGCTTGATGCGGAAATTCTCGATAACACACTGTCACTACATACCTTCAAGGCAGAAGAACTACAGCTCTCCTACCGTACAAGCGGAATCTACCCTGGTGCTATCGTCTGCTTTGCCAGATTCAGCCTCTCCCCGGGAAAGAGAGAAGACATTGAGCGCAAGCGCCGGGAATTTATGGATTTCCGACGGTCGCGTCAGCCCCGCCAACCCAACGCCGGAAGTATATTTAGAAATCCGCCCCAAGATGCCGCCGGACGGCTTATTGAAGCTGCAGGTTTGAAAGGCCACCGGTCGGGTGGAGCAAAAATCTCCGAAATTCATGCCAACTTTATTGTCAACTGTGGAAATGCCACCGCAGCAGATGTCTTATCCTTAATCGAGTTGGCGCAAGAAACTGTGCACAAGAAATTCGGTATAAATCTGGCATTAGAGATAAAAGTGCTTGGTGACTAGCGGGAAGGTGGGAGCATGGAGAAATATATTGTTCATGGCGGCAAACGTTTGGAGGGGTCCGTTAGGATTGGTGGTGCTAAAAACTCAATTTTGCCGGTCTTGGCCGCTGTACTCTTAAATAAAAGTGATGATGAAATTGTATTAAAAAATGTGCCCTATATCAGTGATGTCATAAAAATGGTGGAAATACTGCGCAGTTTAGGTGTAAATGTCACCTGGAGCGGCAAAAATCTTACTATTTATTCCAGGGGCGTAAACAATTACTCCGTCAATGAAGTGCTGATGCGTGAAATGCGCTCTACTATTTTTTTGATGGGCGCTCTGCTGACCCGCTTTGGCCAGGTTTGCATCTCTTACCCCGGCGGCTGCGCCATTGGCCAGCGCCCCATCGATCTTCACCTCAAGGGGCTGACCGCATTGGGCGCCCAAATCCGTGAACAGCACGGGTACATCTATGCCAGCAGCCCCCGGCTTACCGGGGGGAATATCCATTTGGACTATCCCAGCGTTGGGGCCACTGAGAATGTAATGCTGGCATCTATATGCGCCCGTGGTATAACGATGATTTATAATGCCGCCAAAGAGCCGGAAATTGTTGATTTGCAAAATATACTCAATAAAATGGGCGGCCGTGTTCGCGGTGCAGGAACTGATCAAATCCGTATTGACGGTGTCAGTCAACTTCATGGCGTTGAGTATACTGTTATTCCCGACCGCGTTGTGGCAGGGACAATTTTAATGGCGGCTGCCGCCACAGGCGGGGATGTGCAGTTGGAAAACGTAATTCCCGGTCACTTGGAAGCTGTTATTGCAAAACTCCGTGAGGCAGGAGTACAAATCAGAGCCGAAAACGACCGGTTGCATATTTTAGCCCCGGAAAGGCTGAGGGCCGTGGAGTTTGTACGGACATTGCCTTACCCAGGATTTCCCACTGATTTACAGGCCCCGATGATGGCCCTCTTGTGCAAAGCCCGGGGAACGAGTATGATTATTGAGAACGTGTTTGACTCTCGTTTTAAGCATGTGGGGGAATTGCTTCGCATGGGCGCCAACATTCAGGTAGCTACCGATGCCAGGACTGCCGTAGTAAAAGGCGTTGCGCAATTGACGGGCGCCGCCGTTACCGCACCGGATTTACGGGCGGGAGCCGCGTTAGTTATAGCTGGGCTAAGCGCGGAAGGTAAAACCACGGTGGATGGCCTGAACCATATTGACAGAGGGTACGAAAACCTGGATGGATATATTTCCCAGCTTGGCGGGAATATTGAAAGGATTTAAGTCAGTCCCGCGGCTTCTTAAGCCGCGGGAAACCTTCGCCACGGAGGCAGAAACAATGGACAAGCATAACCGCTACCGTCCCGTTCCGTTACGAAAACACGGTCGGGTTGCACCTGAAAAAAAAAGAGTTCTACAAAACCGCCTGTTAGTCATCTTTCTTTTTTTTGTAATTCTTTGGGGGTTTCATAGCTTTATCCGTTCTGATTTTTTTATTCTCGATACTTTGGAGATTGAGGGGAATCTGCACACGCCGGAGGCGGAGATACGTTTGGCTATGCAGGTCCACGAGGGGCAAAACGTCTGGGATATTAGTCCTTCACAAATTAAAAAACGGGTAGAGAGTATTCCCCGTATAGAGTTTGCAGAAATCCACCGGCGTCTGCCACGGGCACTATACGTTGAAATTCAGGAAAAGAAAGCGATGGCTTTGGTCCCCTATCGCGAGTATCTCCTTGAAGTGGGGGGAGATGGCCAGGTACTTGGTACAACTCAGGACCCTCAAAATTTTGGCCTGCCGTTACTAACGGGTATTGCCCCTGTGGAATTAAAAGTAGGCGAGTACCTGTTGTGGGGAGAGCAATTGGCCGCTGCGGCTGCTGCTCTGACCTTACTGGATGAAGCTGGACCGGCTGTTTCCGAACTCAATGTGTCCGACCCGGAAAATTTTATTCTCATTACGTTAGATGGCCTGGTTGTCTGGCTTGGGCAAAGTGACTTTGTCGAAAAAATAAATATTTTGACACAAATAGCAGCACAAATTCAGGGGAAACAGACTGACGGATATTTGGATTTACGGGTAAAAGAAGCTCCCGCCTTCCACGTAACAACAAACAAAAAATAACAAAAAACCATTAATTAAAAAAAGGGAATCGTTAACTCTTGTTGAATAAAAATGTAATGTGACAAGCAGGGCGAGGGGGTGTGGTAGTGGTCAAAAGAAACTTGATTTGCGGTATGGATATCGGTACATCCCATGTCCGCGTAATTGTTGGAGAAGTAAATACGGACGGTTCCATCAATATTATCGGTGTGGGGACAAGCCCGTCGGGAGGATTAAAAAAGGGTGTAATTGTTGACCTCGATAAAACGGTGGAAGCGATCGCCCATGCAGTGGAAGAAGCTGAGCGGATGGTAGGCGCCAGTATACCTTCCGCTTTTTTAGGGATTGTCGGCTCCCAGGTTGGATTAATCAACAACCGCGGCGTTGTCGCCGTTTCCGGTGATGATAAAGAAATCACCGAAGACGATGTGGAGCGGGTGCTGCAGGCCGCCAGGGTCATTGCGCTGCCGCCCGACCGGGAGATTATTGACGTGATACCGCGGGAGTATATTGTTGACGGATATGACGGGATTCGGGATCCGGTGGGAATGGTGGGCGTTCGCCTTGAGGTGGATGCCATGATTATCACCGGCATGGTCACATCCATTCGTAATCTTGTTCGTTGCGTGGAACGGGCCGGCCTGGAAATTGACGGCATGGTGTTGACATCTTTGGCTAACGCTGAAGTAGCCCTGTCCCGTGATGAGAAAGAATTGGGCGTCATCCTGATTGACATTGGTGGCGGCACCACGGAAATCGCCGTCTTCCAAAACGGCCATATCAAGAATATATCCGTCATACCTGTCGGCGGTGACTACATAACGAACGATATCGCAGTTGGATTGCGTACCCCGATTCAAACAGCGGAAAAGCTAAAACTGGAACACGGAGTGGCACTGCCTTCCCTGGCCTCTAATGAAGCGACTGTGGAACTGGCCCAGATTTCAGGTAAAGAAGCCCGAAAAGTCTCGGTGGCTGAGCTTGCCATGATTATTGAGCCCCGAATGGTTGAAATCCTCCATCTCGCCTCCCGGGAACTGGAGAAGATGGGTGTAAACGAACCGCTGCCGGCAGGTGTTGTCCTCACAGGAGGGGTGTCATTACTACGTGGCATTGTGGAACTGTCTGAACAGATTTTCGATTCTTCGGTCCGTGTGTCGCAACCCGGTTATGTAGGGGTAAAAAGCCCGATTTATTCTACCGGTGTGGGAATTATTCATTATATTCAGAAGGCACATCCTTACGGGTTAAGAGATTACAGGGGAAGCCGGCAAATGTTGCCCGGGCTGTTTAACAAAATCAAAAATTGGTTAGTGGAGATGTTTGATTAATAACGTCCCAAGGAAAGAGAGGGTTTGTTGTTATGATTGAATTTGATATTGAAATGGAACAGTTTGCTCAAATAAAAGTAATAGGTGTGGGTGGCGGCGGCAGTAATGCGGTGAACAGGATGATTGCAGCAGGACTGCGCGGTGTAGAGTTTATTTCCGTCAACACGGATGCTCAGGCACTTTACCTGTCACACTCGGAATGTAAGTTACAAATTGGCGAGAAGCTTACCAAAGGACTTGGGGCTGGCGCAAACCCGGAAATTGGACATCAGGCAGCAGAAGAAAGCCGGGAAGAGATTAAGCAGGCACTGAAAGGTGCGGATATGGTTTTTGTCACTGCCGGTATGGGCGGCGGCACCGGTACAGGGGCAGCTCCCGTTATCGCTGAGATTGCTCATGAACTGGGGGCCTTAACCGTTGGTGTTGTTACCAAACCGTTCACATTTGAAGGAAGAAGAAGGGCCGGTGCAGCTGAAAAAGGCATCGCTCATCTCAAAGAGAAAGTGGATACACTGATTGTCATTCCAAACGACAGGCTGTTACAGGTTGTTGAAAAAAGGACGCCGATTCTGGAAGCTTTCCGTATTGCTGACGACGTATTGCGTCAAGGCGTTCAGGGTATTTCTGATTTGATTGCTGTCCCGGGTCTGATTAACCTGGACTTTGCTGATGTAAAAACAATTATGAAGGAAACTGGTGCCGCGCTGATGGGTATCGGAGTCGGCACCGGGGACAACCGTACTGTGGATGCTGCAAAAGCAGCCATTGCCAGCCCGCTGCTGGAAACATCCATCGATGGTGCCCGCGGGGTACTCTTAAACATCACCGGCGGCAGCGACCTGGGTCTTTTTGAAGTCAATGAGGCAGCCGATATTGTGGCTGAAGCCGCAGATCCCGACGCCAACATCATCTTCGGTGCTGTCATCGATGAAAATCTTAAAGATGAGGTACGTGTCACCGTTATTGCCACCGGCTTTGACCACCGTGCATCTGAACGTAAATTAATTATGGACGAACTGACTCAAAAGAGCTTTTCCTCCGATGATATCGACATCCCCGCATTCCTTCGCCGCAAACGAACATAAAATGTTTTGCAACCCCGGACGGTTCTCAATTTGCAACAACCAGCATAAAAACTGACCGGCATAGCATTCGCTGTGTCGGTTTTGTTTTTCCGGGGACGGTTCTCAAGTTGCAAAGATGCAACCCCGGGGACGGTTCTCAAGTTGCAAACACAGCTTTTACTGTGTCGTTTGTTTGTTTTTTTTGGGCGGTCACCAGATTGTGACAAATTTTTAAGAGCGAATCGATTATAATCAAGCATAGATGGTGGCGGAACCGAATATATATTAACGGTTTGTCCAGCCTAACCGGGCAGGTGGGCACTTTGTACGTGGAAGACCTTTTTGCACTAAACTTTATGATAAACACATTTTTATTTTATATTACGGCGCGGCTCACAGGCCGGATCATTACCCGCTCCCGGTTATTTGCGGGAGGGGCCTTAGCTGCAGTGTACAGCCTGATTATTTTCATGCCCGATGCACATTTATTGTACACGTGGTTTGGTAAATTAATCGTCTCTTTCTTTCTGGTATGGTTCACCTTCCGCCCCAGTCGCCCTATTGAAATGCTCCGACTTTACGGCGCTTTTTTTCTGGCCTCTTTTTTCCTGGCAGGAACAATTTTCGCACTCCACTTTTTTGGCACTACTCCTGCAATTGTCCGGGGCGGTGCTTTCTACATAGAGCCACCCAGACCCGGTATGCTGTTTGCGGGGGTGCTGATTACCTTTCTACTGATAGCCGGTGTCTGGCATTTCAGCGAAAAGCAGCGTGAGCGGAGCCGATTGCGCCATCGGCTGGTCATTAAGGATGGAGACAAAGATGTGACGCTTTGGGCATTGGTGGACACCGGGAACAGCCTGCGGGAGCCTGTGACAGGCAAGCCACTTTCTATCGTTAATTATAGCGCCGTGAAGAGTATGCTGCCCGGGGTGTTGCAAGAAGCATTTGACCGTGGTGAAAACCCTGTGGAAGCTCTGCTGTGTCTCGATCATATCACGGCAGGCCGTTTCGGTATTGCTCCGTACCGCTCCCTGGAAAATGCGGGTATGCTGATTACCTTTCGTCCGGAAGAGGCTTTCCTTCATGGCGATGATACTGTAAGGACATTGGCAGGACTACGTTTTGCCATTACAAGTAAGCCGTTATCTTTAGATAATGATGTGGAAGTTCTGCTTCATCCTGATGTCCTTGATTTTTTCGGGAGGTGAATTTTTTGAGGGTGTTCGCTCATTGGAAGTTAAAACTACGCTTGCTTTATTTGCAGGCACAGAGGCTACTGGGGTTAGAATTTCAACCCGAGGTCTATTATGTGGGGAGTTCAGAAACACTGCCGCCGCCTTTATCTCAGGATGAGGAAGTCTTTCTGCTGGAAAAGCTAAAGCGCGGTGACTGGGCTGTTAAAACTGTCCTAATAGAGCGAAACCTGCGTTTAGTCGTCTATATCGCCAGGAAGTTTGAAAATACCGGTATTCATATTGACGATTTGGTATCCATTGGCACTATCGGCCTTATTAAAGCGGTGAACACATTTGATCCTCATAAAAATATCAAGCTGGCCACATATGCTTCCAAATGTATTGAAAATGAAATTTTAATGTTTTTACGGAGAAATAATAAAATCAGGGCGGAAGTCTCTTTTGACGAGCCTTTAAATGTTGACTGGGATGGCAACGAATTGCTTCTCTCCGATGTTTTGGGAACAGAGAATGACTTAGTGCTAAAAAATATCGAAGCAGAAGTAGAACGGAAATTGCTTTACAGCGCTATGGAGAAACTAAACAGGCGGGAAAAAAAGATTATGGAATTAAGATTTGGCCTGTTGGGACAGGATGAAAAGACGCAAAAAGAAGTGGCGGTAATGCTGGGAATCTCCCAATCATATATCTCCCGTCTGGAAAAAAGAATAATCAAGCGACTAAAAAAAGAGATAAAAAAAATGGAGTAGACGGTTTTCACTGCCACGCCGTGAAATCTTTAGCTGTATAAAAACAACCTCTGAGGAAATACTGCAGGTATACAGCAAACAGATTTTTATTCCTAGAAATTTTCTACTGGAAGGGGAAACGGCGTGATCAATAAGGTGGAAATATGCGGTGTGAATACCGCAAAACTGCCCGTATTAAAAAGTGAGGAAATGCGCCGTCTTTTTGTCCGGTTGCGTGACGGAGACGAGTCTGCAAGGGAGATATTGGTCAACGGTAATCTGCGGCTCGTACTTAGTGTAATACAACGATTTAATAACAGGGGCGAATATGTGGATGACTTATTTCAAGTCGGTTGCATTGGCCTGATTAAAGCAATTGACAATTTTGATCTGGGTCAGAATGTTAAGTTCTCTACATATGCTGTTCCAATGATTATCGGAGAAATCCGCCGCTATTTGCGGGACAACAATCCCATCCGGGTATCCCGCTCACTGCGGGATATTGCGTACAAAGTACTTCAAGTCAGAGATACCCTGGCCAACCGGTTTGGCAGAGAGCCAAATATCAATGAAATCGCTTCCGAATTAGACTTAAAGCGGGAAGATATTGTTTATGCGCTGGATGCCATTCAGGAGCCGGTCTCCCTTTTTGAACCGATTTATCATGACGGCGGCGATCCCATTTTTGTCATGGATCAGATTTCAGATGATAAAAACCAGGATGAGAAGTGGCTGGAAGTTCTGGCCATTAAAGAAGCTTTGCAAAAACTTAACGAAAGGGAAAAACTTATTTTAACCCTTCGTTTTTACCGAGGTAAGACGCAGATGGAAGTGGCCGATGAAATCGGTATTTCACAGGCCCAGGTCTCACGCCTGGAGAAAGCGGCACTCAGCCACCTGCGCAAGCACGTTCAGTAAGGAGGTGGAGAAAGGTGCATAATAAAAAAGCATGGAAAGGTGTCGGCTTGCTATTCGTGGCGGCACTATTGCTGGTGTTCCTGTCTCCCCCCGGTGAGCCGGCAAAAGCGTTTAATCAGTCGAACCTGATACGGGTGGCTGAAGTCCGCGAAGTCGACGGTAAAGTATGGTATACCCGCGTGGCGCCGGTTACCGACATGCAACCATAGATACCCACGTTCTGTTGGTAGAATTTAATAAGCGCAAATAATAAGATAAAAGACGGCAGATGATGTCGTCTTTTTTGCGTATAAATAAATTGTTAATCTGATTGCAAGTTTAGAATTGCCCCCGGATTACAAATAGTCAAACCTGCACCACTCTGTCATATACTGTAGAAAACGTCAAAAGAGGTGCGCGATGATAAAAATCTCTGATTTGCGGAATAGAGATGTAATTAATGTTGTGGACGGGAAAAGATTGGGTGTGATTTGTGATTTGGATCTGGATCTGGAAAATGGCAGGATTACTGCGTTGATTGTGCCGGGTGCCTCCAGGATATTCAGTATGTTCGGGGGAAACAGGGATTTTGTTATTCCATGGGAGAACATTGTTAAAATTGGAGTTGATACAATCCTGGTAGACCTGCCCGGGCCTATTTACCGCAACCGGTGAAATTTCCTTTGACACACTATATCTGGTGGTGTATAATTATACCAATACTAGATATGGTGTCCGTGAAAGGAGGTTGTGACGGTGAAGTGTCCATACTGCGGTTGTGTGGAAAACAGGGTTATTGACTCCCGTTCTACCGATGAAGGCAGCGCAATTCGCAGACGACGGGAATGTGCAGACTGTGATAAGCGCTTTACTACCTATGAAAAACTGGAAGAATCCCCATTGATTGTAGTTAAGCGGGATGGCAGCAGAGAAATGTTTGACCGCACAAAAATTTTAAACGGCCTCATTTATGCCGGAGGAAAACGTAAAATTCCTTTATATACCTTCGAGGCACTGGTAGACGGCCTGGAGCGGGAATTGCGCAATAGTTTTTATCATGAAGTGGCATCAGATGAAATTGGCCATCGGGTATTAGCCAAGCTTCGTGATATCGATGAGGTAGCCTATGTCCGGTTTGCGTCTGTTTATCATAAGTTCAGAGATATTGCCGACTTTAAAAAAGCATTGGCAGAAATGCCGGAAGATGAGAGTAACTGATCACCAAGAGCAGGAGGGAAAAGAGAGCATGTTTATAGAAATTAAAAAGCGGGATGGACGGGTTGTACCATTTGATGCGGAGAAGATTACAGAGGCAATCCTCAAGGCTGCCAAGGCAGTTGGGGGAGAAAACAAAAAAATTGCGGAAAACCTGACAGCTCAGGTGATTACACAATTGAGCAATATGGGCTACAACGGAAATATTCCCGCAGTAGAAGATGTACAGGATACTGTGGAAAAAATTCTGATTGAAAATGGACATGCCCGCACAGCAAAAGCGTACATACTTTACCGCGATCGTCGTAACCGTATCCGGGAAGGTAAATCGGATTTAATGGATACGGTAAAAGAGATTCTGGTAGAAACCAACCGGGAGAATGCAAATATTTCAAATTCCCCGTCGGCTAAAATGCTGCAAATTGCCAGCGCCGCCAGTAAACAGTACTACCTGACTAATCTCTTACCGGAGGATTTTGCTCAGGCACATACGAGGGGAGCGTTTCATATCCATGACTTAGACTACTACGGGAAAACACTTAATTGTTTGCAAATTGATCTTACCCGATTATTGACCGAAGGGTTTAACACCGGTTACGGGTTTATCCGCCCGCCTAAACGAATCGGGTCAGCGGTGGCCCAAGCGGCTATCATTTTGCAGAGTAATCAGAACGATATGTTCGGTGGACAGAGCTTTCCTCACTTCGACAGGTCTATGTCCGAGATTGTTGCCACAATGCCCAGTGTGCCCGGCGAAGAAGAAGTCTTCCAGGCGATGGAAGGGCTGATTTATAACCTGAATACGATGCATTCCAGGGCCGGAGCCCAGGTTCCCTTTTCCACATTGAATGTTGGGACAGATACGACCGAAATGGGCCGGGCGGTTACCCGTTCTATTCTGAGAGCATTTGAGCGCGGTCTGGGGAACGGAGAGAGTCCGATTTTTCCCAATCTGGTCTTCCGTGTAAAAAATGGTGTCAATATGAATCCCGGAGATCCGAATTATGATCTTTTCCAGCACGCTATTAAAGTTTCAGCCCATCGCTTAAACCCCACGTTTAGTTTCATGGATTCCTCTTTTAATAAGCCATACGGGGATGAAATCGCCTACATGGGCTGCCGCACAAGGACCATTGGCAACAGGCACGGCGAAGAAGTATCTGCTGGCAGAGGAAATATTGCTCCTGTTTCTATAAATTTGCCGCGGGTGGCACTGCAGACACGGGATGTAAAACTTTTTTTTGTGGAACTTGACCGTCTTTTACGCCTGTCGGCAAGACAGCTTATGCACCGCTTTGAAATCCTTGGTAACCTCCGGGCCGGTGACTTGCCGTTTTGTATGGGACAAAAGCTATATATGGGATCGGAAAATTTGCAGGCAGAAGAGCCTATCAAAGAAGTCATTAAGAATGGAACTCTGGCCGTTGGTTTTATCGGCTTGGCGGAAACGCTACAGGCATTAATCGGTAAACACCACGGCGAGGACAAGGAAGCGCAGGAATTGGGCTTAAAAATTGTTTCTCATATGAACAAACGTATGGAGCAGTTCTCGGATGAATTCGATCTGAACTTCGTGTTGGTAGCCACGCCGGCAGAAGGATTGTCCGGCCGCTTTATCAATATCGACCGGGAACGTTTTGGCTCCATTCCAAAAATTACTGACAAAGAATACTATACCAATTCTTACCATATTCCGGTTAATTATTGTATGTCACTGTTTGATAAATTAAGCACTGAGGGAGAATACCACAAGTATTGTAAAGCGGGCCACATTTCCTATGTGGAGCTGGAATCCCCTCCAGGAAAGAACGTGGAAGCTGTGGAAGATATTGTCCGCCATATGGCGGCCTCAGATATCGGCTACGGGGGGATCAATTATCCCATAGACGAATGCCGCAGTTGTGGCTTTAGCGGGATTGTCCACGATGCCTGTCCAGGCTGCGGCGGCACTGATGTGCGGCGTATCCGCCGGATTACCGGTTATCTTTCCACCGAAGAGCGCTTTAACAGTGCAAAGCAGGCGGAGTTGCGCGACCGTAAACCCCATTGTTGCTAATGAAACAGCTATAAAAGAGGGCGTGCCATGAAGGTTAAACTCGCAGGTATAGAAAAGAATAGCGTGGTGGATGGCCCGGGGCTGCGATCGGTTGTTTTTGCCCAGGGTTGTCCTCACCACTGTCCGGGATGCCACAACCCGCAAACCTTGGACCCTGAAGGCGGCACATGGTATAATCTGGATGAATTGGCGGCGGAGCTTTGTGCCGACAACTCCGTACGGGGCATTACCTTTTCAGGGGGTGAACCGTTCCGTCAGGCCGGTGCGTTTGCTGCGTTAGCCGCATATTTGCGTGAACGGAAACTGGAAATTTTGATATATTCAGGGTATACTTATGAAGGACTGCTTGCAAAAGCCACCGGCGATCCAGATATTGAAAAATTGCTGGCCGCCGGTGACATTTTAATTGACGGTCCGTTTATTGTGGAGGAGCGGGACCCGTCCTTGGCTTATCGCGGTTCAAGGAACCAACGTGTCATCGATCTGAAACAGACAAGCCTGAAGGGTGAGGTCGTCCTCTCCCCGCTACACTACCGTTAACAGGAGTGAATATGGAAAAGGAAACAATAATCCACCGTCAGGGAGTCTCCTTTCTTTCCTACAGGAACCTTACTGATAAGAGTATCCTGCATGGGTTCTCTCTACGGCACGGCGGTCAAAGCCGCACGCCCTATGACACGCTAAATCTGGGACTGCATGTGGCAGATAATCAATGTGCTGTCCTGGAAAACCGGCGTCGTTTTGCCGAAGCTATAGGATATGCACCGGAGGCAGTTGTAACCGGTCAGCAGGTTCACGGCCACCGGGTCACCGTTGTTACCGCACGGACAAAAGGGCGCGGTCACCTGCAGGCTGCAGACGCGATCCCGGGGACAGACGGACTGGTTACCGTAGAACCGGAAATTGTTCTCATGGCCCATTCGGCCGACTGTACAGTCCTTTTCTTTTATGACCCCGTTCACGTTTGCATTGGTTTGGCCCATGCCGGCTGGCGGGGCGCCGTGGCGGGCATGGGACCGGCAATGATAGATGCCATGGCGGTCCAGGGATGCCTTCGTGAAAATATACGCGTAGCACTTTCACCGACAATCGGTCCATGCTGTTATCGGGTAGGCGTTGAACTAACGGAGTGTGTACCACACAAATATCAACAAACCCTGAATCGGCGGAAAGACGGGGAGATATTTTTTAATTTGCCGGAGCTACAGCAGTTGTCGTTACTGGATGCGGGCGTGTCCAAAGCTAATATTATTACCAGTCGTTATTGCACCCATTGCCATACGGACCTGTTTTTTTCGCACCGCGCTGCGGGAGGCGTAACCGGCAGAATGGCAGGCGTAATTTCACTGCAAAAGCAGGAGTAGATTAATGAAGAAAAATAGAAAGTTTACAGTTGTCCACGGCAAGCGGCGCGGCAGGACAGGGGAGAAACTGGTTTACTTTCTTTTAACTGCCGTTATTGTCTTGTTTGGTATACAGGCATTTTATTCGTTTGCCAGAGATGCTCTGACCGCCCGGTTTGTGAGGACGGTCGTGGTTGAAAACGGAGTACTGGAAACGATTCAGTCTGTGGAAGGCGTTATTGTGCGGGAGGAGAGAGTGGTTGCTGCTCCCGCCACAGGTAAACTGGAGTGGTTGGTCGGGGAAGGTGAACGGTTAGCCATTGGTACCCCGGTCGTACGGATAAAAACCGCGGATAACAACTGGCAAACGGTACATACATCGGTCTCGGGAGTCATCATTATGCAGTTGGACGGCCTTGAGGGTGTTTTGCAACCGCAGTCAATGACGGAGATCAATGTGCCGCTGACACGAAAAATCCCTTTTAAGCCGAGCCGTCTGTCTGCCGGGGAAGAAGTCAGGCAGGGCTCCCTGCTGTTCAAAATTGTTGATAATTTTACCTGGTATTATGCGATAGAATTGACTGCCGGTGAATACGCCGGGTTGTCGGAGCAGTCCTCAGTGACATTACGATTTTCTTTTGCCCCCGACCAGGACGCAACAGGCCAGCCTGTCGTCGTTGAGGAAGACGGGGACAAGGTGACGCTCATCTTTGAAATGAAGGATGACGTAGACGGCTGTTTTACGCAACGGCTTGCCTCTGCCGATGTGATTACCAAAAGAGTACGGGGAATTGTCCTGCCAACTTCGGCGCTGATAGAGCGGGGTGATGAAACCGGCGTCTACATTTTGGAGAAATCCATCGTTCGTTACCGGCCTGTGGACGTGATTGATACGTGGCAGGAGGAAGCTGTGGTTAGCGGTTTACGCATCGGGTTTCCTGTCATTACAAACCCGAATCTGGTGAGAGAAGGACAACGTTTATGAGTAAACTAAGAGAGAATATAGAAGCGGTCCGTGCCCGACTGCGGCTGGCAGCGGACCGATCTGGTCAGAATCATGTCCAATTGGTGGCAGTGACCAAAACGGTTCCTGTAGCAACCATTGGCGAGGCTATACAACTGGGCCTGACTTCTCTGGGTGAAAACCGCCTGCAGGAGGCGCTGCCAAAAGTGGAGATGTACCCAGCCGTTGACTGGCATTTTATCGGCCGCCTGCAGACCAATAAAGTAAAAGATGTGGTAGGACGCTTTAATCTGATTCATTCACTGGATCGCTGGAAACTGGCAGAAGCTTTGCATAAACAGGCAGAAGAACTGGACAAACCGGTTTCTGTGCTGGTTCAGGTAAATATCGCCGGAGAATCACAAAAAGGGGGACTGCCCCCTGCGCAACTACAGGAGTTTCTCCGCGAGGCCGCAGCACTGCCAGGCCTTCGTGTGGAAGGGCTGATGACAGTGCCACCTTATGAGGAAGACGCTGAGAGGGTAAGACCGTATTTCCGTGAGATGAACCGTCTTTTTCACAGCTTCCATATACCCGGAGTAAAAATGAACATACTATCTATGGGCATGACTCATGATTTTATAGTTGCTGTGGAAGAAGGGGCCAATCTTGTGCGGATCGGCAGCGCAATATTCGGGGAAAGAATATAAAGAAAGGGGAATTGTTGTGGCAAAATTTTGGGAGAAAGCGTTATCTTTTCTGGGCTTAGTGGAGGAAACAGAGGAAGAGGAAATTTACGATGACACCGAATTTATCCGTCCTCAGGCCCGTAAAGGTGCGGTGTTGAACTTACATAGCGGTAAACAAAGCAGTAAAAGTATGCGGCTTGTCATTTTGAAGCCTCGGGAGTTTCACGAAGCACAGCAGATTGTGGAGCATATAAAAAATAAAAAGCCTGTTCTTGTCAATCTGGAAGAAACGGAAAAAGACGAATGCAAACGCATTATTGATTTTATATCCGGTGCCACATTCGCCCTGGACGGTAATATGCAGAAGGTGAGCCAGCAGATATTTGTCTTTGCCCCGGCCCATGTGGAAGTGAACGCGGAAATCCGCAGAGAATTGATAGATCGCGGTGTAGCCGCCACCTTAGACGAGTAAAGGAGCTGAGCGTCATTTACGACCGCATTGCAATTGTCCGTTTAATAAATCTTCTTTACCAGATATTTTATTATCTGTTGTTGGCGAGAATTATTTTTTCATTTATAACATTGGGACGGGACGCCAATCCAACGTTATTAAAGGTGAGGCAGTTCACTTTCCGCGCGACGGAACCGGTGTTAGCACCCCTACGCAAGATTATTAAGCCGGTGCATATAGGTGGTGGCTCTTACTTAGATTTGTCCCCGTTGATCGCACTTATCTTACTGAATGTACTGCGGGGTCTGTTTGTCCGCGTCTTTTTCTGGGGCTTCTAGTCAGGGTCTGGAGGTATTTATGGAACGGGAAAAAATACTGGAGCGCTTTGAGCACGAAACCGAACGGCTGGCAGCAGCGACTGCCCTGGATCGCGCGGTTCAAACAGAAAAAACGGGAATGCCGCAGGCAACTGATTTCTTGGATCCCTACCAACAGCGTGCGGTGGAGAAAGCGCTGCATTTGCACGGGGACGTGAAATATATCAGCTGGGGAGGCTACCAGGAAGCGGAACGGGTCCGTGTCCTGGTTTTTCCCGTGGTTCGCCAGATGAATACCGGTGATGTGCCACTGGCTGTCTTGGAAGCCGATGCCGGGTCCAAGGCCGACGGTTTATCCCACCGGGATTTTTTAGGTGCAATTTTGGGTTTGGGCTTGAAACGGGAAAAGATTGGCGATATTATTGTTGCCGATGAAAGATGCGCCCAGATTTTTGTTTCCCCGGAAATCGTTCCTTACTTGCAGAGCAACCTGATCCAGGTCGGCAGCCACAGCGTAAGCATCCGGGAAATGGATGTAGCAGACGTTGCTGCAACTGAGCCCCGCAACCGTGATGTTAAAGCCACCGTGGCCAGTTTGCGCCTCGATGCTGTAGCCAGTGCCGGATTCGGGCTTTCCAGAAGCAAGCTGGCTCCGGCTATTCGGGCAGGTCAGGTAAAATTGAACTGGCAGTCGGTAAAAAGTGCCAGCACACCTGTTAAGCAGGGAGATATAATTTCCCTGGCAGGTCGCGGCCGTATGGAACTGGCGGAGGTACGGGGTGAAAGTAAAAAGGGGCGTATCCATCTTTTACTAAAAAAACGTATCTAAAGTGCAGGAGTTACACTTATAAAGGCGAATTAAGGAAACGAAGATAAGATTTGGGGGTGACAAATTTGTCGTTAACACCGATTGATATCCAAAACAAAGAATTCGGCCGCTCCATCCGCGGGCTCTCCCCTTCCGAGGTGGATGAATTTTTAGACCGTGTTGCTAAGGATTATGAAGATTTGATTAAAGATAATATGTCAGCGAAAGAGCAAGCGGCACAACTCAAAGAGAAGCTGAACCATTATCACAAGTTGGAAGAAACGCTCCATAACGCCATAGTCGTCGCTCAGGAGACGGCGGAGGATGTAAAACGGAACGCCAACAAAGAAGCGGAACTGATTCGCCGTGAAGCGGAAAGAGACGCATCCCGAATACTGGAAGATGCCCGGTATAAAGCGGGCCGTATTCTTACGGAGCATGATGAGGTATATAAGCAGGCACAGATATATAAGATGCGCTTCCGCTCTCTGGTGGAAGCCCAGTTGGCTGCCCTGGAGATGGAAGACTGGCTATCCATGGAAGACAACAAAGAAGAAGCAAGACGGGGAGCATAATATTCTTACGTTTGAACACAGCCGTACCGCCTTCCTTGACAGCGGACGGCTGTTTGTTTATAATAAGACAAATCCTATAGCTAAAGACAATGAACGGGCCAAGTAAACGGATGTTTGCATCACAGAGAGCCGGGGACGGTGGAATCCCGGTATGGTACTCCGTGGAAAATCCCCCGTGAGTCGCAGGTGAAAATAGTAGCCTTTGCCGGTGAAAGCCGTTAACAGTATGAAAGTGGCCGTAATAGCTTGCGGCTAGCGGGGTGGTACCGCGGGAATATCTCCCGTCCTCAACAGGACGGGAGTTTTATATTTTTGATATTAATGACGGAGGTTTAAAAAAGATGGAAGAAAAAGATTTCGCCAAAACACTGAATTTGCCACAGACTGAATTCCCCATGCGCGCTAACCTGCCGCAGCGGGAACCGGAAGTGTTGGAGCGCTGGCAGGAACAGGACATCTACGGCAAAGTCCAGGCTGACCGCCGCGGCCGTCCTAAGTATGTACTCCATGACGGGCCACCATACGCCAACGGTGATATTCATATGGGGACTGCTATGAATAAAGTGCTTAAAGATATTATCGTTAAGTACAAGACCATGGCGGGCTTTGACGCGCCGTACGTGCCCGGCTGGGACACCCATGGCCTTCCCATTGAGCATCAGGTTGTAAAAACCGGGAAAATAAAGCGTAGCGAAGTTACGCCCCTGGAGTTTCGCCGTCACTGCCGTGATTATGCGCTACGTTTTCTTGATGTTCAGCGGGAGCAATTTAAGCGGCTCGGGGTCCGTGGTGACTGGGAGAATCCATATATTACCTTAAAACCGGAATTTGAAGCAAAACAGATTGAAGTTTTTGGTGAAATGGCCAAGAAAGGCTATATCTATAAAGGCCTAAAGCCGGTTCACTGGTGCCCGCAGTGTGAAACAGCACTGGCTGAAGCTGAAATTGAATATCATGACCACAAATCCCCGTCCATCTATGTCCGTTTCCCGGTCAGCGACGGAAAAGGAAAAATTCAAAACCCGGATAATGTCTACTTTGTCATCTGGACAACCACTCCCTGGACCATTCCGGCCAATCTGGCTATTTGCCTACATCCCAAATTTACCTATGTCCGGGTTAACACCCCCCAGGGCGATTTAATTCTGGCTGAAGAACTTTTGGGCAGTGTGATGGAAACATTCAAAATAACAGGCTACACTATCGTAGAGAAATTCACAGGTCGGGACCTGGAAGGGGTAATCTGCAAGCATCCCCTGTACGACCGGGATTCTCAGGTGGTACTGGGGGAGCATGTGACGCTGGAAGCCGGGACAGGCTGTGTTCACACTGCGCCGGGACACGGTCAGGAAGACTATGAAGTCGGTTTACAATACGGCCTGGAGATTTACGCTCCCATGGACCACACCGGACGCTTTACCCAGGACGCCGGCCGCTTCGCCGGACTGCGCTATGATGAAGGGAACAAAGCGGTAGGGGAGGCGCTGGACGAAGAAGGCGCACTCCTTTCTCTGGCCTTTATTAAGCACCCGTACCCCCACTGCTGGCGTTGTAAAGAGCCTGTACTGTTTCGGGCCACCGAGCAATGGTTTGCCTCGGTGGAAGGATTTCGTAAGGATGCACTGAAAGCTATTAAAGAAGTGAAATGGATTCCGTCCTGGGGTCAGGAACGAATTCATAATATGATTGTGGACCGTCATGACTGGTGCATTTCCCGCCAACGCGTCTGGGGTGTGCCGATTCCTATCTTCTACTGCAATGAGTGCGGCAAAGAACTGATTAACGAAGACACAATCCGCGCTGTAGCAGCGCTGTTTGCCAAGGAAGGCTCAGACGCCTGGTTTGCCCGGGAAGCGGCCGACATCCTGCCTGTGAACACATCCTGCCCCCATTGCGGTCACGGGCAATTCCGTAAGGAGACAGATATTATGGATGTCTGGTTTGATTCCGGCTCCACCCATACTGCTGTTCTGGAAACCAATGCTGATCTCACGTCTCCGGCCGATTTGTACCTGGAAGGCTCTGATCAGTATCGGGGCTGGTTCCAGTCCTCATTGCTAACGTCGGTGGCGACCCGGAGTCGGGCGCCTTACCGTGCTACCCTCACCCACGGGTGGGTGGTGGATGGTGAAGGGAAAAAAATGTCCAAGTCTCTGGGGAATGTACTTGCGCCGGAGAAAATTATCAAGCAGTACGGTGCCGACATTCTCCGCCTCTGGGTATCATCCTCGGACTTTAAGAGTGATGTCCGTATCTCCCAGGACATTTTAAAACAGCTCTCCGAAGTGTATCGTAAAATTCGTAACACTGTCCGCTATATGCTGGGTAATTGTTTCGATTTTGATCCGGCCCGGGACGCGGTCGCCTATGAGCAAATGGACGAACTGGACCGTTACGCCCTGCATCGTTTACAGGTTTTGGTGGCAAAAGTGACCAAAGCATTTGACGATTTCGACTTCCATGTTGTCTTCCATTCCATCCACAATTTCTGTGTGGTGGAGATGTCCAATTTCTACATGGATGTATTAAAAGACCGGTTGTATACATCCCATGCGACATCGTCTGCCCGCCGCTCGGCGCAAACAGCGATGTATGAGATTCTGGTGACTCTGGTGAAGCTTACCGCGCCCGTACTAACATTTACTTCAGAGGAAACCTGGAGTTATCTGAAAAATGACGACGGTGATACTGTCCAGCTTGCCCCGTGGCCTGAGGTTAACGAAAGCTACCTGGATGACACTCTGGCAGCCCGCTGTCAAAAAATGCTTGAATACCGGGAAGTTGTGACCCGCCGTCTGGAAGAAGCCCGCCGCCAAAAAGAAATCGGCGCTTCCCTGGGCGCGGCTCTGGACCTTTACCCGGACAGCGATGCCTATACGGCATTGGTTCCGTTCAAGGAACGGCTTGCTGAACTGTTTATTGTTTCGGACTGTACATTACACGAAGCATCAACGGCAGTGCCGGACGGTGTGCCGTCGGAAAAAGGATTAGCCGTATCTGTAAAAGTAGCAACCGGAGAAAAATGCGAGCGGTGTTGGATGGTCCATCCCGGTGTCGGTGAGGATAAAAACACCCCCACCCTTTGCCCCCGCTGCAGCGAAACCGTAGCCGACATATAAAATAAAATAGCACTGCCAACTCTCAAAGGCTCAACAGTCGGTACCAACCGACCGTTGAGCCTTTTCGGGGTCAGGTTTGATATTTGAGGCTAAACCTGACCCCAAGAGGCTAAGAAAGTCAAATATCAAACCTGACCCCGGTTTAGCTCATAATTTTTCTGCTTTGCGGATACATTTATATAGTAGAGGCTTTTTAGAATGGAGGGGCTGAAAATGGCAGGGCCGTCACGTTTTGATGAGTTTTTGTTAAACCGGCTGAACCAAAAAGTGAGCAGGCTCCTGCAGGAAATTGACAAGTTCAATATCGCTGAATATATGCAGTTACTGAATAACCCGCGCCGGTTTTTTTGGGTCAATTTTCTCGGCGGTGTTGGTCGCGGACTGGGGGCAGCCTTGGGTGCTACGGTTTTTGCAGCTATTGTTATCTTAATTTTGCAACGTGCTGTGGTACTGAATCTGCCGCTGATCGGAGATTTTATCGCCGAGATTGTTAAAATCGTGCAAGCTCAAATGTAGGAGGAAACTATGGATACAACACTGATTCGTCATAAATTACAATTACAAGAGTTAAAAAAAGATCTAATCGGGCAGACAGAAATGACGGAAGGTCTGCAAGAACATGAAGGACTCCGAGACTCGACTCAGGAACTGACCGTGATTGACAACCATCCCGCCGATGTGGCCAGTGAAAACTATGAGCGAGCCAAAGACATTTCCCTTCATGAAAAGAATCAGTTTGTTTTAGAAAAAGTGGAGGAAGCACTCAAAAAAGTTGAATCGGGACGATATGGCCGTTGCGAAAATTGTGGCGGTGAAATTCCAGAGGACAGGCTTGACGCTATTCCCTATACTGAATTTTGCATACACTGCAAAAAAGAGTCGGAAGATCCTGTACGTGACGATTCCCGTCCCATTGAGGAAGCCGGACTGACGCCTCCTTTTGCCAGAACCTATATGGAAGGCAAGAGCGATTATACCGGATATGATGGGGAAGATACCTGGCAGGACGTGGGTAAATATAACTGGTTGCCCCATGTGTATTACGAAGATACGGAAGATGAGAGCGAGGAAAGAATCGGGCTGGTGGAAGATACAGACCGGATTTCCAATGAGGAATACGAAGATCAGCTGCCCGATTAGTTGAACGGCAGGCACCTCTGTGGTAAAATAAAGGCGAATATGCTGTAGGGGTGCTGCCGTTGTATTTTTTTCTGATTGTCACTGCTGTTTTCCTTGTAGACCAACTTAGTAAGCTTCTCATTGTCCGTACTATGGCCTTACATCAAAGTATACCGGTTATTAATAATGTGTTTCATATTACGTATGTCCATAATTATGGCGCTGCCTTTGGCATACTTGCCCACCGCACCGGGTTTTTTGTCCTGGTTACATTGGCGGTGGCGCTTTTAATTCTTGCCTATCTCAGGCATCTGCCAGTAGGGCATCATTTGCTTCGCACAGCTCTGGCGTTGCAGTTTGGAGGGGCGCTGGGAAATTTGGCTGACCGGGTACGTTTTGGGTATGTGATTGATTTTTTCGATTTCCGTGTTTGGCCTGTTTTTAATGTTGCCGATATGGCCATTGTCATCGGTATTGGCCTGCTTATCCTTGATATAGCCCGGACACCACGGGAGAAAGGAATATAAATGTTTCCCATCCTGTTGCAATTTGGTAATTTCGCAATTTATGCATACGGCGTAATGTTGGCATTAGCTTTTGCTATCGGTGTTTTCGGTTTGACCCGTGAAGCACGAAAAGCTGGCTTAAACGAAGATAAAATGTTGGAAATGACAATCTGGATAATAGTCGCCGCATTAGTTGGCTCCAGAGTTCTTTATATTCTGATTGAGCTCCCTGTGTACCTGGCAGACCCTCTGTCCGTCTTTGCTGTTCGCAGCGGCGGCCTTTCTTTTCACGGCGGCCTGGCAGGCGGGATTCTTGCTGGACTTATCTACACCCGCCGTCATAAACTCCCCCAGGGAATTGTGGCAGATTTGGTGGCGCCCTATCTGGCGCTGGGATACGCGATTGTGCGCATTGGCTGTTTGCTTAACGGCTGCTGTTTTGGCCGTCCTACCGGTGTGCCCTGGGCGCTTCCCTCTGCCTATCTTGACAGTACACCGCGCCACCCTACTCAACTTTATGCTTTCCTGGCATCGCTGCTGATATTTTTTATCCTCTTATACAGAAAACAGAAAATCCGCTTTCATGGTCAACTCTTCATGGAATTTATTGTTCTCTACAGCATCTATCGTTTTTTTATCGAGTTTTACCGTGATGCCACATTATTGGTCGGGTTTCTTACTTTAGGCCAGATAGCAAGTATTATCGCCGCAGTAGGAGCTTATGTTGCCATTCGTCTTTGGCCCTTTGGCCGCAGGGAAAAAGCATGAAGGAGCATATTATTCATGTGGACAGGGATTCGGCGGGGGGGCGTCTGGATGTAATTGTGAGCCGCTTACTTGCTGAGCTGACCCGGGCGCGAGTGCAAAAACTAATGGACGAAGGCTTGGTTTTAGTCAATGGTGAAGTGCGTAAAGCAAATTACCGTGTCCACGAGGGAGAATGCATATCGGTCACCATACCTGCTGTAAAAGCCAGCTCTCTGGACGCGGAGAACATAGCCTTGGAGATACTGTTTGAAGACAGTGACGTCCTCGTTTTAAATAAGCCCAAGGGTTTAGTTGTCCATCCTGCAGTGGGGCATCGGGGTGGTACCCTGGTAAATGCGCTGCTCCACCACTGCCGGGACCTCTCGGGCATCGGCGGGGAAGCCAGACCCGGTATCGTGCATCGCCTTGACAAGGATACTTCCGGCGTTTTAATTGTGGCAAAAAACGATCACGCCCATCTGGCACTGTCCAAACAGTTTAAAGCCCACAGTGTTGTCCGGGAATATTTGGCTATCGTCCACGGTGAAGTCGCCGTAAAACAGGGTTCGGTGGACGGCGCCATTGCCCGGCATCCCCGGGATCGAAAGAAAATGGCTGTTGTTTCTTCGGATAAAGGGCGGCATGCAGTTACCCACTTTCGTGTGTTGGAACGTTTGTCCGGCTTTACATATCTTGCCTTACGTCTTGAGACAGGCAGGACCCACCAAATCCGTGTCCATCTGGCATCCATCGGTTATCCCGTTGTAGGCGATCCTATTTATGGTTTTAAAAGGCAAAAAATAAAACTGAACGGACAAGCATTGCATGCACACCTGCTGGGGTTTGCCCATCCGGTCGACGGCAGATATCTGGAATTTTCCGCTGACCCTCCCGCTGAATTTAATGAACTGCTGGCGTCCTTACGTCAGAAAGGAGGATGAAAAAATGAGAGTCAAAAAGCAGATTATGGATCCGGATGCAATGCGTCGTGCATTAACACGAATTGCCCACGAAAT
The DNA here is from genome assembly GCA_018335855.1 of Clostridiales bacterium. GTDB lineage: Bacteria > Bacillota > Dethiobacteria > Dethiobacterales > Dethiobacteraceae > UBA7523. The sequence continues at coordinate 85,590 of JAGXRM010000007.1, forward strand.
CGTAGAAAGAAACAGAGGGATTGAAGACCTGGTATTAATAGGCATTCGTACCCGCGGTATACCGTTGGCTGAGCGCATTGCCCGGAAGATAGGGATAATTGAAGGCGCCATGCCCCCCGTCGGCTTTGTCGATATTACCCTCTACCGCGATGATTTGATGCTGATGGAAGAGAAACCGGTTGCGGCGGAAACAAAGGTGACTTTCCCCGTTACCGGCAGTAAAGTTATTCTTGTTGACGATGTTCTTTACACCGGGCGGACGATCCGTGCGGCCATGGACGCTATTATGGATCTGGGTCGGCCCCAGTATATCCAGCTTGCTGTGCTGGTGGACCGGGGTCACCGTGAACTCCCCATTCGTGCCGACTACGTAGGAAAAAATGTCCCTACCAGTGGCAAAGAAAATATTACGGTAGTGCTGGAGGAAGTGGACGGGGACATGGATCAGGTACTCATTACCGAAATGGAGCATTAACCGCAGTGTTAATGTGGGGGGAAGCGCATGGCTAAAAAGATTACAGTGGACGGCAAAACATGGTTAAACTATTCTATTAGTGTTTGGGATGATATTCGCAAGTCTACTGAGGAAGTGGGCTTAAAGCATCCGGCACTGTTTCCGGCACAAATGGCAGGCCGCTTAATCGAACTTTTCAGCCACCCCGGCGAGATGGTACTTGATCCGTTTTGCGGTACCGGCAGCACGCTTCTTGCGGCCCATCATCTTGGCAGAAGAGGAATAGGCATTGATATTTCCCATGACTTTCTTGCATTGGCAGAAAAACGGCTTGCCCAGGCGGGCTCTGAGAACCATCGGTTGTTATGCGGCGATGCGCGACAGGTGGAAGAGCTGGTGGATGAGACGGTGGATTTTTGCCTGACTTCACCACCATACTGGGACATCCTGAATCAAAAGCGCACCGCTGATCACCGCGATCAACGGCACTATGGCAATCTGGCAGACGATCTGGGCACCATTGAAGAGTACGGGCACTTTCTGGAAGAAGTGGCTATGGTCTTCCGGGGAATTTACCGCCGGCTTCGTCCGCGGGGTTACTGCTGTATTGTGGTGATGGATTTGCGTAAAAAAGATCAGCTTTATCCTCTGCATATGGATCTATCCCGGATACTTGCCGGAGAGGGGTACACCCTGGATGATCTGATTATCTGGGACAGGCGGCACGAGTATAACCGGCTTCGTCCGCTGGGTTATCCATATGTCTTTCGCGTCAACCGCATTCACGAGTATATCCTAATTTTTCAGAAGAGAGTGTAGCCCCAGAATGCATATGTCTGTGGCTGGAATAGTTAGAATATTTTTACATTATTCAAGCGAGGAACAGGCAGGAAATACAAAAAATACAACAAGAGGTGGAGAAACCATGAGTATCCAGGCAAAATTTTTAAGCAGTATCGAAGAGTATATCAGGCCATTGACCTATCCTGTAGCCGTCAAGCTGTTGAAAGATGGCGAAGATTTTCCGGCAAAGACCCGGTTTCCGGCCGAATTTGCCAAAGAACGCTGGGCGCTGTGTCAGGGGATAGCCATGTCAAGACGGGTTGGTTGGAAAGTCGGGTTTCGTCGGGAAGACCATGCATGTATTTTAGCGATGATGATTTTCGGCCTGGAATCAGAACCGCAAACAGTAAAAGACGGTGAAATTGTATATCCCTATTATGCACAATCGCCAGAAGCGGGTCGCAGGACACAAGAGGCCACCCCCAGTCTGCCCCTGGACGCATTCAGCGGCGTCGTTACAGCGCCCTTGGCCAAGGCAGATTTCGATGCAGATGTAGTTTTGGTTTACGGGAACGCCGCTCAGGTCATTCGTCTTGTACAGGGAGCGCTATATCACGGCGGCGGGAAAATTGACTCCAGCTTTACGGGGCGGGGTGCCTGCGGCAGTGAAATTGTCGTCCCCTATCAAACAGGGCAATGTAAGGTGATTATCCCTGGTGGTGGGGAGCGGGTCTTTGCCCACACAGCCGATGATGAGCTACTTTTCGCCGTACCTGCCTGTGAGTTGGCAAATGTGGCAGCAGGGGTGGAGGCTACCCATAAAAGTGGTATCGCCCGGATTCCCACACCATTTATGGGCATGCGCTGTAAACCGGATTTCCCGGAAAAATACACAGATGTGGCAAAACAGTTTGGTATCGTGGACGAAGAGGGCGTTTAAGCATCCTTTCAGCCCCGCGGCGCAGGATATTTATAAAAGAAAGCGAATACATATTGTACAGTAGCATTGTCCAATATGTGTTGGAGGTGAACCGCTTGAGTGATAATATAGAGTACCCTTGGTTGAGGAGCTATCCTGAAAACGTAAGACCAAGCATTGATTATCCGGTGCAACCTTTATTTGCGTTTCTTGAGCGGGCCGCGGAGCGTTTCCCTGAACAAACTGCAACTGTCTTTTTTGGTAAAAGAATGAGCTATCAATCGCTTCTTGAGAAGGCGATTCGTTTTGCAAACGCGCTGGGGAAGCTGGGCGTTAAAAAAGGGGACCGGGTGGCAATTATGCTTCCCAACTCTCCCCAGGCTGTCATTTCTTACTACGGTATTCTCATGGCCGGTGGAGTTGTGGTCCCGATAAACCCGATGAATGTAGCCGTTGAACTGATTCAGCAGTTGCGTGATGTAGATTGTCGTGTGATGGTTTATCTGGACATCCGACAGGAAATGGTCGCCTCCATCCGTAAGGATGCGGGGCTTGAAAGTTGCATTGTTACTGGCCTCCAGGACTTCATGCCTTATTTAGCTGCACTTGGCTATCGCCGTCACCAGCAGAACAGAGGGAGAACCTTGGGTATCATGGAAGGTGAGTGTATTTATCGCTTTAGTGAACTGTTAAATGCTTCCTCCTCTGATTATCCAAATGTTGAATTGTCTCCTAAAGAAGACTTGGCGGTGCTCCAGTATACGGGAGGTACCACAGGTATCCCGAAAGCGGCGATGCTGACCCATTATAATCTGGTTGTCAATGCTATGCAAATCAGAGAATGGTTCACAAAAAGCCAGGAAGGTAAAGAGGTGTTCCTTGCTGTACTCCCCTTCTTTCATGTTTACTGCATGACGGTGGCTATGAATACGGCGGTGCAACTGGCAGCTACCCTGGTATTGCATCACCGCTTTGAAACAGATAAAGCGCTGGGAGATATTGAGCGTTATAAAGTGACTATGTTCCCTGGCACTCCGGCAATGTATGTGGCGATCATCTCGCACCAGAATGCCCGGCTGCATAATCTGTCATCCATCCGCGCCTGCATCAGTGGAGCTGCTTCTCTTTCACCGGATGTCGCTCATATCTTTGAAGAGCTTACCGGCGGTTCCCTGGTTGAGGGTTTTGGCTTAACGGAAGCGTCTCCGGTAACTCACTGCAATCCCCTGTACGGCAAACGAAAACTCAGCAGTGTGGGAATTCCCTTGCCGGATACAGACTGTAAAATTGTTGACCTGGAACACGGCACAAAGGAGATGCCTGTAGGCGTTGCCGGGGAGTTAATTATCCGTGGTCCCCAGGTCATGAAGGGCTACTGGAATATGCCTGAAGAAACGGCCCTGACACTGCGGGACGGGTGGCTCTATACCGGTGATATTGCGCGCCTGGATAAATCAGGCTATGCCTATATTGTGGACCGCAAAAAGGATATGGTTATCTCCGGCGGATATAATATTTACCCGGAGCATATTGAACTGGTTATTAAGGAAATTCCCCAGGTAAAAGATGTGGCTGTGGCGGGTATCCCCGACCGTTTCCGTGGAGAAAAGCTCAAGGCCTATATTGTTTTAAAAACTGATGCGGAACTAACCCGGGAACAGGTTATGGAACACTGCCGGCAGCGTCTGGCGGCGTATAAAATTCCCCGCTTAATCGAGTTTCGCAGGCATCTGCCTAAAACAATTATGGGTAAAACACTGCGGAGAATGCTTATCGAAGAGGAAAAAAGCAAACCTCAGGGGTTTGACAGCTAGAGGGCTAGAAACGAGGTGCTTTAACTGCCTGAACATCAGGAAAGATACCAGGAACGCTGGCTTATGTGGTCAATTCTGGCACTGGCTTTTGTCATCGTATATATTCATCGTGTTGCACCCAGTGTTGTAGCTGACCAGCTAATGGAAGCATTCGCTGTAAAAGACGGGGCAGTCCTAGGTAGTCTGGCGGGAATGTACTTTTATGTTTATGCAGTCATGCAATTACCCAGCGGGCTTTTAGCCGATTCATTGGGACCTAGGATGACTGTTTTTGCCGGCATGATTTTGGCCGGAGCCGGTTCATTGTTTTTTGCTGCAGCACCCACGTTGTTTCTGGCTTTTACAGGAAGGTTTCTTGTGGGCCTGGGTGTGTCCGTAATTTTTGTTTCTGTTCTGAAATTTCAGTCCGTCTGGTTTCTGCCTACTGAGTTTGCCTTTGTTACAGGCATGACAGTCCTGATGGGAAATGCCGGGGCAGTGCTGGCAGCCACACCGCTGGCATTCCTTGTTGATAGTTTCGGCTGGCGCTTTTCTTTTGTGGTCATCGGTCTGCTCTCTTTAGTGGTAGCCGTCGCTTGCCGTGCATTTGTCCGTGATCTGCCTCCTGCAGTCTATAAAGTTCGGGATGACAAGTCCCTTGGCGAGAAATTCTTGGAAAATATCAGGCAAATGGGCCTGGTCTTAAAAAATAAGCACAGTTGGCCACCCTTTTTTGTTGTCTTCGGCCTTTACGGCACTTTAATTGCTTTTTCAGGCATTTGGGGTATGCCCTATCTGATGCAGGTTTATGGCTACAGCCGAACAGCCGCTGCCAACCTGATGCTGATGATTGCACTAGGGATGATAGCGGGTTCACCGGTTGTCGGGTTGATTTCAGACCGGATACGACGTCGCAAATTGCCATACCTTATTTTTGTTGTGTCATTTACGGTATTATGGGCCGTTCTTGTTTTCTGGAACAACGCCCGCCCGCCGGAAGGGATTCTTTACCCGTTGTACTTCCTGTTAGGATTCTTTGGTAGCGCAGTGACGATTACCTTTGCGTTGGGTAAAGAACTGAATCCTCCGCAGATAGCCGGAATGGCGATAGCCACAGTGAACATTGGTGCCTTTTTAGGAATATCCCTGTTACAACCGCTTTTGGGATATCTGCTGGATGTAAAATGGCATGGTGTTTTTAATGAAGGCGTAAAAGTATATAATCAGGACGCTTACTTTTTTGCTTTAAGCTTTTGTCTGTACCCGTTGGCTCTGGCAGTAATCGCAGCGCTTTTAGTGAAAGAGACCAACGGTGAAAATTGCTATGAATCCAAATAAGTTTCAACACAATTAAGGGGAGGAATTCAAATGATTACCGGAGAAATCAAAATCCCTGGGAGATCCGAAATGGTGGAATTTTTATCAGGCATTGGCACTGGGGATATACTATAATTGTTTTAAGTGTGTTAATGCCTGTCCTGCCTGGGACGGACCCGGTTCCTGTGCAAAAAGATAATTAGGGGGGAGTGTTTTTGCATCGTTCTAAGCGGCAACTCCCTGTCATTCATGCGGCAGCTGTATTACAAAGCTTGCCGGAAGGGACCATTGTCACCGACGCTAACGCAACAGTTCAGTTTATTAATAACCGCGCTGCTGATATATTCGCCATTGATATATCCTCGGCTATCGGCAAGCCGTTTCGTGAAGTTATCAGTCATCAGGAAATAAATAAAACCATCCGGGGCATCGTTGCCTCGGGTGGTGAATGGTGTCCTCCCGGCATACCGGAAACACTGAATGTTACATTAAATGGGCAGGAGCAATACTTTAAAATTGAAGTATCTCCGATGATTGAAGAGGAAAGATTGGTAGGGACAGTGATACTGCTGACCGATGTTACTCACTATGAGCGGGCCGACAGATTGAAAACACAGTTTGTGGCTACCATCTCCCACGAATTCCGTAACCCGCTTACTTCCATTGTTATGGCCGTAGAACTGCTTTTGGACGGCAGGCAGGGGGAACTGACCCAGGATGGGCAAGCACTCCTGCAGGCAATTCGTGATGACGGGCAACGATTAGCCCAACTGGTAAACAATCTGTTAAAAATTGCCCGCCTTGATGAAGTCGAAATCAGAATGGAAATGGAAAGTGTCAGCGTGGCGGAGATGGTGGATATGGCCATAGAACCGCTGAAGTTCCAGTTAAAAGAAAAGCAAATAACATTAAGTAAAAAAATTCCCGACAGTTTGCCCGAAGTTTATGTTGACGCAACCAAAGCTACTTGGATATTAACAAATTTGGTGGGTAATGCTATTCGCTATACGCCCAAAGGCGGGGAAATCATTGTTTCAGCATTACACAGTAACATGAAAATATATATCACCGTTACTGATACCGGCTTGGGTATTCCGGTACGCTACCATGAAAAGATTTTTGAAAGATATACCCAGGTGAAAGGGAACGGGACAGCGGGGGGCGCAGGGCTGGGACTGGCCATCGCCAAGGAAATTGTGGAAGCACATGGCGGCCGTATTTGGGTGGAAAGCGAAGAAAAGAAAGGTTCCTGTTTTACATTTACGTTACCAGTTAATGAGAAGGAGGTTTAAATATATGAACAAAAGAATTCTGCTTGTAGAAGACGAAAAAAATATCGTCCTTGGGGTAACAATCTGCTTGCGCAGTGCAGGACTCCAGGTGGATGTTGCTGAAGACGGAATGGAAGCTCTGCGTAAAATTGAAGAGAGTAAGCCGGATTTGGTGCTGCTTGATTTGGTGATGCCGAAGCTGAACGGTTTGGACGCTCTAAAAAGTATGAAAGAAAATGAAGCGACAAAAGATATCCCCGTCATCGTCTTAAGCGCCCGCGCTCAGGAAGAAGATATCCAGCGGGCCATGGATCTGGGTGCCAGTGATTATATGGCAAAGCCCTATAAGCCAGCAGAGTTGTTGGAAGTGATTATGCGTGTCCTTGAGGATGTTCACTAGACCTGTTTAGCCGGCCGTACGGCATAAAGCGCCGTTATCGTGTAAAAGATAAAACAAACCTGGCAACGTACGTTACTACGGGGAGTGTTATCTTTGGAGCTTGCGCTTTTTTACCGGACGGCTATTCTTTATCTTGCAGTCCTGCTGGCAGTTCGTATTATGGGCAAGCGGGAAGTGGGACAGCTTTCCGCGTTCGATTTGGTTGTGGCTATTATGATTGCAGAGCTTGCCGCCATGTCCATGGAAAACATTGACATGCCTCTGCATGAAGGTCTTATTCCGATTTTTACACTGGTGGCACTGGAAATTCTATTTTCCTTTGTCAGCCTGAAAAGCCATACCCTTCGCGGAATTGTGGACGGCGGTCCTAGCATTCTTATCGCCAACGGTAAAATCCTGGAAAAAGAAATGCGCAAGCAGCGTTATAATGTATCAGACCTGCTTGGTCAACTTCGTGAAAAGGATGTGCCCAATATTGCCGATGTACAGTACGCTGTCCTTGAAACGTCAGGGGAATTAAGCGTCATACTGAAGCCTGAAAAAAGGCCGGTGACACCGCAAGATCTGGGAATTCCCACAAAGTATGAAGGAATGCCAACGCCACTAATCTTTGATGGCCATATCCACGTTAAAAATCTGCAGGGCCTGCATCTCGATGAGAAATGGCTGTTAATCCAGATTAATAAACAGGGAGTAGAGAGAATTCAGGATGTGCTTTACGCCAGCCTGGACACAAACGGTCAGCTATATATTAGCGAGAAAGACAAAGCCACTAGTAAAAGGGATTATTTCCCAGGAGGCACCGGATGAAAAAGCCACTGCTGTTTGCCAGGGAGTTGATAGGTCACACTCTGAAAGAAGGGGACACGGCTATAGACGCTACCTGCGGAAATGGCCATGATACTTTGTTTCTTGCGGAGTGGGTCGGTGAGACCGGCTCCGTTTTAGCATTTGACATTCAGCAGGAAGCACTCCATAATACAAAAGAGCGCCTGTCTGAGGTGGGACTGGCCCATCGTGTTACCTTTATTCATGCCAGCCATACAGATCTATCCACATATTTAAACGGCCCGATAACTGCAGTGATGTTTAATTTAGGTTATCTCCCGGGGGGAGACCACCAAATAAAAACAGACGCTCAAAGCACCGTACTGGCACTTGGAGCGTCAGTATCCGCCTTAAAAATAGGCGGCATGATAACAATTATGGCCTATACCGGCCATCCGGGCGGAATGGAAGAGTACTCAGCTGTTTATGAATACCTATTAGCGTTGCCGCAACAAGAATTTAATGTGCTGACATATCAGTATATCAACCAAAAAAATAATCCACCTGTCTTACTCGCTGTTTCCCGGTTGTAAACGGCCAAAATGGCATGATGCCAGGCAAAGACCGCAAACCCGCTTACCGAAACGGTCACGGACCTTATTCTGGTAGCGGTCACAAAGCTCAGCATCCAGCCTTTCACTCATGGGAATATCAGGTGCAAAAGCCGTCCCTTTAATAGCACTGGCAGGACAAGCTTCCGTGCAAGCCCTACATTGACCACAACGATCATCAACGGGTCCATCCGGCGGCAGAGGCGCATCCGTCAGGACTGTCCCCAACCGCAGTCTCGGACCAAATATTTCATTGACCAAACAACCGCTTTTACCGATCCATCCCAGTCCGGCCAGGTAGCCGGCTAACCGGTGTGGAAAAATGCTGCCAATTCCGTGTTTTCCCACCCGTTGTGAGGAAGGTATGGGAAATGCTTCGAACCCGTTGACTTCCAAAAGGGATACCAGCCTAAGGGACAGGTCATCAATACATGTATTTACCGCACGGTAATAATGCAGGTAGGTGTGAGAGGGTCCCTCCAGCAATTCCTCAATGACGGAACGGGGGAACGGGATAAAAAAAGATACAGCACGACTAAAACGATGCAGCCTGGGATCTGCATGCAGTTCCATTGCTTGCGGTGCATGACTGAGATCTGCAACACCGGCCCCGGCCGCTCCGCCGTTTTTCAACACCATTAATACTTTATCCTTCAGTTGTGCACACGATTTGATATTTGTTTCCATATCAGCAGGATAACACTTTTGTCTGCACAAAGCAATGTCACTGCCGCACGAAAAAATAATCCATATTAAAAGGAAATTCAAAGTAATTCTTGAACATAAACTATTACAATTCCAGCAATGTTCTTTTGCGGTCAGGTGGTGCCCGATGCTTGAACTTTACGGACCTTGTACTGCTCCCCTTCAGGATTTGGAAGAAGGTCTCAGGCAAATCCTTATTTCCGAGGAAAAACTTGTGCAAGATCTAAATAATCATCTTCTGTCGGCTCCAGGAAAGAGAATCCGCCCGGCACTGTTTTTCCTGACTCTTAATTTATGGCAGGAAGAATACCAACCATTTCTTCCGGTAGCGACGGCCATTGAACTGATTCATACCGCAACCCTGGTTCATGATGATGTGATAGACGATTCCGGTCAAAGAAGGGGCAGTCCGACAATAAATGCAAAGTGGGGTAACTATGTCTCCGTTCTTACCGGGGACTACCTTTTTGCCAAGGCCTTTGCCCTATTAACAGAGTTTGGTGATCTTCGTATTATTCAGCACATGGCCGGCTTAGTGGTCGCTATGTCTGAAGGTGAAATCCAGCAGCAGTCGGAACGCTTCCATCCAGCTCTGGAAACAGATGCATACTATAAGAGAATTGGCAAAAAAACCGCTCATTTTTTTACTGTTTCTGCACAATGTGGCGGCCTGATAAGCGGGGCAGACAATCATTCATTGGCAGCTTTACGCAGCTACGGATTCAATCTAGGTATGGCCTTCCAGATTATTGATGACCTTTTGGATTTTACCGGTGATACTAAACTTACAGGCAAACCGACTGCCGGTGACTTGCGCCAGGGGGTAGTCACATTACCGCTTATTCATTTAATGAAAGAATCCTCAAACGGGAACATATATCGGAAACGAATTGCCGCAAAAGAAATTGACGAACAACTGGTTCTTCAGATTTGTACGGAGATAAACAATTCACAGATTCAGAATCAGGTGCGTGCAATAGCGAAAGAATATATTAATAATGCTCTTCAGGCTTTACAATCTTTGCCAGGAGGCACCAGCAGAAATATTCTGGAACAGGTAACTGCCTATGTCTTAGAGAGAAGAAACTGAAGACTTATAGCGAAAATACGCTGGTTTTAGCTAATTTTATAGTATTTTTATTATCTGTTCTGTGTTAAAATATTAACAAGTATTTTTTAGCACTTAAACCCTATTGGATTATAATTGTACATCAGTGGGAAGTCATTAAAATAAAGAGATTCATAAAGAGATTCATAAAGAGGAGGACTAAGAGTATGTCTCGAAAAAGCGCCCCTAAATCTGTAATTAAGCGATTACCGGTATACCTGCGAATCTTGGATAATCTGATCCGGCGAGATGTGGAAATTATCTCTTCCCGGGTGCTCAGTGAAGAAACCGGGTTTACGGCAGAGCAAATCCGAAAAGACCTGGCATACTTTGGGGCCTTCGGCACAAGAGGTACAGGGTACAACACCAGTTATCTCCGTGACAAGCTGCTACGCATCATCGGCCTGGATAAACAGACAAGGCTGGTCGTTATCGGAGCGGGTCACCTCGGCAAAGCACTTACCCGGTATAATGCTTCGAAAAACCCTTATGTTGACATAGTAGGTGTATTTGACGCCAATCCCGAGGAAGTTGGCACTGAAATTGAGGGAATGAAAATACAGCCCATAGCAGATATGTCGGATATTATCAAAGCGGAAAATGTAAAAGTGGCCATGATTACCGTTCCGGCTGAAGTAGCCCAAAAGGTAGCAGATAACCTTATTAGCCTGGGAATTACCGCCATCCTCAACTTCGCACCGACGAAACTAAATGTACCTGGCAATGTCCATGTCCATAACGCGGATTTAACAATTGAGCTGCAAAGCCTGATTTACTATGCCATGGAAGATGAAAAGCAAAACTTAGGGGGGAATAATATCCCTCAGAAACCTTAAACTGAGTTGTTGACTTTTAACATCACCTTGTGTATACTAGTAAAGTGTTCAAGATTGCGGAGCTGTGGTGTAGTGGCCTAACATGCCTGCCTGTCACGCAGGAGATCGCGGGTTCGACTCCCGTCAGCTCCGCCATTTATTTGCCGAGATAGCTCAGTAGGTAGAGCAGCGGACTGAAAATCCGCGTGTCCCCAGTTCAACTCTGGGTCTCGGCACCATGCGGAAGTAGCTCAGTGGTAGAGCATCGCCTTGCCAAGGCGAGGGTCGCGGGTTCGAATCCCGTCTTCCGCTCCATATAACAATAAAACAGGCGCACCTAGTGCGCCTTCATCTTTGGACAGCATACTTGACTGCAAATGTCCAATATGCTAAGATAAATGTGCTAATTCAATAACAACGGGGCGACATAGCCAAGTGGTAAGGCAGAGGACTGCAAATCCTTTACTCCCCGGTTCAAATCCGGGTGTCGCCTCCATTTTTTATTTACAACAAAATTGCCGGAGTGGCGGAACAGGCAGACGCAAGGGACTTAAAATCCCTCGATCCAAAAGGTCGTACCGGTTCGACCCCGGTCTCCGGCACCAGTTTTACCTATAGCCAAAGACCACCAGCTAGCTGGTGGTCTTTGTTTTTACTAGTGACTCGTAATCGGTAATCTAATTTCAATATATTGTAATTTTTTTCTTGGAAAGATAATTGAGATGGAGTGTTGCGCCTAGAAACCAAACAATGGCGACAAAAAACCTTGCAACTGGACTCCAGTTAATATATTGCAGTGTTCCCAATTGATTAAAAATGCTATCCAAACCAGCACTAACCAGTGAAAATGTAACTAGGTACAACCAAAACAGAACATTTGCTTTGGGTAAAAAATATAGATAGAGCATTACTGCAGGAACCCACGCTAAGTTTAGTAAAAATGGTGAATTTAAGAAGGTGAATGCTGTTTGTTGCCAGCTAAAAAGTTGCAGTAATCCACCCAGTGCAATTACAAAGACAAAACTGCCAAAATACCCCCAAACAAAACTTACGCCAAATAGACGCTTTATGTCATCCCTGGGTATCAGAATGATCATGAAAAGAGACATTAGCAGTGCGAGTGCAAAGTAGTAAATATCATGCGGGGTTTGAATTTGAAACATATTACTTACCCAACACCTTTCTTTTATGCTGTATTTAGCATGTGATTATTTTATTATTAATATTCTGGCTAATGAGCTTCCAGAAAACTAACTGATGGCCCAGTAACAGTGCAAACTATACGGTTCCGGTCTCCGGCACCACATCAATTTTTAAAGGGTTTGCAGGCTCAACGGATATATTTACAGTACGATTTTTAGTGTACAATCCCTTGTGTTAAAAAACCCATAAAGATTTGTCCTCTTCGCTAAAACGAGGAGTTTTTTTGTTTTGGCAAAAAAGGTAAATATATTTCCCTTGGAAAACTAAAACCGTTATGACGGTTTATAAGTCCGTAAGATTCATAGTTTAGCGCAATAAATCATATCTTTATATGAATAACTGGCTGGACGGTGATCGTGTTGATCAACATCTCTAGCATGGATGCAGAGGAATTGCGGAGGACGTTTCTGCCGGCTACAGCCATAGCTGAGCAAATACTGAAGGCATTTCAAAATAATTTGCCCTATTCCCTTGTACGTATTGGAGATGGAGAAAATGTAGTGTTATCGCAACTGCTGGAAGAGGGCCCACCGGAGTTAGAGTGGGTGAAACAGGGCGATCATCACTATTGTGGGATTGTAATTCCCAATTTACAGGCGGCGTCTGAAATGACCGACGCCATTCGGAACGCAGATGTGGTAGGGGTTTTATACCAGGATGAATGTGTAGTTTGGCGGCCCATAACGCAGCGTGTATTTAAAGAGGTACAATTACAACCAAAGCAGATCATGTATGCTTTCGGTAACCATGCATTGGCAGAAACGCCTGCATTTCATAAACTATTAACACAGGCCAAAGTTTTTCTTCTTGGCCGCAAAGCAGAGCCACTAGCGAAACTGTTACAGGCCGGTGGGGTTTACATTGCCGGTACCGCCCTTGTTGACTCGTATGATGACTTACCGCATATATTTTCTTTGTTCTCTACCAGCGATTTTGATGTGTGTCTCGCTTCCTGTGGTGTCAATGCGGTGATTATCAGTGATAAGGTTAAGAGATTGCATGGAAAAATCGGGATCGACTTTGGCAGTGCCGCTGATAAACTCTTAGACGGTTCGCTTCGACTCTATGATTCCGGCTGTGCCGTGGAAGTGAGGGCTAGTGAGTAAAATGGATTTTATGGAACTTCTGCGGGAAACGCAGAACGAAGTTGCCGGTTTATGTGATAATCCGTATTACAAGACCGCCTATCAAAAAGATGAGTTTCGTTACTGGGATAAAGTAGCACAATGGCTCTGGGAATTGGCAGAACGAAAGGTTCTCCATTGCTTCGACATCGGCTGTGCTTACGGTACACTCGCCTTGTATGTAAAAAAACTATTTAAATGCGAGATCTATTGCACGGATTACGTTGATTTATATATGAGTAATCGCATGGTCACAACATACAATTTCCATTATCAAGTCAGTAATATCGAACTGGATCCATTTCCTTTTAAAAAAATGCCTTGCTTTGATCTAATTCTTTTTACCGAAGTTTTGGAGCACCTGAATTTCCACCCGGAGCCCACCCTGGCACGGATTCATGATTTACTGACGGATGAAGGAGTTTTGTTATTAAGTACACCGGATGCTGAAGTATATGGCCGCGTTGACCGGTATCAGCAGTTCGATGAAATTCCATACCCCAAAAAGGGGTTACCGGTTATCGATGACCATATTTATGTTTATCATGAAAATGAATTGCGAGAGCTGTTTAAAAGGGTGGGCCTGCAAATTATATGTTTCGAAAAAAATTCCTATGGGCACTTTAATGTGATGCTCAAAAAATAAACCGGAGGTGTGGACTCTGCAAAAGGTTTTAGCGTATGCCGATAATGTCACGGAAATGGGCAATTCCAACATCCGGTTTCCGCTATTTCCAAGGAATAGGGCAAAGCATGTTCTTTTCAGTTTTTCAGATATGGTAGCGATGCAGCCAACAAGCAACCAGCAATATATTTTTAGATTGTTTATCATAAAAAACAAAAGCGCCCGTAAAGAAAGAAAAGTGACGTTATCTTCATTGGAAACAGGCTATGATCCGGAATTGCAAGCAATACCCCAACTTGTGCCGGTGTCGGAATCAACAGTACGGGGCGACGGCTGTTTCTTGCAACTGAATATAACAGCGTTTGTAAAGCAATATAACAGGCTTCCTAAAAAGTTAGTAGTGACCTATACAGGACCCACAATCGATTTTTGGCCAAACGATTCCAGATATTCTTATTTTGCGCCACGGATAGAAATCGCCGTGTCAGTGAGTAGACAGGCAACCAATCGAACACAGGCTGAATTGCTTGCAATTCTAAGAAAAAAAGACTATAAAGACGTGATCATCTACCCCCCTACGATTGAGTGGAATGTCCCACTCTTTCAACGGCCCCAGCAACTGATGAAGTTTTTTGCGAACCAGAACTATCTGTGCATATATGTGACTGCAAACCATCAGCATGATGATTACCCCCTTGGATTTACTAGAGTTAATGATAACCTCTATATTGCTTATACCAGTATGGACACGTTTTCGGTTATTCCTGACCCTATTGTCATTCTAAGTTGGGCCATGAATATCAGCTACCTGCAAGCATTGGACAATTATTTCTTAGTGTATGACTATATTGATGATATCAGTATCTTTCATTTATACGATCAAAGGATGGAAGCAGCCCACAGATATTTACTGCGAAATGCTGACTTGGTGGTAGCAACCGCAGAACGACTATTCAAAAAAGCAAAAAAACTGCGCCCGGATACCATTCTTTGCCCAAACGGCGTTGATTTTTCACTGTTTTCCTGCGCTGACAGCCAATCGGTAATCCCAAGTGAACTTAACGATATTTTGGCCACAGGGAAAAAGATTGTTGGATATTATGGAGCGTTAGCTGAATGGGTTGATTATAATTTAATTCGATTCCTGGTGGAAAAAAGGCCAGACCTGCAAATTGTCCTCATCGGCATAGACTATGATGGCAGTCTGTACAGATCGGGAGTTACCCAGTTAGAAAATGTGGCATTTTTGGGTCATAAGTTATATAGCCAGTTGCCAAACTACCTGGCTTGTTTTGATGTGGCCATTATTCCTTTTCGTATTAATGAAATTACTCTAGGCACAAACCCCATAAAAATGTATGAATATATGTGCGCCGGAAAACCGGTGGTAACAACCAATATACCGGAATGTGTCAAAGCGCCAGGCGTATTGGTCGGAAAGAATAAAAAGCACTTTGTCAGTATGATTGATAAAGCGCTAGAGATACAAAACGACACAAATTACGTGCAGAAATTAATTTCCTTTGCAAGAGAAAATACTTGGGACTCTAGGGTTAAAGTCATCAGCCGCCTCATTGAAAAGAAACGGCGAAGTCACCGGTAAATTTTATGTAATCATGGAGTCGATGAAAATGCACGATACTCTTCGGACAATTATATCCACGCGATGAACAAAGAGGGTCGCTCTTTTACATGTTCATCAGTTTATCCAGGCCTATATATCTGTCTAAATACCCGGCCATTTCAATTTTCCCTGTAATCAGGCTTTCCATCGCCTGGCCGAGATCAAAGGCAACCTTGCCAAGGTGTACAGCGATGTAAGGGGCAAGAATCACAGCATTTATCCCGGCGGCCAGCAGGCATAAATCAAAGTCAACTGCTGTAATTTCCTCTTTGACCCTGGGGATGTCTTCAAATTCTTCAATTGTTACAGTCCCCGTCACTTCGAATCTGAGTTCGCGTTTAAGATTTTTTTCCATGGCTGCTTTTACTTCGTCCGCATAACTGCATACCAGGAGGATTTTTTTCCCAGCAAGCAATTCTTTGAATTTTGCAGGTTGAGAAAACATGATCACTCTTCTGATGTTGGCTTCAAAGATATATCTTGGATTGATGTTGTAATAAGAAAAGACTTTTTCAGTAAGTTCGCCTGGATAACTGCTCGTTATATCTTTTATCGTCATATTGTAACCTACTGCATTCGCATTGGCTAAGGCAGATACAGCCATATTCCTGGCCTCTGTATTGGGGAATCTTATTCCGCGGTGATCAAATCCTCTTTTTAGTCCCTGAGCAGCAACATAAGCTTCTTTATGTCCCATAAATTCATCTTCTTTAAGGATGGTATACTGGGCTAAAACGAAAGATTCGGTCACCCCTACTGACACCACTGAGAAAGGTGTTTTTTTGGCAAGCGCAGTGACGAGCTGATTCAGCAGTCCTGCACTGTTTAGAATCTCAGGCTTCATGTCAATCATCTCCTGATAACAGTATATATTTATTTGGCTGCAGGGGTGTGCGTTGATGCCAGCGTAATCTTATTTTTTGTTCAATATGTCCGTAACTCCTTTCCTAAATTTTCTCCCGTTCACTGGGCGGTTATTTTTGTTCTTGCCTGTGTGGCGGTGCTGACTGTGTTTATCTTTGGACTGGGATAAAGCACCCGTACAGATAGCCACTATTATTCTGGGTGATGATCCTATTATGTCGAAGAGCAGTGTCCGGGTCGTCGATTTTGAAGACGTGACACAATCGATAATTACGAAAGTTCCGGATGGCGTTGCGGGGCTTAACTGGCTGAATCTAATCGCTGTGAACAACGAATATTATGGTGGGGAAGGCTACATCAACAACACAGTATCAGGCAAATATGTTGCATATAATACGTCAGGCTACCCGGTCACAATCTCACACGAGGATGGTTTTGACTTCTATGGTGCTTATTTTGGTGTTGCCTGGCAGAATGCAGAAGGCGAGATTCTGGAGATTCGTGCGTGGCGAAACGATCAACTGGTAGCGGAAGAAGAATACGAGCTGTCAGCACTTGGCCCGTTCTGGTTCGATGCCGGCTATTACAATATTACCCGATTGGAGCTTTCGACGCGCTATTATTGGCAGTTCGTTGTGGACGATATTTCCGTCGGTCTCCGGCATTAATGAAAGAATGACCACCCTTCGGTGGTCATTCTTTCATTAATGCAATCTTCAAGATTCATTCTAAGCTTCGGAGGAGCAGGCTGTTTTCTCTATGCAATATTCTTTTGTGCTAATCATGTCTCCACTCCTCTCCTGCAAAGTGGGGAGAGTGACAGGTGCCGGAAAACTTGTATAAAACCAATCGGGAAAGAAATAAATAATTATGTGTAGTTTAAGTGTAGCTGATTTTCACGGGTTTAGAAATAGACCCATAGTCCCGCTTTATTAGGCCCAGAGCACTTTTTTAAATAAAAACAACAGCCTAAGCGGTTGCCCAGGCTGTTGCTGCATGGAGATGAACTAAGAGTGTTGCCGGACTGTGGGCCTTAACATGTCTAACAGACCTAATGCCACGTGGGCAAGACCGAATCCTGTTACCACTGCACCGAGCCTGCCGCGCATCACTCGGCCGACTCCCGTAACAACTGCACCAACACCGGCGACGGTCATACTTGTTACACTGCTTTTAGCCAAGTGAACGTCCACCTCCCAATACTCCCTCAGCGCAGGAACTTGTTTCCCAAATGGAGCAGTCCCAGCGGAAAATCCATGAGGCGCAGTCCCAAGGGCAGCAGGTTAGTGACGATATTCAACAGTTGCAGTTACTCCAGCAGAAAGCAATGAATAATGAAACACTGAATGGGTTTTTCAAAGCGCAGGAGGAATTTTCAAAAGTGATGGAGAAGGCCAACCAGATTATTACCAGGGAATTGTTTAGCTAATAAAAGCCTGTACACACACCAGTGTACAGGCTTTTTCTCGGAGGCAAGGAAATTATAACTGTAAAGTTAGCTTAAAGTTTTGATTTTACTGCGGAAAGGCAGAGAATACGCTATAATGAATGTTATATGAGTTGACGGAGGGATGGCATTGGGTTTGGAGAGCGGGATTCATCTTCTGGAGCAAAAAGAACTTCGGATTGAGCGTATAAAATGGATTTTTCTCCTGCTTTTGGCAGTGTTGTTATTCGGCCCCTTTACTACATTGATGCCTGTGCCGGAGTTGAGTGGGAAGGGACACTGGGCGTTGGCCAGTATATTTATTACACTGGCAGCCTGGATTGTCCATCCCGAGCGGTTGCCAAGGGGTGTGGCCGGCGTTCTGATGATGGGACTATTGCTTGCCGGAAGGCTTGCATATGGCGATGTTTTCTATGGTTTTACCACGTCCGCTGTCTGGATTATTATCCCGGCCTTTCTGTTTGGCCATGTTATCCGGGAAACAGGCCTGGGAAGCTATATAACCAAACGGATGCTAAGCCGTTTCGGGGGCAGTATTGTAGGAACGGCTGTGGCACTGATGATTACGGGAATCATCTTTTCTGTCCTGACGCCGTCTACCACCGTACGCATTGCGATTGTTATGCCAATTGTGCTTAGTGTGGTCAAATCATTAGATCTGAAAAAGTGTTCGCGGGAAGCGGCGTTTATCACGCTGATTGCCTATACAGCGATTTTGATCCCGGGCAACGGTTGGCTGACTGGTAGCCTTGTGGGCCCTACCAGTCTGGGGCTTTTGCCAACTGCTGTACAGGCTGAATTAGATTGGATGACTTATTCGCGGGCGCTGATCTTGCCCTGGGGGCTTATCTCTGTATTACTTTTTTCGTACCTGTTTCTGGTTTTCAGGCCTCATCAATGCTCACTGCCAATGGCAGACACTTCCCGTGAAACCAAGCCTCTCTCGCTGACAAAAAAACAACAAACTACGGCTCTTGTCTTGTCGATTTGTTTTCTTGGCTACCTAACCACGCCGTTGCATGAGTTGGAAGCAGCTACAATTACAGCGTTTGCCCTTTTTTTGCTTTTTGCTTTTGGCATCCTAAATACCAAAGCGATTTCTGAGGGCGTTAATTGGGAAGTGGTCTTGTTTTTTGGCTCCATCATGTCCATAACCAGAGTATTGGAAACGGTGGGCGTTTCCGCTATTCTCGGCGAGTATTTATCTCCGCTGGTGATGCACTTTTCCGGAAATGTCACATTGTTTGTTTATGTGATGATTGCATTGACGCTGGCTATCCGGTTTGTGGATGTAGCCTGGGGGATGCCCACAGTGGCGGTAATGTTTTCTTTTGCCCCGGCCCTGTACGCTGCCGGGATTCATCCTGTGGTCTTGTGCTTTTTAAACGGTGTGATTCAATATTTTACATTTCTGAATTACATGTCACCGTTCGCCATCATGTCAGGGGACATCCTGGAACACCAGGGATGGAATGAGCGACACCTTGTTATTTACGGCATGGGCTATCTTCTCTGCGTGGCATTAAGTGTTGTGCCCACAATCTGGTATTGGAAGCAATTGGGTTTGCTGTAATTGCTAACACTACAATGACTTTTGCAGAGCTTTTTATATATTACTTCATTCATAAAAAATATGACAATGCTGTCAGAAATGGCAGGCTTTGCTTTTTCAACGGTGGGTCGTAATTTAGGCTTTGAAGGTTATTTCATGATTTTTTCAAGATTCATCTTGGCATATATAATTCTGTGTATTTCTACTTCGCATTCATGTACTGCATAGAAAACCAGATAATTTTTAACCGGCATTAATCTGTACACAGTCTCAATGTGCTGCGTAGTTTGATACACCCTGCAAGAGTAGGGGAACTGCCCAAGCTTTAATATTGAATCATCAAGTGCATCAACTAAATCAATTGCTGCTTTAGGTGCTTTAAGGACATCGGTAATATAATCTGTAATCTCCCTTAAATCATTTAATGCAAGTGGTAAATATACAACTTTATACATTATCAGCATCCAGCTTGTGGGCAAGTCTTTTCCTTAAATCAGTAAACACTTCTTTATGAGTATATCGTTTATCAGTGGACTTTGCTTCCAGCTCTGCTTCTTTAAGTTTAAAATAAACTTCACTCTCGAATAACTTTTGTTCATAGGCTTCAATGCTCATTACGACCATGTCGCCGTAACCGTTCTTTGTTAGAAACACGGGTTCTGCTGTTTCATGCACTAGTTTTGAAATATCGGCAAAGTTATTACGCAAATCTGAGACGGGCCTGATATGCGGCATGCGCTCACCTCTTTTTTATCATAATATTATCATGGTATGGCTAATAATGCAATGCATGGGATCAGCAAGCCAGATCTCCAATATCCAGTATAATGACGAAAATATTATTGTAAAAATCTTGCTTTTAGCCTACAATAATAATATCGATGATTAATTTGTAAAGCGTGGTGTAATTAATGAGTGAGGTTAAAATCAGCAGTAAATTTCAAATTGTCATTCCTAAAGGTGTCCGGCAACAACTCAATCTTAAGGCAGGACAAAAAATGCAGTTGATTACGAAAGGAAAATTAATTACCTTAGTTCCCATTTATCCGTTTGGAACAATGCGTGGAACATTAAAAGGGATGGATATATCAAAACTACAATAAGTACACGAAAAACGGCCCAGGCACCGCCTGATCCGTTTTTTTGAAGATTAGAGAATATTATAAATGATCCTGTGTATTTCGACTTCGTTTCCTTTAACAACATAGAAAACCAGGTAGTTTTTTACCGGGAAAAACCTGTATTCAGTTTCAAGGGGTTGTACAGACGGATATAATCTGTGTGAGTAAGGAAATTTGTTCAAGAACAACAACCACTGCCAGGCAGGAAGTCATCATACAGGTACTTTTCATTAGCTTCCTTATTCTATAATAGAGTGTTTGTATCCAAAAAAAGTTCCGGCAGCAACAAGCTGTATTTTTACTATTTTGAAGTAAGTAAGTAGACAATTAAACGAAAAGAAACTAAACAGAATAAGTACTTCACATTAAATCTAAACAATGATATAATGTAAAAAAGTAAAGAAATAAGGAAGTAAAGAATAATTTCTAAAAAGTAGGGATACAATGTTACTAGAAGGAACAAAAAGGACTGGTGCCATGAGCAGGCGAGCAAGGCGGGAAAAACGTAATATTTCATCAAAAGGGCAAGTAACTATCCCTCGGGTATTTATTGATGAATTAGGGTTTGAGGGTGAAGTCGAGTTTATAAAAAGAGGCAATGAGCTAGTTTTACGCCCAGTTCGTGCGGAAATGGATTTTTCACAAGAAATACTAAATGACCTTGTTGCGCAAGGTTTATCAGGCCAGGAACTGTTGGCTGAGTTTGCGGCAATAAAAAATAATATACGCCCTGCAGCTGAACAGATGCTGGAGGACGCAAAATCATTTGCCAAAAGACGTAAAAAAACCGGAGATAAAGAAACTGAAGAGATTTTCGGAGTTCTTGACTGATGCTTGATGTAGTATATATGCCGGTTGCAAAGAAATATTTGAAAAAAGTCAGGGATGAGAATTTAAAAAGAAAGTTTAGAGACGCAGTTCTAGAGATTAGGAAAGACCCTGGCATTGGCGAGCCCAAAACAGGCGACCTTGCAGGCTACATGGGATACGATATCCACTACAACAAAACAAACTATGAGCTGGCCTATACTGTTGTTGAAGATGAAAAAGGAGAAGTAGTTGTTATAATTATGGCTGGAACCAGACAGAATTTTTACGAAGAACTGAAGAAGTATACAAAAACCTTAAAGTAGGGTTCAAGAAGAGAGCCCGATTTAAAAAAACGGGAGCATGCAAGAATAGTTTGGGTGCCTGGAATATAGCACAAAAAAAGCCTGTCAATTCCGACAGGCTTAATTTACTTATGGTGGGTCGTACTGGATTTGAACCAGTGGCCCCTACCGTGTCAAGGTAGTGCTCTCCCCCTGAGCTAACGACCCTTATAAAATTTTGACGCATTAGTAATTTTAACAGATTCGGGGGTAAAAAGCAAGCATGACGAAACAGAAAAAACATGGTAAGTATAGGTGGGCCGGAATTAACAAAACCTAAACACAGTAAATAAAGATAGGAGGTAACATGTATGGAATCTCGTGTGTCAAAAGAAAAAGACCCGATTAGCAGGGTTAAGTGTGTTGTTGATACCTGTGAATATTGGAATTCCGGCGACCAGTGCGTTGCTTCCGTCATAGAAGTACAACCTATGGATGCATCTGATACGGAAGACACGGATTGTGCCACATTCCGCCCCAAAGATTCATAATTCTGTGTAAAGACGTGCAGCAATGCACGTCTTTTTTTTTGAAAAAAAGCTACGGCGGCCAGTCTTAGCAGGATGTGGGAAACAGTATACAAAATTTTTGTGAAACATATAATAGTAGCGAAAGGGGATGACAGCTTTGGCTACCGTTATTATCGCAGTGAAACATGCCATGCCTGAATTGCTGGAGAGGCTTGAAGAAAGCATGTTTTTTTTTGGAAAAGGAGAAACAGGTGCCGTTCTTAAAACGGGGGATATTGATGGGTGGCCCCATGTATCCTGTGAACTGTCGGGAAATAATAGTACTGTGTCCGCAGAAGATGTGGCACTTCTTCGTTACTATCTGTCACAGGTCTTAACTGATTTTATTACCCATAATCAGCAAACTGTTTACCTTGACCAGATTCTGGGTCAATACTACTTCTATTTTCCACAAAATGAGCGGGAAGAAATCTTGCGGTTTGCAGCCAATAAGTATAACCAAGAGAGTAAGAGCGGCAAAAGACTGGCAATGTGCGGTGAAATCCGTAATTCGCTATATCAATATCTTACAAAGCAGGGTTATATAAATCTACATGGGTTTATTGTTTTCCGTCTGCAAGAATGGATGAGTTGTCTGCGCCAGGACGTGGATCAGGCGGTTGATGATTTTCTGATGGAGAAGGAGTATCAGGAATTTGTCAAGCTCTTAAAATATTTTGTTGAGTTGCAGCAACCCAAAATTAATCAGGTCCATGTGGTTTTAGATCTTCAAGGGAATATACAGTTACTTGATCAGAACTACCAGCATATTGATCAAAGCGGTATGGAATGGGAGAATATGTGGGATGAGGGGGAGCAGGATGACCATCTTGTAAGTATGCTGATCACCGTGGCACCGCACCGGGTCGTGCTGCATCGGCAGATATACACCCACTACGCAAAAGCTACAGATACATTAAAACATGTCTTTGAAAACAGAGTTGTGCTTTGTAAGCGCTGTAAACTATGTCAGGATATAAGCGGACATCTCCATTTAAAAGGAAAATAAACGTCGTTTGACGTTTTTTTTTCATCCTTTTCATGGTAAAATAGTGGGGTGGAAGGAGCAATGTGATGGTCTTTATCCTTTTACCCATAATTGGAGCACTAATCGGCTGGATAACCAACTATATCGCCATACGCATGCTTTTTCGGCCACTTGAGCCTGTCCGGTTAAGGCCGTTTGCGATAACCTTTCAGGGCTTGATTCCCAAACGAAAGGGCCAGATCGCTGATACGGTAGGCCAGATTGTAGCTGAACGTCTCTTTTCCGTGGATGAGCTTACCGCCCACTTGGACATGCCTAAGCTCCGGGCAGAAGCGGCGAAAACCGCCCGGGAAGCAGTGGGACGCTGGTGTGATCAAAAGATGGGTGTGCTGCCTGGTTCACTGCGCGATTATTGCAGCAGCTATCTGCGTGATGCTGTGGCGGCTGAAGTTGCTAAAGAGTTTCCTAAAATGACAGAAACATTTTTTTTGCGTATGCGGGAACAGGTAGACGTTCAGAATATCGTTGCCGATAAATTAAACGCGTTATCATTGGATGATATGGAAGAAGTAGTATTATCGGTGGCACGTCGTGAATTAAAGCAGCTTGAATGGCTGGGCGGTGTGTTGGGGTTTATGATTGGCCTGGTCCAGGCGCTGATTGCTTATTTCCTGGCGTGAATGCCTTGACAGTGCTTAATGCGAAGTTTATGATGAGTTCAAAGTATTTTTATGACGGAGGGATCTTTGTGGTTATTGTATCACTGGCGGACGGTTTAAAGCGTGAATTCCCGCAGGGGACACGAATTACAGATATAGTGGACGAGCTTGGGGGCCGGTTAAAGAAGGAAGCACTAACGGCCCGGGTAAACGGCGTGGTACGTGACTTAACGTATGCCCTTGATGATGATGCTGAAGTTCGTATTCTGACATTCGCCGACGGTGACGGGGAGGATGTTTTTCGTCATACATCCAGCCATATACTGGCGCTTGCGGTAAAAAGGCTTTTTGGTGACGTTAAACTGGGAATCGGGCCTTCTATTCAGGATGGGTTTTATTATGACTTTGATTGTAAAGAAACGTTTGTTCCGGCTGACTTAGAAAGAATGGAAGCGGAAATCGTAAAAATTATAAAAGAGGATTTGCCGCTTGAGAGGTTTGAACTGGGACGGGCCGAAGCGATGGAATTTTTTGCGGATATGGGCGAAACGTATAAAGTGGAATTAATTGAGGATCTGCCGGCAGACGCAGTTATCAGTTGCTACCGCTGCGGGGAATTTGTAGATCTATGTGCCGGGCCGCATCTGACATCCACAGGAAAAGTGAAGGCTGTTAAACTGTTAAGCCTGGCCGGCGCGTACTGGCGGGGCAGCGAAAAGAACCCGATGCTGCAGAGAGTTTATGGCACATCGTTTCCCAAAAAATCTATGCTGGAAGAGTATTTACACAGATTGGAAGAAGCCAAAAAACGGGATCACCGTAAACTGGGCCGTGAACTGGATCTGTTTAGCATTCAGGATGAAGGCCCCGGATTCCCGCTGCTCCATCCCCGTGGCATGATTATCCGTAATGAACTGGAAAGCTTCTGGCGCGAAGAACATCGCCGCGACGGTTATTCCGAAATAAAAACCCCGATCATCCTGAACCGGGTTCTTTGGGAACGTTCCGGCCACTGGGACCACTATAAAGAAAATATGTACTTTACGCAAATTGATGAGCAGGACTTTGCTGTCAAACCGATGAACTGCCCCGGCTCTATGTTGGTTTTCCGTACGAAGATGCATTCCTACCGCGACCTGCCTATCCGTATGGGAGAACTGGGTCTGGTTCACCGCCATGAACTGTCGGGAACGCTCCACGGGCTGATGCGTGTCCGTGCCTTTACCCAGGATGACGCCCATATATTTATGCTACCGTCTCAAATTAAAGATGAAGTCGCAAAAGTTATTGAGCTTACAGACCGAATTTATCATGTATTCGGCTTTGAATACCATGTTGAGTTGTCCACCCGGCCGGAAAAAGCTATGGGTTCCGAAGAGATGTGGGATGCGGCTACTGCGGCATTACGT
This sequence comes from Clostridiales bacterium, assembly GCA_018335855.1. Classification (GTDB taxonomy): domain Bacteria; phylum Bacillota; class Dethiobacteria; order Dethiobacterales; family Dethiobacteraceae; genus UBA7523. Next base: position 110,810 of record JAGXRM010000007.1, read on the forward strand.
GAAGTATTGGAGGAGCGAAAGATATCCTTTGTGATTAACGAAGGGGACGGCGCTTTCTATGGTCCGAAAATTGACTTTCATCTCAGGGACTCTATTGGCCGGACCTGGCAGTGCGGTACGATTCAGCTTGATTTTCAGATGCCTGAGAAATTTGATCTTTCCTATGTGGGAGAAGACGGGCAAAAACACCGCCCAGCAGTTATTCACCGTGTTGTTTTCGGTTCCATTGAACGCTTTTTTGCTGTACTGATTGAGCATTATGCCGGGGCGTTTCCCGTATGGCTGGCACCTGTGCAGGCTGTGGTGATTCCCATTACGGACAGGCATCATGCATATGCAGCCCAGGTACTGGCTGAGTTAGAGGGTGAAGGGATCCGCGCCGAAGCGGATACACGGAGTGAAAAAGTCGGCTATAAAATCCGTGAGGCCCAACTGCAAAAAGTCCCTTATATGCTGATTGTGGGAGACAAGGAAGCGGAAGCCGGTGAAGTGGGAGTAAGGGAGCGGAGCGCCGGAGATGTGGGTTCACTGCCCCTTAGTGAGTTTGTGGCTAAGATTAAGGAAGAAATCATCAGCAAAGCCCGTTGACTCCCGGAAATATATGTGATATAGTTAATTTCGTCAAGAAGAAGCCACCACTTCTCACCCCAAGGCATAGCCCCAAGGGTCAACAATGCAGATGTCTATTCTATTGTTGGTATGAAAAGCAGGTGGCAGACACCTGCTTTTTTCTATTTATATTCTGGAGGTGATACGCAATTAGTAAGGACTTACTTGTGAACGAACAGATCCGGGCCCGGGAAGTACGGGTAGTTGACAGTGACGGTGAACAACTGGGTATTATGCCCCTGCGGGATGCTCTAAAAGTCGCCGGCGAAAAAAATCTGGACCTGGTAGCCGTTTCTCTCAACGCGAAACCCCCTGTCTGTCGGATCATGGATTTTGGGAAATACAAGTTCGAACAGAGCAAGCGGGAGAAAGAAGCCCGCAGGAACCAGAAAATTATTACTGTTAAAGAAGTAAAGGTGCGTCCCAATATTGAGGATCATGACTTTGACGTAAAATTGAAAAACGCGATTCGCTTTTTGTCTAACGGGGACAAGGTTAAAGCGACCGTTATGTTCCGAGGCCGGGAGATTACCCACCCTGAACTGGGGCAGAAATTATTACTGCGCCTGGCAAAGGAAGTGGAAGAACTGGCTGTGGTTGAACGGGTCCCTAAGGTCGAAGGGCGAAATATGATTATGATTTTGACGCCCAAACAGACGAATTAACAGGAGGAATCAGTATGCCCAAAATGAAAACTCACAAAGGTGCGGCTAAACGTTTTAAAAAGACGGGCTCAGGCAAATATAAGCGCAGCCGCGCTTATGCCAGCCATATTTTAGAGAAAAAGACACCGAAGAGGAAGCGTCGGTTGCGTAAAAGCTCTCTTGTCAGCGCTTCGGAGACAAAACGGGTACTCAGAATGCTGCCAAACTAAGCAGCGTATACTAATCAAGGTATAATAAAGGAGGTTTCACCATGCCTAGGGTAAAACGGGGCGTGACCGGTCGGGCGCGCCATAAAAAGATAATCAAACTGGCGAAGGGTTATTTCGGCGCCAAGAGCAAGTTATTTAAAACAGCAAATCAGGCAGTAATGAAGTCTTGGGCCAACGCTTACCGGGACCGCCGTAACTTAAAGCGGGACTACAGGAAGCTATGGATTGCCCGGATTAATGCGGCCGCCCGGATGAACGGGATGTCCTACAGCCGGATGATTAACGGCCTGAAACGTGCCGGTGTTGATATTAACCGGAAGATGCTGGCTGATCTGGCTGTCAATGATGCGGAAAGTTTTAGCCAATTAATCGGGGTAGCGAAAGAAAACTTATAAACGAAAAAAATGGAAAGAGAGTCAGAAGTGTCTGCTTCTGGCTTGTCTTTTTTACTCGTTTACGCGGGAGGTGGTCAGGATCGTCCGCCTGAACCCTTTTTCAATGCCAAAAGTATCGCCGGCTAAAATACTGGCGGGAGGTTTTGCACTGCTTATCTTAATTGGAGCTGTGCTTCTTTCCCTTCCCATTGCCTCACGAACCGGGCGCCTGCCTTTCCTGGACGCCTTGTTTACGGCGACATCCGCCGTCTGTGTTACCGGCCTGGTTGTGGTAGACACAGGTACATATTTCACCCGGTTTGGACAAACCGTAATTATGCTGTTAATCCAAATCGGCGGTTTGGGTATTATGAGTGCGGCCACCATCGTTTTTATTATCCTCGGGCGAAAAATTACTCTCCGTGAGCGTTTAGTCATTAAAGAAGCGCTCAACCAGTTAGATATGGAGGGTGTGGTACGCCTCGTTTACACAATAGTACTCCTGACACTGGCTGTGGAAGCGGTGGGCGCGCTACTGCTGAGTACGCGCTTTATTCCTATCTATGGCTTGTCAACGGGGATTTATTATAGTGTGTTTCATGCAGTTTCAGCATTCTGTAATGCCGGGTTTGACCTGATCGGCGGCTTCCAGAGTATGACACCGTTTAACCGTGACCCGGTCATCATGATGACAATACCCTTGCTCTTTATCCTGGGCGGCCTTGGCTTTACGGTTGCTGTGGAGACATACCAGCTCCGCCGGTTTTCCCGACTGACGCTCCACGCAAAAATGGTGCTGAGTATCACGTTGTTTCTACTGACAGTCGGCACATTGGTGGTACTTATTTTTGAATATAACAACCCGGTGACACTGGGCCAGTTTGGCCCGCCGGGCAAGGTAATGAATGCATTTTTTATGGCTGCCACGCCACGTACTGCGGGCTTTAATTCTGTGCCTACCGATGGCATGTTCCCGTATACACTGTTTTTTATCATTGGTTTAATGTTTATCGGTGCTTCTCCGGCTTCCACCGGCGGCGGTATAAAAACAACGACGTTTGGCGCATTAATGATTGCCGTTGTTTCCACCATTCGGGGTGATGAAGAGCCTCTATTATATTATAAAACAATACCGGTTGAAATTTTAAGAAGGGCATTTTCCATTACGGTGATTTCTTTAGCCCTGGTTTTTTTCGTTACGCTCACCCTGATGATTACGGAACAGCTTCCTATGTTGGACATGTTTTTTGAGACTATGTCCGCCTTTGGCACTGTGGGCCTCTCTACGGGTGTGACGCCTACACTGTCACCCATCGGCCGGGTCATGATTATCATTACTATGTTTGCCGGCCGGATCGGGCCGCTGACGCTGGTGTTTGCGTTTGCCCGTCGGTCGCGGAAAAAACCGGTTCGATTCACGTCGGAACGGATTATGATCGGTTAAGGAGTTGAGGGAGATGAAACCGAAACAATTTGCCGTAATCGGTATCGGGCGGTTCGGCGCCAGTGTGGCCACTACCCTTTATGAGATGGGCCACGATGTTTTGGCAATTGACACCGACGAAGATAAAGTCGAGGGGATTGTCGATCAGGTGACCCACGCGGTGGTGGCTGAGTCGACCAGTGAGGCTGCCCTGAAGCAGCTGGGGATTACGAATTTTGATGTGGTTATCGTCAGTATCGGTCAGGACATACAGGCGAGCATCCTGACCACTCTTGTGCTAAAAGAACTGGGAGTCAGCTATATTGTTGCCAAGGCACGGACAGCTCTTCATGGTAAGGTTTTGCAGAAGATAGGTGCGGACCGCATCGTTTTCCCGGAACGGGACATGGGGATCCGTGTGGCGCACAATTTGGCATCCACCAATGTATTGGACTTTATCGAGCTTTCTCCCGACTATAGTATTGTTGAAGTGATCGCTCCCCGGGATATGCTCGGTAAATCATTGCGTGAGCTGGACTTGCGAGCCAAGTATGGTCTCAATGTCATGGCGATTCGCACCGCAGACAGACGAATCAATGTTTCTCCTGCCGCCACAGATGTTTTGTCCGAGGGTGATATTCTTATTGTCGTCGGTGAAAATGATGAGATTCAGAAACTGGGCAGGGCTTAGACATTGACCGGGTTCATATCCAGTCCCCAGAACCGCTATTTAAAGCTTTACAGGAGTCTGGCTAAGCGGAGAACCAGAGACGGTTTGTCTCTTCTGCCTCTGGAAGGTATCCGGTTGGTGAAGGATGCTCTCCAACGCGGTATTGTGCCGGAAGCGGTCTTGTTGCGTGAAGGGGAGTCTTGGGAAATGACTTTGGGTACAGATTTGGATGTTCCGGTTTTTACCGTAGAGCAGAAGCTGTTTGATAAAATTGCGTTCACCGATTCGCCCCAGGGAATTATTGCTATTGTTCCCCGCCCTGCTTATACTGTTGAAGATATCTTTTCAGATGAAAAGGCTTTAATTCTCATCGCTGACAGACTGCAGGATCCGGGAAATCTGGGGACAATGATTCGGTCAGCGGCCGCGGCGGGAGCAAGCGGGGCCGTACTGCTGCCCGGCACGGTAGACGTCACGAATCCTAAAGTGCTCAGGGCTACTATGGGGACATATTTTGACTTTCCCGTGGTGGAAGCGTCATTTGACAGGGTTATAACTCGGATTCGAGAGCGAGGCATACAGTTGGTGACGACCAGTGCCGATGCAGATATTCCCTACGACCACTTTGACTGGACTGTGCCAACTGCGGTACTGATTGGCAACGAAGGCACCGGCGTGTCTGAGATAGCGGCACAAGCGGCCGACGCCGTTGTTTCCGTACCGATGTCCGGTGACGTGGAGTCATTAAACGCGGCGGTGGCGATGTCGGTCATTTTCTTTGAAGCCGCCCGTCAACGGCGGGCATAAAAAAACATCAGCGATTTTCTTGTGCAGCCTTTTGCCATATGCTATAATAAAGGCAGTCCCATTCCAGATACAGAGGAGTGGTCCCAATGAGATTGAACGCTGATATATTCTGGATGATTTTTGAGAGGACTGGTTCTGTAACAGCATATCTTCTTTATAAGCAAATGGCTACATCTTCAACCATATGCTAAAGGCTATGACGGGACGAGTATGCCAACGGCAGCACTACAGGGAAGGACTCCGTGACTGAGAGTGTCCTGTGCAAGTTGGTCGGAAGTTCACCCCTGAGCCGCCGACTGAAGGGTTTCTGTGTAGGTCGGTCCGGGGTTTCCCGTTATCGAAACAAAGTGAGTAGTATGCTGCTAAGCTTGGGTGGTACCGCGGAAGAAAACTTTCGTCCCTTTATTAAGGGACGTTATTTTTTTAAGTTTTATTTATTGAAGGGAGTGTTTGGATTGCGGGAAACATTGAATACATTGGCTGAAAATGCCAAGAAGGATATTTCAGGGGCAGCGACCCTGGAGGAGTTAAAGCAGATACAGGTACGATATCTTGGCAAGAAAGGCGAGATTACCGCTGTACTGCGTGGCATGGGAAAGCTGCCGCCGGAAGAGCGTCCTGTGATTGGCAGTTTGGCAAACAGTGTCCGTGATGAACTTACTGAGCTGCTGGACAGCAGGGAAGAACATATGAAGGTCGAAGCACGGCGCAAGAGTATTGCTGCGGAAAAAATTGATGTTACACTACCGGGTAATCCGGTTGCCATCGGGCACATTCATCCCCTGACACTGATTATGGATGAAATTGCCGATATATTTCTTGGCATGGGTTTCACCATTGCCGAGGGGCCGGAAATTGAGACAGATTATTATAACTTCGAAGCACTCAATATTCCCAAAGAGCATCCGGCCAGAGAGATGCAGGACTCCTTTTATATGACTCCGGAATTGTTGTTGCGCACTCATACATCGCCGGTCCAGGTGAGGACGATGGAAAAGGTGGCGCCGCAGGTTCCGATTCGTATTATCGCGCCGGGGAAAGTATACAGAAGAGATGATGATGCAACCCACTCCCCCATGTTTCATCAGGTTGAAGGACTGGTGATTGACCAGGATATTTCCCTGTCCGATCTGAAAGGGACATTGCTTCTTTTTGCCCGGCAGATGTTTGGCCCTGATCAGCAGGTGCGGTTACGTCCAAGCTTCTTCCCCTTCACAGAACCCAGTGCTGAAGTGGATATCGCCTGTGTAATGTGCTCCGGCCAGGGGTGCCGCGTCTGTAAGGAGACAGGTTGGATTGAGATTCTCGGTTCCGGCATGGTCCATCCCCGTGTGCTGGAAATGTCGGGTTACGACCCGGAGGAATATACCGGTTACGCGTTTGGTATGGGCGTAGAGCGGATTGCTATGCTGAAATACGGCATAGATGACTTGCGTCTGTTCTTTCTTAATGATGTCAGAATGCTAAGGCAGTTCCGCTGATACTGGCGGCATAGGAGGTGTAAATTATGCGTGTGCCATATACATGGTTAAAAGATTTTATACATACAGATCTATCTGCTCAGGAACTGGCAGAATTGCTGACCCGGTCCGGCATTGAGGTGGAAGAAATCACATCACTGCGGCCCGGGTTTACCGGAATCATCGTGGCAGAAGTCCTTTCCATCGACAAGCATCCGGAAGCGGACAAACTCTTTATTGTCAAGGTGTACGACGGCTCCGAAGAGCTTACAATCGTTGCCGGTATTGACAATATGCAACCCGGAGATAAAGTGCCGCTGGCTGTGGCAGGCGCAAGCCTGCCGGGAGATATAGTGATTAAGAAGACAAAACTGCGCGGCGTGGAATCCAGGGGGATGCTTTGCTCCGCTGATGAACTGGGCCTGGATCTAAACCCCGGCATGGATGGCGTCCTGATCCTGGATAAAGACGCACAGGTTGGAGTTGCACTGGAAGATACTCTGGTATTAAATGATCCTATTTTGATCCTGGGGCTGACGCCAAACAGGGCAGATTGCCTGGGGTTGTTGGGTGTGGCACACGAAGTGGCAGCGCTGACCGGCGGCGATGTACAGTTGCCGGATATATCACCGCTGTCACGGAAAGCGCAAGCCCCAGTCCCCCGGATTCGGATTGAAGATTCGTCTCTGTGTGCCCGGTATTCGGGACTGGTTATCGGGGATGTGAAAATCGGGCTATCCCCTGTCTGGATGCAGGCAAGGTTGTTGCAGGCGGGTATCCGTCCCATCTCCAATATTGTTGATATCACCAACTATGTAATGTGGGAGTGGGGCCAGCCCCTGCATGCTTTTGATTACCCCCTATTGGCGGAACACTCCATTGTCGTCCGGCCCGCCAGGGAGGGTGAGGAACTTGTAACCCTGGATAACGTCAAGCGCGGTCTGACGGAGGAGATGCTGGTTATTGCCGACGCCCAAAACCCAGTAGCCGTAGCCGGAGTGATGGGAGGCCTGGAGACGGAAATTACAGATAACACGGAAACAGTTCTCCTGGAATCGGCACATTTTAATCCTGTTTCCATTCGCCGGACAGGACGGAGTCTGGGATTGTATTCTGAAGCGCAGCAGCGTTTTGAAAAAGGCGTAGATGTCAATGGCTGTGTGCAGGCCGTTCGCCGGGCTGCAAAGCTGATAGAACTGCTGGGTGCGGGACGGTCCGAGGGTGATGTTGTTGATGAATATGTTGCGCCCCTATACCCGCAGCAGATTCGCCTTCGCCCGGATCGGGCACGAAAACTGATTGGATTGGAAATTTCCCAGCAGGAGATGGCAGCCATTTTTCAACGGCAGGGATTTTCAGTAGAAGAAGGAACGCATCTCCATGTCAAGGTGCCGACAAGCCGTCCCGATCTTGAGAGCGAAGTGGATCTGATAGAAGAAGTAGCGCGCATCAACGGCTACGATAAAATAGCTACAACGCTGCCATCGGGTGTAATTACCCAGGGGCGCCGTACGGAGCGTCAACAGGCGGTTAAGAAAGTCAGGGAAACGATGCTGGCCTGCGGCCTGACGGAAGTCATTAATTATACGTTTGTCAGCCCGAACCAGTTAAAAAAGCTGCACCTTGAACAGCAGAACATGGAAACAGTAGTGGTAGCCAATCCGTTGTCCGAGGAACAGAGCGTAATGCGGACCGAACTGCTGGGCGGGCTCTTGTCCACAATCGCTTATAATGGCAACCGCAACGTGCACGATGTGCAGATTTTCGAGATGGGTGCTGTGTACAAGCCGTATGAATTGCCCCTTACCCGCTTACCTGAGGAAAAGACAAAGCTCGGGCTGGCGCTGACCGGAGCGTTATCGGCAGAGCATTGGCGTCAAAAACCGCAGACAGCCGATTTCTTTAGCCTGAAAGGAATTATCGAAGCACTTCTGACCCGGCTTAACATAAATCAGGCAATCTTCCGGGAGACCGAGGAGCCGTTCTGTCAGCCCGGTCAGGCTGCTGCAATCTGCCTGGGAGACGAACGAATCGGCTGGCTTGGCCGGATTCACCCGGAAGTGCTGGATGCTTATGGATTAGAACAACCTGTGTACGCTGCGGAAATTGATATGGAATCACTGTTAGGTCTAGTCAGGCTGGTACCCGAGTACACGATGCTGCCCCGTTATCCCGCTCTGTTACGCGACTTGGCCGTTGTTGTCCCCGACGAGGTTTCCGCCATCGAAGTTACCGCTGTTATCTATCAGACAGGGGGGGCTCTTGTCAGCGATGTTTCTCTTTTTGACCTATACCGCGGCCCGCAAATTCCTGCCGGATCCCGTAGCTTAGCGTTCGCCATCAGCTACCGTGATCCTTCCCGCACATTAAGTGATGAAGATGTCACACAACTGCACCAAGAAATTGAGCAGACACTGCAGGAGAGTTTGGGTACCCGTTTACGGGGGTAGCAGGAAATATGTCGCATCAGGGCGAAATAGAGGATATACCATTTAGGGAGGTCGGGCCTATGTCCCAGGAGGACAGTAAGAACCGAGTCCATGTAAAAATATACGGGGAAGAATACACGATGAGGGGTAACTCATCCCCGGATTATATGAAACGTGTCGCCCACTATGTAGACGAAAAAATGAAACAGGTCGGCCAAGTTAATACCCGCCTGGGAATTAACAAGGTGGCAGTGCTGACGGCGATTAACCTGACCGATGAATTATTTCGTGTGCGCAAGGAACTGCTTGAGCTTGAGTCATTACTTGAGAAACAGACGGCACAATGACAAACTGGCTTGACATCGTCATCATCGTGCTGATTTTCTACTCTGCAGTTACAGGTTGGCGACGGGGTCTGGTTCGGCAATTCTTTGATGTAACCGCCGTTTTTGCTTCGTATTTTGTGGCGCTACGTTACGGTGGTGAGTTTATTGTCTGGTTTGGGCAATATGTGCCATTAACCCGTTGGCTGCCGGCTTGGTTTGCCGCGCCTCTTCCCGGAGGCTTTGTGCTTGGTGAGGTTATTGTTCGCCTAATCGGATTTACTGTACTTTTTTTTGCCACCCGGTTATTTTTCAGGCTGTTTTCCGGACTGCTGCACGGTATTTTTTCCCTCCCTGTGTTAGGTACTGTTAACGGTTTGACAGGGATGGTTCTTGGACTTGTGAAGGGACTTTTACTTGCCTTAATCCTGGTTGCCGTTCTTTCACTGGTGTCTACCCCTTTTTGGCAGCAAACACTGGAAGCGTCGGTTGTGGCTACATCGATTCACTATTGGTGGCCGATCGTTTATCAGCAGATGACGAACTATCTCTTAAAAGATTTGCTTAACACCGTGTGAGAGCACGGTTACTTTTTTGTTGGCAGGAAACGATAATAAAGCATTGAATTCTTTTTGGACGGAGTGAAATTGTGCGCAACAGAGATGTCGCAGAAATGTTGGATAGAGCGGCGCGCATCCTCTCTCTGCGCGGGGAGAATCGCTATCGTGTCCGTGCATACAAACGGGCGGCACGGGCTGTAGCTTCATCCCCCGTGGAAATCGAGAAACTGATGCGGGAAAATAAATTGCAGGCTCTTGAGGGTGTAGGAGCGGGAATTGCCGTAAAAATAAAAGAGATTGTTAAGACCGGGAAACTGTCGCTTCTTGAACGGGTGGAGAGCGGTAAGCTCCCTGAAATTGAGGAAGGCCGCATGATTTTACTGGCGTCGGCACTGACGCTGGCCACAGAATTAATCCCCGGACTGGAAGTTCTTTCCGGCGTGACCAAAGCAGCGCTGACAGGAGATGTCCGACGGGGCAAAGAAACGGTGGAGAAAGTGGAAATTGTCCTGGCCGCCAGTGATATGTTTCAGGCTAAAGTAGCTTTGGAGAACTGCGAATATCTTCACCACTTACGCTGGGATGGGAATTTTTGTTCTGCCATGCACAGCTTCGGTCTGTCACTGACGCTCTACCTGGTTCAGGAGGACGACTTCAGCCTCACCTTATGGGTGACAAGCGGCAGTGCCGGGCATATAAAAAAAATTTCTGAGATTGTTAGAAACGATAAGGGTCAGGACCTGTTGTGCCAGGAAGCCGGGAAGCACCCGTTTACGCCGGAGACGGAAGAGGCTATCTATAACTTGGCCGGGCTCCCATTTATCCATCCGGAACTGCGCGAAGACCGGGGTGAAGTGGAAGCAGCACAGGAGGGCCGGTTGCCCGTACTGGTAGAAGCCTCGGATTATTGCGGCGACCTCCACGTACATAGCAATTGGAGTGACGGTACTGCGGAGATTGAAGAAATGGTGGATGCGGCGTCAGAGCTTGGATATCGCTTTATTGCGGTGACAGACCATTCCCGCGCCCTAAAAATTGCTGGCGGTCTGTCCCTGGAAAAACTGGCGGAACAAGGCCGTTACATTCAGGCTCTACAAGCAAAATACCCTAACATACGTATCTTTGCCGGCATTGAAGCTGACATCCTTGATGACGGCAGTGTCGATGCGCCGGATGAAGTTCTGGCAGGCCTTGATGTGGTAATCGCCTCTGTTCACAGCGGATTCCGGCAGTCAAGTGAGAAATTGACAGCAAGAATTTGCCGTGCCATGCACAATCCCTATGTACAAATAATAGCCCATGCCACGGGGCGCCTTTTGGAAAAACGACAGCCGTATGCTGTGAATATGGATGAGGTAATACGGACAGCGGCAGCAACAGGGACGGCACTGGAAATAAATTCTTCTCCTGACAGACTGGATATCAATGACATTTTTACGCGCCAGGCCAAAGAAGCCGGCGTACTCATTTCCGTTAACACCGATGCCCACAGCCAGTTAGAATTGGCCAATGCTATCCTGGGCCTCACTGTGGCCAGGCGGGGTTGGCTGACAAAAGAAGATGTCCTAAATACTCGGAATCCTGATGAACTTATCTCTCTGCTACAAGCAAAAAGAAAAAGCCGCTATCGCGGCTGGTCAAGAAGGCTTTGTAAATCGGAACGAGCTTTTTGAGCATATTCACCGATAACCTGGTCAAAATTGTTCATTGACATGGTCTTTAAGTCATTGAGTGTTAACGGCTGGAACTCTTTCTTTAAAATCACGGTAAATGTACCACCGCTCTCTAAAGTACCTTCTTCCACTTGATTGATATCCACAATGCCATATTTGCGCAGTTCCTGCTTTAAGTCATCTATATTCATTCTGACTTTCGCCATATTATCTTTAATAATTTGTCCGTCCCGTACAATAATAGCCGGATTGTCTTCCAGGAAACGGCGCGCCTTTTTGTTATTCAGAGAAAGAACAGAAGCTAAGATTTCCAGGCCGCTCAGTACAACCAGGGGGACAAGTGTAGGTATGAGCGGCAATTCCACATCCACCATAGGTGCTGACGCTACGGAACCGAAAATCACACCGACTACGAAGTCGAGTGGTGAAAGTTGTCCAACTTCCCGTTTCCCCATAAGCTTAACCATGATAACGGCGACGATGTAAATCGCGATAGTTCGCCCACCCAAGTGGAGTGATTCAAGCAGGACTTCCATGTCAGTGAACTGTGTTCTGGTCCGGAGATTGCCACTGTTGCAGTGTTTTATCTGATTGCTTCAGTACCTCCGCTAGCTTTACATAGGCCTGACTGTCAAACATAGCCGCTTGCGATTGCGCCATAGAAGAGATTGTTTGCTGCAGGGATTGTGATACCTGCATATCAGCCTGATGTTGCTGCTCTTGGATAGTACAGTCAAGTTGCTGCAGCATATTCCGAAAGAACTGGGGGTTATTTTGCGGCCCCTGCTGAGTCAGTGCCTGTTGCATGGTTTGTATTTGCTTGGTAATCTTGTCTATTTTTTGTGCATCACCAAGAGCTGTAGCAGCCTGCTGCAGTGTCTGCTGAATTGTTTGCTCTGTTTTAAGCTGCTGTTGCCTTGCTGTTGTTTGCAGGTCGGCGACTAACGTTTGAAACTGCTCAAATGGTGTAGGTGCCGGGTTCGCTACTATATCCTGATTTGTTGTCTCATTTATACTGGCAAGATTTCCTCCCCTAGCTTTGTCCATGTCATCCAGTGCCTGCTTTTCCCGCTCACGATCTTTCATTTTTTTTCACCTCACTGTTCTTATTTTCTAGTTTACCTAAAGAATCAAGTTATTATTATAGTTACATTTCCCCGCGGAGGCTTGAATGAAACATCTGTCCACAAAATTCTACAGACGCCCAACTCCGGAAATTGCCAGGACACTTCTTGGCAAAGTGCTTGTGCATCATACTGTGGAAGGTATAACCGCCGGACGCATTGTGGAGACGGAAGCATATTTGTTCCGGGATGATCCGGCGTGTCACGCTGCCCGGGGCCGGACACGGCGAAATGATGCAATGTTTGGGCCTCCCGGAACCGCATACGTTTATTTGATATACGGCATGTATTACTGTTTTAATGTTGTTACAGCAACAGAGGGGGAAGGGGAGGCCGTACTCATCCGGGCGCTGGAACCGCTTCAGGGCTTAGCTTTAATGGCAGCCAGACGCGGCTGTGATAACGAACGGTTGCTGGCATCCGGACCCGGCAGATTATGCCAGGCCATGGCCCTTCATTCGGGTCACAACGGGGTGGACTTAGCAACAGAGCCGCTATATTTGGCCGAGGACAGTTATTTAGCAGGAGAAATTATTACCGCAACCCGTATTGGCATCTCAGTGGGAGCTGAACTGCCGCTTCGTTTTTATCTGGCGGGAAACCGGTTTGTGTCAAGGAAGGGTAAATGATGGAACGGGAAATCAGATTATTAGAATTTCATAAAATTCGTTCGATACTGGCTGATGGTACAATCACGCCGATGGGACGGGAACTGGCTGAAGACGTTACGCCTACGGCCGACTTGTCATTGGCTTTACGCTGGCAGCGGGAAACCAGTGAGGCTGTATCCCTGCTGACCCGTCATGCTGTAAACCTGGAAGTAATTCCTGACCTGCGCCGGCCTCTGGGTTTAGCCTGCCGCGGCAGTATGTTGCCGGAGGAACAATTACTTGGAGTGTTAAAACTGCTTAACGCGGCAACCCGGCTGAAAACATACTTTAAAGAAAAGGAAGGGTTCCCGGTTTTATCGGGGCTGGCCGAGGAAATGGCCGTACTTCCCCAACTGCGGGAAGACCTTCGTAATACCATAGATGATGACGGTCGCCTGCGCGACACTGCCAGTCCGGAACTGCACCGCTTGCGCCGGGCCATAATAACCGGGGAACGGGATCTGCGTGAACGCTTTGATAAATTTATCCGCAATACATCCAACCAAAAGATGTTGCAGGAGAGCTTAATCACCGTTCGCGGAGACAGATTGGTGGTGCCAATCCGGCAGGAATACCGAAATCAGGTGCCAGGTGTCGTTCATGACCAGTCTGCCAGCGGCGCCACGCTCTTTATTGAGCCGCTCTGGGCCTTGGAGACCAATAATAAACTGGCTGAATACCGCAGAGATGCTGAGCGGGAGCGGGACCGGATTCTTACCCGACTCTCCCAGTGGGTTGGCGCCGAGGAAGAAGCGCTGCGCCTGACGCTGACATTATACGCTGAACTGGATTTTATCCTGGCCAAGGGCAGACTGAGCCTGGGCCAAAAAGGGGTGGAGCCCCGGTTAAATGACGTGGGCTATATCAATCTCATTGCCGGCCGTCACCCGCTTCTTACCGGGGACGTAGTGCCCATATCCCTGGAAATGGGAGAATCGTTACGTACTCTGGTCATCACCGGCCCTAACACCGGTGGTAAAACAGTAACGCTAAAAACAGTAGGACTCTTTGCCCTCATGGCACAAAGCGGACTTCATGTCCCGGCGTCAGAGGGAACGACGGTCTCAGTTTTCCCCCGCATCTTTGCCGATATCGGCGATGAGCAGAATATTGAACAATCATTATCCACCTTTTCCGGTCACCTGAAAAATATCATTAATATCATCGCAGACCTTGTTCCCGGAGCGCTTGTTTTACTGGACGAAGTAGGAGCCGGAACGGACCCCACCGAAGGTGCCGGGCTGGCCATGTCAATACTGGAAACCCTGCACGACGCCGGAGCAGTCACTGTGGCAACCACCCACTACAGCCAGCTTAAAGCCTTCGCCTACATAACCGAAGGGATGGAGAACGCTTCAGTGGAGTTTGACGTAGCCACACTGCGCCCTACGTATCAACTGTTAGTCGGGGTTCCCGGCCTAAGCAACGCTTTTGCCATCGCCTCCCGGCTGGGGCTTCCTGAACATGTGATTACCCGGGGCAAGGAATTTCTTTCCCATGAAGAGACCCGTCTGGAAGAAGTGGTGGCTGACCTCGTCGCAGACCGCAGGCGGCTGGAATTAGTATCACAACTGGCGGAGACGGAACGGAAGGAAACCCAGACCATTCTTGCCCAAACAAGACGGGAGCGGGAAACACTGGAGAACCGCCGTGAAGAAATCCTTGATAAAGCCCGGACGGAAGCACAGGAATTGGTAAACAGAGCGAAAAGGGAATCGCAGCAGTTATTAAAGCAATTGCGTAAAATGGCTGCGCAACAGGTAGCTCCCGATGAAGAACAGATACAACTGGCATCCGAAACACTAAAGCAACTCGGGGAAGACGTGGACGACGCGTTGCCGCGTGCACCCCGTCCCCGTCTTTCGCCGGATGCGCTGGTTCCCGGCAGAGAAGTTTATGTAAACAGCCTGGGCCAGAAGGGAATTGTGGCCCAGGCTGACGGCAAAACAGCCTATGTTCTTGTGGGATCCATGAGAATCACTGTAGATGTTACCGATCTTTCCCCGGCCGGACCCAGCAAAGAAAAAGCCAAACCGGCTATTACCGGCCTGGCCTTATTTGCCCGGTATGATGTCTCCCGGGAACTGGATTTGCGTGGTCTGACTCTGGACGAAGCCATTGTTAAAACAGACGCCTATCTGGACGACGCTGCCGTAGCCGACTTAAAAGAAGTCCTCTTGATCCACGGCAAAGGCACCGGCCGCCTCCGCACCGGGCTGAGAGCACACCTGCATAACCATCCCCGCGTTACGGCTACCCGCACCGGTACCCCCGCCGAAGGCGGCACGGGTGCGATGGTAGTTACTTTGCAAAGTTAATATCAAAACGGCCCGGTTTGCTCCGGGCCGTTTTGATATGGGTAATTAGTTTTTCTTCTTATTATTTCCGCGGTTACTGTTGCCGGGTTCTGTTGTATTGTTGGGTTCTGGCTCTGCCTCGGGCGGAGCCGAATCTACAGTTGATTCACCGTTCGTACTGACACTGACGGTTGTTGGTTTTGAGCGTACACCGTTTGAGTCGACAGCATAAATCCGGTAGCTGTACTTTCCTTCAAAGTAAACGGGGTCGGCTAGGGAATACGTATACATAGGTTCGTCAAAGAGAGGCTTGTAATCCTCGTCGTCCGGGGCCTTGCGGTAGACAAGATAGCCAATTGCCTGGCCGCTTCCTGGCTGCCACGTGAGTTGTATATAATTCCCCTGGCGATTGTATACGGCGGTCGGATTCAGGGGCTGGCCCAAAGGGAGTGAGGTGTGTATATTACAATATTCAGTGGGAGGCATCAGGTTGGCATCGGCCGGAACACGACCGATTGTGCCGCGCCAGTTATCATTCGTTGTGAGGTATTCAGGCCTGTTTAGAAAGACTTTTTTTACAACGGTGTCCGGCGGGCAAAACTCGGTGGCCAGCAAGCCGGATTCAGTGCAAATGGCAACTTCTATATGCATATCACATATTTCATTAGGTATTTGGTTGTGGGGGAAATAATCGGAGACAATATGCTCAGGGGGACAGAATGGTCCGGGCCGTTTCCCCGACTTGCTGCAGATGGCAATGGGGGCACTGATGGAGTCCGGTCTAACGAAATCTTTGACGGGGAGACCTTCATGGGCAGCAAGCATAATGGGGTTTAAAAATTTCGGGGTAATTGTCCACGGCTGATAAATTTCACCGTCATTATAATCGTACCCCATCCAGAATACGGCCACATAATCAGGGGTATAGGCGGCCAACCAGCCGTCACGGGCTTTGTCACTGGTGCCTGTTTTTGCGGCCACTGGCCGGTTAATTTTTAAACGGGTAGCAGTACCGACACGAACCACATCCTGAAGGATGCTGGTCGTCAGATATGCTGATTCCGGCTTAAGCACCTGTTCACTGTGCGGCGAATGTTCATAAATCACTTTGCCATTCCGGTCTTCAATTTTAAGTACTGCAGTAAAATCGGTGCGGACACCCTGGTTTGCCAGTACAGAAAATGCCTGGGCCGCGTCAATAACCCGCAAGCCGTCGGTCAGTCCGCCCAGGACAATACTTAATCCCTGATCATGCTTTTGCCGGCCGGGGGCAGGATGGATGAAGGTAGATACTCCCATTCTCTGCGCATACTCCAGGCCTTTACTGACGCCAAGCTGCTCAAGCAGTCGTACTGCGGGGATGTTCAGGGAGTGAATTAATGCGTATCGTGTGGTAACCAGCCCTAAAAAACGATTGCTGTAGTTTTCAGGATACCAGTCTTTACTGCCTTCTTGTGACCAGAAGCCCGGGGAATCATCAAGGACGGTACCCGGTACGGCTAAGCCTTCCTCAAAGGCAGGGGCATACACGACAATTGGTTTTAATACAGAGCCGGCTTGCCTTTTTGCTCTGGTTGCCCGGTTGTCCTGGTTTTCTTTGCTGTAATGGCGGCCACCGACAATGGCACTGAGGTGGCCTGTTTTTGGGTCGGCTACAATGACAGCAGACTGAGGTTGCTGCGGTTTACCGTCAGCTGTCACAGTTTTAGGATACAGGCTGTCGTTGTTAATGGTTTCCTCGGCGACCCGTTGAATATTCTGGTCCAGTGTAGTGTAAATCTTAACGCCGCCTTTATAAAGAACGTCGTAGGGATTATCTTTGTGCTCCGGGATCTTACTGAGAATGCTGACGACTTGGTCATGGATGACATATTCAATGAAATAAGGGTAAGGGTAGTTACGGACCGGCGGTCCCGTCAGTACAATTTCCTGACTCCGTGCCTCCCGGGCCTCTTCCCGTGTAATCATCCCCAGGTCTTGCATCCGGGCCAGAATGATAATCTGACGGTTTATCGATTCCTCTTTGTTGCGGTAGGGGGAATACTTGCCGGGTAAGTTTGGGATGCCGGCCAGAAGCGCTGCTTCAGCCAAAGTCACATCGGCAGCACTTTTACCAAAGTAAGTTTGTGCCGCGGCTTCTACACCGTAGGCGTTAAAATCGAAGAAAATGCGGTTTAGATAAAACTCGAGAATTTCGTCTTTTGTGAACTGCCGTTCTAATTGATAAGCAAGATAAATTTCCTGCACTTTACGTTTTATCGTTCTTTCAGATGAAAAAAAAGCATTTTTAACAAATTGCTGTGTAATGGTGCTGCCGCCCTGGGTAACAGATGACTTTATAAAGTTCTGATATGCCGCACGCATAATACCGCGGATGTCAAAACCGCTGTGTTCATAAAAGCGATCATCTTCGATGGCAACAAAGGCGTTAATTAGATGCGGGGATATTTCATCCAGGGAAGCCTGGATACGGTTTTCCTCTCCAAGAAGTCTGGTTACTTCCACACCGTCTTTATCATAAATAAATGAGGTCGCAGAAAAAACAAATTTAGCAGGGTCAAGTTCCGGCACATCGGTCATATACGCAGATACAATTCTGTATGTAGTAAATGCGGCAACCAATGAGATAAAAAGAAAAACAATAAGGAGGCTAAGAAGCAGTCGCCTTGTCTTTATTTTCAATTTCTTTTTGCGGCGTGGTGGTGTTTTGCCACGACCTGAATGATTTGTCATGGTGTTCTCCTTTCAAAAGGGAAGGCCTACAAGAAATTATACCACATTTCAGGGATTACGGTAAATCTCCAAATACTTGGTTAAAGCTTGGAAATCCTTTGCAAACGCAGTATTGATGTGGTAGAATGTATAGGAATTGACGCTAGGACGGATTAAGGCAATTATGGGGGTATAGCGGTGGACGCGCGTAGACAATTTGAGATTATTAAGAATAACACAGTAGAAATTATTTCAGAAGATGAATTGCTTAAGAAGCTGGAACGGTCCGTAGCTACAGGGAAGGCATTGCGTGTTAAACTGGGCCTTGACCCTTCAGCCCCGGACTTACACCTTGGACATGCCGTTGTCTTACATAAACTCCGGGAATTTCAGGAATTAGGGCATCAGGTTATTATCATTCTCGGCGACTTTACCGGACGTATCGGCGACCCAACCGGCCGCTCGGAAACCCGCCGGCAGCTTTCTGATGAAGAAGTGCTGGCTAATGCTGCCACGTATCGTGAACAGGTTTTTAAAATTCTGGATACGGAAAAAACGGAAGTCGTTTTTAACAGTGAGTGGCTGGCGAAACTGAATTTTGCAGACGTTATCAAACTTTCTGCCACATATACTGTGGCCAGAATGCTGGAACGGGATGATTTTGCCAAGCGGTACCGCGAACAGCAACCAGTCAGCATTCACGAGTTTTTTTACCCGCTAATGCAGGGCTATGATTCTGTTGCGCTCCATGCGGATATTGAATTTGGCGCAACCGAACAGAAGTTTAACTTACTGATGGGACGGCATTTGCAGCGCGAATACGGTCAGGAGCCGCAAATCTGCATTATGATGCCGATTCTCGTAGGGCTTGACGGTGTTCAGAAGATGAGTAAATCTTTGGGCAACTACATTGGTATTACAGAAGAGCCGGGTGAAATATACGGCAAAGTTATGTCTATGGCCGATGAATTAATGCCGGAGTATTATAAGCTCGCAACAGACTACACCATGGAAGAGGTAGCAGGCATAGTAGCACAAATTCAAAACGGAACCCTTCACCCCAGAGACGCAAAAATGAATTTAGCCCGCCGAATTGTCAGCATCTACCACGACGATGCTGCTGCGGACATGGCGGAGAAGGAATTTAAAAGTGTCTTCCAAAAAGGCGACCTGCCCAGTGATATCCCTGTACTTGATGTGTCTCCCATTGCAGAGGGTGGAAAAATTAATCTTGTAAAACTGCTGACGTTCAGCGGTATGGTTGCCAGCGCCAGTGAAGCAAGGCGTATGGTGCAACAGGGCGGGGTAAAGGTTAACGGAGACAAGCTGGAAGACATTAACGCTGAGATACCTGCAGAAGCCGGCACAATCGTGCAGGCAGGAAAAAGAAAATTTATCCGTATACAATAACAATGCTTCATTCACACACAAAAAGCCGCGAGATTGCGGCCTTTTTATTTGGAATTGAAGCGGGCAATTAAGTTAAGCGGAGGAAACTCAGGATCCCATAATTCTATCTTTCCTAATGTGCAACGGGCATCTGGTGCGTGGGCGGCTGTAAGTTGGCATGCCTCATGGAACTCGGATGAATTCCACAGGCGCCTGGAAAAGAGGGGACTGACCAGGCTAATGTGGAAGTTCCACCGGGCAAAAGAACGGAGTTGAAATCCCACAGAACTGAGCTTGCCTTCCACTTCTCCTGCTAAGTACGCGAGTTGCCGGGACTCCACAGCCAGCCCAACGGCAAGAAAGGGCTCATCGAAGCAGCGCTGTCCGTTAACGCGGACGGTCAGGGGCAAGTGTCTGGCCGCGATTTGTTCCAGCGCAGGAAATGTCCGGCGTATATCCCCGCCACTTTCAACCACACCAATGGTCAAATGAAGGGAAGGATAGGGCTGGGTATACATCCGGAATCTCCGGGAGATAAATTTCTGCAGACGCAACATATCCTGGACGACTGCCCCGTCGGGAATGGCTACCAAATAGTATGGCCTGATTAATTCACCCAAAGAATCAACCCCTTATGTCCAATAATAACACAGGTAAACTTTTTTTCTAACCGTCACCTTTTCGTCTGTTTTGCATAAGATGTACGGGGAGGGATGTCTTTTGTTGCGCCGTAAAACCCATATCAGCCGTGAGTTAATATTTTTTATTGTTTTAGCCTTATTTATATTTGGTATCATACGCCTTTTTTTATTTTTTGATCATAATTTACGTCCAACAATTTTGTCGGTAGCTGCAGCACGAGCCGATGTGATTGCCACCGAAGCGATTAACAATGCTGTTTCAGATAAAGTTGCCCGGAGTATTCTTTATCAGGATCTTATTATGTTAGAAAAAAACAGGGAAGGCAGAATTATTATGGCACAAACAAATAATATGGAAGTGAACCGGCTAATGGCAGAAACCACTATGCGTGTACAGGAAACCCTGGCGACGCTAAAAGGAGAGACAATCTATATACCACTGGGTCAGGCATTGGGAAGTTACCTGTTGGCCAACTACGGCCCCCGTATCCCCATTTCCCTGGTACCCATTGGTTTTGTAAACACAAATATCATTGATACATTTGAGGAAGCCGGCATCAACCAGGTGCGGCATAAAATATACCTCGACATCCATGCTGAGGTTCAGGTTATTATCCCGTTTGTCTCTACCGTTACCAAAGTATCCACCACAGTCCCCATCGTCGATGCTATCTACCCCGGTGATGTGCCGGATACAGTTATAAATTTGCAGTTTCCCGGTGCTTTGACCCAACCGTTTCCTCTGCCGCTTCCCAATTAATAGTTTTAACATTCTTGAAATACCTCCCTGTATAGAATGTATTAATATCCTGTATTTATTAAAAAACCCCTTTACGTAGGCCTACACTCTGTGTCTACATAAGGGGTTTTCATTTATCCTACGTTCATATCATCTCATAAATTGCTGTTTAGCGCAGGCTGCTGTGTTTCGACAATAGCTCTCCCCGACATCGTCACCAGGCTTACGCCGCAAATAACCACAGCCCCTCCCAGCAACTGTCCGGCAACCAGCGCTTCTTTTAAAATGACAGCGCCGCCCAGGACACCAAAGACGGGCACGAGATTGAGATAGCTGGTTACTGTAGCAGAACCCAGGTTTTTAAGCGCGTAAAGATAAAAGAAATAAGCAACTGCGGAACAAAAGATGCCAAGATAGGCCAGGTTAAAAAGCACCTGCCCGTTTAACGCACCTAGGTTAAGACCTCCCGGCACAGCCAGTATTCCCAGGAGAAGAACCCCAACCACCGATTGATGAAGGTTCACGGAAATACTATCATGCCGGCTCATTAAAGGCTCATTTATCCGTGTAAATGCTACCCAGGAACAAGCAGCGCCAAATACAAGCAGGTTCCCCCGTAGGTTGGCAAATGACAGTGCACCGTCACTGCCTGACCGGATAATCAGATAAACACCAATAAATGAAAGAAAGACACCAAGCCAGCGCTTGGCCGAATTTTTTTCTCCGAATAAAATGGCTCCGGCCACAACGTTAATGACGGGAATGGTGGCAACAATCAGAGAGCCCGTTCCCGCCGTTGTAAATCGCAGACCGTTAACTTCAAAAATAAAATATAAAAATGTGCCAAACCCTGCTCCGGCTGCAATACGTGGAAGATCTGCGCGGTCAATGAGTTTCTTTCCAGTCAGAATAAATCCGGTGCCCAGAACAAGTACTGCAAGAATCAGCCTGAGAAACGCAATTTCTGCCGGCGCAAGAGATGCGAGCAGGACTTTGGTGCTGGAATAGGAAAGGCCCCAAAACAATGTGGTTGCAATAATTGCAAAAATTGATCGTACTCTATGTATAGTTTCCATAGGCAACTCCTTCAGCGTAAAAATATCTTTATCATTATAGCACAGAGAAGATAAAGCGGCAATGTTACTTGACGGGTCAGAGGACTGATACTATGATAAAGGCAAGAGTATATTTTTTGAATATTTAGACGGAGGCATAGCTATGGTTCATTACGATATTATTTGTGTCGGTGGTGGAGGTGCCGGAGTCATGGCTGCTGTGGCTGCGGCTGAGTCAGGCGCAACGGTAGCCATTGTTTGCAAGGAGCCTGTAGGGTACGGCAACACAAGGATGGCCGTGGGCCTTACCGCCTGTTCCGGCCTGCCCGGGGACAGCCGGGAGGCGTTTATAGATGATATGCTTACAGCCGGTGCCGGCCTTTGTAACCGGGACCTTGTAGAAGCGCTGGTGGACGGTGCGCCCGAAGCCATAACCATCTTGGAGTCTTGCGGTCACACATTTATTCGTGATCATGAGGGATGTATATCTGAAAAGGTTTTAACAAGAGCGGGTGGCCACAGTAATGCCCGAACCCTGCTAAGTTCCGGTGCAGGCGTGGGATTATCCCAGTCACTGCGCGCCGCCGTGGAAAAGTATGATATTTCTTTATATGAAGATACCCTGGTTTTGCAGCTTATCAAAGATGGCGAAGCGGTCTGTGGAATACAAGCATTGGATTTAGCTAAAGGAGAACAGATCTCCCTTACAGCGGGAGCAGTTGTGCTTTGTACTGGCGGCGGCGGGTGGCTTTTTTATCCTCAAACCAGTAATAACCGGACAGCAACAGGGGATGGTTATGCATTAGCTTTTCGTGCCGGGGCCGAACTGGCGGATATGGAGCAAATACAGGCGCTACCTTTTTCCATCACTCACCCCAATGCATATCGTGGACTGATTTGCGGGGAGCCCGTTGTGGCAGGTCCGGCAGGCAGGCTGATTAACGGTAAAGGCAAAGTTTTTCTGGATGGAAATATAAACAGAATGGACAGGGCCGCCGTTGTTCGAAGTATGGCGTCAGAGATTACCCGGGGCAATGTGGCAGAACACGGTGGCTTACTGCTGGACTTGCAGCCCAATCTTGGTGATGCAGAAGGTAATAATTTTCGTGAACGAATCCGTGCTACCGGCATTTTTGATTCAGTACTGCCAGCGTACGGCAAGAAAGCGTATGCCTGGGAAGAACCGTGGGAAGTTTTACCCACCGCCCACTATTTCATGGGTGGAGTCCGGGTGGACAAAGACGGGCGGACAACGGTTCCCGGCCTTTTTGCTGCAGGAGAAGTTCAAAGCGGCGTGCACGGTGCAAACCGCTTAGGTTCAGCCGCTCTAACCGAAGTCCTTGTCTTTGGCATCCGTGCCGGCCGTGCAGCCGCCGGACACGCAAAGCAAAACAAAGATATCAGGGCGGTACAACCGGAAACAGAAAACTTATTTGGCCGGAAGGGAAGCCACCGACCGATAACGTTAATGAGAAAACTGCAGGCGAAACTGTGGGAAAACGTGGGGCTTGTCCGTGATAAAGAAACACTTGCTATTACTTTGGATTTTATTCATAAAATTTCTGTTTTAGCCTTAGATGTAAGTACGTCTAGTCAGCCGGTTTATAACACAGAAGTGGCAGATGCCATAGAGTTGGGCTTTATGTTGGACACTGCAAGTTGTGTCGTAACGTCGGCCTTGCTGCGTGAAGAATCCCGGGGCGCTCATCTGCGCTCAGACTTTCCCGTCGAAAGTGATGACTGGCGAAAAAACATTATAATTTGGCGTAAAGAAGACGGCAGTATCGGACACAGACTGGAGGCAGCGCCGCATGAGTAAAGAAATAAAGGTAACACGTTACATGCCGCAAACAGGCGAACATATAACAGAAGTGTTTCCTGTGCCTGCCCAGGCCGGTGCCACCGTATTGCAGACACTGCAGTACATATATGAGGAACATGACTCATCCCTGGCATTTCGTTACGGCTGCCGTTATAACCACTGCGGCCTCTGCGGTGTCAGCGTTGATGGTAAACCAACACTGGCCTGTAAAAAAAGAGTTGCAGGTGTCCGTGAAGTAGCACCGCTGCCACGCCTGCCGCTCTTGCGTGACTTGGCCGTGGACAGATCTGCCTATTTCCGGCAGTTTCAGGACCAGTCCCTTTATCCTGTGGGGACGGAGCCGCAGTTGCTTGGTCCTTTGTGTGAAGATGCATTACACAGAAATTTAATGTCATGCCTGGAATGCTTGTGTTGTGTTTCATCCTGTCCCGAATACAACTACGGAGAAGAAGGCTTTGCCGGGCCCTATCTCTTCATAAAGTTGGCCCAACTGCATCTTGACCCGCGCGACAAAGCCGACCGGATTACTCAGTCCCTGAAATGGGGTATAGAACGCTGCAAAAATTGCAAAAAATGTATTTGCCCAAATGGCATTAAACTAAAACAAGCAATTCAAGTTCTGCTATGAATGAGTCTGTATTTAATGTAAGTGTCACCGTCCATACTTTTTACAGCAATTCTGTACACATAGAGATTTGCGGCACGTTATGTACCACTGTTATATCCAAAGAGGGAGATGTTATTGAAGAAAAAAGTTTTACATTAGATGAAGGAAAGTTGTTCAGCTTTATAGCACTACTTGATAAAATCGGTGTTTTTGCATGGGAGTCACATTATAATCGCTGCTGCATGTTGGACGGGACAGTCTGGACGGTAAAGATATCGTCGAATCACGGGCAGATTCACAGTGCAGGAACGAACGGTTATCCAGACAATTGGGCACCTTTTTACGAGGCTTTAAGAAAACTTGCGGGATTGGCAGAATAATCTTGCAAAACCAGGCCTTCACAGGTTGACAAGTTTCGCGAATCATGGTACTATTACTCTCGTGCCGCAAAAACGGCAGGGATAAAAACACAGTCTCACCGCCATAGTGGCAGAGGAAAACTATCAGAAGTTGGTTGTTGAATTGACGGAGAATGTGTGGTATAATAAAGTTCCTGCCAAGCGCAGTACATACATACTTGTTGACTCTCTAAGACAGGTCCGGTTGAAAGTTTGCCGGTATCTTTTCCAGAAAAAGGTCCTTGATTGAGACCGCTTCGTGTGATAAGATAAGAGCCTGTGTTGCAGGAGCAACAAGATGTAAAAGAGTTTTTGCTCTTTGAAAACTGAACAGGAAACGCCAAGCGAAGTACACATCGTAAGATGTAAAAAACGTTTCGTAAAGGCAAACGCTTTCGAGTGTTTGAACCGGACGAACAACGCTTCAAGAACAAAATTGGAGCCAAAGTAAAACTTCTTTCAATAAGAAACAAATTGTTCAAAATCGAGCAGAACTAGGCGCAAGGGGTTCCGACACCGGAGACGTATTCGTATACGTTGAGGATGGCGGG
>JAGXRM010000008.1 GCA_018335855.1 Clostridiales bacterium
CCCGGAACAACAGGTATGGATACCACACAATCCAGATACATAGAAGCCTCCTTTTCAGAGCCTTTTTGAGCGTCACTTTACACTCATAATTATACTATATATCCAGTATTTTTGCAATTGTTTTCGCGAGAAAAGTCAGTATTTTCAGTGGTTTTTAATGGCCTAAGAGCTTTTTTTCATGCACGGAGATATTGAGTGAGAAATATCACAGGAAGTTAAGGATAATTGCTCTTGGCATTACAGAACTGGTTACTCCTTTCGGTATTCCTAAAAAAGACGAAAACGGCAACTATTTAGCTTTGCCGGATGACCAGCTTTCGGAACAAGAGCGTATTGATCAAATTGTGAAGCAGACGTGGATAAACGGAACAGGAGCGTTAGCAATACCTGCTCATCCTAATAATAGAACTTATCCCTGGACAGAGCAACAGCTCGATTCAACGAGAAATTACCAGGCGATGGAAATATTCACCGGGGTTGCGCTATATAATTCAGATAAGTATGCAGACCATCTATGGGACTATTTGTTAAGAGAAAATAAGGTTGTCTGGGGTGTGGCAGCAGATGATTATACCCCTGGCATACTTGGCCGTTTTGGCCCAGATTTAGGATGTGTTGTTATCCCTTATGGAGCCTCAATGCCCGAAAAATGGGAAGTGCTAAAACTAATTCGTCAAGGCGCTTTTTATTCTGCTACAGGCTCAAATGCACCTAAAATGAAGATCGAACTGATAAATGATAATGTGGTACGTGTTTATGCTCCACAAACTGCAGAGATTCATTTTATCACGCAAGACCCGGAAAAAAGAGTGATTAGCAAATTTAGATCCGGAGAATACAGTGATTATACTGTCCGGAGCGGGGACAGGTATGTACGTGTAGAAGTGCGCGAGGGGCAAGAGCGCTCTTGGTCTCAACCCATATTCTTTAAGCCTCCCGTTAGTGCTAAAGTAACTTTCTCAGGCCAGCAAGCCCTATCAATGGAAAGTGAAAGCAGCATTAATATAAGCGAAGAACAGGGAGACACCTATATGTACCCACAGCTTCCGGATGAAGATAATTACCCCCTGTCATTACCGTCTGAAGGCGTTGTTGGCTACCCCTATTTCCTGGATATGGAAGGGGTTTCTGGGTCCACTACATTAACAATTAATTATAACGATGATATCGTAATCCCCTTTTTGGAAGACTCACTGGCGATATTTTATTGTCCACAGGAACATATGAACTGTGGTCTGTTATTGAGGACGTTTATGGAAATAGTTCCAAAACAAGCATACCGATCAAGGTGGAACCTGCCCTCTTTTTATCCCCGGCAGATGTTTATATGTCGGAAGGTGAAGAGAGGGAACTATGGTTGCAGGTTGGCGGGCTCAATGAAAATTTAAAAGCAGTTGAAACCGTATTAAACTATAATCCTGGCTACTTTGAAATAGCTGAAGTAAAAGAAGGCCCGTATCTTTCGCAAAATAATACTGCAACATCCTTTTTCTATACAATAGACTCAGTAAACGGAATACTGACTATCCAGGCGGAACGCCTTGATGAAACGGTATCTCCCGGATTTGGCGGTACACTGGCTACTGTCAGGATTAAAGCTAAAAACAGTGTTCCAGAATCCACAATTGATTTCACTTCCTCAGAACTCAGAACAACCGGTGATATTCTGTTGCAGCATAAAACTGCAGGCACAGTGATTAATGTCAATTCACCACCGATTTTTGATAATCTTCCTGCTACAGTAACAATTCAAGCAGGCTCATCATTATCTCATGTTATAGCAGCTTCAGATTCCGATGGTGATGACTTGACTTATTATTTAATGGGTGAAATTCCGCAGGGGTTAACCATAAATTCAAGTACAGGTATGGTAACGTGGGATGTCACAGTAGCGGGTACTTACGATATCATTGTTGCTGCAGACGATGGGTTAAATGAGTTGGCAACTTCTATTCTGACCATAATAGTAACTCAGCCTCCCACTGTAACCGGTACAGACCCAGCTGACGGAGCAACAGGCATTAATATCAATAAATCTATAACGGCTACTTTCAGCGAGCACATTTATCCGGCCGATAGTTTTAATGAGATAACTTTGAATACAAACGGGACAGTAGTTTCTGCCGACATGCGTATCAGTGACATTTTGCTGATAATAGAACCTCTGGAGCCTCTTGTCAGCAACAAGCATTATACTGTAACAATTCCAGCCGGCAGTGTCAAAAATATCACTGGAGAACAGCTCGAATCCACGTATAATTTTAGTTTTACAACAGGTGAGAAACCAGTTGCTGTAATAACTATGTCGCCACAATCAGGTATCACCACAAGCACAGTTATTACTTGGGGGTATGAGGAATCCTATGACCCGAACAGCTTTGATATTGTGGCAGCTGAATGGGAAGGAAAGCAGGATATTTACCCGGAAGAAGGCGAATATACAGTACGCCTTAGAGTACAAAACGAGTACGGAACTTGGTCTGAGTGGGTAGAAACTACATTTAATGTTACTGCTTCTGTTGGCGTGAGGGAATTGGTAGTGGGCAATGTCCAGTCATTTGCTGTTATGAATGACAAGACTTTAAAAATCTGGGGTTTGAATTCCCGTGGCCAACTGGGCCTTGGCGACCTTGAAGAACGTATTCTGCCGGAAGATGTTGGCTATATAACGAATATTAAACAGGTTGCAGGCGGAAACTCGCATTCACTAATCCTGCTTAAAGACGGGACGGTTTACGCCAGCGGCAGAAATGATTTCGGGCAACTCGGACTTGGCGACAATGATGACAGAATGCACTTTGTACAAATACCCGGACTGGCGGACATTATACAAATTGCCATAGGGGGTGACTTTTCTCTGGCACTAACGGAAAATGGTGAAGTCTTTTCCTGGGGATATAATGCCGACGGTCAATTAGGGCTTGGTAACACTACTAATCAAAACATACCTTCCTTGATTACAGGTCTTTCAAATGTAATACAGGTTGAAGCGGGGCAACAGCACTCACTTGCACTGACAAATACTGAAGTCGTCTATTCCTGGGGTCAAAATTTCCATGGTCAATTAGGCCTCGGTAATACCAAAGACAGGGTAGTCCCAACCCTGATAACGGGATTGTCCGGGGTAAAACAGATCGCTGCGGATGGCTTCCACTCAATGGCTCTGTTAAATGACGGCACAGTGATGTCCTGGGGACGGAATTTCTTCGGACAACTAGGCCTTGGTAACACGCGCAGGTATACATCTCCCACGCTTATCCCAGGTTTAAATAATGTCATTCATCTGGAGGCCAGTGTAGATTCATCATATTCACTGCACGCGGATGGGACGGTAAGGGCCTGGGGTAGAAATGATGATGGGCAGCTGGGCTTGGGAGATACCAGTCAACGGAATTCACCAACCTTGATAACAGCAATTGAAGGTGTGAAGCAGATTTCTGCCGGTGGGTGGCATACCATGGCTATCCTGGAAGATGGCACTCCAATGGTATGGGGCTGGAATTACTATGGACAACTGGGCCTTGGGGATAAAGAAAGCCGCCTTGTACCAACAGTAATTACGTCATTAACAAATTAGGGATTAAAACAATTGGAAGGGCAAACGTTTTTGCCCTTCCAATTTAATCAAAGTCGTACTCGGCTCCACTAACCGTTTATTCGGAGTAATTTTTAGAAGCCCTAGAGAGGAGGACTTGCTTTGGATATAGTTATGTTAGTTGCTATTATAATGCTATTCTTATATATGTTTATTCCAACTATAATTACAGTGCCTGTAATACTATTTTTAATACAGCACAAGAAAAATTTGGTAAAAATACTTATATACAGTGTAGCTGTATCATTATTTGCAACTCTCGCAAGAATTATAGGAAGAGTGTTGTTAATTTATAGTGAACTAGGATTAACTGAAAAGATTGAGGATCTATTAGTGCTTGCAATTACAGGTTTATTTGTATTTATATTTAGCCTGTTCTTATCTAAGAAACAATTAAATCTTCCAAGAAGTAAGGCAATAATTTTGTCTATTTTAGTCACTGTGATTTCATTGATAATGTTTTACTCTTTTTTGCAAACATTGGTGCCGTGGCACAAGTTTTAATAATTTTTATTGCTCATCATTGATTATATTAATTTCTCTAAATAGGGGATAAGGCCGCTAATTTTTGCCGGGGAAAACATTATTCTCCCTATAACTGTATTTGCCATGATACACTTTGTAATGTTCATTGGATGGATTTATAAATTTATTTTTGGGAAAACTTGTGTGAGTTAAAGCTTAGAGTGTCGTACCCTCATGTCACACCTCATGTCACACCTCATGTCACACCTCATGTCACACCTCATGTCACACCTCATGTCACAAATATCTTAAACTCAATCGACTAATACTCTTAATGCTCGTCTTTGGGGCACCATATTCAAGTAAAAAAGCTTAGATAAACTTATTTCTCAAAAAAGTTTTCAGATGGCATTCAAGAGGTCAGGGGTTCGATTCCCCTCATCTCCACCAAAATAAAAATGCGAAAAGAAGCTGTAAAGGTACAGCTTCTTTCTTTATGATAAAGGCAAAAAGTATTGATGAGATGGTTGCTTCTATACGGGGAATTCCATTAGCTTATGTTAGTAGGTATTTATGCTT
This sequence comes from Clostridiales bacterium, assembly GCA_018335855.1. Classification (GTDB taxonomy): domain Bacteria; phylum Bacillota; class Dethiobacteria; order Dethiobacterales; family Dethiobacteraceae; genus UBA7523. The sequence goes on from JAGXRM010000008.1 coordinate 4,640, forward strand.
ATCAGGTTCTTTTGCAATTTCATCAGCTACTCGTTGATATTTTTTTGTTAGTTTAATTGCTCTAATTCTTTTGGCTTTGGGGTCATATGGTTCAATAAAGCCTGCCTCAATCCAAGCCTTTACTTTGTTACGTACTGTCCTATCTGCAAAGCCTGTAATTCTGTGCAGATCGCTTGTGGTTAAATAATTAAATTTAAAAGCTAACTGAGCAAAAACAGCTCTTTGGTAGATATCAAGAGATCTCAAAAGTTTCGGTTCAACCGCCATAAACTCTGAACTTCTAGCTCTTACAATTTTAGCGGCATCTTGGAACACCTCAGCCATTCCCGAGGTAAAAAAATCCAACCACGGGGTTATGTTTGCTTCATGACGGCCAAAGTAGTAGTTATGATGTAGACCCATTTGTAAATTATCATAATAACCTTTTAAATTGCGGTCATAGTATTTTTCTAGCACGAATAACCCATTAAGGCCTAAGCCTCCCATGCGAAGAAGATATGTAGCTAAGGCTCTTCCTGTACGACCATTCCCATCCATGTATGGGTGTATTGTCAAGAACTGAAATAAGAAAATTCCTGCTCTAATAGGTACTGGTATGGAAATGCTTTTAGAACTGTTAACCCATGCTACAAGATCTTCCATTAGTGTGGGCACGTCTTGAGGTTCAGGAGGTAGATATACAATACGTCCAGTACTCTTTTCGCCAACCTTATTTTGTTCAATCCTATACTGGCTGTGCTTAGGTCTTCTTCCGGAAACAATTACATCAATGATGGCATGTAGTTGTTTTATTAAATCTTCTGTTATTGGAAGGCCACGGCTCTCGCATTGCTCTAAAAACTGCATCCCTTTCCATAAGTTATAAACCTCTTGCTCTTCTTTCAATTCGCCTGGTTGCTTTATGGCGTCTCGTTTAGACTTTTCATCTAAAAGGTTTCCTTCTATTTTTGTTGAATATAGTATCGTTTCAACTAATGAGTCATGTTTAAGCTCATGTAAAATATGTGTAGGTAACGGTAACTGTGATATTAAAGTTGATGCCTCTTGTATAGCCATAAGGTTATTAGCTATATTAATTGTAATTGTATACTTTGGATCATATGCCATGTCGAGTAAACCTCCTAATAAAATACTTCTATTTATATTATATCATTGCCGCTAATTTGCCGCAATATGCAAAAGAATAATTAAAAACCGGGCCCATGACCCGGTCAACAACGTGGAAAAGGCTTAACTGCCAACGATAATTACGCTCTCGCTGCTTAATTAGCACGGCGTGGTAAATAGAGTACAAGGCGAGATCCATTTCGCCTTGTACTCGCCTTGTACTTCGAAATACACGATAACTTATGGTAGGATAACAGAACATAGTGAGTGTTAAGAACCCTTACGGCATAACGCTTTGTACACCTTATCCTATCTTCACAACACTGGCTTAATGTAAATGGCATTCAAGAGGTCAGTGTTCGATTACCCTCATCTCCACCAAATAAACTAGTACCACGAGAGATTCTCGCGTGGTTTTTATTGTTCGAAGAACACCTTAATTTTAACGAAAAAGTGTCACTTGTGTGAATGCTGCTGAGGTTGGGTAACATCAATTCATGTTACTTGAAAACAATTATCAATGTGTGTATACTTTGATACATAATAGATGATTACGGGGAGACTGCATGACTTCGCTTCGCAGGGAGAAACATTAGTAAATAACCCCACACTATTGTTAAAGCTGTTGCCACCCATTGTTCTTTTCTTTGCCATTAATTTTCTCATTGGACAGGGCGCTGGACGGCTTTTTAAGTTTTCCTATGAAAACGTTGTTTGCTTTAACTTCACAACGCTTGCGCGGAATTCACCGTTATCTTTAGCTATTGCGATTTCTGCCTTCCCCCACCGACCATTGATTGCACTTGTCTTGGTAATTGGCCCATTAATTGAACTTCCCGTTTTAGCCTTTATTGCACAGTTGCTATTGTTTCTGCGTAAGAAAGGTTATTGGTCGGATTAATGATTAATCCCCACCACTTTTTCTACATCCAGAATAAATGCAATTCCTTTACCTGGCTTGTTCAGGTCAGCTTTGGCAACGATTGACTCCAGTACGGTTTCAGTTAGTTCTTTTTTAATTAAAGTTAATATTAATTCTTTCTCTGGTTCAATGGTAATGCCAAATAATTTTGCCTGCTCATGTATCCCAGTACCTCTGCCAAAAAGAATAGTTCCACCTTCGGCACCCGCTTGCTTAGATGCTTCAACTACGAGGTCTGCCTGATTTTTGTTTACTATTGTTACAATTAAATCATATTGAAACTTACTTTCCATCGAAACTCCTCCTTTGCATAGTCTCTAATAAATGAGCTACTCCTGCAATTTGCTTGGTACCTAACACAAATGCAATCCCACAGGAAGAGCAGTTTAAATGGCCAGAATCTACGATAGCTGACAACACGCTATCGGCCTTACTACTATCAATGAGTGTCAGAATAATTTCTTTTTCAGGGTCGATGCATATTCCCAAAAGCTTTTTCGCTTCGTGAATACCTGTCCCTCTTCCTAATAAAGTGGTTCCTCCTTCAGCCCCGGCTTTCTTTGAACTGGCAACCACCTTCTTCGCCATTCCTTTTGTTACAATAGTTACAATTAGCTTATAATTTGTTAATTTGTTGCTCATTTTCCTTCTCCTTTCTGCCATAGAGTATTCCCAAAAGCAGTACGGATAATATTGGAGCAAGTGCCACTAATGCAATCATACCAAACCCAACTAGCAATGGATCTCTGCCTTCTATTGAACTGGCAACACCAATGGCTATAGCCATGACAAAGGTAACTGTCATTGGCCCCGTAGCCACACCTCCAGAATCAAATGCGATAGCAACAAACGTTCGATTCGAAAACTTAATTAAAATCAGGGCCAATAAATAGCCAGGAACAATAAAATACCATAAGGGTAATCCCAGCAATATTCTAAACATAGATGCAGCCACAGCAAAACCAACACCAATGGATAATGTATATAACATAATTTGTTGTGGAATGTAGCCACTTGATGCTTTTTCCACTTCACTATTTAAAACGCGTACCGCAGGTTCAGCAAAGGTAGCAAAAAAGCCCAGAACAAAACCAACAGGTATAACAATCCAATTGTATGATTTGCTGCCTAATGCAACGCCCATTGCCTCTCCTACTGGTAGAAACCCTACTTTAACACCTTGAAGGAAAAGTGATAAACCTATGAATGTAATAATGAGTCCAATAAAAATAGTAAATAACTTTTCTTTAGGCAGTTTTACAAAAAACAACTGAAAGACAACAGCTAAAATTATCAAGGGAGTCAGTGCAAAAAAAACTTCGGCTACTACATAACTAAACCCGCTAAATATTTGAATGCCACTCAAAAGTAAATCACCCCTAACAAAAGAACAGCAATAATAGGTCCAATTGAAGCTAGAGCTACAAACCCAAATCCGTCGGTGGACGAACGTTTTCCAGCTAATACTGAACTAACACCTATACCTAATGCTAAGATGAATGGCACTGTCATTGGCCCTGTCGTAACCCCACCCGCATCAAATGATATAGGTACAAATTGAGAAGGGGTAAAACCTGCTAAAGTAAATACCAGGGCATAGCCGGCAATTAAAAGATAATGAATTGGTATATTTAAAATTACTCGTAGCATGGCAAAGCCAACAGATATGGCAACACCTAGTGCTACTGCATAAATTAATATGTTCTTTGATATTATTCCCTGGGAAACCATATCTACCTGAATGGCCAGCACCCGAACATCAGGCTCAGCAACTGTAATAACAAATCCTAATATAAGACCGAAAAATATTACTAGCCATACCTTTCCTGTTTTCGGTAAATACGAACCAATCAATTCACCAATGGGCAACAAGCCAATATGAACTCCTAATAAAAAAAGAGATAAACCTAGAGTGACCATAATGACACCTATAATAAACTGCAGAAACGTATGTAGTGGTAATCTCATCAGAGTAAACTGTAAAAATATCACAAATAAAGTGATAGGCATAACAGCATATATAACTTCTAAAAATATCTCTTTAATTTTGTTCATTTGTAACCACCTTTATTTTTCCTTCGACTTTAAATCCCTCTATATTTTTCTATAATTTGAATTTATGTTCCTGACGTTAATCTTTCTTAACAGTCTGTTAGTATAATTTTTTGCAAGCTATCTTGGAAAGTCTGGTAAGGCTGTGCTCCAGTAATTCGATGTTTCTCATTGATAATAAAAGTAGGAACTCCTGTGACTCCATCTTTCTGGGCGGCAGCAGAAATTTTTTCTAATCGCTGTTGCCATATCTGGTTTTGCCAGGACTGCTCTGCTTCTCCTCTGGATAGGCCGATATTTTCGGCTAGTTGCAGCAGGGTTTCCCTGTTGCCTATATCTATTCCTTCCTCAAAATATGCCTGGAACAACTTTTGGTGTAGCTTATCAAAGACACCGGCTTCTTTAGCATATTCACTAAGAAGTAAGGACAGGCGACTGTTGGCCAGCCAACCGTTAGGCTTGAACTGGATGCCATAGTTCTTTCCCATTAAATTAAGCTGGTTAAAGAGTTGTTCCTGCATTTGAGCAGGATACAACTGGCTCATGTCCCGTCCCTCGGGTGGGGTTTCCGGATGAATTTCCAGGCCTAACCATTCGTCTTCAATGGGAAATTGAAGTTTTAGTTTGTCGACAATACCTTTGCCGATATAACAATAAGGTCAAATATAGTCGGAATAGATTTTCATTTTAATCATGCGCTTATTCTCCTATTCTGCCATGTAAATGCAATCTCCATATTCCACGCCATACTGTCAGCCCTATTAGTATTTATTTTTTCTTCTTATCCATGCAAACAAATCTTCCGGCCGGTCCACGTCAGTTAGTTTTTCCAGCAAGCCTACTTTGAGTCCGAGTTTCTTCGCAATGGATAATGTTTGCTGCAGCACATGTTCGCTTCCCCAGTCGATATTGTTAAAAAGACTGGCCTGCAGAGTGCGCATACCAATTAAATAGTAGCCCCCGTCTACTGCGGGTCCTAAGACGACATCACATTCACTCAATCGGCTAAATGCGTCCTGAATATGCCCGGCGGTAAGGTCGGGGCAGTCACATCCAACGGCGGCAACGCATCCCTTGTGCCGATGAAATGCATCCGCAAACGCACCCTGTAGCTTCTCGCCAAGATCTCCTTGATCCTGGTGTTTGTATTGCAGATTCTCACCAAGCCATGCTCTCATCCGTTTTTCATCTCCGCCGTCAAACCAAATTTCGAGTTCCGCGCCGGCACTGCTTAGTGTGTTTACAGTATGTTCCGTCATTTCTTGATGTAGCCTGCTTGCCTCTTCATTTCCCAGTGCGGATACAAGACGCGTCTTTACTTTGCCCGGTTCAGGATAGCGGGTAAATACTAACAGTTTCATGACACGTCAGCCTTTAGGGCTCCCCCACATGATGACCCGGCCCCTGCTGTGCAGCCTAAGCAATGAGCTGCAGTTTGAATCTTTCTTCTTGCCAGATCGCTTTTACTAAACGAAGATATATGTGTAGGACCGCCCCCTATAACTTTGCCTAAAGCCAAATTAAAATCACAATCATAGAGAGTGCCGTCCCAGTCGACTGATAATTGTCGGCGGCACATCAGACGGTCAAGTGTTCTCATGTTGAATGAGAAACGTAGTAGATCCATGTAATCACGGGCCATGCCCTGACATTTTAATAATCTGGCAAATCGTCCTACCGGTATGTTGGTTAGTACGAGTAGCCTGGTGAATACTATCCCGTAGCGCTGAAACAACTCATTACGGTAGATAATTTCCAGGTCGGCCTGATTTCCCGGTAGCACAGCTTCTCCGGGATTATAAACCAACTCCAGTTCAGGGGCTCCGTCTGAGCCATAGCCCAGACTATTTAATACCTTTAGCACTTGTATACTTTTGTCAAAAACATCGTTGCCGCGCTGCTTAGACACATTTTTCTCCAGATAACAGGGTAAGGAAGCGGCGAGTCCGATTTCCTTTTCCCGCAAGAATGAGGGCAGGTTTTCCAAGCCAGGCTCATGCATGGCTGTCAGATTTGTTCGCACCTTGACTATGTACCCAAGTTCGCGCAGCTCCGTTACAAACTCACAAAAATATGGATTTAACTCCGGTGCTCCTCCTGTGAGTTCCACACGGGTTATATCGCTTTTTTCAAGCACGCGCAGTACTTCCTGCATAACAGATCGTCCCATAATTTCGATACGCTTTGGTGAAGCTTCCAGATGGCAGTGGTGGCAGGAAAGATTGCAGAGCCTGCCTAAATTAAGCTGGATAGATTCTACATCAAACCCGTGGATAGGGCCGGCCAATGATTCAAAAATGTCGGCATCATAAAAGTCCATATTACTCTCCCTGTTTTCTTACTGGAATGTTAATCTTTTTTATTTTAATTTTATGTTAAAATAAAAAAAAAGGCAAAGGATGATTCGGATGCCGGTGAAAACATATGATGTCGTTGTCGTGGGCGGCGGTGCTGCCGGGCTGGTTGCGGCTGTGGCTGCCGGCGCTTTTGGCGCCCGCACAGCATTGGTGGAAATAGACCGTCTGGGTGGAGAATGCTCCTGGACAGGCTGTGTGCCGTCTAAAGCGTTGATAGCCGCCGCTTCCCTTGCCCATCGTTCCGGACACATTCCCGGGAATGTGATGGAGCATGTCCTCGATACGGTACAAAAAGCCAGTAAAAGCTCCAAGGCGAGAAATTTGCTCAAAAGATATCAGGTTGATCTTTTATTTGGGCCTTCTGCCTTTAAAAACAGAAATACACTGGAATTACCCGATACAACGATAACGGCCGGTAAATTTATACTCTGCACCGGTTCATCCGCCCTGCGGCCTGATATTCCCGGCTTACGTGACGGATATCTTACCAACCGGGAAGTCTGGGATTTGCCTGCCCCGCCAGCATCTCTGCTGGTGATTGGCGGCGGACCCATTGGCACCGAACTGGCCCAGGCTTTTCATCGCCTGGGCACAAAAGTCACGCTGATTCACTCCCGTGACAGGCTCCTTCCCAGGGATGATGCGGAATTGGCCGGTGAACTCACCGGATTACTTGCAGAGGATGGCTTGGATATTCGCCTGAACTCCCGTGTCCGGGAAGTGGAGAAAACAGAAACCGGCTGGCGGGTAAATGCCGGATCGGATAACCTTTTCGGGGAACATCTGCTGGTCTCTCTGGGCCGGACCGCTAATGCAGAAGGGCTGAACCTGGAAGCGGCAGGTGTGGAGTTCAGCCGGGAGCAGATTAAAACAGATAAATACCTGCGCACAACAGCCCCGAACATCTGGGCTGCCGGCGACTGTACCGGTGGACTGCGCTTCTCCCATATTGCCGAGATTGAAGCCAAAACCGCGGTCCGCAACGCCCTCTTTCCCTTTAACAGCCGACCAGATTACCAGGGTGCTCCCTGGGCAACATTCACGGATCCGGAGTTGGCTCACCTGGGGCTGACGGAAGAAGAGTGCAAAGAACAAAACCTGAAATACAGCGTTTATTACCAGCCGTTTGCCGGCGACGACCGGGCAATTGCTGATGAAACCACCGATGGCCGGGTTAAAATACTCTCCTCTCCCTTGGGCAAGCTACTGGGTGTTCATATCCTGGGTCCCCGGGCCGGTGAATTGATCAACGAATTTGTGCTGGCACGTCGTAAGGGTCTGCGACTGCATGATATCGGCCTGACCGCCCATGTCTATCCCACACTGGGGCTGGCCGGACAGCGTGCGGCAGATGAATGGTTTGCCGGCTGGGCCGCCCATCCCTGGGCAAAACAACTGTTTCGGATGTTTAGGCGATGATTTCGGTTATTGTGCCTACGTATAATGAGGAAAAGCTTTTGCCATTATGCCTGGAACATGTGCGAAACCAGCAGGAACCGTGCGAACTAATTATTTCTGACGGGGGCAGTACAGATCATACCCTGGATATTGCACGGCGGTATACGGACATGATTGTGAAAAACGAGGCACCCAATCTGGCAGGCCAGCTTAATGCCGGAGCGGCGCTTGCTGGCGGGGAAATGCTGCTTTTTCTTCACGCCGACTCCATCCTTTCCCCGAGTTGTCTTTCCCGCTTACGTCAGCTACCATCCGACGTAATGGGCGGCGCTTTTACCATGTTTGTGGAAGGCGAACGGTTTTTCTATCGCGTCTTGTCTGTTGGGGGCAATCTTTATTGCCGTATATCAGGCACATATTTCGGTGACCGCGGCATCTTTGTTCGTAACCATACTTTTCAGGAACTAAACGGTTTTACCCACCTGCCCATTATGACGGATGTGGACTTTTCACGCCGCCTGAAAACGTTGGGTAAGACTATGCTACTTCCGGGACCGGTCATTACCAGCGGCCGCAAGTTTGACAAGGAAAGCCCATGGCGTACTCTGTATCTGATTTCGTATGCACTGATTGCTTTCAGGCTAAACGCTGACTTGCAGAAAGTCAAAGAAAAATATTACTCATAACCTCAGTCACTGAAAGAATAAAAAAGTCCCGAGCCATCGCACGGGTTTAGAGATAAACATACATGTATTTAAACTTGTAATAATGGAGGTATGCATAAGGAGTCATTCTGCACTTACCTGCGCTTATCACTGGTTTCCGCTGGAAGCGGAATGTATTGTACAGAGGGCCTTCTTTGCGGAGGCTGTGGATATAAATCCATTAGGCTGTAAATTTCCAGGGGTACGTCCGTAGAGACCTTCAGCCCAAAGTCTCGCAGCATATCACTGCGTATTGGATAATCATGTGTCCATTTCCCCTGGCTGAGCAATTTGGCAGTCTTGTGGGCGTTCTCCTCGTTCAAGTGTTTTTTCAATAAAAGAAAGATTGTCTCTTCAACCTGTATTAACGCCTTTTTGGCAATATCGGCGAGAATCAGTGTTTGGTCATCCACTTCGTCCCTGCTTTTTTGCTCAACCGTACTGATAATCGATGCCGCTGGAAAACTGCCGATCTGGGGATCCACCGGTCCAAGTACGGCATTATCATCCATGACGATTTCATCGGCTGCCAGAGCAATCATCGTGCCGCCCGACATAGCGTAATGGGGAACAAAGACCGTAACTTTGGCCGGATGTTTTTGTAACGCCGTTGAAATCTGCTCGGATGCCAGGACAAGCCCCCCCGGAGTATGAAGAATTAGATCTATGGGTACATGGTCTGGTGTCAAACGAATCGCCCGTAGAATCAATTCTGAATCCTCGATATTAATAAACCGTGTTAGGGGGATGCCTAAAAAACTTAAGTGCTCCTGTCTGTGAATTAACGTGATAACCCGAGAACCCCGCTTTCCCTGTAAATAACGCAATAGCTTCAAGCGATTTGAGTCGAGACGACGCTGTTTGATCATCGGTAAAAAAGCGGATAGGATAAAGAACACCCAAATAATTAGCACAGGATTCATTGTCAACAACCCCTTTTTACTTGGAAGTAATGTTACAGGCAAATCCAGAACCATTCCATATACTCAGGTGCATTGATAATTCTGATGTCAGACGGAAGATGTATGTGGTTCCCGCGACCATACCGAAAGGCCCTAAAACCCTCCTCATACACAAAGCCGCACGTCCGGTAGCTCTGCTCATCATTTATTTTTTCGACCCAATAACTGTTTACTATCCTTGCGGCACCCAATGATTCACGCCATTTCAATCCGTATGTCAATTTTTTTTTTGTCAGCCAGCGATAAAATTACGTCAAGTGCTGTGATTACCCCGTCGCGGAAAAGATCATTGCGTGTATTATGCGGCAGGATTTCTACATTTTCAAATGTTGCCCGGGAGCGTTTACCTCTTATTAGCACATCCGGCACTACAACTCCATTGTTCTTTTGCCTGTTTTGTGTTTCAGTGTTGAAATTCTCATGAATCTTTTTTATATCCACGGCAGTAGTCTGATAAAATGTAATATGCATTCCATCCTTATATGGAAAATGGTCCATTCTGAAAAACATTTTTTTCAGGCCACCCTCCATCATAATACGCTACATACCACCAGTTTTGTTTCCCGTTAATCGAATCAATAACGTAAGTATTAAGGTTCTCAGTTTTCTCTAGTTTTTCTTTTTTATTAAACGGGAAAAGCAATCTCAAAATTTTCACACCTTTTGCTCAGTTGTGATGATGCAATGGAATTTAGTAGAGAACTAATCATATTATCTTCTGTAGTGTAATTCGGTATTCATGTTCCTGTTATCATTGGTATCTCGAGTCATTCCTAGATAACATTGATAATTAATAGCAACTAAGGTATAATTACTACAGAAAGCACTTTGAATGCACCGGGGGTATGATAATGAAATTTAGACAGAATATAATTAAGCCGGCTGTTGGCACAGTGATTATACTGTCTCTTTTCTTAGCCGGTTGCAACATCGGACAAAAGGAAGGAGGTCAGGTCGTATTGCCAAGGGAAAGCATCTTGGGCTTTGATGTAAGCTTTAGCCTGATACCTGTGGAAGAAATAAAGGCAGGAGGGCCGCCAAAAGACGGGATACCAGCTATCACTTCTCCTGAAGTGCTCTCTGCCGGCGAAGCTGGCTATCTGTCACCGAAAGATTTGGTTATTGGGGTGGCAATGGACGGTGAAGCCAGAGCCTACCCGCTTAAAATACTGATGTGGCACGAAATCGTCAATGATGAGTTGGCTGGCCATTCTTTTGCAGTTACGTATTGCCCTCTTTGCAACTCCGGTTTGGTTTTTAACCGTGAGGTAGGAGGGGAGATTCGGGAATTTGGAGTCAGCGGCTTACTATGGCAGTCCAATGTACTCATGTATGACCGGCAGCAGGATACAAGTGTTGAAAGCCTTTGGAGCCAGGCGCAGATGCGGGCTGTAACCGGACCTGCCGCCAGGGATGATTTGATGTTTGAACTGCTTTCATCGCAACTGGTAAGTTGGGAAGAGTGGTTGCAGGATTATCCTGAAACCACTGTCATATCTGACCGTACAGGCTTTACGCGTAACTACGGCGGGGATCCGTATGCAAGTTATTTTGCCACGGACAAATTGATGTTCCCTGTTGATAAAAATACTGACAGGCCTGCAGGATTTACAGATAAGGAAATGATGGTTGTCGTTTTTGCAAATAATGAGGCCAGGGCCTATGCTGTCAGTGATGTGGCTGCTCAGGCACAGGGCATTTTGGACGATGAACTGGGAGGCCGTGTGGTGCACCTGCAACATGCCGGCAGAAGTAACAGTGTTACAGTCAGCTATGCCGATTCAGACGACAGCCCACCGGTTGCATATATGTTTTGGTTTGTGCTGAGTTCTCAACTACCTGAAATTGAGATATACCGGCCTAACTAAGCAGGGAAGAAAAGGACGATTATGTTGTCTGCAAAGAGTAAAACAAATGCTTTAACAGTGCCGAATGGACTGCGCTTGTGGTTTATTATCCATTTTGTTGTGGATATCACCTTTGCAATCCCGCTTTTTTTTATACCGGAGACTGTACTTGGTATTGTGGGCTGGCCAAATGTTGATCCACTAGCAACCCGCTTGGTAGCGGCTGCCCTTTTTGGCATTGGAACGGAATCGTTCTTGGGCAGGAATGGCTCCGTCGAAAGGTTTCAGGGCATGCTGAATTTGAAGATAATCTGGTCTGTGTTTGCCGTTATGGCAATAGCAATTACAATGGTTACACACCCTTTGTATGTAAATGTTCTAACATGGGCGGGGTTGGTTATATTTAGCTTTTTCCTACTTCTGTGGAGCTATTGGAAACTTCTTTTGAGGTATTAATATGTCATCATCTGTCAGATGGGGCGTTAACAACAATAGCCGGCACATATTGTGCCGGCTGTTGTTGTTAACGGAGTATTTACCAGTAAATCTCGCATCACAATAGGCTCCTTACTATTTAAGAGACGGTGACACCGCCGCTGTTCACCAGAATGTCAGGCAAGATGACCACACCACGCCTGGCAAGCTCGGGCTCAATTAACGGGCAGGTAGGCCCATTGGCAGCTTCAAAAATAACCTGGGCGCGAATATCTTTGTAATTTCCTCCGTGGATGGCATTTTGCAGAGCAGAGGGGATAAGAAAATTACAGTCTATGGTGAGGACTTGACCTGCTTCTACAGATTATAATACTGTTGCCTGAATTAGTTAGGCACTTTTCTTTTAGTTGCCGTACGGAGCCATGCCAGAACAGCAGCCATTACAGCGCCGACCACGGTCATTACAGTGAAGGCGACCAAGTTGGTAAGCGGCATGACCTGAAACTTGGGATAAATATTTAAGAGTGGCATAAACAGCCCCATGGTGGCAAAAACGAAGGCGTCTATCACTATGATTCCTTTCAGGATGGCAAAGTCATCCCCTGTGTAGTTTAGTACCAGCAGAATGAGAAAGGCAGTGGCTATACTTAATGCAACTGTACTCAATAAGCCGAGAACTGTTCCGGCTACTGTATTTACTAATGGAGCTTGTAAAAAAGAATCTGCTGCAACAGCCCACGGCCTGGGTGCGGGAATTCCAAGCTGTAAAAGCAGAAGCATGATTCCATTTAAAAGTATCCCGCCAATCGAGCCTACAATTGTAATCTGTACTATTGAATCTTTCACTACTTCTTCACCTCAATAGTATGTTTTGCAGATAACATGTATTTATGCACATCCAGTCGGACCAGACCCACGGCGGTACCTTCTTTGCCCCGTACATCCATTTCTGTCATGTCATGCGCAAACATAACCCGAAGCGCATCGGCCAGCGACATCTGGGGGAAGAGGTAAGGCCTGTTTTTCTTGGCTTCAGGTTTGCCCGGAGGGGTCATAACTTCTTTGACCATAATAATGCCCAGCAGTTTGAAAAAGTCACTACCGCCGATAAAATCGGTTACAAAGGGTTCTTTGGGACAAGTGAATAAATCAGCCGGTTTTCCTGCCTGGACAAGTTGACCGTCGCGCATCAGCGCCACTTTATCACCCATTTTCATGGCTTCCTGAATATCGTGCGTGACAAATACAACCGTCTTTTTAATTATTTTTACACATACCTGCCTGGTTTATCGGCCCTTACTGTCCTATGGCGCTTGGCTACCCTGTCTGTACCGCTACTGCGGCGAAGCAAAGACCTTTACAGCTCTATTTTTTTATGATAACATATAAACATAATTACATATATAGATATATAAAGAGGGGGAGATGTATTGGGTAAGGTGACTTTGGAATCCTATGGGGTGAAAGGGGGCGGTGCAGCGGTGGATTCTTGGCGGTTGGCAAAATTCCTGAAAGCACTGGCCGATGAGAAAAGGATGCAGATTATTAAGCTGTTAGGTAGGCGCAGTATATGTGTCTGTGAGTTGGAGTCCCTGGTTGAACTTACCCAGCCGGCAGTGTCTCACCACTTAAAAATATTACGTGAGGCAGGGGTGGTAAGTGACACAAGACAGGGCAAATGGATTTTTTATTCTCTAAACGAGGACAATTATGCTGAAATGCTAACTGCCCTGACAGCCCTGCCAGTATCGGTTGAGGGAGAAAAGGGTTTGGATGATGTTAGTTTTTGCCTGACATGTGAAGAGAAGAAAATAATGAAATGAAGTTATTAGGAGGTTGCGGAATTGAGTATCGAACAACAGGCAAAAAAAGCACGTTCGCTGGGGGTTTTTGAGCGTTATCTGACACTGTGGGTGTTAATCTGCATGGCCGTGGGAACAGCATTGGGCTATGTGTTCCCTGATATGGCAGCAGTGCTTGACCGTATGCAAGTATACAATGTATCTATTCCTATTGGCATTTTACTCTTTTTTATGATTTACCCTATTATGGTACAAATTGATTTCCAGACAGTGGTGGATGCTATCAAAGCGCCAAAACCAGTAATTATCACTCTGGTGGTTAACTGGGCGATTAAGCCGTTTTCTATGGCCTTCCTGGCCTGGTTTTTTATGCGGGTGGTCTGGAGCGGAATTATTCCTTTTGATGCCGGGACGGAATATATAGCCGGGATGATTTTGTTAGGGGTTGCGCCGTGTACCGCCATGGTGCTGGTGTGGAGCTATCTGGCCAAAGGAAATATGGGGCATACGCTGGTGATGGTGGCCATAAACTCCCTGACGATGCTGTTTCTTTACGCGCCGCTGGGCACCGTGTTGCTCAGTGTGGCAGAAGTACCGGTGCCATTTATGACGATTATGCTTTCCGTCGGTTTTTATGTGGGACTGCCTTTGGTGGCCGGGTATATAACCCGTACGCAATTGATTAGATCCAGAGGCATTGAATGGTACGAGGCGTCCTTTTTGCGCTACATGGGTAAAATTTCGATTACAGCGCTGCTGGTCACCCTGATTACACTCTTTATTCTGCAGGGCAGAGTGATTATCGATATGCCGCTGGTTATTCTGCTGATTGCTGTTCCGCTGTTTATCCAGACGATGCTTATTTTCTTTATCGGTTACGGGATAGCAAAAGGAGCAAAAGTTGCTTACGAAGACGCCGCCCCTACAGCGATGATTGGCGCCAGCAACCATTTTGAAGTCGCTATCGCTGTGGCGGTTATGCTATTCGGACTGGAGTCCGGCGCAGCGCTGGCTACGGTGGTGGGTGTATTAATTGAGGTGCCTGTAATGCTGATGCTGGTACGTATTTGTCTGGCAACGAAACACTGGTTCCCGGCTAAGGCAGTAAGCGTTGTCGGCGAAAGTTCATAACGAATACGGCACAAATAAAGATTAAATGATGAACAGGATGCAGATTATAGACAGGTAAGCGGCGCTACTGCCGTTTACCTGTCCATAAATGCTGGAAAGGAGCATAGCATGAAAATCGAATTTTTCGAGCCGCCGATGTGCTGCCCGAAAAAGGCGACGATGGAGTATAAGGAAGCGGTGCTTGCCGAGGCCAGGGAAAAATTTGACGCGTGTACGGTTATGGCCATGGAGGAAGAACTGAACTCCCCGTGCACGGAAGAGATGGCGGCATTTCAGAAGTTTGTCGGCTATATGACGGAGTCTGACTTTGACGTCATTGTTTTTGACACCGCGCCTACAGGACACCGCCGTAATATGCAGTTGAAATATTTGGCTGAATTAAGCGGGCGATTTCCCGGTGCTGCACAGTTGGAAGTACCGATGTATGCCGGAGAGATTAAAGGGTTGTCGATGCTACGAGAAATGGCCACAACCATTTTTGATGCATAGGGTGGCGTGCCTTAAGGCGAAATCAAATACAAATCCAATACAATATGAGTTTTCATTATGAATGAAAGCTCTGCAAATGCATCCCATTAGAAGGGGCGCTTCTTCTAAAAAATATTTACCCCACAAGGAAGGATTTTGAGTATTTAGAATAGAATATACAAAAAGAAATATATTGATAGTGATGTAAACATAATAATTGCGTGACCCAAGAAACTAGTCATTAGAGGGTGCGTCCTAACCGTTCGGTGTTAGACAGCGCTTTTTTTGTTTACAAAAAGAATGAAGAGATTGAGAGGATATAACAATGAAGACTCTTGGGCAATTGGCTTTGCGTTTAGTCTTGGAAGACGAAGAAAGTATCCAGCACATGTTGGACCAAATGAAGAAAGACGGTTATACGGCGGTTAGAGGTAAAGTTGGCTCCATGAATCTGGAGAAAGTAATTGCCGCCGTTGAAACTACGGCCAAGCGAAACGACATTGTTTCCAATAACTATCGGGATGAACACTGCCTTTACCACGCAACGCTGGAAGCATTAAGTGGTGTTTGCCGCGGACAGCTTGCCCTGGGAACTTTGTTGAGGACCGCAGGCCTTAGCTTTTCGATAGTTAAAGGGGAAAGGATTCTGGGTGAATCAAACGACGGTACGTGGATAGCCGTTGTGCTCTTTGGCACAATCGGTGCACCTATCAAAGGATTTGAACACGAAGTTATAGGCTTGGGTATCAATCACCTGTAAAAAAAAATAATTGCAACCCATAGTAATTAGTCATTAGAGGGTTTGCCAAACGCCGGCCAATTCTGGCTACTGGAGGAAAAGTATGATGTTGACCCTCGATGGCAAGCACCTTACGATTGAAGATGTTGTTTTGGTTTCCAGGCATGGAACAAAAGTAAAGATAGCTCCCGAAGCTATCGGAGCCATGAACGAATCACGGGAAATGGTTTGCCGCCTGGTTGAGACAGGCGAGGTCGTGTATGGTGTAACGACTGGTTTTGGCAAACTGAGCAACGTTACGATTTCTAAAGAAGAGACAACTGAATTACAGAAGAATTTAATTCGTAGCCATTCCGTCGGTGTGGGTGAACCATTGTCCGAGGAGGCGGTAAGGGCAATTATGCTGTTACGGGCCAACACTCTGGTGCGTGGTAATTCCGGCATCCGCCCTGAAGTTTTGCATACGCTACTCGAAATGCTTAATAAAGGAGTTCATCCGGTAATACCGTCACAGGGATCTGTAGGTGCCAGCGGAGACCTTGTTCCCCTGTCACATATGACGTTGCCCCTGATTGGTGAAGGCGAAGCGGTCTACAGGGGGGTGCACATGCAGGGCAGCCAAGCAATGCACGAGGCCGGAATAAACCCTGTAGAGCTGAGTGCCAAAGAAGGGCTGGCATTGATTAACGGTACTTCTGTGATGACAGGCATTGCGGCACTGGCCGTTTATGACAGTGAGGTATTACTTGATACCGCGGATATTGCGGCTGCCATGACTATAGAGGCTCTGCGTGGCATTGACAGTGCTTTTGATGAGGCAGTCAATTACGTCAGGCCCCATCCCGGGCAGATTACCTCTGCAGCCAATCTGCGCAATGTACTGAAAGGCAGTGACTTGATTTCCCCTGCAGGCAGGTTTCGTATCCAGGACCCCTACAGCCTGCGTTGTACCCCCCAGGTACACGGCGCATCGCGGGACGCAGTTGCATATGTGCGCGGGGTTGTGGAAATCGAGCTCAACTCGGCAACCGATAACCCACTTATCTTTCCTGCTTTAGGAAAGGTTATTTCTGCTGGGAATTTTCACGGGCAACCTGTAGCATTGGCCATGGATTTCTTAGGGATAGCTCTCTCGGAGGTAGCGAATATCTCTAACTGCCGCAATTCACAATTGCTGGCTTCCGAAATGCCGGAACTGCCACCTTTTCTGATTGAAAATGGGGGCCTGAACTCCGGCTGTATGATAGTGCAATACACAACGGCGGCACTAGTATCAGAGAATAAGATTCTTGCTTCACCGGCCAGTGTCGATTCTATACCCACATCCGCATCTCAGGAAGACCATGTTAGTATGGGGACGATTGCGGCGCGCAAGGCCGGCAGTATTATTAAAAACGTCACAAATGTGCTGGCCATCGAGCTTCTTTGTGCCGCACAGGCTTTTGAATTTTACCTTCCCTGCCGGTTGGGCCAGGGAACAGAAAAAACATTCTGCCTAATTCGTGAGCATGTTAGGAGAGTGGATAAAGATCGTATTTTGTATCCGGATATTAATAAGATTGCTGACCTTGTTAGCTGTGGTGATATTGCCAGAGCAGGTTTGAATATTGGCCAGGAAACAAACTGACCTTTTACGGGATGCAAGGGGGAGACCTATTTGTTAAACAACAAAGATATAGAGTCTGCGATGACGGTTAAACTGGATAATCAACTACCTGAGATGCCTGAGTTTATTGCGGGGGTCCGGCGGGCACCCCACAGGGGTTTTTCACTGACCAGGCAGCAAACGGAGATTGCACTTAAGAACGCCCTTCGTTATGTGCCCGAAGAGTTGCATGATGTGCTTGCTCCGGAATTTTTAGACGAACTGCTTACGAGGGGAAGGATTTACGGGTACCGTTTCAGGCCGGCGGGTAGGATTCAGGGAAAACCGATCAACGAATACAAGGGGAATTGTATTGAGGGGAAAGCGTTCCAGGTGATGATTGACAACAATCTGGATTTTGACGTGGCACTCTATCCATATGAACTGGTGACGTACGGAGAGACAGGCAAGGTATGCCAGAACTGGATGCAATACCGTCTGCTTAAAGAATATCTGGAAAAAATGACGGATCATCAGACACTGGTGATAGAATCGGGCCACCCCCTGGGGTTGTTCCGCTCCAAGCCCGACAGCCCCAGAGTCATTATCACAAACGCACTGATGATTGGTATGTTCGACAATGCAAAGGATTGGGATATTGCAGAACAAATGGGCGTTGCCAATTATGGACAGATGACGGCCGGAGGTTGGATGTATATAGGGCCGCAGGGTATCGTCCACGGCACCTTTAACACACTTTTAAATGCCGGCCGCCTGAAATTGGGTATCGCGCAGGATGAGGATTTAAAAGGTGTTATTTTTGTATCGTCCGGCCTTGGCGGCATGAGCGGTGCACAGTCAAAAGCCATTGAAATTGCCAACGGCGTTGGAGTGATTGCGGAAGTCGATTACTCAAGAATTCAGACTAGGTATGACCAGAGATGGGTAAGCAAAGTTTCATCAAATCTAACAGACGTCTTCCGATGGGCACAGGAGTATGCAACTGCCAGAAAGCCAGTCTCCATAGCTTACCATGGCAACATCATCGATTTACTTGCCTACGCCGTGGAGCATCAGGTTAAAATTGACCTGCTTACGGATCAGACATCATGCCACGCCGTTTATGAAGGGGGCTACTGCCCTCACGGCCTGACGTTTGAGGAACGTACGAAAATGCTGCGCTCCGACAGAAATCGCTTCAACAAATTGGTCGATGTTTCGCTGAAAAGGCACTTTGAACTTATTCAAGTCTTGGTGGAACGGGGAACATACTTTTTTGACTATGGCAATGCATTTTTAAAAGCCGTTTTTGATGCCGGTGTCCGGGAAGTGTCGAAAAACAGTATTGATGAGAAGGATGGCTTCATTTTCCCCTCATATGTGGAGGAAATCATGGGGCCGGAACTTTTCGACTATGGCTACGGGCCATTCCGCTGGGTGTGCCTTAGCGGCAACCCGGAAGATCTGAGAAAAACGGACCGGGCGGCCATGGATTGTATCGATCCGGACCGGAGAGGCCAGGACTGGGACAATTACGTCTGGATCAGGGATGCAGAAAAGAATAAATTGGTGGTCGGGACGCAGGCTCGCATTTTATACCAGGATGCAATGGGGCGGACAAAGATAGCGCTTCGCTTCAATGAGATGGTACGAAACGGCGAGGTCGGACCCATTATGTTAGGAAGAGACCACCATGATACAAGCGGTACCGATTCACCGTTCCGGGAGACCGCCAATATTAAAGACGGCAGCAATGTAATGGCGGATATGGCCACACAGTGCTTTGCCGGCAACGCAGCACGTGGCATGAGTTTAGTGGCACTGCACAATGGCGGAGGTGTGGGGATTGGCAAAGCCATTAACGGTGGTTTTGGCATGGTACTGGACGGCAGTGAGCGTGTCGATACCATCCTGAAAATGTCAATGCCCTGGGATGTAATGGGCGGTGTAGCACGAAGGGCGTGGGCCCGCAATGAAAACTCAATTACCACCAGTATGGAATACAACCGCAGCAATAAAGATACTGACCATATTACGCTTCCGTATATTCCAAAGGAAGAGCTAATTAAAGGACTGGTGGGCAAAGTGTTCCCGTCAGAATAATCATGCCGACGCAAAGGAGGATCTTATGGAAAACCTCACACTGCAAGAATTTACTTTACAGGTAGCATCAATTGAACCGGCCCCGGGAGGTGGAAGTGTGTCCGCATTAGCAGGCGCCCAGGCAGCGGCCCTTCTTTCCATGTACTGCCGTCTGTCCCAGGGTAAAAAGGGACTGGATGATGTGCAGGAACAGGTGGAAGCCGTCATGCAAGTGGCTGACAGGCTAATGGTCAGCCTGATGTCTGATATTGAGCGGGATACGGCCGCATTCAATGCTGTGGTAGCAGCCTATAGATTACCTAAAGAATTGGAAGAACAAAAGAAAGCCAGGCTGGAAGCCATACAACAGGCTTTTGAGAAAGCTGCCCGGGTGCCCCTGGGTGTAGCTGACGCCTGCCTGGAAATTCTAGAGATGATTAAGACTGTGGCAGGGAAAGGAAATAACTCAGCCATTACGGACATCGGCGTTGCCAACCTGCAGGCTTGGGCCGGTTTGCAAGGGGCCGTATACAACGTGGAAATTAATCTTTTATCACTTAAAGATACTGCTCTGGTCAAAGAGATCACGGAGAGAACAGAACACATAAAAACACGGGGGGCAGGCCTGAGTAGCGGAAATGCATCTGTTGTGTCAGGTATGCTGAAAGGGGAGTAGTTGATGCAGCCCATTGTGCAAAGCGCTGTTAATTTTAGTGAAGGGCGCCGCAAAGAAGTAATTGAAGATATTGTCCTGACGGTACGCAATACGCCCGGCGTCAGTGTTCTTGATACTTCGTATGACTACGACCATAACCGTGCTGTCCTTACGTTCGGAGGAGCGCCTCAGGCCGTGGGAGAAGCTGCGTTTCGCCTGACAGAAAGAGCTGCCCGGTTGATTAACATGGAGCAACATAGGGGCGGGCACCCACGTATGGGTGCCACCGATGTGATTCCTTTTATACCGGTACAAGGCATAGATATGACTCAGTGTGTGGAACTGGCCCGCAGTGTTGGCAGACGAATCGGGGATGAACTGAAAATCCCGGTTTATCTTTATGAAGAAGCGGCCACCTCGCCGGAACGAAAAAATCTGGCTAACGTGCGCAGTGGGGAATATGAAGGATTGAAGGAATTTATTAAGAAAGATGAGAGGGCCCCGGACTTTGGTCCGCAACAAATGCACCCCACAGCCGGGGCGGTTGCGGTAGGGGCACGTCGCCCTCTGGTGGCCTACAATGTCAACTTTGATATTTCCGATGTAAAAATAGCCAGAAAAATTGCCAACGCAGTCAGGGAAAAAACCGGGGGGCTAAAAAATGTACGGGCAATTGGGTTATTCCTACAGGACCGGAACCAAGTTCAGGTTTCTATGAATCTGGTTAACTGCGAAGAAACGCCGATTTACAGAGTTGTGGAACTGATCAAGGCGGAGGCGGCACGCTACGGTGCCAAGATTACGGACACGGAGATCGTTGGCCTTTGTCCACAGGATTACCTCTTGGAAGCGGCACGATACTATCTCCAGCTTCCTTCTTTTTCCGCCGACCAGGTTACCGAAAATAAAATTGCTTGGGAGATGAGCGGTAAATGATGCAGCTTTCTGCTGATCTGCTTATAACGGGTGCGGCCCAGCTTCTGACATTCTCCGGACTGGACGGGCCCAGAACCGGCAGTGAAATGAGTAACCTTTCGCTGGTCGAGGACGGCGCTCTGGCAGCACGGGACGGAAAAATTGTGGCAGTTGGAAAAACCAGTGAAGTGGTGAAGAACGTGGCGCTGCTTCCCGGCGCCCAAGTTGTCTCTGCACATGGCAAAGTGGTGATGCCCTGTTTTGTGGATCCCCATACCCATCTGGTCTGCGGCGGCTCCCGCGAGGGGGAATTTCTATTACGCCTCGACGGAGCCGAGTATCTGGATATCTTGGCGGCCGGTGGTGGTATTCTGTCTACTGTCAAAGCCACCCGACAGGCATCCGAGGCTGAATTATTACAAAAAGGCCTCAAGTTGTTGGATCATTTTTTGTGTGCCGGTGTGGGTACTGTGGAGGCCAAAAGCGGTTACGGCCTTGATATGGAGACGGAGCTAAAACAGCTTCGTGTTGCACACAGCCTTGACAATACACACCCGGTGGATGTGGTGCATACCTTTCTCGGAGCCCATGCCTTTCCTCCCGAATTTGCGGGGAGACGTGAAGAATATGTCGACCTGATTGTGGGAGAATTGATACCGAAGGTTGCCGCAGAAGGACTGGCGGAATTTTGCGATGTATTCTGTGAAAACACAGTGTTTACCATTGAACAGTCCCGTAAAATCCTGGAGGCTGGAAAACAGCACGGGCTGAAGCCCAAAATTCATGCTGATGAAATTGTCTCCTGCGGCGGCGCGGAATTGGCGGCAGAGGTGGGTGCGGTATCCGCGGATCACTTGCTGCAGATTTCTAATCAAGGTATTAAGAAGATGGCAGAAGCGAAAATTGTGGCGGTGTTATTACCCGGCACAGCCTTTTTCCTGATGAAAGACAAGTTTGCCCCTGCGAGGCGATTGATTGAAGCAGGTGTGCCAGTCGCACTCTCCACTGACAGCAATCCTGGTTCTTCGCCAACCCAGGCCATGGCCCTGATTCTTTCGCTTGCCTGTCTGGGGATGAAAATGAAACCAGCTGAAGCATTAACGGCTGCCACAATTAATGCGGCGTATGCCATTGACCGTGGTCACCTTGTAGGAAGCCTTGAGGTCGGCAAGAAGGCTGATATTCTGATTATGGATGCGCCAAATTACAATTACATTCCGTACCACTACGGCATTAATTTAGTGGAAACCGTTTTTAAGAATGGCAAGAAAGTTGTAGGATAATAGCAAGAAAGAAAAAAATGTGAGGTATTTTAACCTGTCAGGATACGGTGGCGTGCACATTACCTTCTTTTGAGGAACGCTAAGACTATCAGAAAAAGAAGTGCGGCTCCGCCACCGACAAAAAACGAGAGCCGCTGTTGAGGCTCTCGTTTTGATTAAGGATTATCCGAAGATGATCTCCATATCTTTTTCCGGCGTGGAGATAGGCCGGATGTTGAAATTTTCCACCAGGATGTTCATGACATCCGGAGTGATGAAAGCGGGGAGGCTGGGTCCGATGAAAATACCCTTGATTCCCAGGTGGAGCAGGGTAAGCAGGATTGCCACCGCTTTTTGTTCGTACCAAGAGAGAATCAGTGTTAACGGAAGATCGTTGACAGAGACTTCAAAAGCGTTAGCCAGTGCCACTGCAATTTGAATTGCGGAATAGGCATCGTTGCACTGTCCCACATCAAGCAAACGGGGAATTCCTCCGATATCGCCGAGCTGCTTATCGAAGAAACGGAACTTACCGCAGGCAAGAGTAAGGATTACGGTATCCTTCGGAGCTTTCTCCACGAATTCGCTGTAATAGTTCCGACCGGGTTTGGCACCGTCGCAACCGCCGACCAGGAAGAAGTGTTTAATCGCCCCGGATTTTACAGCATCAATCACCTTTGGTGCTACTCCCATAACGGCATTGCGGGCAAAGCCTACCATGACGCTCCCTTGCTCGGTCTCGGCTTCAAAACCAGGTAGGGCCAAAGCTTTTTCAATCACAGGACCAAAGTTGCCGTTTTCCACATGGTGAACTCCGGGCCAGCCAACAAGACCTGTGGTAAAGATATGATCAGCATAGTTTGCCTGTGGCTTTTGAATGCAGTTTGTGGTCATAAGAATGGCGCCGGGGAAGGTGGCAAATTCTTTTTGCTGGTTCTGCCAGGCGGTTCCAAAGTGGCCGTAGAAGTGCTTATATTTCTTCAGTTCCGGATAGCCATGGGTCGGTAGCATTTCACCATGGGTGTAGATGTCAATCCCTTTACCTTCGGTTTGTTCCAGAAGTTCGGCCAAGTCTTTCAGGTCATGACCGGACACCAGGATACATTTGCCCTTTCTATGGCCCAATGGAACTTTTGTCGGTACAGGATGACCGTATGTCCCCGTGTTGCCGGCATCCAGCAGTTCCATAGCGCGGAAGTTCATTTCGCCGCATTTCAGTACCAGCCCTAACCAGTCGTTCATGGGAATATCTTTTCTTGTAAGTGAGGCCAATGCCTCATGTATAAAGGCGTAAACTGTGTCGTCTTCCTGGCCCATAATACGGGCATGGTCTGTGTAAGCAGCAACCCCTTTAATTCCGTACAGAAGAATTTGCTGTAGTGACTGGGTATTGGCGTCCGTCTCCTTGTCGGAGTCGAGGCTTACTTTCTTGCCTTGCTCTACCAAACCGGCAACGTCAGATGCGGGGGTAAAGTTGGCGGCAGCGGCTTCAAAGTTGACATTACCACCGGCATTCTCTACTTTTCCTTTTAATTCGTCCCGCAGTGACACTGTTTCATTAATAAGACTTTGAAAGCGGGCAGGATCAAAATCCACATTCGTTAGGGTTGCAAAAATCCCTTGGGCAGTGAAGAGATTTACCTTGCCATCAACTAAGCCAACTTTGCGCCCTTCCTGTGCGTAAAGCGATAAACCCATTACTGCATGGATTAACAGATCCTGCAATGCTGCAACGTCTACATCTTTTCCGCAGACCCCGTGGGTTGTGCAGCCAATCCCTTTGGCGGTTTGTTCACACTGATTACAGTACATACTCAAAAACATCGACCTCCCTAGAATTTTATTACTTTTATTAATACCATTTTATCCGTTCCCCATTACTGTTGCTGTGATGTACGTCACCAATTGCTAAGTTTCTTTTGGTTCTATTTAAAATGTTATCATATGAAATTTAGTCTGTGATTAATATAACATTAAAATTCATTAGACAAGAAAAGCGTGCTCTTTCAGTTCCTTCAAAGCACAAAAAAACCAGGCAAAAATGCCTGGCTTAAGCAAATTAATTTCCGTAGTTTTCCTGAAGAAATTCAACCACAAGTTCATATTCCTGGTCATCCAGCAAACCGGATGATTTGCTCATCATTCTGTCGACAATACCGGGCCAGGCATCTTTTCTCTTCATCCGGTAAACCTGATTTACTCCATGGCACTGAGAACACCTTGAATTAATCAGCAATTCCGCTTCCGCAAGAACTGGTTCTTCCTGCCCCGGTGGATCCACCGGCTGTGCCGGTTTGCTACCACATCCGGAAACAATAAAAACAAATAGTAACAGCAACAAAAGAAAACCTAATCGTTTTAACATATATAACCTCCTGTAAATATATGACGTTAATGAGTCAAGATACTATTAATTACTTGTTTTCGTCAATGGGAGAGACTTTTCCTGCCCACTTTTGAACTGTTATTTTTCATTAATAAAGATTTAAAGCAAAAAATGTAGGCTGTATAACCAAAAATGAATTAATAAGGTGAAAAATGACGAGATAGTGAGGAATTTAAACATAAACTCATAAATACACTTAGTAAGGCAATCAGGGTGCTTGTTTGGTAAAAAAATGTGCTTGACCCATTGATGATAAACGTTTATTGTAGTAAGTAACAGATGGAATATTATGCTAACGTATAGGCATTTGGGATTAGCAATTTAATATGCGGAATGGGGTCTCCTTTCCGACAAAGGCAAACCTGCTGAAAGGCAGGGACGCAAAGCCATGGGTCTAAGGGCAATAGCCTACGATCGCCAGGTCGCCGAAGAGCAGGAGTTTTTTATTTAGCTTCAGCATCCGGCTGAAGCTTTTTTGTTCGGCTGTCGCAGGACCCCTCCGGAAACGGGGGAAGAAAGATGAAGAAAGGTTTATGGAGAGTTGTTATTGCCATACTGGTAATTGGTATGCTGCTGGGGGGCAGCGCCTGGGCCATGCAGCAACGCGTCCCGGCTCAAACGATGGAACCGACCGTAACTGACGAGCATTTTAAGGAAGTGGACAAGCCTGTTGCAGTAATTGCACAAGTTACCACTGATGAACAAACTGAAGAAAAAGTAGAAGAGCCGGTACAACCTGAGCCGATAACTGAGGCCGCGCCAGTTATTAAGAAAAAAGAGGCGGCTCCTGTAGTAGCGCCGGTTGTTGCAGTCCAGGTTCCGGATATGCCGGAAAAGCCAGCTGTTGTAGCAGTGGCTGTAGCAGAAACGGTACCAGCTCCTGTTGAAGAAAAGATTGCCCCGGCTAACCCGTTCCGTCTGGGGGCAGCCAGAGAATACAGGTTTGTCACGAAAATCACGGTTAAAAACAACGGTGATGCCACCTCGACCGGTGTACGATTGGAAATCCCCTTACTTACCGCTTCTTCTTTATATCAGGTACAATCCGGCGAGACATTTTCTCTCGATCCGGTAGAAATAAAGAACGTTCAGGGTACCCGAGTTGGTGTATTCAGCTTTGAAGACTTAGCTCCTGGTGCCGAAACAGTTCTGGAACTCCGTTATCAAGTGCGTACCTCCGTGATTGAGTTTTTCAGTGATTTTGTACCGAAAACAGCAGGAAGTAAACCTACACAATATCTGGAAGCGATAAAAGGGATTGAAAGCGACAACACACAAATTATCAACCTGGCTGCCCAAGTTACCGGGGACAAGCTTACCGATTGGGATAAAGCTGCTGAAATTACCCGGTGGGTAGCAGCGAACATTAGCTATGACGGTGCAGCGGCAACTCGCAACAGTGGAGCTCTTGCTGCCCTGCAAAGCAAGAAGGGCGTTTGCGAAGATTATGCGGCACTGGCAGCAGCACTGGCACGGGCTTCCGGAATCCCCGCCCGCATTGCCTACGGTTACACCGATAACGGGACCCATTGGCCCGCCAGCGGTTCCTTCGCCCTCCGTGGTTTCCGCCATGCCTGGGTAGAATATTACCTCGAAGGACGGGGCTGGGTACCTGCAGAACCAACCCGTAGCACATCGACAAAGCTATATTTCGGCACATTCCCACATAACCGCTACATCGTACAAAACTACAATGATGTTTCTCTTAAAGGAAATTACAGAGGCGGCAAGCTGGCAATTAGCTGGACTGAATCCCTCGAATAACGCGGAACCCCTATCACCCCCCAAGTGATAGATCCCAAATAGAGCCGGACACATACAGGTGTCCGGCTCAAGCCATTTTATATGCTATTCGACCGTATACTGCTGAGGGTTTATGATCACATCAGTACCTGCTAAGTCTGCTTTCACAATCAGTCTCTTCGTTGTTGTTGTATACAAACAGGTGGTTAAGGTGAGCTCAGCAATGTCTGTGGAGTCCACCACGCTCCAGTCTCTGCTGTGGGTAATGAAGCTTTCCCGTACAGTATAACTGTAAATTTTACCGTCAATCGTCAGCGTTATCTCATCTCCCGGTTTTAAGCGGTCGAGATGACGGAACCATGAGCCGTATACACCCCGGTGGGCCGCGATGGAGACATTGCCGCTTTCGGGGTACTTGCTCTGCGGGTAAAAACCCGGTCCCTGTTTCAAGTCATCCTCGGAAATTCCATGAATGACCACGGCACGCAAGTTGATTTTAGGAATCTCCAGCAGTCCATTTCCTTCCGGTAAACCGGTGGGGAGCTCTTGTTCTGCCTGTGGAGTCGACGGGACAGGAACTGTCTCCGGGCCCTCTTCAAATGCTGGCTGCTGTATTTCATCTTCCCAGGCGGCCAACGCCTGACGCTGATGATAAGATGATATGCCCCACCTGGCCAATGGGACGGCCGCAAGTAGTATGCCTGCAATGATAATGATTGTGCTAAATATTCGGGATCTTCGTTGCATAGGGCTCACCTGCCTTGGATGTTTGGAAAAAATATCTGCTTCCCTTTATTATACCTGAAAGCAAATAATAATTAAACTTGCTAATAAAGTGTTAAAGTGTTGTTTGATTTGATTTAAAGAAGCCTCCGGTTGTTATACCGGAGGCTTCTTGGCGTTATTGCTTTGTTGATTATCTACTTGCGCTTGCGACGGATTAGCAGGCCGCCACCGGCGATGGCTACTCCTAGTCCTAAGAGAAGGATATCGGCGCCGCTAGTTGCCGGCAACTCGGGCTCCAGTTCGATTTCTTCTACTACTTCAGGTTGTACAGCTGCGGGTTCAGGGGTAACTTCAACTACAACAGGAGGAGTTACAGGAGGGGGTGTGAAAGTCGTGGTTGTTGTGGTAGTAGTGGTGCCACCACCGCCACCACCAGTGCTGTAGTTGTTGGTGATGATAACAGTCACGGGCCTATTTTCTACAACTTCGACTCTTGCGTTTGCGGGATTATATCCGACTAAAGTGTAATTAGTGGGAAGGGGAGTATTTTCAGATATAGTGTACCAGCCTGGAGCCAAATTGAATTCGGCTTGAGTGTTAACGCTGACCTGACCGGTAACAGCATCTCCTTCATCCGGGGTAACTGTGATACCGAACAATTGAGAAGCACTGCCACCACCATTGATAACTTTTTGAACAATTAATTTTCCTTTAGGTGCATCACATTTATTGACGATTGTAAATGAATATGTGCCTTCTCCGTCAATCCATACTTCCCAGCGCTCTTCTTGTGGATTATAAGTTACCCCTGTACCATCAATATCAATAAGTTCGCAATCGTTAGGATCTTCTTCGATGATATATCTAGTATACATGGATAAGCCGTCTTCATCAGTGAATTTTAACTCTTCGTCAACACTTACATTGCCTTCCAGAGTAGCTGGACTATTATTTAGTATAAACAATGAGATTTCTGATTCTTCAATAGGAGTTAAGGTCACTTTAAAGTTTTCTGCATCATTACCGTTGTCATCGGCGAACGCTTTGTAAACAATTAAAGTTACGGTTTTTGTTTTAGGAATTTCGTTTGTAATTTTAATAGTGATAGATTCATCTTGATCAGTTACAGTAAAGTACCATACATCATCAATAATATCGAAGTCTACGCCACTCATGCCTGCAAATTCGTAGTCTGCGTCATATGCTTCTGAAATTTCATATTTACCGGGTAGTAAATTAAACTTAGCGGGATTATCTATATCAAAGCTTTTTGTTTGGACATAATCACCATCGGTGATGTTTACATAGAAAGTATTAGTGTCGGTGTCAATAACGGTACCCTCAGAGTCCACAACTTCTTTCTGGACGTAAACAGGAACGCTTTCCGGTGGTACCTTTCCCTTGCAGAGGAAGCCCCAGTTGCTTAGACCATTAGGTGCTTGATTTCCTGTAACGACAAAGGTCCAGGAATTGTTGACTATGTCTATAGATTCAAAGTAAATATTGAAGTTCAATGCGTAAACGCTACCTCCGACTGTGTCAATGAAACCTCCGCCAATGTAGTTTCCTGCTTTTGCATAAACAAATAAATTTTCAGAATCACAGTTCGGCGCGGGAGATAAAGTAAACCTGAAAGAGGTTCCGGATTTAATTTGGTTTCCTGTGTTCTCTTCAATTCCGTCCCATTTGTACCAGAGTGAATCTGAAGGGATTGTACCGCCGTAATTAGTGTCCAAATCTGGATTGTTACCTACAGGTGCTACACCTACTTTTGTGACTGCGTCGCTACCTGTATAATCAAAAATCGTTGGACCAGTTGCCGAAGCTGTAAGGCCTAATGTCATAAACACAAGTACTAAAGACAGTGAGATGCCTAATAATTTTTTCCAGTTTCTTTTCATTTCTTTTCCTCCTTTAGATTGGTAATCTTTGTCGGCTCCCCCTAGCACCCCCCAGTGACAAAAGAGCCGGACACCAAATTACCACCCGCTTTCTTTAAAGGATGTAATCTGTAAAAAGCTTGCTAAAATAAAAACACACGGGTCTCATTTGCTGAGTCCCGTGCGTAGCCGGTTTCACTCTATCTCCCGCGACCCTGAAGTGACCAATTTGAAGTCGCGATCATCAACTCTACACACTTACAAATATTTCGTTTTTAAGGTATCTTTTGGTAAGTTTATTATATGGTCTGGGAAACCTTGTGTCAATAAGGAATTATCAGCATTAATCTTTCGTTAATAGTACAAAATTACAGATATAAAAAACAGGAGAACGTTGCTTCTCAGTGGAAAGAAACAGTAGGCAAAACATCCTGTTCATAGGATTTATATTGTTCTGAAGGAAGATTGCTTTCCAATTCATTCATATGTAGAAAACGAGAGAAAATGCCAGAGAAATGTTGGCGAAACTCAAGTTAATAGCAATTGGCAGGATGCGGGATAGCATCAAGGCGATGTAAAAACAAATCAGTTATATGGGTAGTAGTGATGTTGTTTTGCATTTTAGGGCATGTTTTAAGGGCTATAGGTATTTTATTCATTGGTATATAAATTGCATAGTTAATTTAGATAATGTTTTTGAAACGCGTAGGGAGGGAAGCAAATGTCGAGCCTGGATGGGAAAAGTCTGGAGAATTATGAGTTTTGGCTACAGCAGGATCAGGAGCTTTTGGAGCACCGGGAGGAAGCGTATCAGGTAGGTGGCGAAAAGCAGTTAAAGCGGCTGGAGAAGCAGGGTAAATTCCCGGCACGTCAGCTAGTCGAAATGTTGATTGATCCGGAGACGGAGTTTTTTGAACTGGGACTGGATGCGGGTTATCATATTGGTTATCCCGAGCAGCCCCATATTCCGGGTGGAGGTTTGGTGACCGGGGTAGGGAAAATACAAGGGAAAGACTGCATGATTTTTGCCAATGAAAGCAGGATGACTGCGGGGACTTATTATCCTATTACTTTGAAAAAGCATATGAGGGCTCAAAAGATTGCGGAACAGTGCGGATTGACCTGTGTTTATATTGCTGACTCGGGCGGGATTTTTTTGCCGTTGCAGCGGGAATGCTTTGCTGATGAGGGAATGTTTGGGACAATGTTTTATAATATGACCCGGATGTCGGCAAAGGGGATTAAGCAGTATACTTTAAGCACCGGAGGAAACACGGCGGGAGGAGCGTATATTGTTTATCTGGCATGTGAGTCGGTGATGATTGACCAGCTGGCTTACGCATTTTTGGCCGGTCCGCCCATGGTTCGTTCGGCGATCGGGGAAGAAGTTTCTGCTAATGATTTGGGCGGTGCCTATGTTCATACGCAGCACTCCGGTGGATGTGACCATTTTGTAGAGAGCCAGGAAGAGGGAATTAATAAGATTCGTGATATTATTGCGTTTGATCCTCCTCAGAAACACTATGGACATCGTTTTGACCAGTGGGAAGAACCGCTATACGGGCCGGAAGAATTGATGGCCAGTATGCCGGCTGATCCCTATAAGCCTATCGATGTTAAAGATGTGATTAAATGTATCGCCGATGGCAGTTATTTTCAGGAGTATAAGGCTAACTACGCACCGGGTAGAGGCGATAATATTATTTGCGGTAAGATTTGGCTGAAGGGAATGCCCATTGGTATTATTGCTTCCAATAAGAATGGGGTCATCTTTGTTGAAGCTGCGAGGAAAGCGACGGAATGGGTCGTGCGCTGTGGCAACGACAAAACGCCGTTACTTTATATCCAAAACTCGCCGGGTTATATGGTGGGGAGTAACGAAGAATGGAGCGGGATTGGCAAGTACGGTGCTGATATGGTACGGGCATGCGCTTGTGTGGATGTGCCGAAGATACAGTGGGTCATCGGGCCTGACCATGGGGCTGCAAACTATGGAATGTGTGGCAGGGCGTATAACCCCAGGTTTGTTTTTAATACGATGCGGGCCAGAACTACGGTGATGGCGGGCCGGACGGCGGCGTTTATCCTGGAGAGTATTGAGCGGAAGAACAAGCAAATCAAGGGAGAAGAAATTGACGAGCAGAAGATGGAAGAGTTTCGTAACCAAATGATTGAACGGTATGATACAGACGGCCACCCCTATGTAACCGGATCACTTCTTTTCCACGATGGGATTATTACCTGGGCTGAGGCGAGAGATAAAATAGCCAGGGGTTTTGAACTGGCGCTGCACGAACCGGTAACCAACTCACATTTCGGCAATTTCAAATTCTAATTAACACGGCGGGACATTGTTCCCGCCGTCAGGCCGTTGAAAAGGCGCATGACTTTGTCGCCGCGGAACCCCGGCATCCTCAGCGTATATTAATACGCCTGCGGTGCCGGGGTTCCTTGCTTCGCGTTCTGCATCCTTTTTGAACGGCCTGAAAGATGTATAGCATTGACTTTCTATACAATCTGACGGCGGGATCTGTTCCCGCCGTAGTTTTCTACCACTGTTTTCCTTGCAATTGTTCTTTTTCTGCGTATATAATAGAAAGAAGGCCTGTGGACAGGCCTTTAGGCTGTTTGTGCAGTATGACTATTTAATGATATAGGAGGCAGGATCGTGGCCGAGTATAATCCAGGTGTTATTGAACCAAAGTGGCAGAAATACTGGGAAGAAAACGATTTTTACAAAACCGATGAGGCAGGGAAAAAGAAATATTATGTTTTAGAGATGTTTCCCTATCCTTCAGGAAAGTTACATATGGGGCACATGCGTGTTTATTCCATTGGTGATGTGCTGGCCCGGTTTTTGACGATGCGGGGTTATAGTGTTCTGCATCCCATGGGGTGGGACGCATTTGGCCTTCCTGCAGAAAATGCTGCCATAGAAAATAAGGTTCATCCTGCTGACGGGACATATGCTAATATTGAAGCGATGAAGAAGCAACAAAAAGCATTGGGAATTAGCTATGACTGGGACAGGGAAGTGGCCACGTGTTCACCGGACTACTATAAATGGACGCAGTGGCTGTTTTTACTTTTTTATAAACGGGGTTTGGCTTACAAGAAGAAAGCGTCTGTGAACTGGTGTGTGAAATGTGCCACTGTTTTAGCCAATGAACAGGTGGAAAACGGCGGGTGCTGGCGCTGCAGCGAAGATGTGGTTGTGAAGGATTTGGAACAGTGGTTCCTGCGGATAACCGACTATGCAGAACGGCTTTTGGATGACCTGAAGCTGTTGAGCGGTTGGCCGGAGCGGGTGCGGACTATGCAGGAGAACTGGATTGGCAAGAGCGAGGGAGCAGAGATTGAATTTACCATTGTCGGTAACGGCGGGAAAATTCCGGTATTTACTACCCGGCCTGATACTCTTTTCGGTGTAACGTATATGGTGTTAGCTGCGGAGCACCCGTTGGTGGATGAACTAACCCGGGGCACGGAGCGGGAAGCCGAGGTCCGTGCCTTTGTGGATAAAACCCGTAAGTTGACGGAAGTGGACCGGTCATCCACGGAAATGGAAAAGGTCGGCATATTTACCGGAGCCAGTTGTGTCAATCCCGTTAATGGCGAAGAAGTTCCGATTCTCGTTGGCAATTATGTCCTGATGGGATACGGCACAGGTGCCGTTATGGGTGTTCCTGCCCATGACCAGCGGGATTTTGAGTTTGCTAAAAAATATAATTTGCCCATTCGGGTTGTGATTACGCCAAAGGACCATCTTTTAAAGGTCGAGGAGATGGATGAGGCCTATGTGGATGACGGGGTGTTGGTTAACTCCGCTGAGTTTGACGGGCTGCCAAATGAAGAAGGAATGCGGGCGATTACAGCTTCCCTGGAGCAAACCGACCGGGGCCGGGCTAAAGTCACCTACCGTTTGCGGGATTGGTTAATTTCCCGCCAACGTTACTGGGGTGCGCCGATTCCCATTGTTTACTGTGCGAAGTGCGGTACTGTGCCGGTTGAAGAAGATAGCCTGCCGGTGGAGTTACCCAAAGATGTGGTCTTTAAGCAGGGTGGTCAGTCTCCCCTGGCTGCTCATGAGGGATTCTTACACACAGTATGTCCAGCCTGCGATGGTCCTGCGCGACGGGAAACGGATACTATGGATACATTTATCTGTTCATCATGGTACTATTTCCGTTATACTGACCCGCATAATGATGAGCAGGCGTTTAACCGGGAGAAGAATGATGCCTGGATTCCTGTGGATCAGTATATCGGTGGGATTGAACACGCTATTTTACATCTTCTGTATTCCCGCTTCTTTACCAAGGTACTCCATGACGCTGGCATGACTGCGGCTGTGGAACCGTTTACCCGCTTACTGGCTCAGGGAATGGTCAATAAGGACGGGGCAAAAATGTCTAAGTCCAAGGGGAATGTGGTCAGCCCCGATGAAATTATTGCAAAGTATGGCGCCGATACCGGTCGTTTGTTTATTCTATTCGCTGCTCCTCCAGAGAGGGATTTGGACTGGAGCGACCGGGGAGTAGAAGGGTGTTACCGCTTCCTGAAACGGGTCTGGCGCTTGGTGGATCGCTATGCCGGCGCTGTGGCAGGGCAAAACGGAGAAATTGGTGCTGTTGAGCCCGCTGAACGGGAGCTGCGCAGGGCCATTCATTTAGCTCTGAAAAAAGTGACTGAGGATATTGAGGATCGTTTCAACTTTAATACCGCCATATCTGCGGTGATGGAAGCTGTGAATGCCGCTTACGGCTATATGAATGAAAAGGAAGATGATATTGATACCGTTGTGATGGCAGAGGCGCTTAATTTACTGGTGTTAATGCTGGCGCCGTTTGCGCCGCACCTGGGGGAAGAAATGTGGCAGCGGCTTGGCAATGCTGATAGTGTCCATCAGCAGGTTTGGCCGGCGTATGATCCGTCTGTATTACTCCAGGATGAGGTGGAGATTGTGGTGCAGGTGAACGGTAAGGTTCGTGGCCGGCTGACCATCCCTGCCGGTTTAAACAGTGAGGAAATGCAATCCCTGGCCATGGGTGATCAGCGTATCGTTGAGTTTATCGATGGAAAGCAGATTGTTAAAGCGATCGCTGTCCCCGGGAAATTGGTTAACCTAGTCGTACGTTGACATTACCCGGGAAATATTGACAAATAAATACAGCCTTCAGGCAGGAATTTGGGAACTTTCTGGCGAAAGTTCCCAGGGAAATCTTGTCTGGAGGCAATTTTTATGTTGAGAATCAGCCGACGGGAAGAAGTAGGTGCTCTTATTCTGGCCGCGCTGCTGGCCGTGGGCCTGTTGTTTAAGTATGTCATTCTGCCCCAGCCGGCACCTGAGGTCGTCATTGAACGGGCTGAGGAAATGCAGGCGGGTGTGAATGAAGTTGTGGCGGAAATTGTGGTTCATGTTTCCGGTGCGGTCCGGCATCCCGGTGTTTACAGGCTAAAAGACGGTGCCAGGGTGGTGGATGCAGTGGATGCGGCGGGAGGCATTGTGCCGGAGGGGAATGCTGATGCAATTAACCTGGCGGAGCCACTGTATGATGGAAGAAAAGTGACCGTTCCCTTCATTAAACAAACAGAGACGGGCAATACAGGCGATACTGTGGATAGCCGCGTAAATATTAACGAAGCGACTGCGGCACAACTGGAAACGCTACCCGGCATCGGACCGGCCAAGGCGGCCGCGATTATCTCGTACCGGGAAGCAAACGGGCCTTTTCGCAGCGTGGATGATTTGGCAGCCGTGGGCGGCATCGGTGCAAAGACTGTGGATGCGCTTAAGGAGTTGATTACTCTTTACTAGCTTCCCGGGGCAAAGATGGCGTTAATGATGTCTGTGGGGTTGGGCAATTCTATACGCAAAACTACGGACAGGGAAACAAAGGAACCGGCTGCCCAGAGAAAAAGAAACACGGCTAACTCTTTCCACAGTTTTTCCTTAATTAACCTGGGTACTTCGATTGCCAGAATTAAAACAAGCGCGGAGATAAGTAAAACTATCAGCATAGCGGTATACCACCTTATGTAGGAGTTCTTTATCGTTTTAGCTGCACAGGCCTTGAAAGTTGTCCTGTCCGCCGGATTTGTGCTGTGACGTGTATATCGACGGTAACGTCGCGGAATGTTTCGGACCACGGACTTAATTCCTGGAACGCTTTGGGGTCCTTCCGGTAAACGGAAGCACCGTATCCCATAATATCTGCTTCCATGCCCTGCAGAACCTGCAGGGTTTTTTCCATTTCCATTTTTATGACTGCAGACGTGGAACTGCCCAATTTTTTTAACATGGCGGGTGTGGACAAGTTGTATAAGCTTGATTGGGCAATAAGGTCACCTTCGGCCACTACTTCTACCCGAAAGGAAACGTTTCCGTCTTTGATTTCCGGAGTGACTGTGGTCTGAGAACGGATGATACTGATATTCACAATTTTAGTGGGATCCATGGGATCAGGTACGGCGATGATACTGCGGCTTGGTTCTCCATTTAACCAGATAAACCCCCGGGTTTCCACATGATTGAGGAATCCTGCCAGCTTGTCGCCACGGAATACGGCAAGCCCGCTCAATGTGAGAATTTCCGGAGGTTCAGCTTCTGAAGCTTCTGCACCCCCGGATTCGCCTCCTGCTCCGCCGCCCCCGTCTTCCCTTTCTTCCACTTCGATTTCCGGGATAACCTTTTTGGGCTGGGGGCCTACATGCAGTACCGCTGTAAATGTATCCTGTCCCGGTGTACTCATATCACGAAGCATGACAAACATTTCCTGCGTTACGGCCTCAGAGGTTTGCTCTTCCTGGGCGATTAACCCGAGGATTTCTTCGCTGATTCCTGTTTCCAGCAGTTCTGTTTGGGTAAGAATTTTATGGGCGGTGCCGGGGATGATTACAATAGAATTAGTAAGGCGGAGCTGGGCGTTGCGGAGGATGAAATCCATAATATGATAGATTCCCTGCCGGGCCGCTTCTTCGCCGATCAGGACGACTTCATTATGGGCAAGAAACAATTGCCTTGTCAGGGAGAAGGTTGCTTCCTGCACGGCCAGGTCAAGAGATGCTCCGGTGCCGGAATAGAGACGGGTGGGGGAACCGCCTCCACCACCGCCGCCTTCTCCGCCGCCGGCCATTTCGCCGGGCCGGATAACGGCCAGTGTAACAAAATAAGGTGCCCGCTCTCCCGGAATATAGTCAACGGAAATAGAGCGGACAATGGCCAATTCTTCGATTTCCACGTGGTCCCAGCAGCCGGGGATGAAAATAAGCATGAAAGCTGTTAACAGGAACAATGTCAGCCTTGGTATCTTATTCATCCTGCTGCCCCCCGAAGGAGTGTCCGAAAATTTTTTCACGGATTACTGTCACCAGTAGCAGCAAAAACGGCAATCCAAAGAAGTAGACGGAAATACTGAAGCGCGGCCAGGCCTGCGCCAGAAAGCTGACCAACTCCGCAATATCTTCAAATAAGAGGACGGAGAGTGCGGTGATCAGCACACCAAGCGGTAATACGGTTGAACGATATTCAGAGAGGCCGAAAACCTGAGCTGTACCAAGTGCTGCACAATAATAAAGAACTGAAATTTTAATAAATACCCCGGCCACCCAGGTAACCATCACCACAACTTCGAAACGGGTAAGAACTTTACCAATATTAATGGAGCGGACAAAAAGATGGATGGGAAAACGGAAGGACGTGGTAAGTTCCGGGCCGAATACAGCCAGGGTTCCCACCACAGCCATGGTAAGCAGCAGGGCGGATGCGGTAACGGCGGCAGTGCCGCTCAAAAATGCTGCCTTTGGCCGGGTCAGAAAGGGAATTAACACGGCCAGCACCACGATTTCACCGTGAAAAGCGGCTGGGACAATGGCTCCCCGCAGGACAGGCATGATTCCGTCCTTCATGAAGGGGAGTAACTGATTCAGTTCCCAGTTTCCAATGGAGAGAGTGATGACAAGCAAGAGGAAAGATACGACCAAAAGGATGATAAATTCGCTCATCCTTGTGATTACTTCCAGCCCCATGATGACTGCCAGGGCGGCCAGAGCTGTCAGGCTGATATTAAAGACGGATAGGGGGGTTAAAACCATAAATGATGTGGTTAAAAAATCACCGAACTGTCTGACAACCATAGCAGCCAGATGCAGGAAGATCCAAACATAAGCAAGG
Source organism: Clostridiales bacterium (assembly GCA_018335855.1). GTDB lineage: Bacteria > Bacillota > Dethiobacteria > Dethiobacterales > Dethiobacteraceae > UBA7523. The sequence goes on from JAGXRM010000008.1 coordinate 41,971, forward strand.
CCCACCAGTTTGCCGGGGTACTTGCCTAAAACGCTTTCAGCGTACTGGTAAATTGTTTTTCCCGGATGCTTTAACCCGAGCCAGGCGATAATGCCCACTGTGAGCAAACCAAAGAGTGAGCCGACAAACGTGGCGAGCCAGGCGTCATGTCCGGCCAGATCGGCTGTAATTTCCGGCACTAAGAGGATTACAGTGGCCAGAAGGGTAATAAACATTAATTCCCCGGCCTGACGCGGGGAGATTTTTCCTTTTTCCAGCATTATTTTTCCCCCGTATCTTCATGGAATAGTTCGCGCTCATCAGGAGGTGTGAAGTGGGGCCGCATATTCTTGGCCTGTCGCGTTCTGTCACCAACAGCCAAAAGGCGGGGCCTTTTCAGGGCCATCCACCAGGGAGGCCTTGCTAATGCACCGATAATATCGCGGGCAGTGCCGTGTACTAAAGGCGCCAAATATGGTACACCGAAAGACTGCAGGCCGGCCAGGTGGATGAGAATCAGTAACAATCCGAAAATAACGCCGTACAGTCCCATTACCGCACCGAGGATAATGAGGGGAAAGCGCAATAAGCGCAAGGCGATGGACGCGTTAAATGCAGGGATGGCAAAGGTGGAAATTGCCGTAGTGGCAACAATGATAACCATGGCAGGTGAGACGAGGCCTGCGCGGATGGCGGCGTCGCCGATAACTAAACCGCCGACGATACTGACAGCCTGACCCACCGGTTTGGGCAGCCGGGTGCCTGCTTCCCGCAACACTTCAAAGGTGGCCTCCATAATGATGGCTTCTCCCACGGCAGGTAAAGGGATTCCTTCTCGGGCTGCGGCAATACTGAGCAGCAACGCTGTGGGTAGCATTTCCTTATGAAATGTGGTCACAGCCACATAAATTGCAGGCAGCATCAGAGCGATATTCAGGACGACTAAGCGTAGCAGGCGCAGGAATATGCCAATGTACGGCCGTTCATAGTAATCTTCCGAGGCCGCAATAAACTGGAAGAAGGTTGTGGGAACAATCAGCACAAACGGTGAGTTATTGACAATGATAACCACCCGTCCTTCCAGAATGGCGGCAGCCGCCTTATCGGACCGTTCCGTATGTTCGATTTGGGGGAAAATGGAGAATGGGGAATCTTCAATAAACTCCTCGATATAACCGGAATCAAGAATACTGTCGGTATCAATGGCCGCGATGCGGAGACGAACCTCCTCTAATAGCCGTTCATTTGCGATGCCATGAATATAGGCCAGAATAATTTCTGTCCCTGTGAGGCGACCGGCTTTCATCGATTCAAAGCGGAGATCCGGGTGGCGGATACGGCGTCGGAGTAATGAAGTGTTTGTACGGATTGTTTCAGTAAACCCTTCCCGCGGACCGCGCACGGCAGCTTCCGTCAGAGGCTCTTCCACGCCTCTTCGATCGAATGAGCGGGTACCGTAAATCAGAATTTTTTGCTCACCGTCGATGAGCAGTGCAGTATCTCCGGATAATACCATCAGAATTGCCTGGTCAATGCCCGGTACAACGCTAAGTTCCCCGCCGCTGGTGATATGCTCTTGTAAAAGTTGCAGGGCGTTATCCGGCGTAAGCTTCGGTGCGAAGTTGCTAATAATATCCGACTGCGCTGGACGGATGATATTGTCATGAATTATTTCTTTATCCACCATACCGTCAATGAAAATAAGACCGAACTTTACTTTGTTGTTGCTGCTGGAGAATTGGCGGATGATGACATCCTTCGTTTCACTGCCCAGTTGACGTTTCACATAATCGATTCTTGCGGACAAACTTGCAGTGTTACCCTGCTTTTGTTTTGGTTTCGGTTTGGCTTCTTCCTTTGATGCTCCTTTTTTGGGAAGCATTTTTTTTAGTATGGAAAATGCGTTCTTCATGGAAGCCTCCCGTAAGTTGAAATTTTAGGCAATTAATTAAAATATCTGCATAAAAGGTGAAAATTATTCAGTATTGGCAATATTAACCTCGTAAACAGTAAAAATGACACTGGCTATGCTGAAAAAACATTCACGCGATTGTTTTAAGAGGATTTCATGCTCAATGAAAGAATTAAGAGTAGGGGAGGAATGACTATGAAACTGATGAAATATATTGTCCCGGCTTTACTCTTTTTGTTTATTATGCTGATTTCTCTGGGGTCCAGGTTATATATTGACTGGATTTGGTTCGCAGAACAGGGTTTGACATCGGTAATTGCCACGGTGTTGTCCTCTTTTTGGGGGATACGATTAGCTGCGTGGTTGCTTTTTTCTCTGTTTTTCTTTATCAATTTGTCTTTTACCCAAAAAGCATTGCTCGATATGCCTAATCTTGCGCTCAGGCAGGCCTTAATGAACACCTCCGCAGGCAATTTACTGACAAAGTCCCGTCTGCGCACTGTGTTCCTGCTGATTTCGCTGATTATCCCCTGGATTCTCACAGCTTACCTTGGGGAACAGTGGTTGCCTGTCCGGCTTTTTCTGGCCGGAGGGGAAACGGGGATCGTTGATCCGCTTCTTGCCCGGGACGTTGGCTTTTACTTGTTCGGATTACCGTTTTGGCAGTTAGCTTACGGATATGCAATGATGGTAGTTGTTACCCCCATCCTGTTCTGTGGCGCAATCTATCTTTTGATTAACCCGCCGCAGGAGCTGGGGTTACGCAGCATATTCTCCCGTCGAGGCCAGGCCCATCTCTCTGTCCTGTTGGCGCTGACGTTTCTCCTGCGCGCGTTCGGTTACCGTCTGCAGACCTTTATGCTTCTGTTTTCGGAGCGGGGCGCCACCTTTGGAGCGGGGTATACTGATTACACCGCCCAACTGCCTGCGCTGCGCATCCTGATGCTGCTGTCACTGATTGCTGCCGCTGCTCTTTTGCTTAATGTAAAGCTGCGAAATTCCAAGTTGATTACAGGGAGTATCGCGGCGTTAATCGTGGGCTCCATTCTTCTCGGGGGTGTGTATCCCGCACTGATACAGAATTTTGTTGTTGAACCCAATGAATTTGAGCGGGAAAAAGAGTTTTTAGAATACAATATTCACTTTACGCAGCTGGCTTATAATATTAATGAGATTGAGCGGCGTGATTTTCCTCTTACCGGTACGCTGGGTTACGAAGAATTGCTGGCCAATGAAGGAACCATCAACAACATACGGCTCTGGGATTGGCGTCCGCTTAGACAGACTTTTGGCCAACTTCAGGGTCTGCGCCGTTATTACCGTTTCCATGATGTGGATACAGACCGGTACATGATTGACGGGAATTATAGTCAAATCATGCTGGCCGCCCGGGAACTGGTGGTGGAGGAATTACCGGCACGCAACTGGATTAACGAACATTTGATTTACACCCACGGATATGGAGCTGTGGCCAGTCCGGTCAATGAAGTGACCAGCCAGGGACTCCCCCAACTATTGGTACGTGACTTGCCTGTGAGAGGTGTAGACGGGCTCCAGGTAGACGTGCCGCAAATATATTTCGGTGAGCTGACCAAAAGTTATATCTTTACCGGGGCCACTACTAACGAGTTTGATTACCCTCTGGGAGACACCAACGCTTTTACCCGTTACACAGGAACCGGCGGCGTCCCCCTGGGCGGATTGGCACGCCGTTCGCTTTTTGCGTTGCGCTTCTCTGATTACCGTATTCTCATCTCCCCGGAGCTGCAACAGGAAAGCAGAGTGCACTTTTACCGGAATATCAGGGAGCGGGTCAGCAAGATTGCACCGTTTTTACGGTATGATGGTGATCCATATTTAGTGATCGACGAAGGGCGCATGTATTGGATGATTGATGCCTATACCGTAAGCAACCGCTTCCCCTATGCCCAACCTGTGGGAAATATCAATTATATACGGAATTCGGTCAAAGTGGTGGTAGACGCTTACAACGGTACAGTGCAGTATTATATTTTTGAGCCGGATGATCCGCTGATACAGGCTTATGCAAAAATTTTCCCCGGATTATTTCAGTCTGTCGACGATATGCCGGCCGGGATTCGTAAGCACATTCGCTACCCGGAAGAGCTTTTTAAGATTCAGTCCCGCATGTACGCCACCTACCACATGGAAAACATCCAGGTCTTCTATAACAGGGAAGACCAGTGGGAATGGCCCAAGGAGATTTATGCCAGCAGCCCGATTACCATGGAGCCGTATTATACAATTATCACTCTGCCGGAAGAGAACGAGCCGGAATTTGTACTCATGCTTCCCTATACACCGTATAATCGGGATAACATGGTAGCCTGGCTTGCCGGGCGCTCAGACGGTGAAAAATACGGACAGCTCATTGTCTATGAATTCCCCAAGGGAGAGCTTCTTTACGGTCCTTCACAAATTGAAGCCCGTATTGACCAGGATTCCAGAATCTCCGAGCAATTAACGTTGTGGGATCAGCGAGGATCCAATGTTATTCGCGGCAACCTGCTGGTTCTCCCGATAAACGGGTCTGTGTTATACGTGGAGCCAATCTTTCTTCAGTCAGAACAAGGCCAGCTGCCGGAGCTGACCCGTGTCATTGTAGCCTACGGTGAGCGGGTTGTTATGGAACGGACGCTGGAAGAAGCACTAACTGCTGTTTTTGGACTGCAACCCGGCGAGCGGCCTGATAGGCCAACTCCGGGTGAACCTGCCCCGGACCGCCCGGGCACGCCGGATACACCGGGCACACCGGTGGACGCCACCGTACAAGAACTCATTGACCAGGCATCCCGTCTTTTTAACCAGGCACAGGAAGCTGTCCAGCGCGGCGACTGGGCTGAATACGGTCGTTTGCAGCAGCAACTGGGCACAACACTCACCCGCTTGCAACAACAACTCAACCAATAAAAAAGACGCTACGCGTTTTCAGATGAACGTCTTTTTTATTCCGCTAGGGGCTGCCGCCCCTTCGGCGGGTCTGAGGACCCTGAGCACCCCGCAAGATTAAGGGGGAATCCCCCTTAAAAACCCCCTTGCATAGGATCGTAGCTTCCCTGAATGTTATAATTTCCTATGCAATAAAAAAAGCCCCAAGGGGGCTGAAGGCAAGGGGACTACGGTTCTCTTATCTTTCCTTGTCTTATGTTGGTACGGTGAGGGAACCGGCGGGGAAGATGTAGGTTTGCGGAGTGGTCTTTTTAAGAATGTCGTAGGCTTTTTGTAATGCATCGTCCGCGTTGTTTGCCGGAATCATGCCCAGCTTATGAATCAGGGACGGGTCGAGGTTGGAAACAAGAATGACAGATACGGCCCGGGCTTTGGCCAGTGTGGTTAAAGCAGAATGGCCGTGGATGGCATATGTTTGCTGCAGCGCTTGTTCCATGTCGTGGGGATTGGTATAGGTCAGGCAGTTGCGGAGAAAAAATGCTGCAGGGATGCTGTAGCACCAGATTTATTGTTTCTTTGCCGTACTGCAATGGAATAACAGGCATGTATCACACCTCCCTACAGTTATTATATGGGGGAGGAAGGAGCGGGTCAACGGTTGTTCGTTGCATATCTAAAGCTATCGATGGTATAATTAGGAAAAAGTTATGGATAAAGCGGGTGTGAAGATGAAAGAAGTAATCATTTATACTGACGGAGCCTGTTCCGGCAATCCCGGACCGGGAGGCTATGGTGCCGTTTTGCGTTACGGCAGCCATGAAAAAGAAATCTCCGGCGGAGAGCGCCAGACCACCAACCAGCGCATGGAAATGCAGGCGGCGATTGCTGCGCTGGAACAGTTAAGTGAACCGTGTCATGTACTTTTGCACAGCGACAGTGCTTATTTAGTGAATGCATTTATTCAAAACTGGTTTGGCAAGTGGCAGAGCAACGGTTGGTTAAACAGTAAAAAACAGCCGGTCGAGAACCGTGATTTGTGGGAGAAACTGTTGGTGCTCGCTGGAAAACACCAAATTGAGTGGGTCAAGGTAAAGGGCCATGCAGATGATGAACTGAACAACCGTTGTGATCAGTTAGCCAGAGATGCTGTCCCCCGCTGACGGAACAAATACGTAATATCTCCGTCTAATAATTTATACAATAGCCTGCTGGAAGCTATATGAAAGAGGGGGTATTTTTATGCGCAGAGCAATATATGTCCTTCTGGTATTTGTATTAATATTGGCGGTGGCAGGTTGTGGAAGTAAACAGACTGCATCTTCTCCTCCCAGTGCGCCACTAGAGAGTCGGGTCGGTGAAGGGGCAATGCCTGCTCCTGGGATGCCGCCATACGGTGACGACGGCAGTGCGGGGAACTCAGGGCCTCAACGTGTTATTCGCAATGCGGATTTATCATTGGATGTGGAAAATCTGGATGCAGCGTTGGATGAGCTTGGCCGGAACGTTAGACAGGCGGGAGGCTTTGTAGCTAACTCCTCTGTGAGCGGCAGAGGGGAGAACCGTTCAGCCAGGCTGACAATCCGTGTGCCGGAAGCCAGACTGGACTCCTTCCTAGAGCAGGGCAGCAAATTGGGCAAGGTCAACTATGTTGATATAAGCTCTGACGATGTTACGCTGCGTTATATTGATTTGGAAGCACGGATCCATAACCTGGAGCGCCAGGAAGAGCGGTTGCTATCCATTCTCGATAAAGCTGAAACCATTGAGGATATTCTCCGTATTGAACAGGAACTGGCCCGGGTTCGCGGTCAGTTGGAGTCGCTGACAGGAGAGTTCCGTTATCTCCGTGATCGGGTGGATTATTCCACCGTTACAATCTCGATGCGTGAAACGCCAACGGCCAGCCCTGTTATTACCGGCTCCGGACTGAAAGGCGTTTGGCAAAGAGGAATCGCAGGCTTGGTGAACACTGTGAATGGCATGCTTACCGGCCTGGGCAGTATCCTTGTCTTCTTACTGACATTTTTACCGTTATTTGCACTGCTTACTGTTATAGCAGTTGTGGCCGTCTTTATCATGAAGCGCATAGGCAAGGACGGACGGCGTACACCTGACGCTTAACAATCACTGAAAGGAGAAGCGTGATGCTGACAGCGCTGCCCTTGGTAAGTGCCGCCTTTATAGCCGGAATTGCTCTGGCTCGGGTAACAGCACTTTCTTTGCCGTGGCAGTTGCTCCTCGCCGTATTGGCGGTCAGCGTCGCGCTTTTCCTGTTTGTTCGTAAACAGTCCGCCTTGATACCCATATTAATCGTCTTTATCATGCTTGGCATGTTTTCACTGCGTACGGCTGAGCGTTTTATTCATGCTCCGCTTGCGCCATATCTGGGGAAAGAAGTATCTGTCACAGGTCACGTCCATCAGGTAGAATCGGTTACGGTGGAATCAGCATCATTTCTTTTCCGCGTAGAATCGGTTTCTGGCCCGGATTATGAGGGCAAGCCTTTGCATGCGCTACTGCGGATTTATCTTTGGCGGCCGCCTGCTGAGGTCTCTCTCCGTTACGGCCAGCGTCTCCAACTGAGCGGTTTATTGAGCGAACCATCCGGCCTGACTACTCCCGGCGGGTTTGACTATGCGTCCTATCTGGAAACCCAGGGTGTCGGCGCAGTCATGTCGCCGAGAGGTAGCGATAGTATCGTGTTGCCAGGCCATGGCGGTTCTAAACTGCTGCGTACCGCTGAGTTTGCCCGGATACATATCAGAAATGTCCTTGTCCGCCATCTTCCGGGGAGGGAAGCGTCACTGGCGGAAGGCTTATTATTGGGGACATGGCAGCAGATGCCCGAAGAAACGGTTTCTGCATATCGGACACTGGGGATTGCCCATCTGCTTGCTGTTTCCGGCCTGCATGTGGGATTTATCTCGGCGTTTATCATGTTTATTGTACTCCGTCTTTTTCGGGGAAAGGAAACATCAGCCGGCCTGATGTTGGTCTTACTGTTTATCGGGGGGTATGTGATTTTAACAGGGGGAAGGCCCCCTGTGTGGCGGGCCGCACTGATGATGTGCATGGCTTTGGCCGCCCGTCGTCTGGGCCGGGAGACGGAAGGGTTGCAAGGGTTGGCTGTCGCTACCCTGCTACTTTTATTTGTCCGGCCACACTGGCTTTTCAGCCTGTCCTTTCAATTTTCCTTCATGGCAACTGCCGGGATTCTATTTCTTGCTCCCCGACTGCAGCCTTTATTTTCCCGGTTCCCGTTTTTGGCCGGGCCTCTGGCCGTTACACTGGCAGCTCAGTTTGCGGTTTTACCACTGCAGGTTACCCGCTTTTCCTCCATACCGCTCCTGGCGCTTCCCGTCAATCTGTTTTGTGTACCGTTGGTCGGTGTCAGTATGGTCTTGGGGATGGCAGGGATAATTGCCGGGTTTATTGCTGTACCACTGGCGGCGCCTTTTTATCTGGCAGCACTACCTTTGCTCACTGTTTTGGATATCGTTCCCCGTGTTACGGCCCAACTGCCTGTGGCCGCCATTACTGTTTTTACTGTCCATCCTTTGTTTTGGGCGTTGTATTTTTCACTGCCGGCATTCTTATTTCCTGAGGTAAGAAGAAGGATAACACCCCTGCGGTCAGCCATTGCCGTCTTACTTATTTTCAATATGTTAATCTGGTGGAATGTGCCAGGTACCGCTGGTGGGAGACTGCAGGTTACTTTTTTGGATGTAGGACAGGGTTTGTCTGTATTTATGCAAACACCGGAAGGTGTCTCCGTCTTGGTTGACGGGGGTAATGGGGGCTCGTTTAACATGGGAGAGCGGGTGGTAATTCCCTTTTTGCGTCGGAACCGAACACAGTCCCTGGACGTTATGATCTTAACTCATCCCCATGAAGATCACTATGGCGGGCTGGCGGCTGTTGTTGACAGGATGCCGGTAAAAACTTTTGTTAGCAGCGGAGAGACAGAAGACTCGGCTGCATTTACAATGCTGGCAGACGCTCTGCTTAGATCTTCCGTTCACACGACCGTAATCAAAGCTGGCGACAGAATCGTATTGGGGGATTCCGTCTTTATAGATGTGCTGTCACCACCGAAGCGCAAATTTCAGTACACTGTGGATGATGTGAACAATAATTCGTTAGTACTGCATGTAACGTATAAGGATTTTACCATATTAATTACCGGAGATGCAGAAAGAGAAGCATTGACTTGGCTAGTAAAGGAGAAACCGTCTATGTTGCAAAGCAGTCTTCTGCAAGTCCCTCATCATGGCAGTCGTAACGCTCTTTTTCCACAGTTTTTGGAGACCGCAGGCTTTAAGGCTGCTGTAATCCCGGTGGGAAAAAACAATTTCGGGCACCCCCATCAGGAGACACTGGATCTCCTAGCAAGGTATGGAGTTGCTGCATTCCGCACCGACGAGCACGGTTCTGTTACTGTCGTCAGTGACGGTCAAAGCATCCAAATAACCCCCTTTAAATTACAACCGTAAAGCGTTTTCTTCTTTCTTCAAACATGTTTCATATATTCACCTTGTCTGGATATAATAAGGAAATAACTATCCAGCTTAGGTGGTGAACTGTTTGCGTGTACTTATGTTTTCCTGGGAATTTCCTCCCCGGGTTGTCGGCGGTCTGGCCCGGCATGTCCATGATTTGACGGTGGCATTGGCTGACGGCGGTATAGAGGTGGATGTGGTCACCGTTGATGAGGATGGGGCTGCTCCTCCCTTTGAGACAATGCAGGGGGTGAATATTTACCGGGTTAAACCGTACCATCTTGTTCCCCGTGATTTTATTTCCGGCATTTTACAGTTAAATGTGGTCATGCTGGAACAAGCGTTATCTCTCCTCCAGCAAGGTGAGACTTATGATTTAGTCCACGGTCATGACTGGCTGGTGGCTTACGCTGCCCGGGCGGTTAAACATGCGGTGAAACTGCCGCTGGTGGCTACCATTCACGCTACGGAGTACGGGAGGAACCGTGGGTTGCATACCGACGAGCAGCGTTACATTAGTGATGTGGAGTGGTGGTTGACGTACGAAGCGTGGAAAGTCATCTGCTGCAGCAATTATATGCAGCATGAACTGCAACGTGTTTTCCAGCTCCCCCAGGACAAAATAGAGGTGGTTGCCAACGGGGTGGATCCACGGCAGTTTCGCGCCGGAAGAAACGATACAGGGATTCGCAGTCGCTATGCCGCCGGAGGCGAGAAGATTGTTTTTTTTGTAGGCCGAATTGTTCAGGAAAAAGGAATCCACGTTCTTCTGGATGCCGTACCGCGTATCCTGGCAGCTGAGCCGAAAACAAAATTTATCATCGCAGGTAAAGGCCCGGTTTTGGACGCGCTCCGCGGACAGGCACGTAATCTCGGCATTGAACAACATGTGGTATTTACCGGCTACATCGACGACGTCACCCGAAACGCTTTATATCAGGCGTCGTCAGTGGCCGTTTTCCCCAGTCTTTATGAGCCGTTTGGTATTGTAGCGCTAGAAGCGATGGCAGCTAATGTTCCTGTGGTCGTAGCGGATAACGGCGGCTTATCGGAAATTGTAGAGCATGGTGTGGACGGGTTAAAATGCTACACCGGGAATGCTGTGTCTTTAGCTGACCAGGTTGTTACAATTTTACAGAATGACCGTTTTGGCTACCGGTTAGCTGACAGGGCTTCCCGTAAGATACAAACTCTTTATTCCTGGCAGGAAATTGCCAGACAAACACGGAACATTTACCGGAATGTGTTAACAGAGTATAATGAAAGCAGTTGGTCTGCTGAGGAGACGGAGCTGTACTTGCCAACCAACCAGGTGCCAATCTTTCAGGAACCAGCAAGACCAAACTAGCGTCTTTTTTGGTAAGGAGGAAAAAGTTATGAAAGTAATTATCATGGCCGGCGGCGAGGGTTCCCGGCTGCGGCCGTTAACCTGTGACCGGCCAAAACCAATGGTGCCCATCATGAACCGGCCGATGATGGAACATATCGTGGCTCTTCTCAAGCGTTTTGATTTCACGAATATTGGAGTGACGCTACAGTATTTGCCGGAACAGATAAAAAACTATTTTGACGATGGTCGTGAATTTGGTGTCAGTATGCAGTATTTCGTGGAAGACAGTCCGCTGGGTACGGCGGGTAGTGTGAAGAATTCCGGTGATTTTCTGGATGAAACGTTTTTAGTTATTAGCGGTGATGCGTTAACCGATTTTGACTTGAAGAAGGCTATGGACTTCCATCGTGAGAAAGGCGGCGTTGCTACCCTGGTTCTGACTTCTGTGGAAACACCGCTGGATTACGGAGTGGTCATTGCCGGGAAAGACGGCCGCATAACTCAGTTTCTGGAAAAGCCCAGTTGGGGAGAAGTTTTTAGTGACACAGTGAATACCGGTATTTATATCCTGGAGCCTGAAGTGCTTGATCATTTCGAGCCGGGGGTTAAGTTTGACTTTGCCCAAGACCTTTTCCCGCTGTTAATGAAAAAGGGGTATGATTTATTCGGATATGTCGCCGAAGGATACTGGTGCGATATCGGGAATATCCAACAGTATCACCAGGCACACCTGGATATTCTTCAGGGTTTGGTTAAAACGCAATTTACCGAACGGGAACTCTCTCCCGGAGTATTCACTGGTGAGGATGTAATAATTGAGCAGGGTGCAATCATTAATGCTCCTGTCTTAATAGGCAGCGGCGCCAGGATTGGTAAAGGTGCCCGGGTTGAAGACCATACGGTCATCGGACCCAATACCCAGGTGGACGCGTATGCTTCCGTGAAGCGTGGTCTGACATGGCGGAATACATATATTGGCCGCCGCACCGAGATACGGGGAGCCATTCTTTGCAACAGAGTGCAGGTACAACAGGGCTCATCTGTCTTTGAAGGGGCGGTTATCGGAGATGATACCGTTATTGAAGAAAATTCAACCGTAAAACCTAATGTTAAAATTTGGCCCTTTAAACGGGTTGAAAGCGGCAGTGTCGTTTCTGAAAGCCTGATTTGGGGAACGAAACCGGCCAAGAATCTCTTTGGTTTTGACGGCATCAGTGGCGTGGTAAACCTGGAAGTAACACCGGAAATGCTGGCTAAGCTGAGTGTGGCCTACGGTTCCCTTCTTGGCGAGGGTAGCCAGGTAGCTGTCAGCAGTGATGACTGGAAGGCTTCCCGGATGCTGAAAGATGCGGCAATTGCCGGGTTGCTTTCCGCGGGAATCAGAGTCTATGACTTAGGCGTTACTGTAACTCCAATTACCAGGGAGGCGGTTAAACAACTGGATGTTAAGGGAGGAATCCACATCCAGTTGTCCCGGGAGACCAATACCAACACAAAGATCAAGTTCTTTGATGCCAATGGCCTGGATTTGGCCAAAGGCTGGGAGCGTAAAGTTGAACAGACCTATTACCGGGAAGACTTTAAGCGAATCCAGGGAATAGATGTGGGTGAGACGGTAAAACTCACAAACTACACGGAATATTACCTGGAAAACTTGCTGCGTACCGTCGGTTTACAGATATTTAAAGACACCCGCAAGCGGGTGCTGCTGGCCTATCCCACACCGTGGCTATATTCTTTGCTGGTTCCCCTGCTGCAACAACTCAACTGCGAAGTATATACAGTGTCCGCTCCGGCCGGAGAGCCGTTAACGCTAACAAGACTTGAAGAGCATTTTGCAGAAGTGGCAGGTACTGTCCGTGATCTTCATCTCGACTTCGGTGTCGTGATGGATCCTAACGCAGAGAATATGGTGTTCTTTGACGAGCAGGGCCGGAAGATTGCCGATGACTTATTCCTGGCGTTAGCATCCCTGCTGGTTTTCCGTTCCACGGCCGGTAGTACGGTAGCCGTTCCCGTTACCGCACCTGATGTTATTGAGAAGCTTGCTGGCCAACACCAGGGTCGGGTTATTCGCACAAAGACGGCGCCCCGTTCATTAATGGAAGCTTTGTCTGCCGAAGGGATGCAGGGCAGCAGGTTTAATCCCTTTACCCTGTCATTCGATGCCATTGCGTCGCTGGTAAAAATTCTGGAGTTTCTCGTTACCGAGGACACAACCCTTGCCGCTTTGATTGACAGCATTCCACCGTTTCACCTGCATCAGCAGGATGTGGCCTGCTCCTGGGCGAGTAAAGGGGCAGTGATGCGCCGCTTAATTGAAGAGACCCAGGGTGGTGACGTAGAACTGCTGGACGGCGTAAAAGTTAAGCATCCCCAAGGCTGGGCCCTTGTCTTGCCAGATTCAGAAAAACCAGTCTACCGTATCTACAGCGAGGGCTTTTCAGCAGAAATGGCCGAAGAACTGACCGAAATGTATGTAAAAAAGATTCAACAATTCAGAGACGAAACAGAAAAATAAGCAAAGACCCGGCGCTGCCGGGTCTTCTGTATATTTCTCTGTAAATGGGTAAATAATAAAATTTATCTTATTTTTATAGGGGTGAGCCAGTTGGATAGAGCCGTTATCGGGGGAGCAGCCGGAGCTATAGCCGGCATCGTAATAGGTATCATTTCGCATGTTCTTTACTTATTTAACTTTTTCAATTTATGCCTGATTGCCATCGGAGGCGGGTTACACCGGAGAGGGATGTTAGCCAGAACTGACGGCTTTATGTGGCACGTGTTGGGTTGGACTGGCCATTTTACCATAAGTCTTATCTTAGGAATTGTCCTCATATATATTCTGCATTATACAGGAAAAGAGTTTGCGCTTCTTAAAGGTGCTGTATTTGGCATGATCGTCTGGTATATTAATATCGCAATTATATCACCGTTAGTCGGTTACATACCCCCATCTCCCGATGCAGCCAATTTAATGTTATTGCTCTCTTACCATATTCTATATGGGCTGATTGCAGCATGGTTGATTATCAAAATAGTAAATCGAAAACAGCTGGAGATCTAAAAGTGTGTCAGGGGGACCAGTTGAAAAAGACGCTTCATCTGAATACGAAGCGTCTTTTTCGTGTGCCTATTTGGTCAAATGGTTAAACATGCCCCCGCTTGTTTAAGCTGTATTTTTTCTGCCGGAGCAAAGATGCGGTAGTCCAGATTGGGGAATAGGTTGTCTTTGTCCTGCAGGGCTTGTAGCCATGATTCATCGACTGTGTTGTTGTAAATCTGGTCATGCAGACGTATGAAGCGTACGAGGTGGTCTTCTATTCTTTGTCGCGCGTAACGATCCATGGTGCCGCTGGTGATAATGAAGGGCCAGTCACTGGCTTGGGCCAGGAGTAACTCCCGCCCCAGTTGAGTCAGTGCTGCTTTTTGTTTGCCTGCGGCGTTAGGGAAGTCACTAACCGCACGAATCATACGCTCGGCCGCGGTGTGCAGGTGGCGGTAAAGCCAATCATTTTTGTCATTGAGCCAGACCTCATGGTAGCCCTTGTTGCCCCAGCTGGATGAGCTGGGCTCGGCTTCTTGCAGGGGGAGGCCAAGTTTTAAGTATTCGCCGGGTGTAATTGGCTGGAAGGTTTCTTGGTCGTAGGCAGCTTTGCGGAAAAAGTCTTCAAGCCATGCCGGGCCTTCATACCACCAATGGCCGAATAACTCGGCATCATACGGCGCCACAACAATGGGAGGTCTGTCAATTTGCCCGGCAAGGTATTCTATCTGTTTTTCCCTGTTAAACATAAAGTTTCCGGCGTGTTCGGTGATTCGACTCCGGGCGGTATCAAGGTTATAAGGTTCCTTATGGTTTGTTTTTCCCGTGATTCGGTGATACTTAAAACCGGTATGAACCCGAATCCCGTCAGGGTGGATATATGATCCGATGTAATCGAGGGGAAGGTCGAATCCAATATCCCGGTAAAAGTCGCGATAGTCGAAATCTCCGGGATATCCTTCAGTTTTACTCCATACTTGTTTGCTTGACTCTTCGTCCCGGCCGAATGCCGCCACCCCGGCTGGCGTAAGAAGCGGGCTCGCCACACCAAAGACGGGACGGGGTTTGGCAAACAGAATCCCGTGAGTATCAAGAAAGAAATAATGAATACCCAGTTCTTTAAGAATGCTGTCAACACCGTATTCATACGCGCATTCTGGCAACCAGATCCCGGCCGGTGGTTTCCCGAACAAGGTTGTATGTTGTTCAACGGCAAGTGAAAGCTGGGCGTAGACCGCTTCCGGCTGCGTGTTAAGCAAAGGAAGGTAACCGTGCGTGGCAGCGCAGGTAATCAGTTCCACGCAACTGGTCTCGGCAATGCGTCGGAATGCACTTGTTAAGTTCCCTTGATATTTATTAAAAAAATTGTGATACGCGTTTTGGAAACGGTTTCGGTAGTCCTGGGCCAGAGGTGCAAAAGCAGGGTCGCCAGCCGTTCGGGCTACTTCCTTGTCTGCCAGATCCAGAAGCCTTTCCAGGTAAACTCGATATTTTTCTTTCAGATACTCATCCTGCCACATCGCCACTAATGTGGGCGAGAGTGAAACCGTTAAACGATAGGGAACTTTGTCGCGGTGCAGATTCTCCATGGCAGTCAGCAGGGGTAGATATGTTTCGGTCAGTGCTTCAAAATACCATTTTTCTTCCAGAGAGTACGTATATTCCGGATGCCTGACATAAGGCAGGTGCGCATGCAGTATCAGGGACAGATAGCCTTTGGTCACTTTTTACCTCCTTCTGTAGGTTCACTATTTTCGTTATTAAAGAGTTCATACGAAGACAACCCGCCAATTTGGCGATAGTATCGCTGTTGCCAAAAGGGAAACATTTTCCAGCGGGGGTCCAGGGTGGAAGACAGGCTGTCCCTGGGTGTACGGACGGTATTGGATGAGACTACAGAGATAAAACGGTGATCCGGAAGGATGTGTACCAGTTCAGCCTGGTATGTACAATCTGCTTTCTCAACATTTAGGTGACAATGGTTTGCGTCCGCGGCAAAGTCAATGTCTTTCTCACTCTTAAAATCCAGATTAGAAATACGTAACACAGTCCGGCCCGCAGGCCAGGCGGTTTGATACTGTGCAGCCAGATTCTCTATAAGGCCCGGTGTCACTTCCCAGTAAGCAAACAGCCAGTGCGGGTCTCTCGGCAACAGGACCAGGCGGTCGACGCCGTATGCTTCGGGCAGTGTCCAGCCAGCATTTAGTTCGTGGCGGTCCGGTACGTGCATAATACCCTCCTTGTGTTGAATGTTTTAGGACAACTTATAGTATTAACGAAAATGGAATGACTTATTTATACGAGGCTCGATAATATGCAAAGATTGAATAAAATCGGTGTGTAAAAGGTAAGCTATGCGTGCATCTGTTGAACTTGTGCAGAATATGTTGAAGTATGAAGATATTGATTTAAAAAACGTCTTACCAAGAAGTATTTTTCCAATGCACCTCATTTATACTTTAGGAAATTAAATCATAAGATTGTTTTTATATGGCAGAGGAGGAAATTATGCAAGAACAACAATCGAACAAAATCAACTTGGTACTTGCTCTGCATAATCATCAACCGGAAGGTAATTTGCCCGAAGTATTTTCACGAACATTTAGTAATGCCTATGAGCCGTTTATCCGTGAATTGGAGGCATTTCCGGAAATCAAAGTTGTTTTGCACTACTCCGGTACGTTGTTTAGTTGGCTACAGGAAAACCGGCCGGAATTTATGGCACGCTTACGCAGCCTTGTCTCCGCCGGTCAGGTAGAAATGATGGGCGGTGCTTTTTTCGAACCGATTCTTGTGATGATCCCCGATGACGATAAAGTGGGTCAGATTAAAA
The DNA here is from genome assembly GCA_018335855.1 of Clostridiales bacterium. GTDB lineage: Bacteria > Bacillota > Dethiobacteria > Dethiobacterales > Dethiobacteraceae > UBA7523. The sequence goes on from JAGXRM010000008.1 coordinate 58,480, forward strand.
AACAGAGCCGATTTATCCGTGAAAATTTTCAGGTCGATGTGGAGGGCGCCTGGTTAGCCGAGCGAATTTGGGAGCCTCACCTGGCCCGCCCTCTTCATCAGGCGGGTATTCGCTATACCGTTTTGGATGACGCCCACTTCCATAATGTCGGGTTTTCCGAAGAGGAAACACTGCGTCACTATGTTACCGAAGAAGAGGGCGAGCCATTACTTATTTTCCCCATCAGCGAAAAGTTGCGCTATACCATTCCATTTGCTGAACCTCAGGAGACCATTGAATATTTGCAGAAGATGGCAACCCCTGAAGGTGAGCGGGTTGTCGTCTTGGCTGATGACGGAGAGAAGTTCGGCTCCTGGCCCGGCACCTCTGAGCTTGTTTATCAGAACCAGTGGTTACAGCGCTTTTTTCAGCTTCTAAGAGAAAACAGCGACTGGCTTACTGTTACTACGTTTAAAGAATATATGGAACGGGTACCGCCCGTCGGCCGAGTCTATTTACCTGCCGGTTCTTACCGGGAGATGATGGAATGGTCAGGTGGTTTTTGGCGAAACTTTTTTGTCCGTTATCCCGAAAGCAATCAAATTCATAAAAAAATGCTCCATGTGAGAAAAAAGCTGGCACGGTTACCCGAAGGACAAAGAAAAAAGGAAGCCATGGAGTATCTTTGGGCAGGCCAATGCAACTGTGCTTACTGGCACGGAGTGTTTGGCGGACTCTATCTGAACTTTTTACGGTCTGCTCTTTACAGCAGGCTGATTGCCGCCGAAGATTTGGCGGACCGGGCTCTTCATCCCGGCGGCAACTGGCTGGAGATGGAGAAATCAGACTATGACTTCGACGGGGCGGATGAAATAATACTGGGCGGCCCGGACTTGGGTATGATTTTGTCCCCCAATGAAGGGGGCGCTCTACTCGAACTGGATTTCAAGGCACGCCGCTTTAACCTGCTTGACACACTGAGCCGGAGGCCGGAATCATACCACTGCAATATATTTGAACTTGCCGGTGGGCAGTGCGCCACCGATGAAGTGAAAACCATTCACCATATCACACGGGTCAAAGAGGCGGGACTGGAAAACCTGCTCGTTTATGATCATTACCGGCGGGCTTCTCTGATTGATCACTTTTTTGCTCCGGCAACAACATTTGAGCAATTTTCCGCCAGCAACGGGGAAGCAGAAACTGGTGATTTCGTGAATAAGCCGTATGCTGTGGTGGAAGCTACAGCGAACGGGTTAGCCCGGGTAGTTTTGAGCAGGCAGGGAGGTGTGGGTATAGACGGGGCGGTCAGCACGGTAAAGGTGGAGAAGACCATGGAATACGTGCCGCAAAGCGGGGAAATCCGCTATTCATATGAATTAGAGAACTTGTCTGCTCAACCGTTGGAAACCAGGTTTGCTGTAGAGTTTAATATTAATTTCCTGGCAGGCAGTGAGCCGGACCGCTACTACACATTCCCTGGTCAATCCGGGGACCGGTTGCTTAATTCCAGAGGAGAAGTGAGGCAAGTGCGGCAATTTGGCATGGTGGATGAATGGCAGGGAATTGCTACCCATTTTCAGTTTAACCGTCCCACCGATGTCTGGAGGCAGCCTCTGGAAACTGTGTCCCAGTCCGAGGACGGCATGGAGCGTGTCTACCAGGGGTCCAGCATTTTTCCTAACTGGATGATTAAACTCAAGCCCCAGGAGCCTTGGAGAATATCATTTATCCAAAAGATTGATGAGTTGGTCAGAGAGGTGAATTAACGGTGCAGCCATTGTATATTGCGTTTGTTTGGAACCAGCATCAGCCGTATTATCAGGATACGGCGAAAAAAGAATATATTATGCCCTGGGTGAGACTGCATGCCACCAAGGATTACTACCAGATGGCAGCCATATTGCATGACTACCCGAAAATTCGGCAAACCTTTAATCTTACGCCCTCGTTATTAGCCCAATTGGATGATTATCTGCAGGGAGCAGATGACTATTACCTGAGAGTTATGAAGCCTGTGTCGGAACTGACGCGGGAAGAGAAGCGTTTTATGCTTCAGCATTACTTTGATATTCACTGGGACCGGGTCGTAGCCCGCTGGCCCCGCTACCATCAACTTCTGGCAAAACAGGGCCGCTGTAAAGAGCCTGCTTCAGTGGAAGAAGCACTGGAGCGTTACACAGACCAGGATTATTTAGACTTGCAGGTCTGGTTTAATTTGGTTTGGATTGATCCTGAGATTCGGCAGAAAGATGAGCAGTTAAGTGCACTGCAAAAAAAGGGGAGAAACTTTACTGAAGATGACAAGAAATTAGTGCTGAGTAAACAATGGGAGATTATCAGCCGGGTTGTTCCTGTCCATAAAGAACTGTTCGACCGCGGCCAAATTGAACTGATAACCACACCTTTTTACCATCCCATTGTTCCTCTGTTAATTGATAGCCGTACAGCATTGCGCGCTTCACCCGGTCTGCATCTGCCCGGCACATTTTCGTATCCGGAAGACGCCTCGGAACAAACGGTGCGGGCAATTAACCATTTTCGCCGTTCCTTTGGCGATTATCCCCGCGGAGTCTGGCCGCCGGAGCAGGCAGTGAGCCCGGAAACGGTTTCTTTGTTTGCCGACCTGGGTTTCACCTGGACAGTAACCGATGAAGATATTCTGGCCCGTTCCCTGCACACAGAAATTTACCGTGACGGATTTGGCCACGTTCTGAATGCCGATGTACTCTATCGGCCATACCGGGTAGTCGCGGATGGACGGGAGTTGACCGTTCTATTCCGAGACCATCATCTTTCTGACCGGATTGGCTTTGTCTACCATCATATGTCCGTGGAGACTGCTGTGGATGACTTGATTCACCGCTTGCACAAAATCCGTGAAAGCGTGGCTCACTGCCATGGCCCCCATTTAGTTACACTGGCGTTGGACGGAGAAAACGCGTGGGAGTGGTATCCCAATGATAAACAGGATTTTCTGCATCGCTTGTACCACCGTCTGTCTCAGGATAAATTGTTGCGTACCGTTACAGTGTCCGAGTTTCTCGAGTCTTACCCGCCGACATGCCAGATAAACAACCTGCATTCCGGTTCCTGGGTCGACCACAGCGTAACGCGCTGGATTGGCAGCACCAGCAAAAACAAGCTCTGGGAGATGCTATTGGCAGCCAGGAAGATGCTTGAGGATGTACGGGGCAACATCCCCCCGGAACAACTGCTGCGTGCCAAAGAGAACCTTTTTATCGCTGAGGGCAGTGATTACCCCTGGTGGGTGGACAGTATGCCCTACTATATGGCAGCGCCTTTTGAATCGTTATTCAGAAAACACCTGTTGAACGCGTATCATGAATGCGGCAGGAAGCCGCCCGCTTATCTGGAAGAAGCCGTGATTCAGCCACAGCACGGAGAACCGGCTTGGGTGGATGACCCTCTGACTGGCCCCACCGCTATGGTCCATGCAAAAACAACGTGAACCGGTGCAGGAAAAAGCACGGGGATATAGAATCCTAAGAAGAGAAATCTTCTTGGGATTTTTTTTTCACTCCAATAGATTGTATCACTTTACATTTGTAAAGTGCCTAATGAATGGAGTACTGAAAAGCGTGCTTTGAGGGAACTGAAAAGAGCACGCCTTTCTTGGGAGGTTGTGGAATGAAAACACAGGGACAGGAAAATGATTACCTGCGCTTAAAACGGGAAACGCAGGCCGGCAAACTGAGGAGTGTCTATATTTTTTCCGGCAGCGAAGATGTCCTGATGGATGAAGCAGTAAAAGAAATCTATAAAAAATTACTTCCAAACGATGCGGAAAATACAAACTTGTCCCGGATTAACGGACGCGAATTTTCTCTCGTACAGGTATTGGATATGGTAGAGACCGTATCTCTCTTTGGCGATGCACGGTTTATTATTGTTGTAGATGCACCGTATTTCGGTAAAGATGGTGATACGGATAAAGAGGCACTGGATCGTTTGCTTGCGCTCCATTGTTCAAGGGATGCTGCATCCTGCGTGATATTTTTTGCCGTAGACTTTGTAAAGACAAAAAAAGTACATAAAGAATTGTCTGCAGGCGGGGCACTATACCGATTCGAGGCACTTAAGTCAGGGGAACTAAACTCATGGCTGCGCGAGCAGCTAAAGATAGCAAATAAAACAGCCTCATCCAGTGTGCTGAATCTATTAGTCGACAGGGTCGGCAAAGACTTACGCCGTTTATCGACTGAACTGGACAAGCTTGTTACATATCTGGGGCCACAGCAAGAGTTGGATGAACAGAGTATTATGCTGGCCACCGCACGCTCATTGCAGGGAGATATTTTCGCCCTTACAGATGCGGTGGTGTACGGTCGTACGGCAAAAGCATTAGCTCTTTTAAAAGATTTGCTTGGTTCAGGGGAGCCTGCTCTGCGGATTCTTGCCATGCTTGTACGCCAGTTCCGGCTGTTGGGAGAGAGCATAGAACTGTTGGGACGGGGCTGTGCGTCGGCAGAATTGGCATCCAGATTAAATATTCACCCATATGCTGCCCAAAAGCTTACTGAGCAGGCGTCTAAGATGAATGAGGACAAGCTGAACAGGGCAGTAGAACTGCTGCTGCAGACCGACTTGGATATAAAGAGAGGTAGAATTAATCAGACGTTGGCGCTGGAAACTCTCGTTGTTGCATTAGGAGAAAAAAGTGCTTGACAGCCACGTCTTTTTTCATTATCATTGAAAATGAGAATAAGTCTCAAAGGGCGGTTTCTTTTTTTGAAGGAAGATGAGAATAATTATCATTCAGGAGGTGCTTTACCATGACCACGCTTGATCAGGTAAAAAGAGGTCAGAAAATTGAGATTTGCCGCATTCCCGATGAAATAATTCGTGCCCAGGCAATTCGTTTCGGTGTTGCGGAGGGAGCCATCGTAATCTGTTCAGAAAAACTTCCTGCCGGCCCAGTTGTTATTAGTAAAGGGCATCAGGAGCTGGCCATTGGCCGAGGACTTGCTAAAAAAATCGACGTCAGAATTGCATCTTAAATCAGGGAGGAACCTATGCCACGTCATTGTCATGATCTATCAGAAACGATTGAAATACCTGCCGGCAAACGAAGCTTAGTGCTGGTGGGCAACCCGAATGTTGGTAAGTCCGTTTTTTTCAATGAGCTTACCGGTCGCTATGTCGATGTATCCAACTTCCCCGGAACTACGGTGGAAATTCATAAAGCTGCATATGGCGAAGATATACTGATGGATACTCCCGGCGTTTATGGTGTTTCTTCATTCAACGATGAAGAACGGGTCGCCCGGGATATTATTCTCCATGCCGATACAGTGATAAATATTGTCGATGCTCTACATATGGAGCGGGATTTGTTTCTTACGCAGCAGATTATCGACATGGGTATCCCCACAGTTGTGGCCCTGAATATGATGGATGAGGCCGAGGAGAGCGGGATCACGATTGACGTGGAGAAGCTCAGCAAGTTACTTGGCGTTCCTGTTATACCCACGGTGGCTGTAACCAAAAAGGGTATTGCCGAATTAAAAGGGGCAATTACGAAAGCTTCACTGGGTAATGCAGACCCCCGGCTTGAGGAAGAGTTGAAAAAAATCTCCATGGATGGAATTAGCCGTGCAGATGCACTGCTGGTTCTTGAGGGAGATGAAGAGGTGGCGCGCTGCCATGATTTGGTGCCGCAGCCGCTACGGGAAGAGATTTATCTGCGTCGGCGTCTCCGTGTCAACGATATTGTCGAACAGGTGGCCACAGACGTAAACGTCAATAAGAAATGGAACAAGAAACTTGGCCAGTGGACGGTGCGCCCGCTGACTGGCATTCCGATATTATTTGCAGCACTTTATGCCATGTATTGGTTTATCGGAGTTTTTATTGCTCAAACGGTTGTTGAGATTACAGAAGAAGTTATCATGGACGGATTATATGGAGGATTTATTACTTCTTTTATCTTCCGGTTTGTTAATGAAGAAAGTTTTCTCGGGGAACTGCTGGCAGGAGAATTCGGGATGCTGACGATGGCTCCCATTTACCTGCTGGGTTTGCTTCTGCCACTGGTCATCGGTTTTTATCTGGCTCTTTCAGTCATGGAAGACTCAGGTTATCTGCCCCGTCTGGCCACACTGGTGGACAGGATGCTCACCGGTTTAGGTTTAAACGGCCGTGCGGTCATACCGATTATTCTTGGATTTGGTTGTGTCACCATGGCAACGATTACTACCAGGCTGCTCGGCTCTAAGCGTGAGCGTTTTATCGCCACTGTACTTCTCGGAGTTACTATTCCCTGTTCAGCACAGATTGGTGTAATTGTCGGTTTGATTGCACCACTGGGATTCAAATACTTTATCATTTATTTCTTAACCATTTTTATCACGTTTGTTGCAATCGGCACTCTTTTAAACCGTGTACTGTCAGGGGAATCGACCCATCTGTTAATAGACCTGCCCCCCCTGCGTCTGCCCCGCATAAAAAATGTATTCGCTAAAACGTACACAAAGTCACTGGCGTTTATGCGTGAGGCAGCACCGCTGTTTGTCCTGGCCGCTGTAGTGATTACGTTGCTGCAGGTTTCGGGAGCTCTTTCCTGGCTGCAGGATGTCATTTCGCCTCTGACAGTTGGTTGGTTACGATTACCCCGCGAAACGACGACTGCCTTTATAATGGGTATCATGCGGCGTGATTTTGGTGCGGCCGGAATGTATGGTATGGCGCTCACACCGGCACAAACGCTGATCGGCTTAGTAACAATTACTCTGTTTGTACCGTGTATTGCCACGATTATGATTATCGTAAAAGAACGAGGTTGGAAAGAAGGCAGCTATATTTGGGTTGGTTCAATCGTAACTGCCTTTCTCGTCGGCGGTATTCTTGCCAGAATCATCAGTTAGGAGGACAACATGGCTGGAGGAAGTGTGTGCCCAAACTGTGGCTACCGTACAGAGCAGTTGTCCATTACCTGCCCGCGTTGCCGGCAACCGTTAAAGCATGAGCATTGTCAACAGTGCGGACGTTGCCCCGGTATGCAGGAAAATGTTCAGAGAACTGAAAAAAAATAGCGAATTAAACGAGGGGAACCGTTTTCGGTTCCCCTCGTTTAATATAAACCCTTAGTAAACACAAAAAACCCGGTTCTCCGGGTTTTTTCGCATTTATAATTAGATTATTCAGCAGCAACGGTAGCGTTAGCTTTATTAAAACGCTTCGCCAGACGGGACTTCTTGCGGGCGGCGGCGTTTTTGTGCACAACCCCTTTGCTGACAGCTTTATCCAAAGATTTTACTGCAGTTTGCAATGTATTGCCGGCGTTTTCCAGATCTCCCTGGGCCAGCGTTTCACTAAAACGGCGCACAGCAGTTTTAACCGAACTTTTTACAAAGCGGTTGCGTGCGTTCCGTTTCTCGCTTACTCGTATCCGTTTTAAAGCTTGTTTTGTATTGGGCATGCGTTCACCTCCTTCATACATGCTTAGAGGACACAACAATTTTACCATGTGTTTCTTTAAAATGCAACAAAAAGGTCGGATGTATAGCCCAAAAACGTTTGGTTATCCTATATTTAGTTAATATTAATAGCAAAGGAGGTGTATTTAATGATTGGCTTAATTGTCCGTTTCATCGTTTCCGCCATCGTCCTCATGCTGGTCAGCTTTCTTCTCCCCGGATTTGCCACGCTGGGATTTGTTTCCGCGCTGGCAGCGGCTCTTGTCATTGCGCTTTTGGGATTCATTGTCGAGAGTGTCCTTGGTAAGAAGATTTCTCCGCATAACCGGGGCGTTGTTGGCTTTATTGTCGCCGCCATCGTGATTTATGCTGCCCAGTTTCTCGTGCCTGGAATGAGTGTTACTATTATCGGCGCGGCTCTGGCTGCCCTGGTAATCGGTATTGTCGATGCGTTTGTCCCGACAGAACTGCGCTAGAAACAGGAGGACTGCCTGTGCCCGAGAATATAGTATTCAAGAGAAACATCAGAACTGACTTGGCTGTTGAGGCCAGGGAAATGTTAATGGGTGAAGTCAGGGAAGAAATTCCCGGCGTAACCGCCCAAACAGAAACATTTGATGAAATCACTGTTACCCGGGTGAGTGTGGATACTCCCGAAGCGGCAGAAAGAATGGGAAAAAAACAAGGGCGTTATGTTACGCTGGAAGCACCAGGTTTACGCCAGAAAAACACACCGTTACAGGATCAGGTATCCAGGCGCTTTACTAAGGAATTGGTGAACATGGTGGAACTCCAGGAGAACACCTCTGTCCTGGTTGTCGGTCTTGGAAACTGGAATGTTACACCGGACGCTTTGGGCCCCCGGGTCGTAGAAGACCTCTTGGTTACCAGACACATTTTACAGATGGAGCCGGAAACGCTGGGCGAGGGATTTCGTCCCTTAGCGGCTATTGCACCCGGTGTGCTGGGCATAACAGGTGTGGAGACCAGTGAGATTATTCAGGGCCTGGTTGAGAAAGTGAAGCCCGATATATTAATTGCCGTAGATGCATTGGCTGCCCGGAACCTCAACCGCTTACATACCACAATCCAACTGGCGGATACGGGAATTACGCCTGGCTCCGGTGTTGGTAATAAACGCTTAGCCATTGATCATGAGACCATCGGTATTCCGGTAATCGCCGTGGGTGTTCCCACTGTGGTCGATGCGGTCACGATAGCAGATGATTTAATCAATCATCTGCTGGGTGAAATCATGAATGAAGCGGGAGAACAATCTCCGGTGCATGCAGTGGTTCGCAGTATTGCAGAGGGTGACAAGCGAAGTGTTATGGAAGAAGTCTTAACGCCTTACGGCGGCAGACTAATGGTTACTCCAAAGGATATTGATACGCTGGTTGAGGATGTATCGAGGCTCATTGCCGGTGGCATCAACGCCGCAGTCCATCCGGCAGTAGAAAGCAGTGAAGCCGGCAAGTACCTCCACTGAACTTATTTTCAAAAAAGAAGACCTTGGAAAAGGTCTTCTTTTTTGGGTAAGTTTTTTGTTATATCTTTGCGGGGACCGGCATATCATTATATACAGATGACTTAAAAAGGAGGGACTGCCATGGCCAGGGGCGCTTTTTTTTCTGTTCGAGGCAAAAAACGTTGGAATCGCAGGAATAAATCAAGTAGGGTTTTTTTTACGCTGATGATATCGCTATTGCTTGTGACCGGTGCGGTCCGTTACCTGAGTCAGGCTACTGTGCCCGTGATGGCGGCAACAACAGGGGCACGTACTGTTACATCCCTGCTTCCGGACCGGCAGACAGTGCTTTTACATATTTTAGGGCAGGTAATTCCCGGGTTTGAGCAGCCCGACCCTGTGGGCAATAGTAATAATGACGCATACGGGGAGATTGGAATACAAGCAGTGAGCCGCTTTGATCCCCGCGATCCCAAGCGTATTCTGGCTGCCCAAATTCCCTATATGAGTGATGTGCAGCCTGCGTTGCAGCCCTTACTGCGGCAGGTAAACAGTGTCCCCGAAAATGAGGAAGCCCAACGGAAAATCATTATTCCTTCACCGACAGCTTTCGGGTCGGGGGACGGTAAAGTTGTTATTTACCACACCCATACCACAGAATCATTTGTCCCTACATCCGGCAAAAAATTCACGGAAGAATTAGACCTTACTGTTGCCAAGTTAGGTGAGGAATTGGCATCTATTTTACTGGAGACCTATGGCATCCCCGTAGTACATAACAACGAGATCCATGATATTCCCCGAAGTACGTCCTATGAAAAGGCATTACCCACAGTGAAACGTTTGCTGGAAGAAAATGCGGATACAAAAATCCTCATTGATTTGCACCGCGACGGTGTAGATCGAAAGATATCAACAACACAGATTAACGGCCAAAATATGGGCAGGATTCTTTTTGTAGTGGGGTCCAGCCATCCAAGGTGGCAGGAAAATTACCAGAAAGCGCTGTTTCTCCATGATGCGTTGGAAGAGATGGCGCCGGGCATTTCCCGGGGTGTGAGGGAACGGCCCCTTGTTTATAACCAGCATGTTCATCCCGGAGCACTGTTAATTGAATTAGGCGGCCACGAGAATTCATTGGTGGAAGTACAGAGAGTGCTTCCTATATTGGCCCGGGCCATCGATCTTCTTTATAACAACTAGTTGCAGTATAGAAATATAGCCGTAACGGGAAGAATATTTGAAAGATTCTTCCCGGGAGGCGATTGTTATATGATGAGACAAACGGTATGTTCCGTTTGCCTTCTTTTTTTATTGTTTGTCATGATTCTGTTCTCCGGGTTATCCCTGTGCGAGCGGGGGGTGCGGGAAGTAAGCGGTATGAATATGACACCGGGAGCGTTCACGCTGGTTATAGCGGAAGGCACCTGGACACTGACTCTGACCGGCCACCGGTACAGCCTTGACTCCTCCCGGATTTTTCATTATCTGAGAAGGCAGTTTGACGATGAAAACTGACACACTCTGTCCCGTATGAGCCTTGCTTGTCAGCCTTAAAGCCAGGTGCTATAATGTATTGATAGATGGCAGGAGGATGACAATGAGTCAGGACAGAATACGTAACTTTTCAATTATCGCTCACATTGACCACGGTAAGTCTACATTGGCGGACAGGCTATTGGAATTTACCGGTGCGTTAACTCAGAGGGAAATGACAACCCAGGTTCTGGACCAGATGGATTTGGAACGGGAACGGGGTATTACGATAAAACTGCAGGCTGTCCGGTTGCTTTATCAGGCAAAAGACGGCCAGGAATATATGCTTAACCTGATTGACACACCCGGGCATGTGGACTTTACGTATGAAGTCTCCCGCAGCCTGGCGGCGTGTGAAGGGGCACTGCTTGTGGTGGATGCGGCACAGGGGATTGAAGCGCAGACTCTGGCAAATGTTTATTTGGCGCTGGAGAATAATCTCGAGATCATTCCCATTATTAATAAAATTGATTTACCCAACGCCGATGTGGAAAAAGCAAAAAAAGAACTGGAAGATATTATCGGCATTCACGGTGATGAAGCCATTCTCGCCTCGGCGAAAGAAGGGCTAGGCATCGAAGAAGTGTTAGAAGCCGTAGTCCAGCGGGTTCCCCCTCCCGTAGGGGAAAGAAGTGTTTCACCACGGGCATTAATCTTTGACTCACATTATGATGCTTATCGGGGTGTTATCGCCTATGTTCGTGTTATTGAAGGCGAAATTAAGGATCGCATGAAGATTAAAATGATGTCAAACGGGAAGATCTTTGAGGTTGCTGAAGTCGGTTATTTCCGTCCGCTGATGACCCGCTCTGCGTCTTTATCCGCCGGAGAGGTGGGGTATGTTATTGCCGGAGTAAAAAATGTAAATGACACACGGGTGGGAGATACCATTACATCGGCAGAGCGTCCGGCTACCCAGGCTTTACCCGGCTATCGTAAAGCAAACCCCATGGTTTATTGCGGCCTTTATCCTGTTGACAGTGGTGAATATGAGGATTTGCATGATGCTTTGGATAAACTGAACTTAAACGACGCTGCTTTAACATATGAGCCGGAAACATCGGCAGCACTGGGGTTCGGTTTCCGTTGCGGTTTTCTCGGTCTGCTACACATGGAAATTATCCAGGAACGGCTGGAACGGGAATATAAGCTTGATTTGATAACGACGGCTCCCAACGTAGTTTACCGTGTAAATATGATTGACGGCAGTATCATACAAATTGACAATCCTGCATTATTGCCGAAAAGTGCGGAAATCGCGTCCATCGAAGAACCGTTTGTTACGTCCAGGGTAATTGTCCCTAACGAATATGTAGGGGCGGTAATGGAGCTTTGCCAGGAAAAGCGCGGCAATTTCATCAACATGGAGTACCTGGACACCAACCGGGTTTTGCTCACGTACGAGATACCGCTCAGTGAGATTGTTTTTGATTTTTTTGATTTGTTAAAATCACGTACCAGGGGCTACGCCTCTTTTGACTACGAACTGTTGGGATACCGCACAGCAAAATTGGTGAAGGTAGATATTTTACTGAATGCGGAACCGGTAGACGCGCTTTCGTTTATTACTCACATTGACCGGGCGTACCCGCGGGGGCGCGAACTGACGGTAAAACTGCGGGAGATAATTCCGCGACAGATGTTTGAAGTGCCGATCCAGGCAGCCATAGGCAGTAAAATTATTGCCAGGGAATCGATTAAAGCGATAAGAAAAAATGTGTTGGACAAATGCTACGGCGGGGACATTACCCGCAAACGTAAACTGCTTGAAAAGCAAAAAGCAGGGAAAAAACGGATGAAGCAGGTGGGCAGCGTGGAAATTCCCCAGGAAGCATTTATGGCTGTTCTGAAAATAGATTAAGATGATGGTCTCAGTCTATATTCATATACCCTTTTGCCTGGCGAAGTGCCATTACTGCGATTTTCTTTCCTTTCCGGGCGGTCAGCATCAATTTCGTAAAGATTACCTGGTGTTACTGGAGAAGGAACTTTCGTTAAGGGGCAGGGAACTGTCAGTCGCCGGTCATCATGTGGGGACACTATATATTGGCGGTGGTACTCCCACTGTTTTACATGAGGCAGAACTGGGCGGGCTACTTGATGCGTGCCGCCGGCATCTTCCTTTGGAAGATCCGGAATGGACGGTGGAAGCAAACCCGGGAACCCTGGACAGAGAGAAAGTCGACATTCTTGCCAGCTCCGGTGTAAACCGTCTTAGCCTGGGTGTGCAGGATTTAGATGACCGACGGCTAGCAATCCTTGGCAGGCCGCATACTGCGGCAGACGCCAAACGGGCGTTTACTTTGGCCAGAGATCACATACCTTCCGTTTCCGTTGATATTATGTCCGGTCTGCCGGAGCAGACAGTGGACAGCTTTTTAAACACACTGGCTACCGTAATCGGTTGGGGCCCGGATCATGTGTCCGTTTACAGCTTAAATGTGGAAGAGGAGACCGTTTTTGCCGCACAATATGGGGCCGGTATGTTACACCTTCCTGGGGAAGAAGAAGTGCTTCGTATGCTGCTCTCGGGCAAAGAAGTTCTTACGCAACATGGGTTTGAACAGTATGAAATTGCTAATTTTGCCCAGCCGGGCAAGGCTAGCCGCCATAACAGCACCTACTGGCATAACAGACCGTATATTGGATTGGGGCTGGGGAGCCATTCATACTGGATGGATAAAAGGATAGTCAATTCATCTGACCCGGTTATATATCGCAACTTGCTCATTGCCGGGCAATTGCCTATAACCGAGGTTATTTCTGTCTCCCGCCGGCAAGAGATGGAAGATACAATGATGCTGGGACTCCGTTTGCTGGCCGGCGTTCATTTTAAAGATTTTTCATGCCGGTTTGGCGAGGACCTGCGTGACGTTTTCTCAGTAGAAATCTCCCGCTTGCACCAAGCAGGGTTGATTATCAGCGACAATACGGGAATCCGTTTAAGCGAACGTGGTTTTCCTGTGGCAAACCTGGTTTTTGCGGAATTCATTACTGTTTGAACCTTGACAAATACCAAAGAGAATGGTATTTTTTATATTAGCTTTAGCACTCTAAACTTACGAGTGCTAAACTAAGGGGGACAAAAAATGACGGCTTTAAATGAGAGAAAGCAGAAAATTCTCCACGCCGTAGTCACCGATTATATTGTGACGGCCGAACCGGTCGGTTCCCGAACAGTTTCACGGCGCTATCACACCGATTTATCCGCTGCCACGATCCGCAATGAAATGGCAGACCTGGAAGAGTTGGGCTATTTGACGCAGCCGCATACATCTGCCGGACGCATCCCCTCTCAGCAAGGGTATCGTTTTTATGTGGATTCATTGATGGGAGTTGCACCACTGGCACCGGAGGAAGAAAAGTATCTTTCCGGCGTTTATCTGCAACTGAGAAAAATGAAGGAAATAGATCAAATCATTCAACATACCGCAAAAGCCCTTTCACTGATTACCAATTATACATCCCTTGTACTGGGACCACAGTTAAGGCGCAGCACTTTAAAACAACTTCACCTTGTTCCGCTGAGTGAGGAGAGGGCGTTGGTCGTTCTGATTACAGATACCGGATTTATAAAAAATAAAATAATTGAACTCCCGCAAGCATTAAATGAAGATGAGCTTTCAAGGATTGTGGGATACTTAAATGAACAACTGGCCGGAAAAAGCATAGAATTATTATCAGCCGCACAACTGAAGCAGTTACGCAGTGAACTCTTTCATAAAATGGATCTTCTGGAGCAGATGCTTCTTTTACTCGATGAATCATCCTCGGAAAGCGAGAGCCGTGTCTTTCTGGGCGGGACGTCAAATATTTTAAATCAGCCGGAGTTTAAAGATCTGGAAAAAGTAAAACATCTGCTGGCGCTGTTTGAAGAGGGCGAGCGGCTGTCGTTTATGCTGGAAACCACAATGGATGGTGTCTCAATCCGTATCGGAACGGAAAACAGGCTAAGTGAAATGAATGAATGTAGCCTGGTTACCGCTACGTATATGCTCCATGACAGGCCTGTGGGGGCCATTGGAGTTCTTGGCCCAACACGTATGGAATACGCGAAAGTTGTCACAGTCATTGAAAAAATCTCTAACAAGTTAAACCACTTGTTGGATGTGCTCTAAGCGAGGTGAAAAAGATGATTGAACGTGATATACCCAATGAGAATGTAGAAGAACAGGAAATAGCACAGGGACAGGATGGCGATTCCTCTCAGCAGGAAGCTTCATCCCCCTCTGCGGAAACACTAGAACAGCTAAAAGCGGAAAATACACAGCTTTTTTCCCGGCTACAGCGTCTACAGGCTGATTTTGACAATTATCGTAAACGGGTGAAAAGGGAGAAGCAGGAATGGACTGCCCAGGCCGTCTGTGAATTGGTGCGGGAATTGCTTCCAGTGATTGACAACCTGGAGCGTGCCAGTGTGGCCGATGGTTCCATAGAAACATTAGCTTCCGGTATAGAACTTGTTCACAAACAGTTTCTGAATGTCCTGGAAAAACAGGGACTCTGTACAATTGAAGCGTGTGGCACAGAATTTGACCCTAACTGCCATCACGCAGTTATTCAGGTAGAGTGTGAAGAGCCGGAGAATACCGTCGTTGAAGAAATGCAGAAAGGCTATCGTCTGCATGAGCGTGTCCTTCGGCCAAGTATGGTAAAAGTAGCAAAATAGTAGAAGACAGGAGGCAGAAAAAATGAGTAAAGTTATTGGTATCGACCTTGGAACAACAAACTCCGCAGTCGCTGTGATGGAAGGCGGCGAGCCGGAGATTATTGCCAGTGCGGAAGGTGACAGAATTACACCGTCCGTCGTAGCATTCAGCAAGACAGGTGAGCGCCTTGTGGGCCAGGTGGCGAAGCGTCAGGCAATCACCAACTATGATAAAACAATCGCGTCTATTAAGCGTCATATGGGAACCGACCATCGGGTTAAAATTGACGAAAAAGAATATTCACCCCAGGAAATTTCGGCCATGATTTTGCAAAAACTAAAACAGGATGCCGAAGCTTATCTTGGTGAAAAAGTAGAGAAAGCGGTTATTACCGTTCCGGCATATTTTACCGATGCACAGCGCCAGGCAACAAAAGATGCCGGCAAAATCGCCGGGTTAGAAGTCTTGCGGATTATCAATGAACCGACGGCGGCAGCGCTGGCTTACGGTATGGATAAAGGGGAAGACCATACAATCCTTGTTTTTGACCTTGGCGGCGGCACGTTTGACGTGTCTATCCTCGAACTTGGAGACGGTGTTTTTGAAGTAAAGTCGACCAGCGGCAATAACCGTCTGGGTGGCGACGATTTTGACCAAAAAGTTATTGACTATCTGGCCGATCAATTTAAAAAAGAACAGGGTGTGGATCTCCGTACTGACCGTATGGCCCTGCAGCGTTTGAAAGAAGCGGCTGAGAAAGCAAAAATTGAGCTATCCAGCCTCACTACTACCAACATTAACTTGCCATTTATAACGGCTACTGCTGAAGGCCCCAAGCACCTGGACCTAAACCTTACACGAGCTAAATTTGACGAGTTAACGGCTGATTTAGTGGAAGCTACCATGGAACCGGCAAGACGCGCTTTATCTGACTCAGGGAAGAAAGCGGCCGAAATTGATAAAGTCATTCTCGTCGGGGGTTCAACCCGTATTCCCGCTGTTCAGGAAGCAATTAAAAAGCTAATCGGAAAAGATCCACATAAAGGTGTTAATCCCGACGAAGTTGTGGCACTGGGAGCTGCGATTCAGGCCGGTGTGTTAGCCGGAGAAGTTAAGGATGTACTACTGCTTGACGTAACACCGTTATCACTGGGTATTGAGACACTGGGAGCCGTTTACACCAAAATCATTGAGCGCAACACCACCATCCCCACATCCAAGAAGCAGATCTTTTCCACAGCGTCTGACAATCAGACACAGGTGGAAATCCATGTGCTACAGGGCGAACGTCCCATGGCGTCTGACAACAAAACATTGGGCCGCTTTGTACTGGACGGTATTCCGCCGGCACCCCGCGGAGTGCCGCAGGTTGAAGTGTCTTTTGATATTGATGCCAACGGTATTGTTAACGTTTCTGCAAAAGACCTGGGAACGGGCAAAGAACAGAAAATTACTATTACCGCTTCAACCGGTCTTAGTGACGCTGATATCGATGACATGGTGAAGAACGCTGAAAAATTTGCGGCGGAAGACCAGAAGCGCAAAGAACTGGCTGAAGTTCGTAATGAAGCGGACTCCATGGTCTATTCCACGGAAAAAATGCTCAGAGATCTGGGAGAAAAAGTGGATGAGGTTAAAAAAGGCGAAATTGAATCGGCTATTACAGAGCTAAAAGAAATAGCTCAGAAAGACGATGTGGAAGCTACGAAAAAAGCTTTGGAAACCCTGACAAAGTTCTTGCATGAACTGTCTACCCAACTGTATCAGCAGAATGAAGCTGCACAGGAGCAACCGAGTAATGAGGATACAACAGGCAGTGAGACAGTGGATGCCGAGTATGAAGTGGTGGATGAGGAAGAAAAATAAGCGGGGAATGATGGGGGAATTATGGGCAAACGTGATTATTACGAGGTCCTGGGGCTGGCGAGAAACGCTTCTGCCGAAGAAATAAAAAAGGCCTACCGTAAGCTGGCCAGGCAATATCATCCTGATGTCAACCCCGATGATAAAACCTCTGAGGATAAGTTTAAAGAGGTTAAAGAGGCGTTTGACGTATTAAGTGATTCAAACCGGCGTTCCCAGTATGACCAGTTTGGCCATGCTGCAGAGGAAGGTGCCAATGGTTTTGGAGGATATGGTGCCGGCTTTGGTCAAAACGGGTTTGGCGGTTTTGAAGATATATTTGATACATTCTTCGGCGGAGGCGGGCGGGGTCGCCGTTCCGCCGGGCCACAGCGCGGAAACGACTTGCGTTATGATATGGAAATAACACTGGAAAACGCCGCGTTTGGCTGGGAGACCAAAATAACAATCCCCCGTGTCGAACAGTGTGACACCTGTGAGGGGAGTGGAGCCAAATCTGGCAGCGATGTGGTTACCTGTCAGCAATGCGGCGGAACGGGCCAGCAGCAGGTTGTGAGAAATACTGCCTTTGGCCGCTTCGTCAGTGTTAAGACTTGTGAAGCCTGCGCCGGTGAAGGCAAGCAGATTAAAGAACCCTGTCCGGCATGTAAGGGTGCGGGCCGTCTACAGCGGGAACGTACCATAGAAATTAAAATTCCCCCCGGTGTAGACACCGGTTCGAAACTTCGTGTGTCCGGTGAGGGTGAAGCTGGCTTGCGCAACGGTCCTCCCGGTGATCTCTATGTCGTACTCCATGTCCGCCCCCATAAAGTGTTCAAACGAGAGGGAGACGACATCATTGTAGAAATGCCTGTTTCCTTTGCCCAGGCAACACTGGGAACGGAAATGGAAGTGCCGACACTGGATGGAAAGGCCCGTATAAAGGTACCCGAAGGAACGCAACCAGGAACGTTTTTCCGCCTGCGCGGCAAAGGTATCCCACACCTGCGCGGATACGGACGGGGTGACCAGCATGTTAAAGTCACGGTAAACATCCCGAGGAAACTAACCGGGAAACAGAAGGAACTTATCCGTGAGTACGCAAAACTTTCCGGAGAAGAAGTATTGCCTGTGGATAAGGGAATCATAGATAAAATGAAAGATGCCCTGGGCGGCAAGTAGGAGGCGTTTACTTGCGCTGGTTGGAAGTAACAGTAACAACCCTGAATGACAGTAGCGAGGCCGTAACTGAAAGGCTGTTGTCTCTCGGTGCCAACGGAGTCTCCCTGGAGGAGAACTGGGATTGGGAGAAAGCCCGCCGTGACGGTCTCGGCGACATTTTCCCGGCTCAAAGTATCACAACAGAAGATTCAGCAATCATCCGGGGGTACCTACCCCTTTCTTTTTTAGGTTCCGAAAATGAAATATTGCTCCGTAAATTTATAGACGGACTGCCCGGTTACGGACTGGCACCGGCGGAACTCTCCTGCCGGGAAGTCAATGATATTGACTGGGAAGATGCCTGGAAGCAGTATTGGCAGGCTACCCCAGTGGGAAAAAAACTTCTTATTCTTCCGGCCTGGCTTGACGCTGAAGCATATCCGGACCGGATTGTCATGCGCCTGGACCCCGGTCCGGCTTTTGGCACGGGTACACATGAAACCACCCGTCTGTGCCTTGAATTGCTGGAAGAACAGGTGACCGGCCAAGAGACTGTGCTTGACTTGGGTTGTGGTTCCGGAATTCTTTCCATGGCCGCCCGCATGCTTTGCGCAGGCCGTGTTTTAGGAGTTGACAGTGATAAAACGGCTGTTCGGTTCAGCCAGGACAACGCACGGCTCAACGGTTTGGACCAGGTTCACTTCCAGGCAGTTGATCTGACTAAGGAACAATCATGGAATGAGCTTCTTCCCGCAAATATAATTTTAGCCAATCTGACTGCGGATTTGCTTATTTCTATAAAAGAAATGATGTTGCAGGTGCTCCTGCCCGGCGGGCGGGTGATTGCTTCCGGTATTATTCTGCAGCGCGCGGATGAAGTAATCTCTTCATACCAGGACGCAGGATTTACACTGTTACAGCGGGTAGATGACGGTGCATGGACGGCGCTGTTGCTGGGAGACTTACGATGAGCCGCTTCTTTTATACAGCTACCCAACGTCATAATGAGGATGTTACGCTGACCGGCGACGATGCCCGTCACCTGTCCCGGGTACTGCGCGCATCCCCTGGGGATGCTGTTGAACTTTGCAACGAATCAGGGCAATGTCAGGCTGCGCAAATTACTTTCGTTGGAAAAGAAAGTGTTACGTGCCGCTTAGCATCACTGCTACCCGACCGTGAATCCGGTGTTCGTGTGACACTGGCGTTTGCTCTCCTTAAAGGAGAGAAGACGGACTTTGTTTTACAGAAGGCAACGGAACTGGGCGTTTCCGCCTTTATTCCATTCAGTAGCACACGATGTGTGGCCCGTATTGATAAAAAAGCAAGAGATAAACTAGTTCGCTGGGACAAGATTGTCCGTTCAGCAGCCGGACAGTCTCTCCGTAACCGCGTACCCGTTATTTCCCCTCCTTTAGATTGGCCGCAATTGCTAACAGAGTTCCAAAATTACCAAAGAATCGTCTTTTTTTGGGAAGGCGAGGGAGACAAGCCACTAGCTCCTGTATTAAAAGGGGTTTTGCCGGGAGAAAACATTCTTCTGATAACCGGACCTGAAGGCGGTTTTAGCCGCGAAGAGGCAGAAGAAGCTATGGCAAGCGGTGCCAATGCTGTCACCCTCGGTCCGCGCATTCTCCGCGCTGAGACTGCTGCTGTCGTTTCGGTAGCCGTTGCACTTTATGAAGCCGGTGAAATGGGAGGTAGGTAATGGATACTGTAGCATTTCATACCCTGGGCTGCAAAGTAAACCAAACAGAGACTGCGGCGTTGCAGTATCTGTTTGAGAGCGCCGGTTACCGGACAGTTCCGTTTTCAACTCCGGCTGATGTTTATGTGATTAACACATGTACCGTGACGCACCTGGGAGACAGAAAGTCCCGGCAGGTTGTCCGCCGGGCCCGTCGCATCAATGCGGACTCTGTTATCGTCGTAACCGGTTGTTATGCCCAGGTTGCCCCAGAAGATGTCATGGCGATTCCTGAGGTGGATCTTATCGTAGGGACCCATTCCCGTGGAAAACTGCCGGAACTGGTTCTGGAAACAAAACAAAAAGGGCGGCTCAACTGTGTTTCGCCACTGGAGGAAAAAGGCGGCTTTGAATCGCTTCCGGCAGCACAAACCGGTAGCCGCACCCGGGCTTTTCTTAAAGTACAGGAAGGCTGCCGTCAGTACTGTTCCTATTGTATTGTGCCCTACGCTCGCGGTCCGCTGTACAGCCGTCACCCCGAAGACGCAGTCGTGGAGGCCCGCCGTTTGGCTCAGTCAGGCTTTAAGGAACTGGTTCTCACCGGTGTCCATCTGGGCTCCTACGGAGTGGATTTACCCGGCAACATTGCGCTCAGCGACCTGATTACCCGTATTTCCCCGATCGACGGGATCGAAAGAATTCGTATCTCGTCAGTAGAACCGACAGAAATTACACCGGACCTGATTGAAACGGTGATGGAACATAATAAAGTATGCCGCCATCTGCATATACCTCTGCAAAGCGGCGATGACCTGATTCTGCGCCGGATGAACAGGAAATATGATTCCGGTGAATTTCTCTATCTGGTACGCTGGCTGCAGGCCCAGATTCCCGATATCGCTTTGACAACGGATGTGATGGTGGGGTTCCCCGGGGAAACGACAGAACAATTTGCCCACTCTTTAGGGTTAATCCAGCGCGCCGGGTTCAGCCGACTTCATATCTTTAAATACTCCCCCCGCCAGGGTACACCCGCAGCGAAATTTCCCGACCAGGTGCCCCATCCGGTTAAAGAAGAGCGGGCCAGGCAGTTAACACAACTGGGAGATGAACTGGCATCATGTTACCGGGAGCGCTTTGTCGGTAAGACGGTGAACGTTCTCTTCGAGGAAAAAGCTGGACGGAGCAAGCTGGCCGGCTTAACGGAACATTATATCCGGGTTACTGCCAAAGCAGCGGAATCCTTACTGGGACACCTTGTCCAGGTAAAAGTTACCGGCAACGGAGAAAAAGAGCTTACAGGTGAAATCGTATAGAAAAGGCCATTGAACATATGAAGAGTCTGCCAAGAAACTCAAAAGCCGCTGTCAACAAGACAGCGGCTTTCTCTCTATTAACTTACTTTCTTAATGCTTGTGGAAGCTCTGGCTGATGAAGAAATGCCCCACAGGCGGAAGCAGCCCCTGACAGGGCAACTAACGTCAGCAGACCGGCAATGAGGGAGAGAATTCTTTTTTTCATTGCAAAAAACCACCTTTCTTTATTTAATTTAATAACCACTGAATTCTATAAAAAAATAAAATTTCCTGTTTTTGTCGAAATGTTACATAAAACGACAAATGCAGGGAATATATGTTAAATTTACGAGTTTTGTCTGCGCCTGAACAATAAACTTAACTGTTCAATCAGTCTGTAGCCTGGAGGTGTTAAAAGGAAAGATTGCCAGAGAAGGCCAAGATTTCCTGCGGCGTAAAAATATAATAAGTCCATCTTCTGGCCTGCCCACAGGTAAGCACCCATAATAAACCACAGCACGATAAACAGGAAAGACAACCGCCGTAACATTGTACGCTGGGCAGAAGACGAAATAGGTTTCTGCGGCACATCAGCCGGTGCGTAGAAATATGCAGGAATAAAAGCGATGACAGAAGGGACGGTTACCCATAAAAACGTTCCTGATACAGTTGGACCAGCGTTCTTAATAATTACAGCAAAAAGTATAATAATAAGGGTACCTACGGTTAGGCATCCTGGAAGTGTGCTGCAGTGTGCTCCACCACTTAACTTGCGGTAAACAGCTACAACGAAAAATACAGTCATGGCTTCACGGACGATACCAATGGCGGCTGACAGAATCAAAACGGAAAGCAGCGCAGTAAATGCTCCGTAGAATGACTGTAGGCCGTAACGGACAATATCCGTTTGATCTTTCGACAAGCCTAGTTCATCGGCTATATAATCAATAAATCTTTCCAGCAGGTTGCACCCCCTGTTTGTGGAATCTCACTGAATGTACTGTTTGTGATACCCTCGCAGATAGTAAGCTACAAGAAACACGGTAAGCAGGAAAAGTTGCTGTGGAATTGACACAAGTATTCTGAGCCAGGAATTGCCCAAAATCATTTCATATGTAATGGATAAACCCGTAGTAATCAGTGGGAGAAACAGACTTTCTGCCGCTACCAAAAAGACAAAACCCAGAAAGGCTGCAGCTATTGACTCTTTATAAGAAACTTTAAAGAAGTAGCACAGATATATGGACATGAGGATAAAAATAAATATAGAGTGATAGCCGAAAGACAGAGGTAATTTCCTGATGATAAATGCAGAGATACTATAAAGTATGGAAACAGAGAGAATAGTCTGGAAGCGCGGCCGGATACCCATTAGCGTTAAGCCTACGGAAGCTAAAAGCATTCCTTCCGGAATAGCCAACAAGAGCAGTGTAATCAGAGGCATTTTATCCATTAATAAATCGCTCCTTTAAAAGGTTTCTTTATTATTCGCTCATACCAGGTTAGCAGATTTGACCGGCTACCTGACATGTATCATCAACAGGGATACAGATAGTAAATTGGGTACCCTGACCGACGATGCTCTCTACCTCAATTATACCGTGGTGGGCAAGAATAATGTTTTGCGAAATTGACAGGCCCAGTCCGGTGCCGGCATCCTTTGTCGTAAAAAATGGGGTGAACACTTTTCCCAAAGCTTCCGGGCTAATTCCCTGGCCGCTATCGTTTACACGGACAACTGCGGTTTTTCTTTTCTCTTTCCAGATAGCAGATACAGAAAGAGTTCCTCCATTCGGCATTGCCTGGAGTGCGTTTGTAAACAGGTTTAAAAAGACCTGGATAAACTGATCACGGTCCAGGCACAATTGCGGCAGACCGTGAGCAGGGTAAAAGTAAATCTCGATATTTTTCCGCACCGCTTCACCATATACCAGTGAAACTGCGGAGTCTATCACGTCATTGAGTTGAACCAGAGATTTTTTCGGGGTGTCTGGCCGGCTAAAGCGAAGAAAATCACTGATAATCTGGTTGGTGCGTTTTATTTCATCCAATACCAGTTGATATACGTCCTGTTCACTGCTTTCACAGTTTTGTTCCAGCAGTTGCACATATCCCTGAATGACAGTAAGCGGGTTCCTTATTTCATGGGTAATCCCGGCGGCAATCTCACCGGCCAACGCGAGTTTTTCCATTCGTCTTGTATGCGCGTGCAGTTCCTCATTTTCCACAAGTTTTTTTCGCAAAGCTTCGATATTTTCCCGGAACCAGTCTACGGTTATGGCAATTAAGAAATATACCGCGATAAACGGAAAAATCTCGAGGTCTGTAACAGTAAAGTTATCTAACGATAGAGCCCCCGGCATAAGGATATTAACAGCATAAATACTGCTTAATAAGGCAAAAACGATGCCTGGTGCAAAGCCGGAAAAAAAAGTAGTACAAAATATCAACACATAAAAAAAATACAGGATTAGCCTTCCTTCATCCTGCGAAATAAATCTCGTCTGGTAGGACCATAGCAATACAAGATAAGTAATACAGGAAAAAACAAAGATCATTATTTTTAAGGATAGAGGAAATGACCGTTCTGAAAAAAAACGGGTCCCCAAGCTCTTTATATTCATTGGTATCCTCTCATCAAGCACGTTTAAGACATTATTCTACATATTGTATGTCTAATTCGACAAAGCACAATATTTTCCTTTTTAGCGTGTCCTTTTTTTCTTAAAACAGGGACATATTTTTTTTCCGGACTGAATAGGATGGAAAAGAAAGACAGGCGGAAAAGAGGTGGATGTATGGGTAAAAAATTGTTTGTGGTGGAAGCACGACGGTTATTACCGCTGTTGTTCCTCCTGGTACTGCTGGTGTCCCTGTCAGTGTATGATTCGTTTCGGGCCAGTCCCACAGTTGTCCCTCAGGAAGTGGCCAAGGGAAATGAAGTGAGTTTCACCACGGCCGACAAGGGCGAAAGGAAGGAACGTCCAACCTTCCGCCTGGCGGTAGACCAGCAAGGTTGGATGGAAGTGGCGGAGGCATGGTCTGTCAACCTGCCCCAGTACCCGTTCCAACCCCAGCATGAAATTGCTCTGTTTGCCCTGCACGCGGAAGTGCAAAAAATTCAGAGCGTCTCCAAAGGAGAAGCGGAGCTGGAAGTGAAAGTGCAGGTTGGACCGAAGAAGGACTTTTTCCATGCCGTAACCATGCCGATAGCCGATGTGATGCTGGAGGCGGGAGAGACAACGTGGACGTTCGTGGACAAAAAAGGAACAATACTGGAGCAGTTTACAGTTGGAGAAGTTGCAGAAACGATTGCTGATGAAACTCCTCAAAAGTAACCTGTAAGATGTATGATTTTCTCAACAAGTAAGAAGAAGGCATGCGCGACGCATGCCTTCTTCTTATTATTGTGCATTCATTTTGTAAGCAGTATCAGGGAGTAAATTTCGCATAATTTCCTCTTGCAGTTTACAGATTTGGTTAAAGTCCATGACGGGGATGTAGTATTCTTCCAGCTTTAGATGAACCCGTTTTGCCCGTTGAAAATTCTCTACTGCCTTACCCAGCAGGAACCAGAATCGTTCCAGATTCTCCGCACGTTCCCCGGAAGTACTTTTCAGGGAAGACACCCGGGCATACTTGCCCAATGTCAGTGTAATCTGGGACCGGAGCTGGTGGGTGGCTTCCAGTGAAAAGGAGTGGGGGTAAGTCGCCTTGACAAACGCTGTTTGTAAAACAGGAACGACTACGGCATCAATTCGCTCCGGGTCAAATGGACAGCGGTACACTTCCAGGTCATGACCGGCGCGCCGGACAGTATCATATACTTGTTGCAGCAAATACGATTTGCCCGTTCCAGGATCGCCGGTTAACAGATAGAGTGTGGTGCAGTCTTGTAGAATGGACGGGTAGAAGTTCATTAAGCCGGCAGAGGATACGGCACCGGCAAAGAGATGCCGCTCAACAGGTTTTGTTTTAGCCGGCGGCAATGCGGCCACCAGTTCGTTAAGCAGTTGGTGGCTCATCTTTGATAAGCTGAAATAATCCATGGCCAGCGACATCAGGTAACGGAGCTTTTCCATGACCACATTGGCTTCTTTCAGGTACTGGTACGCCTGGGGATAAATTATTTTACTCTGCCCAATTAGATCTGATATCTCACCTTTATGCTGCTGAAGTACGGATGAGTTCCAAAAACGACCTAAGTTTATGATTTCATCCATGGCGCCTGGATACACAGGGTCTATAACATGAGGTGCCGTTCCGTCCACCACGGCAAACCCCAGCGAGGGGACTGCCACCCCGTCCAGGGAATTGGAATCTGAGGAACAGTAAAATTGCTCAATGTCAAAACCCTGTTCCATTGCCCGATTTCCGATTCCTTTCATCAATGTGGACTTTCCTGTCCCGGGGCCGCCCTTAATAATAACTAACCGTCTGTCAACCTGCCCGGGTATGTAGTGAAACAAGGAATAGAAACCATAGGCTGTATTGCTACCCGCAAAAAATTGTCTCGTCCTCCCTTTTTCCATGCTATTCTCCTTTCAATTAGGCAATTATCTGTCTTTCATCTTATGATGATGCGGAAAGAGTGTGCCTGTCCTCCAGACAACCCGCAAACCTGACCCCTAGGCTAAATGTTAAGCCTGACCGTGGTTTGCTAGTTTAGGGGTAAGATGGTATAATTAGGATTACGAAAATTGGACAAGGGGGTTTTGCGATGCAAAATTGTATCTTTTGTAAGATTATCGCCAGGGAGATTCCTGGCGACATTGTCTTTGAAGATGATTCAATCATTGCTTTTCGGGATATCCAACCACTCGCACCGGTTCATGTCCTTGTAGTACCCAAAGAACATTATCGCTCTCTTGATGAATTGCCATCGGGCGACTTGCTCAATGCAGGGAATATTTTGCTTGCCATTAAGAATGTGGCGGAACAGTTAGGTGTATCCGGTGGGTATAAGGTGGTCACAAACTGCGGAGAGCCTGCTGGTCAGGTTGTCCCTCACCTGCATTTTCATATCCTGGCTGGAAAAAAGTTTGTCCCATAAGGGAAGACTCCCTCCCCCTTGGCTTTTGTGGCAGTTGACAGACAGTTATGAAAACGATATAATCTATTAAGTATTCTTGGTATAATTCGTCGTAGAATTCGACAGCAATTCTTCCATGCAAGGTTAGTAGTGAGGGGAGGGAAAGCAGTTGACACAGATTAAGGTTGGGAAAAATGAGACTCTTGATAGCGCGATACGCCGTTTTAAAAAGCAGTGCGCTAAAACAGGAATTTTAGCCGAAGTTCGGAAGCGTGAACACTATGAAAAACCCAGTGTGAAGCGTAAAAAGAAATCCGAGGCGGCCCGGAAGAACAACAACAAAAGGAAGTTCAGCTAACATATAAAACCCGGACTAAGCCGGGTTTTTATGCGTCTACAGGTTGGTTTATCTTTTTTGCAGAATCGTATATAATATAAGTGTTGAATATAGGAGGAATGGCTGTGATTAGAAAAACGCTGATCCTGCTTTTCGTTTTGTTGATTTCGGGTTTGCCGGGAGTTGTAGTTGCAGCAACGGCCACGGCTCAGCAATCTGTTTATGTCGTTCCAATAACCGGGCCGGTGGAAAAAGGGCTGAATCGTTATCTTGACCGTGCATTCGGCGAAGCCGAGCGCGCCGGTGCTTCTGCAATTATTCTGGAACTAAACACTCCCGGAGGCACCCTTGATGCCGCGCTTGATATCAGCGACCTGATTTTGGATTCTCCGGTTCCCGTCTATGCGTATGTTCGCTTCAGCGCATTGTCCGCCGGCGCTTACCTGGCCTTGTCTAGCCGTGCTTTGTATATGGCGCCGGGCAGTACTATTGGTGCTGCGGAAGTCCGCACATTAACGGGCGAAGAGGTGGAAGATGAAAAGCTTTTATCTGCCTGGGAAGCTAAAATGCGGGCAGTCGCAGTACAGCAGGGTAAAGATCCCCAGATAGCTGCCGCCATGGTAAACAGAGAAATTGCCATTGAGGGTGTCATTCGTGAAGGGAATCTGTTAACACTGACGGATACAGAAGCTTTGGATTTAGGTTTTACAGACGGAATTTTCAATACCCGCAGTGAACTGCTGGCTGAATTGGGGCTGGCAGGTTCTGAGGTCAGGACGGTGGCCACAAGCCCTGCAGAGTCTTTGGCGCGTTATATTACCCATCCCGCTGTGGCGACAATTTTAATTGCTATCGGCCTGGCAGCCTTGGTGATTGAAGTCATGACTGCCGGTTTCGGTGTGGCGGGAACTATTAGTATTCTGGCGTTTTCCCTCTTTTTTGGCGGACATATTTTTGCTGGCCTGGCTGGCAGAGAAGTTATTTTCCTCTTTGCCCTGGGAGTTATTCTGCTAATGGTAGAAGCGTTTATCCCTAACTTCGGCATCGTCGGCCTTTCCGGATTAACGGCGGTGGTGGCTTCTGTGGTTCTCTCCGCAGCCACAACCGGGCAGGGTGTGCGTATGATTTCTGTGGCGATTTTCCTGGCTTTGCTTATTATCTTGGCCTCTTTCCGCTTTTTAAAGCGAACGGGGCTATGGTCTCAAATTGTGCTCCAGTATGCTGAAACAAAGGATTTGGGTTATGTCGGCCCTGGTGATGCATCTCACCTGGTGGGTATGACCGGTTTAACACTGACTCCGTTACGTCCGGCGGGCACGGCAGAAATTGACGGCAAACGGGTGGATGTGGTAAGCGAAGGAGGCTTTGTTCCCCAGGCCACTGAGATTAAGGTTGTTGGCACGGAAGGAAGCCGGATTGTTGTACGGCAGGTATAAAAGAAGGAGGTTAAATTATGATTGAATTATTGGTTTTGATTGGTCTGATTATTGTCGCACTGTCTGTATTGCTGAGCGTTGTACCTATTGGTTTATGGATTTCGGCATTAGCTGCCGGTGTAAAGGTAAGTATTGTGACACTGATTGGTATGCGCTTGCGGCGCGTGCCGCCGGCAAAGATTGTAAACCCAATGATTAAGTCTACCAAGGCTGGATTGGATTTAAATGTGAATAAGCTGGAAGGTCACTTTCTGGCGGGCGGTAACGTAGACCGGGTTGTGAATGCGCTGATTGCTGCACAACGGGCTGGGATTGATTTGGGCTTTGAGCGGGCAGCGGCCATTGACTTGGCTGGCCGGGATGTACTCCAGGCCGTGCAGGTCAGTGTAAACCCTCGTGTAATTGAAACACCAACGGTGGCAGCCGTTGCTAAAAACGGTATTGAAGTGAAGGCAAAGGCCCGTGTTACCGTACGGGCAAATATTGAACGGCTGGTCGGCGGTGCCGGCGAAGAGACAATCATTGCCCGGGTCGGTGAGGGTATTGTAACGACCATCGGTTCCGCCGCGACGCATAAAGAAGTGTTGGAAAATCCGGATATGATTTCCCGTACTGTGCTCAATAAAGGGTTGGATGCGGGGACTGCCTTTGAAATTCTCTCCATTGATATAGCCGACGTGGATGTGGGTAAGAACATCGGTGCCCAGTTGCAGACGGATCAGGCAGAAGCTGATAAACGCATCGCTCAGGCCAAGGCGGAAGAAAGGCGCGCCATGGCTGTGGCTACTGAACAGGAAATGGTGGCCCGGGTTCAGGAGATGCGTGCTAAAGTGGTGGAAGCGGAGGCAGAAGTACCGCGGGCGTTTGCCCAGGCTCTTCGCGAAGGCAAGCTGGGTGTGGTTGATTATTATAATCTGCAAAACATTAAGGCCGATACGCAGATGCGTGATTCCATAGGTAAGATGGGTGCATCCAAAGAGGATAAAGGCGAGGACAACCCCAGAAAGTAAGGTGGTGGTACTGTGGAAACCTTAGTAATCTTCGCTATATTCATCATTTTCTCCGTAATCCGCTCTCTGGGCGGCCAGGGTCAGCGTCCTCCGGGGAGACCCATGCCCCCGGTCATGCAGCCGGTAAGAGCGCCTGTAAGGCCGCCGCAGCAGCAAATACCGAAACAAAGAGAAGAGGCTCCACCTCGGTACGTTGAGCAAGCTTACGTGCCGTATGATAACCCGATTTACCGGTCAAAAAATGAATTGCCGTTGGAGCTAAGGCCGGCAAAAAAGGAACGTTTGCCTAAGAAAGCTGAGGCGATATTGCCGGAAGGGTTGATATGCACCGAAGCCGGTCAAGTGCAAACGTTGAACTGGAACCAAAATTCGGTTGTCGCAGGTGTTATATTTGCTGAAATTTTAGGGCCGCCCCGGGCAAAAAGACCCTGGAGCCCGCGCTACTAGTCCAGGCTGTTTAAAAACGAGTGCTCTAATTTAGATACCCCGGCCCAGGCGATATATATCGCCTGGGCCGGGGTTTTATATTACTGTAGCGAAATTATATCACTTTACGCTTTGTAATGGCTAATGTATACAGTTCAAGCTTTCATCAGGGAATTGAAAGCGCAAGCTTTTCTGGTCGAAAAACATAAGAGACGTTGAAAATGCATAGTAATTAGCAGAATGGGGGGAGGCTTGTGGTCGGCAAAGGGGATAAAAAATGGCGGCAAAATCTGGCAGATCTGTTTGAGTTACCGCGGGAGATTGTGTTAAACCTGCCACGGTTAACTGTAATCGGAAACCTGCAGTGTTATCTTGAGAATCACCGGGGCGTGATTCAGTATACCACGGAAAAAGTCCGTCTTGCAGTAAATGGCGGCGAGATCATTATCCATGGGGAAAATTTGGTCATTCGTTATATGGCGAACGATGAAATAGCAGTAGACGGTAATATCAGTAAAGTCCACTATGAGTTTTAACGGCTGGAATAGGGGGTACAGGCGTGTTTATACTAAAATTACGGTATTTTTTTACGGGATACCTGGTTATTTCTGTACAGGGTACCGCTACGGAAAAATTTATTAACCTGGCTATGCGCCAGGGTATCCCGCTTTGGGACCTGGCAAGAGGTTCAGAAAAAGCCGTACTTAAAGTGGACATGGATAGCTTTTTCGAACTTCGTCATCTTGCAAAAAAAACAGGTTGCAGGCTAAAAATATTACAAAAGGCCGGACTCCCTTTTCTTATCAGCCGGAGTTTAAGGCGGAGAGGTTTGATTATCGGCATTAGCCTGTTTATTGTTTCCCTTTATCTACTTTCCTCTTTGATCCTGTTTGTCAGTGTTGAAGGGACAGATAAGTTGGATGAGAAGTACATCCGCAGCCTTGCGGGGGAACTGGGCGCGCGGCCGGGAGTCTGGAAAGCAAGTCTCGATAAAGAGGATTTGGCAAATGAAATGATTCTCCTGGAGCCTAAACTTACATGGGTAGGGTTCCACGTCCGTGGTACAAGGCTAATTATCGAAGTGGTTGAGAAAATTAAACCCCCTGTGGAGAACGATATGCCTGGCAATGTTGTGGCAGCCAAAGACGGGTTGGTTGTGGACGTTTTGATTGTTATGGGAGAAGCCCGTGTACAGGCAGGGGACACCGTCTCCCGGGGGCAGATTTTGATTGAAGGCTTGTTAGTCCCCCAATCTCCCTTTACTGATCCGGAAGATAAAGATGCTCCCTCACCTGTTCCGGTCCATGCCCGCGGGGAAGTATTAGCCAGGGTCTGGTATGAAGGATATGGGGAAGCAAATACGGTTTCTGTGAAGCGAAACCGAACCGGTAAGAGATCTATCGCCTGGTCCGTCATTGTGGACGGTCAGTCTGTACTGCGGGTTGGACGCAGTGAGATTCCCTATGCTAATTATGAACTGGCATCGATAAAGAGAAGCCTGCCGGAAAGGATTTTTAGAATTCCTGTCGAAATAATAACAGAATATGCGTATGAAATTGAATTGGAGCAGATTCAGCTTACCCGTGAGCAGACTCTTGACCAAGCGGCAGAACGGGCCAGAATTCTGGCCGAGTTTCAGTTGCCTGTGGGTGTAGCAGTAGAGTCAGTGTCATTGAACGAAGTGGAAACAGGAACAGGTAATCTGGTGGGGGTTCAGTATATTATTGAAACCTTAGAGAATATTGCAGAAGAAGAGGACATTACAGGAGGCGATGAAACGTCTTGACGACGGAACATTCACGTAAAACGGTCCCTGTGGATAGTAATGAAGAGATTCGTCAGTTGCTGGGAAAGTTTGACCAGCATGTCACCTTATTAGACCGGTATTTCCAAGTCAGAGTAATTCCCGAGGGTGATGCGATTATTGTCGAGGGAGACCGGGACGATGTAGAAAAGGTGGCTCTTTTATTTGAAGAGCTTTTATGGCTTTTGCGGCAGGGTCAGGCACCAAACGTGCCTGAGGTGGAATACGCCATCGAATTGATCCGGGCGGGACAAGCAGAACGACTACGTACTTTGTTTGGTGATATGATCTTTGTTACTCCCAGAGGAAAAAGAATTAAGCCAAAGACTTTGGGTCAGAAAGAATATATAGAAGCCATTCGTAAGAATGATATTGTCTTTGGTATTGGCCCGGCAGGAACGGGAAAAACCTATTTGGCGATGACCATGGCAGTTAAAGCGCTCAAAGAGAGGTCGGTGCAAAGGTTAATTCTAACCCGGCCAGCCGTTGAAGCCGGTGAGAACCTTGGTTATCTGCCGGGGGATTTGCAGGAAAAGGTAGATCCGTATCTGCGTCCGCTCTATGACGCCCTCTATGACCTGCTGGGTGTAGATGTTTACAAAGCATATATGGAGAAGGGGATTATTGAAATTGCACCTCTGGCGTATATGCGCGGCAGAACGCTGGATGATTCCTATATTATTCTTGATGAAGCGCAAAACACAACCGCAGAACAAATGAAGATGTTCCTTACACGGTTGGGCTTTGGTTCAAGAGCTGTCATTACCGGAGATATTACGCAGATTGACCTGCCCCGGGGACGATTTTCCGGATTGGCGCAAGTAAGGGATATTTTAAATAATGTTGAAGGTATCTCCTTCATTCACTTAACAGATTTAGATGTGGTCAGACACCCTCTGGTGCAAAAGATTATTCGCGCTTATGTGCAATTTGAAGAGGGGCAAAGGCAGGAGTGAGCCTATCGTGGGAAGTAATAGTGTATTTAAGAACCTGCTAAAAAAGCAACCCGGGCTAGTACTAAATAAGCTCTGGTTGCGTTGGCTGCTGGCTGCCGGGTTTTTTACGCTAATTTTAATGATCCTATATCTGACGCTGGCGGCTGCCCGGGTGGAATTAGAGTTAGGCAGACCCAGTCCCCGTAAAATTGTGGCGGAGTGGGATGCCATTGATTATTACACAACAAATCAGTTGCGTGAAGAAGCAGCTCAGGCAGTGGCAGAGTCTTTTGATTTTGATTTGGCCGTCCTCGTCCGTGCTGAAGAGCGTATCAATACCTTTTTCTCGGTTGCCCGGGATATTCAGCGAACTCCGGAGCTGGAACCTCAGGAGCAGACAGCTTTGTTTATTGCTGCAGTGGAAGTGGAATTGGATGAACCTTTAGCCATGTCATTTCTTGATGCCCGGCCTACGGATCTTGAAGAAATGCGACTGCAACTTCTGGATGTTGTGGGAAACATTCTGGAGCAGGGCGTTAAAGCCCCGGGATTAGACAGCGCCAGACGGCAGGCAGTACAGGAAATCAGTTTTCTGCTTTTTTCCCAGGATCAAAAGAGGGTCATCGGGAAGCTGGCTCAAACGGTAATGGAGCCGAATATGATTTATAACCCGGTAGCGACGAATCAGGCCCGGGAAGCGGCACGCCAGGCAGTACCGCCTATCCGTATACTACGCGGTACTGAAATTGTCAGTGAACGGGAAATAGTCACGGAGCGCCATCTCGCACAATTACAGGAATTAGGGCAATTACGGGGTGCCGGCGGCTATGCCATGTTCTTTGGCTTAGCGGTGCTTTTGCTTGTAATTTTTATTATTGTCGGTATCTATCTTTATATTTTTCAGCAGGAGA
This sequence comes from Clostridiales bacterium, assembly GCA_018335855.1. Taxonomy (GTDB): domain Bacteria; phylum Bacillota; class Dethiobacteria; order Dethiobacterales; family Dethiobacteraceae; genus UBA7523. The sequence goes on from JAGXRM010000008.1 coordinate 91,427, forward strand.
TTTACCACGACACAGTCCGGTTGGTTCTTCTGGGTTTAATTGTTGTGATAACACTGTCGTTAACGATTGCAGCTACCTATTTTTCCGGGTATCTGGTGCCTGTTGCTATGGGCGCTATTTTGATTGCCGTTTTGCTGAACCCGCAATTAGCCGTTCTCATGGCAATTGTCATGTCTGTTTTTGTTGCCCTTGTCACGGGAAATGATTTTCGTTTTATGCTGGTTGCGCTTTTTGGAGCATTAATAGCCATTTACAGTGTCAGCCAGGTGAGCCGGCGCTCCGACCTGACCAGGGCCGGATTCTATGTGGCGGCGTTGAACATGGTAACGATTATCGGGTTTTTCCTGTTTGCCGGTACTCTCCGCTTTGAGTATGAATTACTTCGTGAATTTAGTGTGGGAATTCTGGCGGGGATAACGAACGGTCTGTTCTCAGCCGTAATGGCTATTGGTCTGTTGCCATATCTGGAAAGCGGTTTTGGGCTCACCACCTCGGTTACGCTGCTGGAATTAGCGAACCCAAATCACCCGCTGTTAAAAAAGCTGCTAATGGAGGCGCCGGGAACGTATCATCACAGCTTGGTCGTCGCTAATTTAGCAGAAGCAGCCGCGGAAGCGGTTGGTGCCGATCCGCTATTAGCCAGGGTTGGTTCCTTCTACCATGATGTGGGCAAAGTAAAAAGACCGTATTTCTTTATTGAAAATCAGCTGGGAGAAAACCCTCACGAGAAAATATCTCCCAACCTGAGCACGCTAATTATAACATCACATATTAAAGACGGTATGGAACTGGCAAAAAAGGAGAAACTTCCCCGGGTTATCCAAGAGATTATTGAACAGCACCACGGTAACAGCCTGGTATCATATTTCTTCCATCAGGCATCAGAAAAATGTCAGGATAGCAAAGACAGCCCATGTGAAGATAATTTTCGCTATGAAGCGCCTCTGCCGGAAAGCAAAGAAGCGGCAATCATTTTACTGGCAGATTCCGTGGAAGCGGCTGCCCGTGCAATGCCCAAGCCTATTGGGGGTAGAATAGAAAGTGTCGTACGAAAAATTGTTAAAGATAAATTAAACGACGGTCAGTTTGACCGGTGTGATATTACGTTTAAAGAACTGGATATGATTGCGTCTGCCTTTGTTAAAATTCTTTCTGGAATTTATCACAACCGAATCGAGTATCCGGAGAAAGAGCTGAAGGCAGAAATTGAAAGGGGCCGCAAAAATGGCAGCAGTGATTCTTAATGAAGACGAAAATACTTCCGTCTCTCCTCGGGTTACTGCCGCGATGGAGCAGATAGTACAGAAAGCTTTGCTGGAGCACAATCTCCCCGTTTCTGCTGAAGTGAGCGTCATGCTCTGTGACAACGAAACGATTAAAAAATTAAATCGGGAATGGCGTTCTCTTGACAATGCAACAGATGTTCTTTCGTTTCCCCTTCATGAAAGTCTGAAAGAGGGTAAAAGTATCGTAGATGAAGAATTTTTGTTGGGCGACATCATTATCTCCCTGGAACGCGCCGGGGAGCAGGCTCTGGAGTTCGCGCACAGTCTGGAACGGGAAATTCTATATCTCTTTGTACACGGTCTGCTTCATCTGCTGGGGTACGATCATTGTGAAGATGAGGAACGTTTAGAAATGCGCCGCCGTGAGGAAGGCCTCCTGGCAATGGTGGGAGCGGAGCGAAATGAATAAGAAGTCTGCACGGTTAATGGAAAGTTTTCGCTGGGCTGTTTATGGTCTGGCCGATGCATGGCAGAAAGAGCGAAACATGAAAATTCACAGCGTCGCTACGTTCTTGGTGCTGGCAGCAGGTTTGTGGCTTCGTCTGGAGCGAGTGGAGTGGCTTTTTATCCTTTCCGCTGTGTTCTTAGTGTTTACGATGGAAATGTTAAACACATCGCTGGAGAGGGTTGTAGATCTTTTTACCCGGGAATACCATCCATTAGCCGGTGCAGCTAAAAACGCCGCGGCGGGAGCTGCTTTACTGGCATCTCTTTACGCTTTGCTTGTGGCAGGCTTTATCTTGTTGCCCCGATTGGCAGAGAGGATTAACATTTTTTAATAATTTGTTAAAAGGTTTTTTTTCTTTTTATGCGAAGATATTCTTAAAGAGATGCAAATAAATGACAGCAAAAGAGTAACTCAGATTAGAGGAGGCAGGTTCGGCAAAAATGCGGAAAACCAGCTCGGCGTTTCTCGTGGATCGCAGGATTGTGGCATTAATATTGTTTATGTTTATCATGAATACTGTCTTGTTGGTCGCAGGAATCCACGTGTTTAACAGCCATTTTAACAATGAAATAGAAGACTTCGTAATGAAACAGAAAATAGCAAAAGAATTGGTAGACTACAACCGTCGGCTGGCGAGAAGCCTGGGGGTAGATACCCGTACCCAAGTTAGGGAGGCCCTTTCCAGGTTTAATTATGAAATAGATTTGGCGGCGAATGTGGATGATTTAAATAAAGCGATTCTGGCAAACGGAAGCCGAACCCAGGAAAGAATTCTTCAGGAATATGAAGCTAAACAGAAGGAAACCGTTTTGGCTCTGGTGAATCAGGATCCACTGCTTAAAGAAATGGACGGCAAACAACGTCTGATGGTAAAACTTAGTCGGGATCAGGGAATTTCGCTGGAACCGGCAAACATGTTACATGATGAGACATTGCTGAAAATTTCTCAAACAGTGACCATCGGGGAACTGGCGCAGGATCTTATCGTGGAAGTGGAAGTAGAGGAAGGCCGTGGTCAACTGCTTATGCCGTATAACCCACTTGATCATATTCGTAACTTAACCCGGGAAATCGATTCTTTACGGGTTACTGTGCATGAGTTGCGCACCAGGAGTGGGTTTGCTGAAATGACGGGCGCTGGTGTTGTTGTGCGAATTTACGACGCGGAAGACGGCTTTACCAACGAGACAATCATTCACGAGACAGACGTCCGTGACACTGTTAATGAATTATTTGCTGCTGGAGCACAGGGGGTGGCTATCGGTAATCAGCGATTAACGGCTACGTCGGCCATTCGTTGTGTCGGGCCGTCCATTTTGGTTAATGATGAAAGAATTGCAGTCAATCCAGTAACGATTCGGGCGATTGGTGACCCCGATGTTTTAGCCAGCGGATTGGATATTATTCGAATTACACTGGAAATATCCCGGGATTTAACTTTTGAAGTAGAAAAACTTGAGCATCTTACGCTACCGGCTTATAGTCGTTAGGAGGAGCTATGATTGAAGAGACAGTCAGGAAGTTAATTGAAAGCGCCCGCGCAGCAAGAGAATCGGCTTACGCTCCGTATTCCCGCTTTTCCGTTGGCGCTGCGTTGATGGCCGATGACGGAGACGTGTATCAAGGAAGCAATGTGGAGAATCTGTCATTCGGTTTGACGGTGTGTGCGGAAAGAGTGGCATTATTCTCCGCCGTTGCTGCGGGCAAACGGGACTTTACCGGTCTGGCACTGGTCACGGATACACCGGAACCGGTTACTCCATGCGGCGCCTGTCGTCAGGTCCTTCACGAGTTTGCGCCGGACCTTTGGGTAGTTAGCGCAAACTTACGCGGACAGCACAAACTATTTACATTGCGGGAGCTTCTGCCGTACTCATTTGATACAGACTTATCGAAATAGAAAGGGCACACCATGATGGTGTGCCATAAACTTTTACCCTTTTCCCCCCGGATCCATTATGCGAGGTATATATACAGCATAGAGACGATAAATGACAGCGAGATTGCAATAGATGCAAACCCAATCCCCACCAAAGGTACAAGCAGGATGCCGACAAATAGCACGACAAAAAAGATGATATTAATTACTAATGCTTTGTTACCCTCGTGATGTAGGTGTTCTAAATCCTGGCTTTGCATGTTATTTGTGTTAGCCATGATTATATACCTCCTCTCACCTATTGATATGTGTAAGGCATAAGTTAAAGAGTTCACATGCCTAAAATCTATCTTAGCTTATTTCTGAAGCGAAGCACAGTGTCAAGCGTCCCTTTGTGTTGGGATATGTTAAAATATTCACATTCTTTAATTAAATTATATACTGACAATAAGGATTTGGTCAAGTCAGGCAAAACAGGCTCAATGGGACATAAGTCCCAATGTTATGGGGCTTTGTGGCAATTATGCCTGTGGCAGAGTTATAAAAAAACTTATATAATTATAAAATTTATAATTATATTGGCTGCAGGATAATAAAGGCAGTTAAGAGAACCCTAAAGACGGGGGTGTTACTCATGTTTCGTTCTGGTTTTGTTGCTTTAATCGGCAGACCTAATGTAGGAAAATCAACGTTGATGAATACGATGATCGGTGAAAAAATGGCTATTATTTCTGATAAACCACAAACAACACGTAATCAAATACGCGGTATTTTAACGACAGATGAATACCAGATTGTTTTTCTCGATACCCCGGGAATTCATAAGCCGAAGCACAAGTTGGGCGAGAAAATGAACCAGACCGCCATCCGAACGCTAAAGGAAGTGGATATTGTCCTCTTTCTGGTTGACGCTGTGGCAGGACCGGGGAGCGGCGATGAGTTTGTCTTAACGCGGCTTCGGGACGTAAATACGCCGGTTATTCTCGTTGTGAATAAGGCGGATGTGGCCGGGGATCTCGAGGCGGATAAAATACTTAGCCATTACAGTGATCATTTTCCATTTGCCGGTGCACTGACGGTCTCTGCACTGACGGGCTTACACAAAGAAGAACTCCTTAGCTTGCTTGTGGATAAAATACAGGAGGGACCTCGGTACTACCCGGAAAACATGATTACCGACCAGCCGGAACGCTTTATTGTGGCCGAGCTGATTCGGGAAAAGATACTCGGCTTTACCAGGGAAGAGGTCCCCCACGCCATTGCCGTGGAAATCGCATCTATGAAGGCAAGGGAAAATCGTGATATGGTAGATATTGAAGCAAATATTTATGTGGAACGGGAATCGCAAAAAGGGATTATCATTGGTAGAAAAGGTGCTATGCTCAAAGAAGTGGGACAGTTAGCACGGCAAGATATTGAAGCGTTGCTGGGCAGTCAGATATTTCTTGATTTATTTGTGAAAGTAAAGCCGGATTGGCGTAATAAAGAGGGTACATGGCATGCTTTTGGCCTGGAGCTGGAGTAGGAGCTGTAATCTATGGGGGAACTAAAAAGTCATGCTCTGGTTTTACGGACCCGCGACTACCGTGAAGCAGACAGGCTCGTCACTTTCCTCACCCGGGAGGAAGGAAAAGTCACAGCGGTGGCACGGGGCGTCAGAAAAACGAAAAGCAAACTGTCCGCCGTGGTTGAACCTCTGACATTAGGCTTCTTTCTGTTGCACCGGGGGAAATCGCTGGACACCCTGATTCAGGGGGAGATCGTTAAACCATACCGTAAACTCCGTGAGGACTTGCTGCTGTTTGCATACGGGCAGTATTTTTGTGAATTGTGTGAGGCCGCCTTACCTGAACGGGAGCCTTCTCTTCCAGTCTTTTTGCTTGTTCTGACAGCATTGGAAGCGCTGGAATCCGACAGCCAACCGGCTCGTGTTGCCCGATGCTTCGAACTGAATCTGCTTGAAACATTGGGATACCGACCGGCCATGGAAAACTGCCAACACTGCGGAAGCTCCACGGGGCCTTTTTATTTTGATTTCATAAATGACGGGTTGGTTTGTAAAAACTGTCCCATACCCGGCGAAAGCCGCCTGCTTAGCGGTGCTGCAGCAGCAGTGATGAAACGTTTTCTCAACAATGGATTTCACCGTTTGTCTGTTTGTGGCGTTCCGTCTTCTCTTAATTATGAAATAGCCCATATTAATGCGGAACTTCTCAAAAAAGCCCTTGGTAAGTCAAGGTTTAAATCAGTGGAGTTTCTGCAAAGCCTTGAAGAGTGGAGTTAAAAAATCCTTGTTTAATATTTTCGCTCTACTTGTGTAACACTATTGTTATCCAGTACAAGGAGGGCACAAAAATGGATATTTCCCTTCAGAAGATTGATCTTGTCCGGGAACGGACCGGTTTAAGTTATGCTGAGGCCCGGGAACTTTTAGAAGAAGCAAACGGTGATGTGATTGATGCGTTGGTTATGATGGAGGATGAATTGGAAGCCGATGCAGAAGAACACGGTGTAAGTTTATTGGAAGGGGATATGTTGGCGCCGGTTAAAAACGCAATCCGTCAGAGTAACCGCACACGTATCCGTGTAAAAAACCATAACGGCACGTTAATGGAATTGCCCGCAACGTTGGGGCTTGCCGGAATGATTCTGGCGCCGAAGGCAACCGCTTTGGGTGCTGCCGCGCTGTTAATAGCTCATTACAGCCTGGAAGTGACGCCAGCAGAGTCTGAGGAGACGATTTGGGAGAACTAATGCTTGACGAGTGAACCTGTTTTTGTTACATTTAATGAAACAAGGAACAAGAACCGTGGAAGATGAGTACGCCGCAGAACTGTCAGCGAACCGGGGAACGGTGGAAGCCCGGCCATGTAAAACGGCGGAATGGCACTTCAGATGAGCGGTTAAAAAGAGTGGGCATAGTAATGCTATGCCAAGTAGGGTGGAACCGCGGGAACTTCCCGTCCCTATAGGGACGGAGGTTCCTTTTTTGTTATCTTGAAGCGCAAAGTTGATACGAGGAGGAATGAGTCTTGGATTTTCAAACAATGATCCTAAAGCTGCAAAACTATTGGGCAAAAAAGAATTGTATCCTTTTACAGCCCTATGATGTGGAAAAAGGTGCGGGTACGATGAACCCGGCCACATTCCTGCGTGCCCTGGGGCCAGAGCCCTGGTCGGTCGCATACGTAGAACCATCCAGACGGCCCACAGACGGCCGTTATGGAGAAAATCCCAACCGTCTTTTCCAACATCATCAGTTTCAGGTAATTATCAAGCCTGCACCCCATGATATTCAGGACCTTTACCTGGAGAGCCTCCGTGAATTGGGTATTATCCCGGAAGAACATGATATTCGTTTCGTGGAAGACAACTGGGAATCGCCCACACTGGGCGCCTGGGGGTTAGGCTGGGAAGTTTGGCTGGATGGGATGGAGATTACTCAGTTTACCTATTTTCAGCAAGTGGGTAGTATTGACCTGGATGCTGTCTCCGTGGAAATCACGTACGGTTTGGAACGGATTGCCATGTATATCCAGGGTAAAGAAAATGTGTTTCATATCGAGTGGGTCGACGGCATAAACTACGGAGAAATATTTCACCGCGCTGAAGTGGAGCATTCCACCTACTGTTTTGAAGAAGCAGATACGGACATGCTCTTTTCACTGTTTACAACCTATGAAAAGGAAGCGCGCCGTCTTCTGGAAAAAGAGCTGATTCTGCCCGGCTATGACTATGTACTCAAGTGCTCCCACGCATTTAACTTACTGGATGCCAGGGGGGCAATCAGCGTATCCGAACGGACTGCATATATCGGCAGAGTAAGAAATTTAGCCAGGCTATGTGCGCAAAATTATCTTGTGCAGCGGGAACAGATGGGCTTTCCGCTTGCCCGTGTAAAGGGAGGGTCAGAGCGTGCGTAAAGAATCATTTTTACTGGAGATCGGTACAGAAGAAATTCCTGCCCGTTTTATGGATCCCGCGCTAAAACAACTCCGTGAAAGAGCCGCAGAAGAACTGACGGCTAACCGTCTTTCTTTCGATGATATTAATGTCTACGGTACACCCCGTCGCTTGGCCCTGCTGGTATCCGGCTTAGCAGAGCGTCAACTGGATCTGAGTGAAAAGAAAAAAGGGCCTGCGGTAAAAGCCGCGTTTGATGCCGACGGCGACCCAACAAATGCGGCCAAAGGCTTTGCCAGATCCCAGGGGGTTGAGGTAGCCAATCTTTTTGTTGAAGAACTGGACGGTACGGAGTATGTTTTTGCCTTGAGGGAAGAGCCCGGCAGGGAGACCACATCCGTCCTGCCCATGCTTTGCCAAACACTGGCCAAACATCTCAACTTTCCCAAGCCGATGTTCTGGGAGCACAAAGATATCCGTTTTGCCCGGCCTATCCGCTGGTTAACAGCTCTTTACGGCAGTGACGAAATAAACTTTACCTTTGCCGGCCTGACGTCAGGTCGTGAAACAACGGGACACCGGTTTTTGTCACCGGACCGTTTTGTATTGGCAGATGCCGCTGATTATCTTACTGTGATGGAGAAACTGGCCGTGATTGTCGACCCGGCCAAGAGGCGCACTATCATTACAGATCAGGTGAATGCGGCCGCTGCCCAACTGGGGGGACAGGCAACCCTTGATGAGGATCTGCTTGATGAAGTCAACTATCTGGTGGAATTCCCCAAAGCAGTGGTGGGAAGCTTTGCTGCTGAATATCTGGAAATTCCCCAGGAAGTGCTGACCACGGCCATGCGAGCTCACCAGCGTTATTTCCCCGTGTTTGACGGCCAGGGTAACATCCTGCCCCATTTCATTACCATCAGCAATGGAACTGACGATGCATTCCTGAAAAATGTACGAGCCGGTAATGAAAGGGTATTACGTGCCCGCCTGTCCGATGCCCGCTTCTTTTTTGAAGAAGATTGTAAAAAACCGTTAAGCGAATATGTGGATCAGCTCGATAATATTGTTTTTATGGAGCAATTAGGTTCAATACGTAAAAAAACTGACAGGGTTGTCCGGTTAGCCGAAGCGCTATGTGGTGAATTAAATATCAGCGGGGAAATAAAAGAAGCTGCTGTCCGCGCGGCGTTCCTTGCCAAAGCAGACTTAATGACACACATGGTTTATGAGTTTCCCGAACTCCAAGGTACAATGGGCATGCATTATGCGGCACTTTCCGGCGAGAAAGAAGCTGTATCCCGTGCGATAGAGGAACACTACGCACCGCGATTTGCCGGAGATGATCCTCCGGCCAGCATCGCGGGTGCTATCGTGGCTGTGGCGGATAAGCTGGATACGATGGCCGCCTGCTTCGGACTGGGCCTGATTCCCAGCGGTTCGCAGGATCCCTACGCTTTGCGGCGCAGTGCACTGGGAATTGTCGCCACTTTGTCGGCGCACGGGTTAGCCATTTCATTGGAGCGCCTGGCATCCCTGGGCCTTTCGGCATTGGCGGGTAGCTTAAGCAGGCCCGACCAGGATGTGGCAACGGATCTCTACGACTTTTTCGTGCAGCGTGTCCGGTTTTACTTTCAGGAAAAAGGCTTACGCTATGATGTCATTGAAGCCGTACTGGGAGCAGCCGTCAGCGATCTTCCCGGCTTTTTGGCCAGGGCGGATGCGCTACGCAACAAAGTGGATACACCTGAGATGACACAAATTCTTACACCGTTTACCAGGGTGGCAAATCTGACCCGTGAGTTTGCAGGCGGCACTATTGTGCCGGAATCTTTTACAACCCAGGCTGAACGGGATTTATATGAAGCTGTGACTGTGGCTGCTGCAGCGGTAGAAAAAGCAGCGGCCCATGCCCGTTTCGATGAGGTTTTTGAAACATTGGCGCCGTTATCCCGTCCCATTGACAGCTTCTTCAGTGAAGTGATGGTCATGGTTGATGATGAAAGTATCAAAACGAATCGCCTTTCATTGCTGGCACTTGTCAAAGAAGTATTTTTAACACTGGGTGACTTGTCAAAAATTGTACAGGAAAAAAAATAAGCGGCCAGGCAGGAAACAATCAAATGATATAGTATATACTATATAGTGATTTTAGACTAAATAGCATATGCTATTAGCCTGAATCCTGTTATTATTGGCCGGAGGTGTTACAAATAGACTTCAGTGCACGGCAACTGGAAATTCTTGAGATTGTTAAGATGGAAGGTCCTATTTCCGGAGAGGAAATTGCGGGCCGGCTACATCTGTCCCGGGCGGCGCTTCGTCCCCATCTGGCCGTTTTAACCACATCTGGCCTGATTGACGCGCGGCCCCGGGTCGGATATTTTTTTACTGGCAACTCCCATAATGAGGTGGGGGAAATGTTAAAAGGGATTACTGTGGGTGAAATCAAAAGCAGGCCAAAAGTTATTCGGGAAAACGTATCCGTTTACGATGCCATCGTTACCCTCTTCCTGGAAGATGTGGGGACTCTTTTTGTTGTGGACGAAGAAGGATTTCTGTTGGGAGTTGTTTCCCGCAAAGACTTTCTTAAAACGGCACTGGGCGGAGCCGATCTGCATAAAATGCCTGTGGGTGTGATTATGACGCGTATGCCGCAGGTTCATATCGTCAGGGAAGACGAAACTGTTTTACAGGCGGCGTGCAGAATCATGGAGCACGAAGTGGACTCTTTGCCTGTCATCCGGGACATGGGGAAAGAAGGATTAAAAGTTGTGGGACGGGTGACAAAAACCAATCTGGCGCGTCTGCTCGTGGACCTGAGTGCAGACCGGTAAAAGGGGTGAAATTATGCATGATCTAAAACGTAAGCCGTTTGTTTACCTGGTATCTGATTCCATCGGTGAAACTGCTGAGTTTGTCGTGAAAGCTGTAGCCAGTCAATTTAATTCCGGACATGTGGACATAAAAAGGATTCCTTTTGTCAATGACACGGAAACGATTATTGACGTGGTCGAGGAAGCAGCGCTGGCTAAAGGAATGATTGCATATACACTGGTCCTGCCTGAACTTAGGGCAGTCCTCCGGGAAGAAAGTGAACGGAGGGGGCTAATTACTGTAGATGTCATGGGACCAATGATGGATGCGTTTGCCAAACTTCTGCAGATTGACCCGCGTCTGGAACCGGGTCTGGTCCGCAGATTGGATGAAGAGTACTTCCGGCGGGTGGCTGCCATAGAATTTGCTGTGAAATATGACGATGGCAAAGATCCCCGGGGCCTTCTCCTTGCTGATGTGGTGTTAATTGGGGTGTCACGTACTTCAAAAACACCTTTATCCATGTATCTGGCCCATAAGCGTTTGAAGGTAGCCAATCTTCCCCTGGTCCCGGAAGTCGATGCTCCGGAAGAGCTATTCTGGGTGCCCCCCAACAAAGTGATCGGCCTGACAATCAATCCGCGCCAACTGAATGAGATTCGCCAGGAAAGACTGAAGGCTCTGGGGCTCCATGCGGAGGCAAACTATGCCAGCATGGAAAGAATCCTGGAAGAGCTGGATTACTCGGAGAAGATTATGCGCAGAGTAGGTTGTCCGATATTTGATGTGTCCAACAAAGCTGTGGAAGAAGTGGCCAATAAAATATTAGAAGTGATTAGGGAGGATCCAAGGAATGGATAAGAAGAATGTTTACCTCTTTGCCGAGGGCAACGCCGGAATGCGGGAACTCTTGGGAGGAAAAGGTGCTAACCTGGCAGAAATGACAAATATCGGTTTGCCTGTACCTCCCGGATTTACTGTTTCTACCGAAGCCTGCCGCGAATATTTCCGCCGGGAACAGGTAATCTGGGAAGAACTCCACAAAGAAGTGGTTTCTGCCTTACGTACACTGGAAGAAGCCACAGGGAAAACGTTTGGTGACAAGAAAAATCCCTTACTTGTATCCGTCCGTTCCGGTTCCGTTTTTTCCATGCCCGGCATGATGGACACAGTGCTGAATCTTGGGTTAAACAATGAGACTATAAACGGCCTCGCTGAAGCGTCGGGCAATCGACGCTTTGCCTATGATTGTTATCGTCGTTTTATTCAGATGTTTTCCGATGTGGTTCTTAACGTGGAGCATTTCCACTTTGAGAGGGCGTTGGAAGAGAAGAAAAAAAGCCTTGGCGTTAAAGATGATACCCAGCTTGATGAGGCGGCTATGCAGGATGTTATCGAAGAATATTTAAAAATCGTAGTACGCCATACTAAAAAACCCTTTCCCCAGGACCCGGTCGAACAACTGATACTCTCCATTCAGGCCGTATTTGATTCCTGGAACAACCAGCGTGCCATTGTATACCGACAGATACATAAGCTGCCCGATCACCTGGGAACTGCTGTTAATGTGCAGATTATGGTGTTTGGTAACCTGGGTGAAGGAAGCGGTACAGGAGTTGCTTTCACACGGAATCCCTCCGACGGTACCAAAGAATTATACGGCGAATTTCTCATGAATGCCCAAGGCGAGGATGTGGTTGCCGGGACTCGGACACCGCTGCCGATTGCTGCCATGCAAGACTATCTTCCCGAAGCTTACCGGGAATTCAGTGAACTCTGTACGCTTCTGGAAAATCACTACCGCGATATACAGGATATTGAGTTTACGGTAGAGCGGGGTAAACTCTATTTACTGCAAACCAGAAACGGTAAACGGACTGCGGCTGCGGCCGTAAAAGCTGCGGTAAATATGGCGGAAGAAGGCGTGCTCACCCAGGCAGAGGCATTGCTGCGGGTAAATCCCGCCCAACTGGATCAACTTCTCCACCGCCGGATTGATCCGGATGCCGTTAAGGACGTCATTGCCAAGGGGCTTCCCGCCTCACCCGGTGCTGCATCAGGGGTCATTGTTTTTTATGCCGACGATGCGGAAGATATGGCGGCAGACGGGAAAAAGGTAATCCTAGTCCGTCCTGAAACGACTCCGGATGATATCCATGGCATTGTGGCAGCCCAGGGCGTTTTAACGACCAGGGGAGGCATGACCAGCCACGCTGCAGTGGTGGCCCGGGGAATGGGCAAGCCGTGCGTTTCCGGCTGTGAAGATCTGTCCATTGATATTGTCGCCAAGACAATGAAGGTGGACGGCCGGACGTTTAAAGAAGGAGACACCATTTCCATCGACGGAACGACGGGCGAAGTCATTGCTGGTACGGTGGCTTTGATTGACCCCCAACTAAGCGCGGAATTTACTAAAATTCTGGGTTGGGCCGATGAAACAAAAAGACTCGGAGTCCGCGCCAACGCTGACACCCCCGAAGATGCCCGGAAAGCAAGGGAATTCGGGGCCCAGGGAATCGGATTGTGCCGTACGGAGCATATGTTTATGTCACAAGACAGGTTGCCAGTGGTACAAAAAATGATTCTCGCAAAAAATGATCAAGAGCGCCAGACGGCATTGGCTAAACTCCTACCTATGCAACAGGAGGATTTTATCGGTATTTTTGAGGCCATGGAAGGTTTTCCCGTCACGATCCGCCTGCTGGATCCCCCCCTCCATGAGTTTTTGCCCAACATAGAAGAATTACTGGTTGATGTCACCCTGCTAAAGGAGCGGGAGGGAGACTCTCTGCTGCTTAAAGAAAAAGAAGAATTGCTTCGTCAGGTGAAGGCCCTCCATGAGTCCAACCCCATGCTGGGCCACCGCGGTTGCAGACTGGGCCTTGTTACGCCGGAAATCTACAGAATGCAGGCACTTGCCATTTTCCGGGCCGTCGCAGAACTGGCAGGCCGCGATATCATTATCATCCCCGAAGTTATGATTCCGCTGGTTGGCCATGAAAATGAACTGCGTCTGATGCGGGAACTGGTGGAAGAAGCGGCAGAACAGGTGATGCAAGAGAGCGGTATTCGTTTTGCATACCTGGTGGGTACAATGATTGAATTGCCCCGGGCCTGTGTCACTGCCGATAAAATTGCCACCCACGCCGACTTTTTCTCCTTTGGTACCAATGACCTGACACAGACCACTTTCGGTTATTCCCGGGATGACGCCGAGGGTAAATTCCTGTTACATTATTTGCAACAGAAGATCATTCCTGAAAACCCCTTTGCCGTCCTGGACAGAGAAGGCGTCGGTGAGCTGGTAAAAATGGCGGTAACAAAAGGCCGCTCAACCAAAGAAAATATTAAGCTGGGTATTTGCGGAGAGCACGGCGGCGACCCGTCATCCATAGAATTCTTCCACTTTGCCGGCCTGCATTACGTCTCCTGCTCCCCCTACCGGGTTCCCATCGCCCGTCTCGCCGCCGCCCACGCCAACCTCCCCAAATAAAAAATGCGTTTGCAAACCGGGGACGGTTCCTAAAGTTGCAGTTTTGCAACTCGAGAACCGTCCCCGGTTTGCACGGATTGCAAAAGAGGGCTACGTGCTTAGTTAGCACGTAGCCCTCTTTGTGATAATATTTTTTGCTATCCTCGTTTAATTAAGCCACGAAAGAACTGGCCCACAGCACGGAGGAGACGGACGAATATATTGGCCCGGGCCACATCTTCGGTTGTAACCAGTTGAGTGGTCGCCAGTGTTTCTTCTCCCAGCCGTATCTCCAGTGTGGCCGCCTCGGTTCCTGCGTCGACTGGAGCCTCAAGATCTTTTGGTGAGGTAACCACTAATTCAATTTCTTCCTCGCGTCCTATTGGTACTACTACGTTTACTTCTTCTGTTGTGGAAAGAAATACGGACTGCTGTTTGCCGTTTTTAACCTCAGCTTCCCCAACGACCATCCCCTCAGCTACTGCAGTTGTAAGCTTAAAATTACGGAAGCCGTGGGTTAGCAACTCCGAACTGGCAGTGAGACGCTCCGTTTCGTTGGCTGTGTTTAACACGACGGAAATCATCCGGACACCATCCTGTTCGGCGGTGCCTGCCAGGCAGAAACCGGCTTCTTCTGTCCAGCCTGTTTTCAGTCCGTCAGCGCCGGGGAATTTGCCCAACAGAGGATTGCGATTATATTGCCGGATATTATTGAAGGTAAATTCACGCATGGTTTCCAGTTCAAGTATGCGGGGAAAGGTAAGAATGAGATGGCGGGACAAAACGGCAATATCCCTGGCGCTCATTTCATGACCCGGGGCCGGAATGCCTGTGGAATTTTGAAAGCGGGTCCGTGTTAAACCCAGTTCGGCCGCACGCAGGTTCATTCTCTGCACGAAGGCAGCTTCACTGCCGTAGAGGTGCTCGGCCAGTGCCACACTGCCGTCATTCGCCGATACGACAGATATCCCTGTTACTAAATCACCATAGCTGACTTCCTGATTCACGTCAAGAAACATCTGGGACCCACCCATACGCCAGGCTGCTTCTGAGACTATGACCGTATCTTCCCAGGCCACCTGGCCGGACTCCAGCGCTTCAAAAGCCAGTAGCAACGTCATTACCTTGGTTATGCTGGCGGGAGGCAGAGCCTCGTCCGCGTTTTTTAGGTAAAGGAATTGTCCGGTCGAAGCTTCCATGAGAGCAGCAACGCCGGCGGACGAGTCAAACTCCTGGGCAGAAGCAGTTGCAGGGATAAGGAGCGCTATAATCAGCAATAGCGGCAGAATTCTTTTACGTATCATCATTGGTGAGTCCTCCTCATACGTTATCATTACCATTACTATATTATACGATTATTAACCGGGAATCCAGCAGAGAATACTAACAATATTTTCTTAACCCATACTATTACAGGATGTAGAGGTGGACATTGTGAACTGTTTCATTTTCATGTATAATAGCGTTATGAGTCTGTAGGAAAGAAGGGGATACCATGAGTGAAGGCCTTATTCTTGTTGTAGATGATGAAGAGCATATAAGGGAGCTAGTCCGTCTGTATTTAGAAAAGGAAGGGTTCACCGTGGTGTTGGCCGCTGACGGCGAGGAAGCTGTGCAGAAGGTGAAAGCACTACATCCGCAGCTGATTATCCTGGATATTATGCTGCCAAAGCTGGATGGATGGGATGTCTGCCGCGAAGTGCGAAAAGTTGCGGAAACCCCGATTATTATGTTGACAGCTAAAGGTGAAGAATTTGATAAAGTTCTAGGCTTGGAACTGGGTGCGGATGATTACCTGACCAAACCATTTTCACCCCGGGAACTGATGGCGAGGGTGAAAGCCATCCTCCGCCGTACGGCGCCGGATGATACCACGCAGGCAGACGGTGACACGGTTTCGCTGCCTGGCCTAACAGTTAACCTGTCATCCAGGGAAGCCCGCGTTAATGGCCAGGAAGTTACTCTGACACCGAAAGAATTTGACCTGCTCTGGTTTCTGTCTAAAAATCCGGGCAAAGTATTTACCCGGGAACAATTGCTGACAGCGGTCTGGGGATATGATTATTATGGGGACCTGCGGACAGTGGATACGCATATTAAACGGCTCCGGGAAAAAGTGGAGCGTGACGGGCAGACATCCTACCATGTAAAAACAATCTGGGGTGTTGGCTATAAATTCGAGGTGCACGAAAAATGAAATCCAACATCTTCACAAAATTACTAACGACGTATTTGGTGATCATTTTGATCACCTTACTTGTTGTCGGCCTTTTATTGCCCCAACTTATTCAAAATTACTATTATAATGCCAGGGAAAGGGAACTGGCAGTCAAGGGGCAGGAAATTGCCGGGATTTTCACTAACTTTATGTTGGGATTCCAGGATCAGCGGACAACGGATGATTTATTGTTTGCCCTCGAGCGCTTTTTAGACGCTCACGTGATTCCCGTTGACAGAAATACATTGCTATTGGCATCCAGTGATGGTTTTAATCACATCGGGCTGAGACTGACACCGTTTGAGCTCGATGACGTGTTGCGGGGTGAGATTGTCTCTAAGCGGGGTTTTCATGACCACACCAGGGAACAACTAATCACCGTAGCTGTACCTATGTGGATTATGGATCAAGTGGTTGGCGCGATTTTTCTCCATGCACCTTTAACAGGAATTGCAGGTACGGTTTCCCAGGTTCGTGTATTAATTGTTTATGCCGCTGTGCTTGCCACATTCCTTTCTATGCTGGTCGGGTTTTATATGTCAAAATCCATCTCCCATCCGCTGCAGCAGATGAACCGGGCGGCACTGGAGGTGGCTGGCGGGAACTATCAGCAACAAGTGGAAGTTTCTTCTTCGGATGAGGTGGGACAACTGGCACAAACGTTCAACTACATGTCATCTACACTGCAACAGACAGTTGAAGCTCTATCCCAGGAAAAAACGAAGCTGGAGAATATTATGCTCAGTATGAATGAGGGTGTCATAGCCATCGACAGGCAGGGCCAGGGAATTCTGGCAAACCCTCAAGCCCGGTTGCTCCTTGGGCTTACCGAAGAAGATCTTACAGGGAAAGATATTGCCTCACTGCTAAAAAATGATGACATTTCATCATTATTAATGTCAGCATCCGGTACCGGCACATTGCAGACAGGTAAATTTACTATTGCCAACGGAAGAATCCTTTCCCTGCAAGTTGCTCCGTTACGGCAGCACGAGAATGTTTGGGGCGCGGTCGGCATTATACAGGATGTAACAGAAAGGGATTATCTTGAAGGAATGCGCCGGGATTTTGTGGCTAACGTATCTCATGAATTACGAACTCCCATGACGTCCATTCAGGGATTTGTGGAAGCTTTAATTGACGGCCTGGCAGAGGATAAAGAGAGTGAGGACAGATACCTGAATGTTATTCTTGACGAAACTGTCCGTTTAAACCGCTTAGTAAACGACTTGCTGGATTTATCCAGACTGGAAACGGGACAGCTAAAATGGCCTATGGAGCCGGTTAGCTTACATCCGTTGTTAAATCAGGTTGTTACGAAACTGCAAAACCAGTTTGAAAAACAGCAGATACAGGCTGTGATAGATTGTCCGGAAAAGCTACCTGCGGTCCTGGGCAACAGAGACAGAATTCAACAGGTATTAATTAACCTGCTCGGCAATGCCATTTCATTTACTCCGTCCGGAGGCAAAATTACGCTAATCGCCAGGGAGGACGGAGAAATGATTAGAATAAGCGTTTCTGATACAGGGATTGGTATTCCTGCGGCAGAGCAAGATAAGATTTGGGATCGTTTTCATAAGGTTGACAGAGCGCGAACCCGTAGTTTAGGCGGGACCGGTTTAGGACTATCCATCGTAAAGCAAATAGTTGACGCCCATGGCGGTACTGTAGGTTTGTACAGCACATTGGGAGCAGGATCAACATTCCACTTCTCCCTGAATAAGTACGAAACAAATTAAACAGGGAAGGCCGTGTTTACAAAAGTAAACACGGCCTTCCCTTTTCAGGCTGTTCAAAAAGTTTCAACAGCCTGAAAAAAAAGGAACAACGCTTGCCACAGCGTTGCTCTTGCGCCTCTTGCCACACAACCCACATTGTATGGCTTGTTTTTATTATAAACAATAAATATGTCGAGTCCGTGAACAAAGAATGAACAGTTCATAAAACATGAGTTATTATTGCAAGAATTATCTGACAATTATGATTATACTAGAAATATTTGATAGAATTGTGAATAAATGATGAAATTTTATGGGAATCGTAAAATATGGAGGGTTCTTAATTTTTTGCACGAATTATATTTAATAAAGAGCGGTAGGAAATGGGGGACCAGCGTGCTGCTTAGAATTCAGGCTGAGGCGAGGGAAGAAAAGCTCTTGCTGCCAATGGCTGTCAAAAGTAAAAATGCAACCCGACTCCGTCCTGAAGCAGAGTGTGACGTACGAACAGCTTTCCAGCGTGACCGGGACAGAATTATCCATTCAAAAGCGTTTCGGCGGCTAAAGCACAAAACACAGGTATTTATCGCCCCTGAGGGTGATCATTACCGTACCCGTCTTACACATACACTGGAGGGGCAACACTATCTGACAAGTAATCCCGAGCTTCTTCCCGATGATTCCCGTGCGCGCATCAGCGAATCGGGGCTTGAGAGAACGGTTTCGATTATGTTGCCGGTATGACCGACCGATATATACTGGCTCGCTACCAGGAGTTTTTTTTACCAAAACCTTGGAAAAGTTCATAATAGCTTGAAATTAGGCGAGATATCGTATAATAAGCAGGAATTGGTATATAATATGTACACACAGACTCAAAAAACATTCTGCCCTAAAGTGTTTTTCCTTATTTTTAATAAAAGAGAAGGAATAGGTTCATATATTGTAGAAATACTTGGTAAAGTTTGACGACTGGATACTTTCCCGCATGAAATAATTTCATTCTATAACCGGTGGGGTTGGAGATGGACGTCAGGCAGAGGGGGGACTGGCGTACTATTTGTATGAAGAGAGGCAAAGCAGACTCCACCAGAGCGTAATCAAACCTCGTCTCTCTTTATGAGGATGGGGTTTTTTAATAGGCTGTTCCAAGACTATAAGCAGGAATCTGACAAAATTCGGCGAATTAGAAAAAGCCGCCACCCGAAAAGTGTGATTAAACAGCAGGTGAAAATCATGGACGGTTCAATTCCCAATGAATTTGTTGACGAGGTCCGGTTACGGTTTGACATTGTTGACATTGTCTCGGAGTACGTGCAATTAAAGAAATCGGGCAGAAACTATTTTGGATTGTGCCCTTTCCATTCGGAAAAAACTCCATCCTTCAGTGTAGCGCAAGACAAGCAAATTTTCCACTGTTTTGGCTGCGGTGAAGGCGGGAACGTTTTTTCTTTTATCATGAAAATGGACGGATTAGCGTTTCCTGAGGCCGTAAGAGAGTTGGCCAACCGTGCAGGTATGACGCTTCCCCATGTGGAAAACTCCATAGTTGAGCGACAAAAAATAAGGAAGAAAGACCGGCTGCGGGAAGCGTCAGAATTAGCATCCCGTTTCTACCAGCATCACCTTCAACACCCTCAACCCGCCGGCGCTGCTGCCCGCGAGTATTTACATAAGCGGGGGTTGTCAGCGGATGTTATAGAGAGATTTGCCCTTGGTTTTGCCCCGGACAAATGGGACGGGTTAAAGTTATTTCTCCAAAAGAAAGGGTTTAAGGAACAGGAATTGATTGAGGCCGGCCTGTTGACCGACAAAGCTTATGACCGGTTCCGTAACCGAATTATTTTTCCTATCTGGGATCAGCGTGGTACTGTTATTGCTTTCGGCGGAAGAATTATGGGTGACGGGATGCCGAAATATTTAAATTCCCCGGAAACAGCGCTTTTTGATAAAGGTAGAAACCTGTATGCGCTTCATTTAGCCCGGGAGACAATCCGTAAAGAAAAGCGGGCTATTATATTTGAAGGTTATATGGATGTCATCGCCGCCCATCAGGCCAGCCTGACAAATGCTGTTGCCTCCCTGGGTACATCACTGACGGAAGCGCAGGCACGTCTGCTGCGTAACCAGGCTGAGGAAGTTGTGATTGTATACGACGCCGATGCGGCAGGACAAGCTGCTACGTGGCGCGGACTTCAAACGTTACGCCAGGCAGGGTGTCTGGTAAAAGTGGGCCGCCTGCCGTTGGGGCAGGATCCGGATGATTTTATCCGCGCCCGCGGTGGGGACGTTTTTCGCAGTGAAGTGATAGAAAAAGCATTGCTACTGGTAGACTATCAGTTGGTAAGCCTTACCGAAAAATATAATATGGATAACGATGGTGACCGTATTCGCTGCAGTGAGCAGGTTATTGATGTTTTGGCGGCAGTACAGAATACCATGGAACGGGAAAGTTACATGGAAAAGGCTGCAGAAATTTTGCGGATTCCCCCCGGGGCAATCCGGGAAGAATTAAAGAAAAAAGCACAACAAAGTATCCGGTCCCCTTTTCGTCCGCAGACGAATAATGTAAATAAAACGGAGATACAGACAGATCCTATCCAGGATAAAATGGCAGTGCAAATCCTTGCTTTATGGTCACGTTTCCCCTCGCTGGTGCAGCGCTATGCGTCAGAACTTAGCGAGGATGATTTCATAGAAGGACTTAGGCCGTTGTTTGCAGAAATTCTAAAGGGCGGAGAAGCGTTCTCGCCCGCCCGTCTATATGATTTGCTTCCCGAGGGGAAACACCGGCAGCTTCTAAGTACGCTGCTGATAAACGAACAATATGAGGAAAACGTGGCCCAAAAGGCCGTTGATGATTGTGTAAGGCGTTTGAAGTGTGTCCGCATTATCCGCCAGCGCAAAGAATTAGAAGCGAAAATGGCAGTGCTGGACCCTGCATCGGCGAAAGGGGAATTCAGTGAGTTGTCAAAAAAATGGCATGAATTAAGGGAACTTGAAGAAATATTAAACAAGCCCAGGGAAGGAGGGAAAAGTGTTGGCTAAGGACATGCAGAAAGACCAGCAGTTAAAACTAATCCAGGATGAACTGATACTGCGCGGTAAAAAGCGTGGTTTACTCACCTATAAAGAAATTATTACACCGCTTCAGGAGTTGGATATAACTGCTGATGAAATAGACGAGTTCTATGACCAACTCTCCCGCCTTGGAGTGGATGTTGTGGAAGAAGTTGCGGAATTAGAGGTTCTGGATGATGAAGAAATAAAAGAAGAAGAGGAAGAAGAAGTCGATTTGACTGTTCCCGACGGTGTTAGCGTTAACGATCCTGTCAGGATGTATCTCAAAGAGATCGGCAAAATTCCTCTCCTTACCCATAATGAGGAAATAGAACTTGCAAAAAAGATGGAAGCCGGCGAGGAGGAAGCGAAGCGCCGCCTTGCTGAAGCAAACCTTCGTCTTGTTGTCAGTATTGCCAAAAAATACGTTGGTCGGGGCATGCTTTTTCTTGATCTGATTCAGGAAGGCAATCTCGGCTTGATTAAAGCTGTTGAGAAGTTTGATTACCGTAAGGGTTATAAGTTTAGTACGTATGCCACCTGGTGGATTCGACAGGCTATTACCCGCGCCATAGCCGACCAGGCCAGGACAATCCGCATTCCTGTCCACATGGTCGAGACGATTAACAAACTCATCCGTGTTTCCCGCCAGCTTGTTCAGGAACTGGGTCGTGAACCCATGCCGGAAGAAATCGCAAAAATAATGGGTATTACCGAAGAACGAGTCCGTGAAATTTTAAAAATTGCCCAAGAACCGGTTTCTCTGGAGACACCTATCGGTGAAGAGGATGATTCCCATCTTGGTGACTTTATTGAAGACCAGGATGTTCAGGCACCGGCTGAAGCAGCAGCCTTCGAACTGTTGAAAGAACAGCTCGATGACGTACTGGAAACGCTGACTCCCCGCGAGAAGAAAGTTCTCAAACTTCGTTTTGGCTTAGATGACGGTCGTTCCCGCACACTTGAAGAAGTCGGTCAGGTTTTTGGCGTTACCCGAGAACGGATTCGACAAATTGAAGCAAAAGCTCTGCGGAAACTGCGACATCCCATGCGCAGCAAACGCCTTAAAGATTATCTGGAATAATTTCCAGAAAACACTTGACCATTAAGTATTGACTTACTACTCTACTTTAGTTATAATAACAAATGCACTACTTATTGAGGTTTTCCTCGATAGCTCAACGGTAGAGCAACCGGCTGTTAACCGGTAGGTTGTAGGTTCGAGTCCTACTCGGGGAGCCATGGGCCCATAGCTCAACGGTTAGAGCTCCCGGCTCATAACCGGTCGGTTCTAGGTTCGAATCCTAGTGGGCCCACCAAACTTTCTAAATCTGGCCCCTTGGTCAAGCGGTCAAGACAGCGGCCTTTCACGCCGTTAACGGGGGTTCGATTCCCCCAGGGGTCACCATTTAGGGCGATTAGCTCAGCTGGGAGAGCGCCTGCCTTACAAGCAGGATGTCGGCGGTTCGATCCCGTCATCGCCCACCATGTAAACACAGTAGCTGTAAGGCGTAAAGCCTTACAGCTACTTTTTTTTGCTCCCCCGTTGATTCAGAGGGGCATCGTCACCTGCATACTGTGACAGGACAGTGGTGGCCATGGCGCTACACTTATTTCTTCCTGTCAATAAGCTATCATCACATAATTTAAGTCTACCGGCAGGTTGAAATCCGGGTATTTGACTGCTGATAGGACTTAAACAGCATAAAAAAACTGGAAGTTAATTGACTAAAGAGCAGTATTAACTTCCATTTTTTTTATAATTTAATTGCTTTACTTTTCTGTAAATAGTAGTTGACGTAACAAATAAGAGCACGTTATAATAAGACCAGTGAGAATGATTTTCATTTTTACATAATAGTTTGGGGGCGATACAATGACTAGCTTCCCCGCTACCGTTGTGAATGAAGACTTAACAGAACTGGAAAAGGAAACGATTGAGGCGTATGTTGTCCGGGAGAGTATTTATATCTTGGAGGATGAGTTGGAATACTATTTTTCACATAAAGTAAAACTGCTGGAGATGCTTGCAGGGGGTATTAATTTTAATAAGGTCAGCCCTGCGGATCTGCAGAAAAAAATGAACCGATCACTGGTTTCTCCGCAGGACTTAGAGATTCTTCTTGCAAAGATACAAAAGAGAATCATTAGAGAATTGGCTAAAGCGAACTGCATCTCTAACTTTTCGTTAAATTTTGACCAAATAAATCAAGGTCTACCCCAGTTTGAACTAGCTATAACAGAGCAGCTAAGAACACTTAAGCTTAGCCGCACTGTTGCTAAAGGAATTGATATGGCCTGGAAAAAAGCCAGTAAAAATATTTTACCTAAAGCTATGACAAAGGTAAGCAATAAACTGTCTGTCGGTGATTATTTTATCTCCACTCTCGCCATCGGTCCAAAAGAACAGGAAGCAGAAATTATAACCGGCTATCTAAGAGCTGCAAGAGCCACGCTGGAACAATATCAAGTTGAACTCATGAACATTCTGGTAAAACAAATAACCAACCAACTTTTTAAAGTTCAGGACTATTGTGAATTGGTTACTGAAGATTGGGCCCTTATACGGTATGCATAGATAACAGAGAAATCTAAAAGATCTGCACTGGAAATGTGCAGATCTTTTATTTTATGGAATTTTTCGCATACTAAGGTATGCTAATGCAAATAATACCAGACAGATGAAAAAGGAGGGAAAGACTGGTGACAGACGACAACAATACCAATGAAGCCAGAGAAGATAACGGGCATTTCGAACAGCAAGTAGCTCCTTTTAAATATGGTGCCCCCTTCCCAGGTCAAATGGGTACTCCCGGCGGTTACGGCACCCCAGGTCAAATGGGTACTCCCGGCGGTTACGGCACCCCAGGTCAAATGGGTACTCCCGGCGGTTACGGCACCCCAGGTCAAATGGGTACTCCCGGCGGTTACGGCACCCCAGGTCAAATGGGTACTCCCGGCGGTTACGGCATCCCAGGTCAAATGGGCACCCCTGGCGGCTACGGAAATCCGGATTACAAACAGCAATACACGAATAAATCAAAACAGGAGGGTACTATGAACTACACAGGATATCAGGGAATGTATGGCGGCAATTACATGCCGAACAATCAGGCGCAAACTTATAATTATCCGCCGATGTACGCGTATAATTATCACCCCCATCATGATCACCCGCATAACGGACATCCGTATCACTACTATCATCATGGTTACAGACCCTCCTATTATGGTGGCGGTAGTTACGGGATGAACCAATCGGGCTTTAATTATGGCGGTGCCAACATGTATGGGGGTAGTCCCTTTGGCTTCTCCCCTATGGGTTGGCCTAACATCTTAAACCCTGGTTATTTCTCCTCCCTGCTGAACAGACCCAGGGTAAATAATTTCTTCCGTGGACTTGGCATCCTGACTGTTGGCATGCTGCTGGTACCGTCTGTTGCAAAAGCCTTTCGTCCCCTTGCTGTGTCTGCCGTAGAAGGTGCGTTAAGTATCTCGGATGAAGTAAAAAACATTTTTACAGATGCCAGAGAAGATGTTGAGGATATCTTCGCTGAGGCAAAATGGGAAGATGCAAAAGAAGAGAAAGAAAGAGACGGACGCAAGTCATAAATATTGGATTAATAAATAATTGCCTCCTCATACAGGGATAATAAAAACAGAAGACTGTGCGAGGAGGTAATTCTATGTTGCATTTCTATAGAAGAATGTTTAATGCTTACCCTTTTAAAAAGGGATTTTGGTGGGGGATTGGTACCGCTGGGGCATTTTGGCTTTTTGGCAAGCAGTTACGTCCGCTGGCGGTAGAAGGAGCTAAAGGAATAATTAAGGTGGATCGCAGCGTTAAGGGAACGACCAGACAAACCGGCGAAAGTGTAAGCGGGATTGTGATGGAGGCCCAAACCAACAGGTTAAAGGATAAGATTAAGTCCATGAATTTAAGCGAACGCCAACGGAACCTTATTAAAAAAGATATAGGTAAATTATCCATGCAACTGGCAACGCTAAATGAAGCGGTTGACCCGCAAGCGGTAACGGAAAAGGAGCACTAGAGGATGAGCCTTTGCAGGATTGAAACAGTACATTCTTTGCCCGGAAGGGTTAGGATAAGTATTTCCGGTTTAAGAGGTAATCGCCCGTTTGCCAGATCACTGGAGAAGACACTGCAAAGAAATGAGAATGTTTATCATGTTAAGGCTAACCCGCAAACGGGCAAAGCCTTAATTCTTTATAACAGAAAAAAGACTTCTCAGAAAGAAATTTTAACTGAGGTAAACAAAGATGTTTACTATATCTTGCAGAGAGTGGCTCCAATAGACGTCAGGCAAAAATGGATTCAACGAAGAACAGAGTCAAAAAGAAGGCATGAAACCTTTGAGCCTGAAGATATCCCCGTTGAAGTCCAGGTTACCCAGGTGGTTGTTACCGGTGGCATCCTTCTTGGTTTAGTAGTAAAAAGATGTTTCTGGAAAAAATCACTGCTGGCCTTCTCCGGCAAAGTAAATCTGTTGGCCACAGTCACCACACTTGTAGCCGGTTATCCTATTATCCGCAGTGGTGTGGAAACACTCGTTACCCGTAAAAAACTCAATAACGATATGCTTATCAGTACGGCTACCGTGGTATCACTATTGTTAAAAGAAAATATTACAGGGCTTGTGGTTGTCTGGCTGGTAAACCTGAGCACCCTGTTTCAGACACTCACAATGGAAAAGTCAAGAAAGGCCATTAAAGATATGCTGCAGGGCAGGGAAGAGACAGCATGGATAGAAATTGACGGCACGGTCGTCTCAATTCCAGTTGAAAACGTTGAGGTGGGTAATACCATCCTTTGCTATATCGGGGGTCGTGTTCCGGTAGACGGTGAGATCACTGACGGCGAGGCCGCCGTCAGTCAGGCTATTATTACCGGAGAGTCCATGCCGGTAATAAAAACGCTTGGTGATAAAATTTATGCCGGCTCCATAGTAGAGCAGGGTAGCATCAAAATCCGTGTTGAAAAAGCGGGGCAGGATACATCCATAGCCAAAATTGTTGCTATGGTGGAAGAAGCATCCCGGGACAGGGCACCGGTTGAAAACATGGCTGATCGTTATGCTGACAGAATTGTTCCTTACTCATTCGGTCTGGCGGCTCTGGTATACGTATTAACCAGAGATTTTAAGCGCAGCATGACGATGCTGGTCGTTGCTTGTCCATGTGCTGCAGGCCTGGCCACCCCTACCGCTATCAGTGCATCAATGGGGAATGCGGCAAGGAAAGGTATTTTGGTTAAAGGCGGCAGTTATCTGGAAAAGGTAGGCAAGACGAATGTTGTCTTGTTCGATAAGACCGGCACATTAACCGAAGGTAAGCCCAGTGTCCGGGAAGTCTTGCCGATGATTAAGACGGTTCCCTTTGAGCAAATCATTCAGCTGGCTTCATCGGTAGAGTATCAGACAAACCATCCTTTAGCTAATGCAGTTGTTATGCGGGCTGAGGAAATGAAGCTGGGATTGCTTACAGTAGAACACAAGGAAATTATTATAGGCAAGGGTGTCAGTGGCAGCATTGAAAATGTACTGGTGGCCGTAGGCAATGAAGCTCTGATGAAAGAAATAGGTGTCAACCTTATGCGGGCAAAGGCAAAAGCATACAGATTATATATGCTCGGACAGACAGTCCTTTACGTGGCAAGAGATAATAGGCTGATCGGACTGATTGGCGTAGCTGATAATATTCGCCCCGACAGCAAAATGGCGATTCGCAAATTGCGGCAAGCTGGCATCAAAACCATCGGCCTTGTCTCAGGGGATTGCAATGAAACCGCAGAGCTGGTGGCGCGTGAATTAGGGCTAAACGAGTTTTGGGCAGAAACAATGCCTGCTGAAAAAGTACGTATTGTAAAAGATTTTCAGCAAGCAGGCTATACCGTGACCATGGTAGGTGACGGAATCAATGATTCCCCGGCACTGGCAACAGCCGATATCGGTATTGCCATGGGTACAGGAGGAACAGATGTGGCCATTGAATCAGCCGACATTGTGCTAGCTGCCGATGATCCACTTAAAATCGCATCTGTCATCAGGTTAAGTAACCATACAATGGAAATTGTTAAACAGAATTTCCTCTTTGCCGTCGGGATCAATGTCAGCGGATTGCTTCTGGGAGCGGGTAAACTGATTACACCGCTTACAGCAGCAATTTTACACAATCTCAGTACATTCGGCGTTGTGGTAAACTCTTCACGATTGTTTAACTATAACCCCGATTCCGGGAAAGGAAGGCGGCGCCAAAATGCCAGACATAAACGAACTCGAAGATAAGATGAAAGTTGTGATGAAAGACCTGAAAGCATGCGTGGAGATGAGTATACAAATCAGAAAAGAGAATCCGGAGGCAAAGAAGCGGATTGATAAGTACTGGGAAGCGTTTCTTAGTCACTTCCTGGACTATGTTAAACGGCGGGAAAAAGAGAGCGGAGAAGCGCTTTTAAAAGGCATTTCTCCGACTAAGTTGTTAAAATTTTGGTAAACACCCTTGCCAAACTACAAATCACTAACCCTTCTACGTGTGAATGACTCATCGTTGCGGCAAGGACAAGGTCTGCAGGGTTCGATTCCCCCAGGGGTCACCATTTAGGGCGATTAGCTCAGCTGGGAGAGCGCCTGCCTTACAAGCAGGATGTTGGCGGTCCGATTAGTCATCGCCCACCATATAAACACAGTAGCTGTGAGGCTTTTGCCTTACAGCTACTGTGTTTATATTGAGCTACGGTTACGCTACTGGCGTAAGCCACTACAAGCAGGATTTCCACGCATTATGTGTAACTATATTATGCGTCAAGATTATTGTTATTTTTAGCCAGAATAATAGTGAGAGGGGAATGATTACATGCTAAAGTTCATCACAATATCCATTTTTAATGTGCTGGGATGGAAAATGCAAGGGGATATTCCATCCGAAATTGATAAGTGTGTTGTCATTGTTGCGCCTCATACCAGTAATTTTGATTATATTTTTGGTATTGTTGCTTCGTTTAAAGTAAGACTTCCCGTTCGGTATCTCATCAAGGAAGAATGGTTAAAACGTTTTGTAATCGGGCAGCTACTGAAATCATGGGGGGCTCTTGGCATTACCAGGTCAGAACGTAAAAATATGGTGGATCAGATGGCGGATTTATTGGTTAGCAACGAAAAGATTGCACTAGCCTTTCCGCCAGAAGGCACACGTAAACTGGCAAAGAAATGGAAAACGGGATTTTACTATGTTGCTTTGAAAGCAAAGGTACCCATCGTGATGTGTTCTTTAGATTACGGGAAAAAAGCGGTTACTATCGGGGAATATTTTGTGCCCACGGGAGATTATGAAAAAGATATGGAGATTGTTAAAGAGTTTTATAAGGATGCAACTGCCAAGTACCCCAACAAATTTTCTTTAGCCATTTATGAGAGCGTTTAAGTGCCAGGAGGCCAAGTCATGTTGAAAACAGAAAAATTAAAATTATTCTCGCTTTCCGCCCTGGTAATTATTATTGCCGTGATGGTTTTAGCTTCGGGTATGGTTGCCGGACAGTCAAAGATCTCTATAAATATAGAAAAAAAGCTGGCCGGGCTCACAGATGAAGAAAAAATAGTCCTGGAAAAACTGTTTACCCTGACCCAAGAAATCGCAGAAATGGAGAAGGAAGAGAGCAGGTTCGGCCTGGAAACAGATAAAATAACGCGTGAAATACACGTATTGGGAAATCTGATTGCCGCTGAAGAAATCGTCTATGAAAAAAAGCAGGAAGCATTAAAGCAGGTCTTCAGGAGTTACCAGAGGATGGGCCCGTCGTCTTACCTGGAGATAATACTGGGCTCTGATAGCCTAGCCGTCTTTCTCCGGAGATTAAACACCCTGCGGGACCTCACGCGCAACACGGGTGAGCTTTTAGGGTTGTTGCAGGAAAGCAACGAAAAGCTGACGGCAGAAAAAACGAAACTTGCGGAAAAACTTGTGTTGCTGGCAGAGACACAAGAACTTTTGAAAGAATCTCTGCTAAAAACAAAGCAGTTAAAAGATGAAAAAGAAGAGTATCTTGCTTCTCTAGCGGAAGAAAGGGAGTATTACCGTAATCAGCTGGCCAACATGCAGCGGGCATGGGCTGAGCTTATACATTTTTTCCCAGAGGTAACAAAGAAATTTTCCCGTATCATCGAAGAGGCGAATTTGCCGCCGGATGCTTTAAAAATAGTGATAACCTTTTCCGGTATTAAAGCGTCCATATCTGACAATACCCTAAATGACATCATCGCGGATAATGGCCTGTCGGAGATGGTTTTTGGCTTTTACCCAGGGAAAGTTCAGATAGCAGTGCCTGATAAAAATCTCGTCTTGTCAGGGATATTTATCCTGGAGGGAGAGACTCTGAAATTTCGGGCGCAGGAAGGTAGCTTTTACGGAATGGCTCTGCAAACCGAGAACCTCGAAGAATTATTTGGTGAAGCGGAACTGCTACTGAATCTTAAGACTCTCGTGGGTGACAATATTCTGCGCTCCATAGCAATCCTGGCTGGTCGGCTCGAATTGCTGATGAGTTTTTAACTGTGAAACGCAGGGAGGCATTTATTGATGATAGAAGCAAAAAATTTATGCTTGCGATACGCTGACGGTACTTTAGCATTACATGATATCAATCTGCATGTTGAACCGGGTGAACTGGTGTATATAACCGGCCCCAGCGGTTCCGGTAAAACTAGCCTGTTAAAGCTCTTCATGGGAGTGGAATTCCCCACATCAGGCACGTTAAAAGTACTGGATCATGCTGTAACAAAAGGTCAGGCAAGTAATATCAGGCGGCTGCGTATGGCACTGGGTCCTGTCTTCCAGGATTTTAAGCTGGTAAAAGGCAGGTCATCGCTGGAAAATATCATGCTGGGCATGAGGTTTTTTGGATTCTCATCCCGCGAGATAAAGGAAAATGCCAGAGAAGCCCTGATTAGGGTAGGTCTGGAGCACAAGGCGGAATCACTGATAGAAAACCTGTCCTGGGGCGAGTCCCAAAGGGTTTCAATCGCACGGGCTGTGGTCAGGAAGCCTGCTTTAATACTGGCAGATGAACCTACGGGCAACCTGGACAGAGACAATGCCCTAAATATACTGGAGATTTTAAAAGCCTGCAAAAATGAAAAAACGGCGGTAATTATTACCACCCATGCTACCCATTTAATTAATGAAAATGATGGCAGGCTTATCCGTTTAAACGGGGGAGCAGTGGAGAGGACGGATGAGTTAAAATGAAACATCTTCTTAATAATGCCGATTATTTTTTAAAAGAAGTAAAAGCAATCGTCCGGATTAACCTGCTGTCCAATATTCTTTCCTTTATTAGTACAGCTCTTATTTTTTTTATTCTGGCCATGGTGATTTCCGGCTGGTGGATGAGCAATCATGTTATAGCAGTAATCCAGGGAGAGGCGGAAATAAACGCGTATTTTGCTGAAAGCATCAGTTCTGCCGAGGTCATACAGCTGGCAGATGCAATAAAAAGGATAGATGGTGTAAGGGAAGCACAGCTTATTAATGAGGGACAAGCCTATGCCAGGATGGTGGAAATACTGGGAAAAGAAGCCCGTGTCCTGGAATATTTTGATGAAAACCCCTTCAGCCCTTTTATTGAGATTAAAATACACTTGGAGAGAATGGACGCCGTCCTGGCAGAATTACATCTCTTGTCTGGAATTGAACATGTGAGGGACAACAGGGATGTTTTAGAGCGCCTGCGTAATCTGGCAGGAATCATAAGGTTTTTGGGGTACCTGATTGTAACCGCTGTGGGCATTTCAACGCTGGTCATAATCTCACACATTATCAGGCAGGGAATTGATAATAACAGGGAACAAATAAACACCCTGAGGTTGCTGGGTGCGCCTGAAAGTTTTATTGCTTTCCCCTTTCTGCTGGTCGGACTATTGTTAAGCATAGGAGGCGGCATACTGGCAACAATGTTGGCGGCATACGCGTTACGATACGTGTATGCTCAGGTAGCTGGACCCCTTCCGTTCATTCCCCTGCCGCCACGCGAAACCCTGGTGCTGAACCTGATCATCCTGATTGCTTCCCTAAGCACATTTCTTGGCATTGCAGGCAGCCTGTTTGGCCTCTTTGCAGCTAAAAACAACCAGTAAATCCTTGTGTTTGCAAAGAACTCGGGAGTACATCGCTTTATTATAGTAAAGATAATTTCAAATAGAGCTAAAGCATATTTTATTTCTAATGTGAAAGAGGCGCAGAGCTGTAGTTGTGCCTCTTAGTGTTTGCCGGCGAGTAAATTGATAGCTCAGCTTGCGCCATACCATTGAAGGGTATTGCAGAAATTTGTCGAAATAGTAAGAATATTTATACATGCTCGGAGGTGTGACTATGGCTTCCGCATTTAATTTCTCGGAAACAATATTTGATTACGTACCCGATCCGGTGTTAGTCATTAGCCCCAACGGGGTAGTTTTATTTGCCAATAAGGTTTCTGAGGCATTTTTCCCGACATTGAGCAATTCACTTGTGGGCAAAAATTTTGCTGAAATTATTGGTTATGATGATTTGATTTCCCGGATTAATGACTTTAACGCAATGGAAGAAAAAATACAACTGGGAAAAAAACAATTTGTTGTTTATACCGAACCCATTCACAAAGATCAAAGTCTCGCCGGTTATATCCTGTTCTTCCGTGAGGTTGGCACAGTTCGGGCACGGCCGGATGAGCCCTGCTTTACTTCAAGTTTTATGAATATATACGAAAAAGTGCTTAGTGTGGTGCCTGTGCCTATGATATTATTGGACAGGGACTCACGTATTGTTATTATTAATGACGAATACGCCAAATTCCTTAGCGTTGACAAGGATGAGGCCGTCGGTAAGCATATTCAGTCCATTATTCCGACGAGCCGGGTACCCTTGGTAATCAAGACAGGGGTATCTGAAATTGCGCAGCGCTTTATTTACCTTGATGGCCGTGAAGCAATTGTGCACCGTATTCCCATCAGGGAGAAGGATGAAGTGGTCGGCTGTTTCGGAATGGTTTTGTTTAAAGACTTGGATGAATTAAAGCTGTTGGCACGGGAAATAGAGCTTTTGCAAAATGAAATGAACTATTACAAGATACAGTTAAAAAACATTCACCTTGCCAAGTACTCATTGCAAAATATCATTACTTGCAGTGCTGAAATGGAGCAGGTAAAGAAGCGGGCTATTCGGGCAGGAAAATCTCGGGCAAATGTACTGGTAACAGGAGAAAGCGGTGTTGGAAAAGAGCTTGTGGTTCACGGTATCCACCTGGAGAGCCAGCGAAGGGATTCGCCCTTTATCAGTATTAATTGCGCTGCAATTCCGGAAAACTTGCTTGAATCAGAGTTGTTCGGATATGAAGAAGGGGCATTTACCGGGGCTAAAAAGGGAGGTAAGGTCGGGAAGATTGAACTGGCGCATACAGGAACACTTTTTTTGGATGAAATCGGAGATATGCCGCTAGCCATGCAGGCCAAAATGCTCCGTGTTCTCCAGGAAAGAGTGGTAGAACGGGTTGGCAGTAAGGAAGGTAAACCTGTTGATGTAAGAATTATTGCGGCGACAAACAGGGATCTTGAAGAGATGGTCGCTGAAGGATTGTTTAGGGCTGACCTGTATTATCGTTTAAATGTGCTCTCCGTCCATATCCCGCCAATACGGGAAAGGACAGAGGACATTCCCCTGCTTTGTGATCACTTTTTATCAGAGCTTCATGCGGAAACCGGAATTTTCGCCAAGTTTGAAGCAAAATCTCTGGCTTTGCTGTGCCAGTATCCATGGCCGGGTAATGTCCGGGAATTACGCAGTATTATAGAGCGGATTCTAACGAATATGGATAATAATAGGGACGCCATTACCGTTAATGATTTACCGTTAGTAATTCTGAATAAAATTGAGAGAAATCGCGTTGAAGGGTTGCAGACTCTGGACGACGCCATTAGCAAAACTGAGAAACAAATTATTGCGGAAACGCTAAAGGTGACAAATTATAATAAAGCAGATGCCGCCAAAATCCTGAACATTCCCAGGTCGAGATTATATAGAAAGATTGAAAAATATAATATTACCTAACCTTGCCTCTATTCGCGTAGCATATCGCTGCATTTACTGTAGCGATATGCTACGCAAAATTATCAGAATATTTAGGCACTTTACTGCATTTCGTCGCCTTTTGTGTAGCGTTTCGTGACGCTTGGAATATGGTCGGGTTACCCCTGTGATGTGTATAAGCCCAAATTTACTGCGGTTATCTTAAATTAAGAATCAGAATATTCTGGCATATTAATTGCAGTATTGATATCCTAACAACGGGCTGGGGGTTATGCCATTGAAAAAGTTAGTTAGCAGCGATACAGCCGTAGCTCTGATTAAAGATGGTGATGTGGTGGCAATCAATGGATTTATTGGATTTGGCCATCCGGAAGAGCTTTCCATGAAAATTGAGGAACGTTTTTTGCGCCTGGGTAGTCCCCGCAACCTGACACTGGTTTATGCTGCAGGACAAGGTGATTACCATGAAAAAGGGATAAACCACTATGCACATACAGGCCTGACAAAAAGAGTCATTTGCGGACACATCGGGCTCGCCCCCAAACTGGGGCAGTTGGTAGGCCGGAATCTTGTTGAAGGGTATGCATTTCCGCAAGGAGTTATCACTCATCTTTTCAGGGCTATAGCCGGGGGGAAACCCGGAGTAGTAACTCACGTAGGTCTGGGAACTTTTGTTGACCCCAGGCTCGAAGGGGGGAAGCTCAATGCTATCAGCAAAGAGGATCTCGTCCAGCTTTTAACGATTGATGGCCGTGAGTGGATGCTCTATAAGTCATTTCCCATTAATATTGCACTAATCAGGGGAACTACTGCGGATGAAGCCGGTAATATCACGATGGAAAAAGAAGCAGTATTGCTGGAAACCCTTGCTATTGCCCAGGCTGCAAAAAACTCCGGCGGCATCGTCATTGCCGAAGTAGAGCGTGTTGCACGCAGGGGAACATTGAACCCACGAGATGTGAAGGTTCCCGGAATTCTTGTTGACTTGATTGTCGTTGCTGCCAAAGAAAACCGCCGGATGTCTTTCACCATTGATTATGACCCTGCGTTAAGCCATGAATTGCGTGTTCCGAGTAGTAAAAAGATTGATATCGGACTAAACGAACGCAAAGTAATTGGCAGACGGGCGGCGATGGAGATACGACACGGTGATATCGTAAATCTTGGAATTGGTATTCCGGATGCTATTGGTGCGGTAACTGTGGAAGAGGGCATGGATGAGCACATCTATTTTAGCATTGAATCCGGACTGATCGGAGGTATTCCGGCAGACGGCTTAAACTTAGGGGCGGCGGCCAACCCGGATGCCGTTATAGAGCATCCGGCCCAGTTTGATTTCTACGACGGCGGAGGGTTAGATATCGCATTTCTGGGGATGGCCCAGGCCGATCATCAAGGCAATGTAAATGTGAGTAAATTTGGTTCCAGAGTTGTCGGGCCGGGAGGGTTTATTAATATATCTCAGAATGCGAAAAAGGTAGTCTTTTGCGGTACGTTTAAAAGTGGCAGGCCAAATTATAAAATCAGCCGAGGTAAGCTTACTATTACTGATGATGGGAACGTGAACAAGTTTGTTGCGCAGGTTGAGCAAATCACCTTTAGCGGTCAATATGCACAAAGAGTTGGCCAGGAGGTACTCTATATCACTGAAAGGGCCGTCTTTAAACTCACGGAGGCGGGCGTCATCCTAATAGAAGTTGCTCCAGGGGTGGATGTAAAAAAAGATATTTTGGATCATATGGAGTTTCAGCCTGTGTTGGCTCAGCCCATGCAAACCATGGATAAGCGGATCTTTACGGAAGGAGCCATGGGAATCCGCGAAGAGTTTCTGGGAGCGGGTTCCCTGGAAGAGGAGGTGTTGTAATGCTTTTGGCTGGAAAAACCGCTCTGGTTACAGGCGGAGCCCGCGGACTTGGCCGCTGCATTGCCAAAACTCTCGCAGCCCACGGTGCAAAAATTGCCCTGATAGATATCCATGCAGATGAGCTGCAACAAGTGGTCACAGAGATCCGAAGCGAACACGGCGAGGCAATTCCTCTGTTGGCAGATGTATCAAACAGTATGGCTGTATCTGACGCGGTTCAGGAAGCGAAAAGGGTCTTCGGCAGCGTCCACATCCTTGTCAATAACGCCGGAAATAACCGCAACTCATTGGTGCGTGACGGAAACCCTGATGATTTAGCAGACCTTTTCTCAGTACATGTAACCGGAAGCTTTAATTGTATTCATGCCATACTGAAATCTATGCGAGAGCAGAAGTATGGCCGGATTATTAATATCGCCTCCGTGGTGGGGTTGACAGGTGTGGCGGGAACTCCATATTACGCTGCAGCCAAAGCTGGCCTCATGGGGTTAACCAGGGCAACCGCAGCGGAAGTGGCCATCAGGGGCATCACGGTAAATGCCATAGCAGCGGGATATATCGAGACAGGATTAGGTTTGTCCTTAGATGTTGAACTGAAACGACGGATTATTGAGAGGATTCCAATGGCGCGGTTTGCGGCTCCTGAAGAAATTACGGAGGTTGTGTCTTTTCTAGCTTCAGAGAAAGCATCCTATATCACTGGCACCGTCGTCAATGTCAGCGGAGGTTTTTATATGTAACCCGCTGTTAACTATATTTCAAACACCGAAAGGAGGTCTGCTCAACATTATAAACCTGCACTTGGCAAGTAACTTAAAAGGAGGGGAATTAATGAAAAAACATGTTTTGTTACTGCTTTTGGTGATGGCTGTCGCTGTTTTTGTGGCGGGGTGTGGCGGTAGTACTGCGCCTGCAACCGGCAATAGCCCGGCTACCCCTGAAAAAACGTATAAGTGGGTAGCTCAATCTCCGTGGCCTTCCGGTACCACACTGCACTGGATGGCGGAAGAAATCGCCAGAGAAATTACAACTGCTTCCGGCGGACGGCTGGAAGTACAAATGCAGCCGGTAGGAACTATTGTCGGTGCTTTGGACCTGTTGGATGCTGTGAGTACCGGTACGCTTGACGCAGTTCATAGTTGGGAAGGGTATTGGGTTGGGCAAATTCCCGCTGCCGGGTTCTTTGCTGCCATGCCGCTTGGCTTAAATGAACAGGAATATATGACTTGGGTGTTACAGGATGAAGGGACAGCCCTTTGGGAAGAAGCTTTCCAAGATTACAATATCAAGCTACTTCCTGCCGGTGCCTATACCCCTGAAGTATTCTATCACTCAAGAAAACCAATTTATACGCTTGATGATCTCAAAGGAATGAAAGTTCGCGGCGTGGGCTTCTGGGGCGCAATTCAAAGCAGATTTGGCGCCAGTGTTGTCGCCGTTGCGGGCGGAGAAGTTTTCCAGGCTCTTGAAAGAGGTGTTGTTGACGCTGCGGAGTACGCGACACCAACGGACAACTTTAACCTGGGATTTCATGAAGTTGCCCCGTATCTGATTGTTCCAGGCAGCCACCAGCCTACTTCCGTTTTTTCCTTTATGGTTAATCAGGATAAATGGGATGAACTGCCAGACGACCTAAAGGCCATCGTCAGGGTTGTTACCGAAAGAATGTGGGGTAAAGCCTGGGCGTATGCCGCTTATCAGGATATGGATACTATGCAGAAGTTTAAGCAACTGGAAAACGAAGGGAAACTGACCATTATCGAGTTTGACGCGGCTTCTCAGGCGCAGATGAAGGTACTGGCCGATGAATACTATGCGGAATTGGCCGCAGGTGACCCTCTGTTTGATAAAGTATGGAAGTCTCAGATAAAATTTCTGGAGCGCTACAAGTACTGGCGTGATTACATGAGTCCGAAGTACTAAAGCTTTGCAGAATCAGGCTTGAGGTTGTGGTCCCGGCGCGCTGGCTCTCCCCGCGCGCCGGGTTCCTCAAAATCATCTTTGAAAGATTGTGTTAGGGGGTCTACTCTATGAAGCAACGCCAGTCTCTGCGAAGACTAGTAAACCTGTTCGATACGATAAGCGACATGACGGGTAAAGCCATAAGCTGGCTGATTCTGGTTCTTGTCCTTAGCCTGACGTTTGAAGTAATCAGCAGACATTTTTTTAACAGGCCTACCTTCTGGTCCTACGATGTAAGCTACATGCTGGGAGGCAGCGCGATGGTTATCGGAGCCGCAATGGCGCTCAAAAACAAGCAGCATGTTCGCGTTGATCTGTTTTACGGCAATTTCTCTCCGCGCTTACAGGCAGGGGTTGACTTAATCTTAAGCATTGTTTTATTCTACCCGATACTGATTTTCGGTTTAATCAATTCCATTCAGGCGGCGGCGTTGTCCTGGTCACGCTATGAGCGTATTATGTCCGGCTTTTGGCAGCCGCCGATATATCCGCTGAAGACTGCAGTTCCCATCGGTTTATTTCTGCTGCTCATCCAGCTCCTGGCCGATACTATTCGTACCGTTGTGAAGCTTCAGGGAGGTGATTTGTAAGATGATCTCAGCAAGTCCCATGACCGTTTTTATCCTTATGCTTATCGGACTGATGCTCGGAATTTTCTCGGGATACTACCTTTTTGTCATACTGGGCGGACTGGGAGTCATCTTTGGGTACATTTTCTGGGGACCCGGTGTTGTTAACATGATTTTCCTGAATGTATTCGGAACGATGAAGAACTACACATTACTGGCCATTCCTCTTTTTATCTTTATGGGAAACATGCTGGAGATTTCGGGGGTGGCTGAAAAGCTTTTCAAAATTCTCGGTATCACATTGGGAGGCCTGCGAGGCGGCTTGGCAGTCGCCGCACTGGTCATATCCATTTTATTTGCGGCAACTACCGGGGTGGTTGGAGCATCTGTGGTGACTATGGGGCTACTCTTTCTGCCTGCCATGCTTAGAAATAACTATGACAAGGGTTTGGCATCAGGGGTAATCTGTGCCGGCGGTACTTTGGGAATTCTTATTCCTCCCAGTATTATGCTGGTTGTTTACGGTCCTGCTGCAGGAATTTCCGTCGGCAGGTTATTTTATGCAGCACTTGTACCCGGTGTTTTAATGGGCTTGATGTATATCACATATGTTTTGGTTCGGGCTTATCTCAATCCCGAATTCGCACCGCCGCTTCCTTTGGAAGAGCGTCAAAAGTATACCACAAAAGAAAAGTTTCTTGGCATTATCATTAATGTGTTGCCGGTCTTTGCCATCATTCTGGCTGTGTTGGGTGCAATTTGGTTTGGTATTGCTCCGCCCACTGAAGCAGCCGCAATCGGCGCTTTTGCTTCCATGATTGTCGCGCTGATCTACGGGAAGCTAAGCGTAAAGGTCCTAAAAGATACGCTTTACCGCACGCTACAGACATCAAGCATGATTTACATGGTCATTATTTTTGCCGGTCTATTTGTCGGAGTATTTATGCGCCTTGGCGGTGACCAAGTCGTAAAACAGGCATTGCTTGGTTTACCCTTCGGTAAATGGGGAATCTTTGCTGTGATGATGCTTGTGGTTTTCATTCTTGGTTTTCTGATGGACTGGATAGCCTCTCTTTTAATTATTGTGCCGATATTTACACCCATAGCCGCCACTTTAGGTTTCAATCCGATTTGGTTTGCGGCAACCGTATGTATAATGTATCAAACCTCTTTTCTTACGCCTCCGTTTGCCTACGCCATATTCTACTTAAAGGGGATTGCACCGCCCGAAGTCACAACGAAGGATATTATTAAAGGTGTCTGGCCTTTTGTCCTTATCCAGCTGTTCACAGTATTGTTGGTGACAGTTTTCCCGCAGATTATCCTTTGGTTGCCGAACAAGATAATGTAAGGATTCTAAAAAAGAGGAGGTTTCACTATGGGTGGAAAATATGAACAAATATACTCAGAATTTACGTGGCAGATTCCTGCTAATTATAATATCGGCATTGATATCTGTGACCGCCATGCCTCCGCAGACGAGCAAAAACTGGCCTTAATTTATGAAGATAAAGACGGCGGAATTCAGAATTACACATTTTGCGATGTAAAGCTACTATCCAATAAGTTAGCCAACCTGCTGCAAAGTCTTGGTATGGCCCGCGGTGACAGATTCGGAATTGTTCTGTCCCAACAGCCTGAGACGGTTATTGCCCATGTGGCTGGTTTTAAACTTGGCCTGATTAACATCCCGCTGTTTACGCTGTTCGGGCCAGAAGCTTTGGAATATCGGCTGGGTAACAGTAAAACGAAGGTTGTTATTGTTGACGAAGAGAACCTGGAAAAGATTTTAGCTATTAAGCCAAACCTGGAAGCCTTACAGACGATTATTTGTGTCGGCAGCCCGGATACAATCGGCGACAACGTACTCCTGTTTGAACGGGAACTGGAGAAGTTTTCTGAAAAGTTCGAGCCGGTACACACAAACGCGGATGACCCTGCCCTGATTATATACACATCAGGCACAACGGGACCGCCAAAAGGCGCACTCCACGCCCACAGAGTCCTGCTTGGTCATCTTCCCGGCGTTGAGGTTTCGCATAATTTCTTTCCGCACGAGGGAGATCTGTTTTGGACACCAGCCGACTGGGCTTGGATTGGCGGCCTGATTGATGTGTTATTCCCCAGCCTTCACCACGGAGTACCAGTTGTTGCTTACAGGGCGAAGAAGTTTGACCCTGAGAAAATTCTGGAATTTATCGCCAGGCATAAAATTAAAAATATCTTCATGCCGCCTACTGCTTTAAAAATACTTCGTTCCGCTAAGGATATCAGAAGCAGGCATAACCTGCATATTCGTTCCATTGCAAGCGGAGGAGAGCCTCTGGGCGAAGAAGTGCTAAATTGGGCAAAAAGAGAGCTTGGGATCACAATTAATGAGTTTTATGGTCAAACAGAAGCCAATATGTTAATTAGCAATTGTGAGGCTATCATGGAAATTAAACCGGGTTCCATGGGGCGCCCGGCTCCCGGTCACACATTAACCGTAGTTGACGAACATGGCAATCCTCTGCCAGCAGGTGAGACAGGAGAAATCGCCGTTAAAAAAGGTGACCCGGTCATGTTCTTGATGTACTGGCAAAACGAAGAGGCAACGCTTAAAAAATTTGCGGGAGACTGGCTCCTTACCGGTGATACAGGCCACTATGACGAGGATGGCTATTTCTGGTTTGAAGGGCGGACAGACGATGTAATTACCAGCGCCGGTTATCGTATTGGCCCCTCGGAAATCGAAGACTGTTTGTTAAAGCACCCTTCCGTCTCGCTATCAGCGGTCGTCGGCAGCCCTGATGAAATCAGGGGGGATATTGTAAAAGCCTTTATTATTTTAAGAGACGGCTATGCTGATACCCCGGAAACTGCGGCAGAGATCCAGGGCTTTGTGAAAAGCAGACTTGCTGCTCATGAGTATCCCCGTGAAATTGAGTTTGTTAAAGAGCTGCCTATGACCGTAACAGGGAAGGTCAAGCGGGGCGATTTAAGGAAAATGGAACTTAAACGGAAAAGCAAGACGACCTAGAATATAAGCGCATCTAAGCGAAAAATACTACGGAGGTGTTTGTATGCTTAACCGATATTTTGATCAACTTGATACTGGGGAGAAATGGTTTTCCGGAGGGAGAACGATAACAGAAAGCGATATTGTAATGTTTGCCGCATTAAGCGGAGATTGGTACCCCTTACACACAAACAAGGAATGGGCGTCTGCCACTGCGTTTAAACAGCGTATTGCACATGGAATGCTACTTTTGTCTGTGGCCACAGGTTTGATGGAATTTAAACCTGGCATAGTGATTGCCTTCTACGGCATGGATAAAGTAAGATTTGTGTCTCCGGTGTTTATCGGTGATACCATTTCCCTGGAGATGGAGGTCATTGATAAAAACGATAAAGATGGAAAAGGCGGCGTGGTTACGGTAAAGGTAACTATCTTCAACCAGAGAAATGAAACAGCTGTTAGTGCGGCATTCAAATTTTTACTTGCGAAAAGCTGCTAGCCACATCACGTGCTTATCATAGCGAATGATATAAGAGTGGGGGTGAAAACTGTGGTTGACTCTGAGCAAAATAGGCTGCAAAATTATAACTTTTGGTTACAGCAGGATCAAGAACTTCTCATTCATAGAGAAGAAGCGTACAATATTGGTGGAGAAAGACAAATGAAACGTCTGGCTGCCCAGGGCAAACTTCCTGCCAGGCAGTTAATTGAAATGCTTATAGACCCAGGTACGGAATTTTATGAACTTGGTTTAGACGCAGGGTATCATATTGGGTACCCGGAACAGCCTCATATTCCTGGAGGTGGTTTGGTAACAGGCGTAGGTATAATTCATGGTAAAGATTGCATGATTTTTGTAAACGAAAATCGTATGACTGCGGGGACGTACTATCCAATCACTGTAAAGAAACATTTGAGGGCGCAAAGAATTGCTGCTGATTGTGGCTTAACCTGCATCTATATTGCTGATTCTGCAGGTGCATTTCTGCCTCTGCAAAAGGAAATTTTTGCTGATGAAAATATGTTTGGTGCCATTTTTTATAACATGACAAGAATGTCAGCTAAGGGCATAAAACAATATACGTTAAGCACAGGGGGGAATACGGCAGGTGGCGCATACATTGTTTATTTAGCCTGTGAATCCGTCATGATAGACCAAATGTCTTATGCCTTTCTCGCCGGGCCTCCCATGGTACGGTCAGCCATCGGTGAAGTAGCAACAGCTGAGGATTTAGGAGGAGCTTATGTTCATACTCATCGCTCCGGTGGATGTGACCATTTTGTCACTACCCAAGAAGAAGGTACAAATAAATTGCGAGATATTATTGCCTTTGACCCCCCGATGAGGTTTTCTGCAAACCGTTACTCCGAATGGGATGAACCTCTTTATGGTCCGGAAGAACTCATGGCTTGTATGCCTGCAGACCCCTATAAACCAATAAATGTTCATGATGTGATTAAGACGATTGCGGATGCCAGCTATTTTCAGGAATACAAAGCTAATTTTGCGCCAGGTCGCGGTGATTCCGTTATCTGTGGGAAGATGTGGCTAAAAGGTATGCCCATAGGGGTGGTAGCGTCTAATAAAACCGGAGTCATATTTAAGGAGGCTGCGCAAAAAACAACGGAATGGGTTATTCGATGCGGCACGGATAAAACGCCACTGCTGTACATTCAAAACTCTCCGGGATATATGGTTGGGAGCAGAGAGGAATTAAGCGGTATCGGTAAGTATGGCGCCGACATGGTTCGGGCCTGCTCTTGTGTCGAAGTTCCAAAAATTCAATGGGTAATCGGTCCGGATCACGGCGCTGCAAACTATGGCATGTGCGGCCGCGCTTTCCGCCCCCGGTTTGTTTTTCAGACAATGAGGGCCAGAACTACAGTTATGTCCGGTAAAACAGCTGCATTTGTTTTAGAAACCATAGAAAGAGGCAATAAAAAGAAAAAAGGGCTTGAAGTAGACGAAGCTAAAATAACGGAGTTTCGGCAAAAAATGATAGACCGGTATGATAAAGAAGGCCATCCGTATGTAACCGGTGCACACCTCTTCCATGACGGCATTATTACATGGACCGAAGCCCGGGACAAACTTGCCCGGGGATTTGAACTGGCGCTTCATCAACCTATTCCTGACTCACACTTTGGCAACTTTAAGTTTTAATTTTTGAACTTGGACTCGATAAGTTTTTAGATTAAAAAATGTGAAAGAGGCACAGCGCGGGCTGTGCCTCTTATTGACGGATAATAAATTCCGGAATTGCAAGATCTTACCCTGAATTATAGCTAGGCGGCATAATTTCATATCCTTTTAATTTTCCGTATTCCATAAATTTATCATAGAGCTTCATCTCTTCAACCAAAAATGACATAAACAGTTCCCGGATCTTTGGAGAAGTACTGTGAACAAAAGCCATTGTATGGGTAGGCAGAAATCCCTGAATTCCTCTAAGGATACGTCTAAATATATACCGATCGTTGATCTGCTCCAGACTTGCTGTAGACTGAGCTTGTTTGGGCGGCCTAAGTGGCAATGGTATTCCATATGCCATCATTTCTTTTTCCAATATTGTAATATGTTTGGATAAAGATGTTTCCCCAACCTTAAGAATCAATTTTAAATCTTCATCTTTGGCAAACTGCTCCATCAGGGTAGTCAAGTATATGATATTGTATCTCTGTACCAGATGATTCCAGAGATGGAATACCTCACTCACATTAATGTTCCCCTGTTTATCCTGTGTTGACATAAAAGTTTCATTTAATTTTTGGATTTGTTTAGGTATCTTCATTGAATCACCTCACTGTACTTGTATGTTGAGCCATAAGTGAGCTATGCCTTATAAACAGGTGGTTCATTAATAAATCCTTTTAACTTGCCATATTCAACAATCAATTCCTGTAATTCAATTGTCACAAGTAAGTGGTCTTTAAATACTTTCCTTACAATAGGTGAAGTACTGTTCATAAAACCAGCCGATAGAATGGGGAAAAACGACTGTATCCCTTCAAATAAGCCAGCGTAGATAAATTTTTCTGAAAAATCCTCTATGTTGGCTGTTGCGTTACTGCCTACAGGCGGTCTTTCAGGAAAGGGTATACCGTAATTGTTCATTATTGTTTCCATATCATTAATGCCAGTTTCCAGGCCTTTAACTACTTGTTCTGCAATAAACTTTAAATCGATATCGGTGATAAAATTTTCAACGATCTTTACAGATTGCATAATATCAAACTTAGTCACCATGATATCCCAGACATAGAAGACTTCATTAACATTAATCAATACCTGTTTTTCTGACGTTGATTTGCCAATCTCAGTTAATTTTTGCAACGTATTCATTATGTCCATGGATTATAACTCCCCATTTTCTTACTAAT
This sequence comes from Clostridiales bacterium, assembly GCA_018335855.1. Taxonomy (GTDB): domain Bacteria; phylum Bacillota; class Dethiobacteria; order Dethiobacterales; family Dethiobacteraceae; genus UBA7523. Next base: position 135,080 of record JAGXRM010000008.1, read on the forward strand.
TTGTCCAGTCTGAATCAATGATATGCCTATTAAAACAGCATAAATAATCTTCTTACCCTATACCGGCAGTGTAACAGCTTCTAATTAGTAAGGCGCCTGCGTCGGCTAACATCAAAAGCTCAGTTCATGAACTGAGCTTTTGATGTTAGCCACGTTTAAGACAACAGTGTGAACGTAAAAAAGAAACCAATACCCGCTAATACCAACAGCGCGCTGAAATAATTAACTTTCCTGACCAACTGCTGCAGAGGAACGCCGAAATGTTCCGCTGTGGCTACAGCGCACAGGTGTAGGGGAGAGCCGAGATAGCCGGCCAGGGAAGTGATAAAAATCAGGAACAGGTAACTTCTTATTTCGGGAAATGGTACGGCAGAAAGAAGCAGTGGCGCCGACATAGCCACAGACGCAGTCTGACTTCCGGTAATAAACCCGATAAGATAAGGGATGACGACAGCTATTACCAGCCAGGGGACGTTTCTTGCGACCATGATGCTGCTGATATTGTTAATAACACCGGAGGCTTCCAGGAAATCTTTCAAAACAAGAATAAACACGATGGAGAGTGTCATCGGCCAGTTAATGCCATACCAAAGACAGGAAGCCCTTTTTTTAATGGTGACACCGAGAGGCTGGTCGTTGGGTAAATAGTGGAACAGTGCCAGTGAAATGCCAAATAAGATGGCCAGGGGGAAGTAAACATTAAAAATTGCTGCCAGAATGATTGTCAGCAAAAGAGGAGACAGGCTCCAAAACAGAGCCGGAAGTTCTTTTACTTCAAACCGCCCTTCTTTTTTTATGTCCAGACCTCGAAACAGAATAATATACATTAAGCCTATAAACAAGATAAAAAGCAGTAAGTTTAGACGAATAAAGTAAAAGACGCTTATGCCAGAGAGTTCAGATAGTAGAATCAGGCCGCTGTAAAAAGGGAAAATGAGATACACAAGGTGGCGGAACATGATGTTTACAAGCGCCAATTTCGTCTTATCCAAACCGATTCCTGACCCCGCTTCTTCTACAAGGGGAGCGGAAAATACCGCTCCCCCGGGGAAGGCTAACAGGCTAATTAAAGCAGGCAGTAATACAATCTGGTGACGACGGTCTTTTACGATTAGAGACAGTTTTTCCACCATGATTTTCATGCCGCCTGTCTCCCTGAGGATGTTACCAAATGCTGTCATGGCAATAACGATGAATGCTAAAGTCACGGTAACCGGGCTGGTTGCAGAAACAAAAAATAATGTGAAAGATTTTGCTATGGTAAAACTGTTAAAGGCAGCGACGACGATAATACCAGCCAGAATGGAAAGATATAATTTAAAACCATAGTGTGACATGACATTGATTAGAATTAATGATAGTAATAGACCCAGCATAGCAGTCGTCTCCCCGCGTTGTGTTATTGTATTATATTTTAACATGTTCTGTATCAAAAAAGAACCGGGCAGCTGGGAAGCAGTTCGTGTTAACTGGCACGTTACTGTTTTATTTTGTATAATGAGTAAACAGCGAGCAGAAGAGGTGGATTGATGGCAGAGAAAGAGATTACAATTATTCGGCGGGGGACTCCCCGGCAGGAGTATTTGGAGTATTTTTTAACGTTGGGAGGAAGCCTGGGTGAAAACGGGGTAATTACCGGACCTGACTGGGAAGTAGTCCTGGGAGAGGAACGGGAAGTATTCGTTTGTGGCAAGCTTCTTGAAACAGAAATTATCTTCCGGGCGGAGGGGAAGCGTTGTGATGAACTGATCCAGGCTTTTCGTGCCCAATTTTTAAGAGCTGGAGGGTAAAGTTTCTTCACGGGAAAATTTTACCGGGGAAAAGGTAGACAGAGCTCTGTGTAGAATATATCCTTTCGGACGACAAAGTCCGGAGGATATATTCTATTTTCGACATAATAATGTTTGCAGACAATTTCAAACAACGGAGGGATGAAGATGAAAAAACAACAGGGAATAGTCTACGGTCTGGACGATGTGCCTAAGCCATTTGCAAAGGCATTGGGGCTGGGGTTGCAGCATGTGCTGACAATGTTTGGCGCAACGATTGCCGTACCATTAATTCTTGCACCTGCTATGGGAATGAACGCATATCAGACAGGTGTTTTGGTCGCGGCTGCCATGCTGTCGGCCGGGGTTGCCACGTTGTTACAGGTGAATTTTGGAACACGTCTGCCCATCGTTCAGGGAATGTCTTTTGCATTCCTGGGTCCCTTTTTTGCAATTATAGCTGCAGTGGGCGGCAGAGGCGGAGATCCTGCTACGATAATGACTTATATTGCAGGAGCAATGATACTGGGAGCTTTTGTAGAAATGTTTATTGGCTTTTCTGGTATTATCGGCGGAATACAAAATATATTAACGCCCGTTGTTATCGGACCGGTTATTGCTTTGATTGGTCTGGCACTGTTTGGCGTCGGAGCACCGATGGCCGGGCAAAACTGGTTTCTCTCCGGAATCGTCATTATCCTTGTCTTTTATTTTACCCTGGTTCTTGGCCGTAAAAAGCCGACACTTTCTCTTTTTAGCATTTTGCTTTCCGTACTTATCGCATACATTATTGCTGCCACACTTACAATTACGGGAGTCTATGTGCAAGGCACCCCTGGATTCGTTGATTTTTCCGGAGTGGCAGCGGCGGAGTTGTTTCGACTCAGACTTGTGTTTCCCTGGGGTGTCCCCCGTTTCGATATCGGCTTTTTCCTTGCAGTACTTGCCGGATACCTTGCATCTATTATCGAATCTTACGGAGACTATCATGCGGTAGCCGTTGTTGCAAAAGCACCAGAGCTTACCGGCAAACAAGTCAGTCGGGGAATTGGCATGGAAGGGATTGGTTGCTTCCTGGCCGGTATTTTTGGCGGTCTGGCTAATACCAGTTATACGGAAAATATCGGGCTTGTGGGGTTGACGGGAGTCGCTAGCCGCTATGTTGTCAATATCGGTGCTGTTGTGCTCATATTTCTAGGAGTGTTTGGCAAGTTCGGTGCTACTGTGGCTACCATACCCACTCCGATTATCGGCGGCCTTTATACTACACTTTTCGGCCTGATTGCCGCCATAGGGATTAGCACCGCTGCAAAGGCGGACCTTTCATCGATGAGAAACATGATGATCATCGGATTTATTCTGTTTATGGGGTTAAGTGTCCCTGAATACTTTAAGGGGTTGGCAGCCGCAGGTACACCGTTTGCAATTTCCGGCGCACCCCTGCTCGCTGATATTATTACAACCATCGGTCAGACAGGAATGGCTGTCGCAGCCATCCTTGGATTGATTTTGGACAATATCATTCCCGGAACACCCGAAGAACGGGGAATTCCCCGTAAAAAGCTCACCACTGCCAAATAACCGTCAATAAGCAGGATTTTCATATTTTAGAGTAGAAATGGTAATTATACTAGCGGAGGTGGCGCTTGATGAAACTCACCCCGCGGCTGGCTGCCATAGCTGATTTGGTTCCCGTGGGCAGCGTGGTTGCCGACATTGGTACAGACCACGGGTATTTGCCTGTATATCTGCTCTCAGAAGGCATTAGTCAGCGTGTTATCGCTTCGGATGTTAACAAGGCACCTTTGGATCAGGCAAGGGAAACGGTGGCCGCATTAAATTGCACGCATAAAGTTGATCTGCGATTAGGTAACGGACTTCATGTTTTGCGGCAGGATGACAATCCGGATACTGTAATTATTGCCGGAATGGGCGGCCGTACAATTACCTTAATTCTTGAAGAAGGACGTCATAAGCTTGCCGGTGTTGAACGTTTTATTCTCCAACCGATGAGCGAGGCCGGGTATTTACGTCTTTTCCTGGCGCAAAACGGCTTTGCTCTGGTTCACGAGTCCCTGGCCATGGAAGGTAAGCGATTGTATGAAATTATCCTGGCTAAACCGGGCAAGGAAATGGAGACCGATCCGTTCCGCCTGTCGTTTGGACCTCGGTTACTGGAAAAAAAACCGGAACTGTTTCCAGTCCTTGTACGAGATAAAATCCGGAAGTTAAGAATTGTATATTTTAATTTACAAAATGCAAGACACAGAAATATGTCTGAAAAGATTAAGACTGTAGAAAAAGAACTGATGTACCTGGAGGAGGTTTTGGCCGGTGCCGTTGAGCGTGCAGACATTGATTAACTATATGGAAGAACTGGCGCCTCGCCGCCTGGCATACGACTGGGACAACGTGGGCTTGCAGTTAGGCGGGATGCAGGGTACGGTAGAGAAAGTGCTCGTTTCCCTGGATGTGGACCAACGTATCCTGGACGAAGCAATTTCCCATAAAGCCGACTTCATTATTACCCATCATCCCCTTATATTTAGACCTCTTTCTGCACTGCGGACCGACCTGCCGCTGGGAACTCTGATTGCTACAGCACTGGCTGCCGGTATTCGCATTTACGCCTCCCATACCAATTTGGATGTAGCCAGCGGCGGCGTGAATGACGCACTGGCCAAGGCTATAGGCTTGGAAGATACAGAAATTATCCGTGTCACAGGCCAAGAAGAACTGGAGAAAATCGCTGTGTTTATACCGGCTGATCATGTGGAAAATGTACGCAACGCCATGGCATCTGCAGGTGCCGGTTGGATTGGCGGGTACAGTCACTGCACGTTTCAGACGGAAGGAACAGGTACGTTTATGCCGCTGGAGGGAACATCCCCGTATATCGGGGAGCAGGGAAAGCTGGAACGGGTCAGTGAGGTCAGGCTGGAGACGATTATCCCGGCAAGTTATCGCCGCCGTGTTATTCAGGCTATGCTCAAAGCCCACCCTTATGAAGAGGCAGCATACGATATATACCCGTTGCGGAACGAAGGTGTGTCCCATGGCTTAGGCCGGGTTGGGATGAACCCTTCACCCTGCACTCTCGATGAGCTATGCGGGTTGGTTAAAGAAAAACTTAATGTGCAACAACTCCGTGTTGTGGGGCAAGGCGGTCGGCTCATTAAAAAAATTGCTGTTTGCGGCGGCGGTGGTGGCAACTTAATCCACGCAGCGTCGTTTGACGGAGCAGATGTTCTCCTAACCGGCGATATTAAGTATCATGAAGCCCGGGATGCGGCAGATGCCGGCCTGGCTGTCATTGATGCCGGTCATGACGCCACCGAACAGGTAATTGTGCCTGTGCTTCGTGACTATCTGCAGCGTAAAATCAGTGAAGGTGGCTATGGAACAGAAGTCTTGGCATCGAAAATTGACACTGCGCCATGGCATTATTTTTAAGGATGGGTGATTTCACCTATTCTTTTTTTATTGAAATAAGGAGGGGTATTTGTGGGCGAGTTGTCGGTGTTATATGAATTGCAACAGGCTGAGCTAAAGCTGGACCTGTTATGGAAGAATTTAAAAGAACTCCCTGTATTCGAGGAGTTCAAAAGATTACAGGCGGAAACGGCTGATTCCAAAGAAGCAGTAGGATGGGCTGAAAGTAAATTGGCCGAACAACGGAAACGGGCAAAACGTTTGGAAATGGATATGCAGGAAGCTGAGACCCAGAGTAAAGTAATTGAGACAAAGTTGTACGACGGCAGCGTAAATAACGCTAAAGAGCTTTCACAGCTAGAAGAGAAGGGGAAAGAACTACGGCGGGAACGGGAGAAACATGAAGAATTTGTGCTTCTTTCCATGGAAGCGGTGGAAGAGCTGGAAGCCTCCCTTGCCACAGCCAAAGCAAATCATAAAGATAAGATGTTAAAGATAAGGGAATTGCAGAAGTCCGGAAACGAGGAAATTGAGCGGCTTAAGGATGAAATTAAATTTCATCAGGAGCAGCGCGATATATTGCTGCAACAAGTCAGTAAAGAGCTTATTGAGGGCTACAGGGAAAAAAGAAAGCGGTATAACGGGCGTCCATTGGCTCTGGTCACAGGTGATACCTGCAGCGGCTGTCGCGTCTCTATATCGTCAAGGACAAAAAACTTTTTATGCAATCCGAATGCGGTGGTGGTCTGTGATAATTGCGGCCGAATTCTTGTTCCATAACTTCCATAATCTACCTTTTGATTTTAGGTTAAATACGTGATATAATATTAATCCTGAGACAAAATAATACAAAGCAGACTGGGCAGTCGCGGGGGCTTTAATGCCTTCGAGGAAAGTCCGAGCTCCATAGGGCAGGGTGCTGGGTAACCCCCAGTGAGGGTAACCTCAAGGAAAGTGCCACAGAAAAAAACCGCCAAGTTAGAAGTCGGATGTCAGAGGTCGGATTTGGCGGAATCGTCGAAAGAAACGATTCCAAATAAATCTGGCAAACTGACTTCTGACATCCGACCTCCAGCTTGGTAAGGGTGCAACGGTGCGGTAAGAGCGCACCAGCGGTCAGGTGACTGGCCGGCTAGGTAAACCCCACCTGGAGCAAGACCAAATAGGGGAGAGTTGACGCGGCCCGCAGATCTCCCGGGTTAGGTCGCTAGAGACGGCAGGTAACTGTCGTACCAGAGAGATGGCTGCCACCCCGTAAGGGGAACAGAACTCGGCTTACAGGTTTGCTTTGTATTTGTCCCATAAACACTACGTTTAGGCGTAGTGTTTTTTTGTGCTATGGGCCAACAGTCAAACCAATAAGCCGAGTTCCCTTTTGAATAACCCTATTCCCTTTTTTGCCTGGTTTACATATTCAACATCCGCAAGGAAATTCCTTCTTGTCCAATCAAAAAAACCTTATAACACGGGCCTTTTTTATGAACCGCTTGTTTCCTGACACAAGTCTGTCCTATAAACAAACAAAATGATAGTTATAAGGACTATGTCTTATGACCTTTTTATTTAACCAAATTTAGTAGATTCACTTTGGATGCGAAAAATCATATATTATGCCACTTATTCTAATTATCTAGCCAACAGCCTGTATCAAAGCCAACCCGAATAATAATGTTTTAGGGTTCTAACTAAAATAAATGGCGAAATATGCATAGTAAAATTGGAAATGCATATGTGAATTTAATAGAATAGGTCACAGAAGCTGCAAAATGGCTCTCAAGGGGACGCATGAAGCTAAAAAATGAAGGATAGAAAAATAATGGCGAAATCCACGTAGTAGAATTAGACTTTCGTATTTCTCACTTGATACAATAGTCCCAGAAGCTTCTTAAAATGTCTTTTAGCAAAAAAGGGAGGTGTTGCGTGACCTTGATTCATGTTTGGGAAGAAGGAGATTTGATAGCCCGCTTGCCTTAAATGGGGATTTGGTTTTTGAACGGGAAGAAGGCAAGCATTACTAATAAACCTAAAGGGGAAATGTTAAACATGCAAAACAAACAGTTCAAACAAAGTCTGGAATTCTTCGTGAACACGCAAATGGGAGAAGGCTTACAAAAAAGTACAGTAAACGCGTATGGGACAGATGTCCGCGGATTCCTGGAGTTTCTTGAAGAAGAGAGAAGAGTCACCTCTCTTGATAAGATAATACTCCAACATATCACCATCTATAGAAACATACTGCTCTTGAAACATGGCTTTAAGCGTGCCACCATCGACAGAAAGGTAGACAGCCTGTCAAAATACTTTGCCTGCCTTGCGAACAACGAGTGGCTACCGAAAAACATAATGGCCAAATTTGTTCATAAACGACAGCCCAAAGACAGCGAAATTCCAAAGTATTTACCTTTTCATGAAGTGCGCCAAATTTTAGCAGCAGCAAAGCGTTATGGCGATGTAAATGCCAAGCGGGACGCTGCTTTGCTCGGCACTTTGGCCTTTGTCGGCTGCAGAAGGGAAGAAGCGGTCAATCTGACCTGGGGGCAGGTTTCCTTCAAGGAGAAGGCACTTTTGCTCAAGCGTGGCAAGGTCTCCAATTTCAATGGCCTGGAAATTCACAAAGAATTGTTTGAACTGCTGATGGATTTTTATCAGGAGTGCATGCAATGTCAATTGAAATATCCACACCCTGACTGCCCTGTCTTTTATGGTGAAAAGGGTCCGCAAATCTCCCTGAAAACCGTGAACCGTTTATTTTTAAAGTATGCAAAACTTGCTGGAATCCAGCGTGAATTTAGCATTACACCTTGTATTTTTCGCAATTCTTTCTGCACCCATCTTGCTATACAGGGGTTCACCGTGATTGAGATTGCGCACTTTACTGGTCACAAAGACCTAAATACTTTGCAAAAGTACATCAAGATGACAGTTTCACAGTACAAAAGCATTAATGATTTCATTTAAATAAAGTGGGAGATGTCCAGTCTGCTCTCTGGACATCTCACTTATACTTCTATACACATACCTTAACCAAGCAGAAAACCTCAGCGAACCCCGCTGAGGTTTTTTACTTTTAAAATGATAACAAAACTTCTCGCGTAAATTGGACTTGAAATATTTGAAAATCATGTTCTATCATATCCCAACAATCAAATATTTCATAAAAAGCATTCCCATCCTCTACCCTGCGTCTGCAGGGTTACATATCTGCCTTAGAGGGGGGAGTGTTTTTTTGTGCTTAAAAAATATTTGATTGTATTGCTTTAAGCCTCGAGTCTCTCTTTTTGGCAGGTAAATAAAGAGCCATACTTGGCCAATCAAAAAGAGGTGTTGCTTTATGAAAGAAAATGCGTTACCGACATCAGCACAGGAATTTTTGCAGACCTTGTTCCCAGGATTTGATTCTAACAAGCAGTTAATTGAAATCCGTCCATTGGATATGGATGGAAGACCTCGTTCCAGAATGTTTTTTACAACGATAAAGGATGCGGCTCAATACGCAATACGGAAAGAGGCAGATAAATCACTGAATGTCTATTTTCAGTGTGCTACCTTAAAACCAGAGTCAGAACATGATAATAAGGCGACCAAAGAATACTGTCATTCCTACAACTTTCTCTATGCCGACCTAGACCCAAAAATTAAATGTCCTACAACGAAAGAAGTCATCCGTACTTATACAAAAGATGAGTTGATGCAGAAAATCAAAAACTTTCCGTTGCCTGCCAGTATTATAGTTGACAGCGGCAACGGATATCACGCATATTGGCTATTGGATAAAGCTTTGCGTGACCAAGTACTGTTGAAGAAAATTCTAATAAAATATCAAAGTTTGCTCCAGAGCGATGGTAAAGCAACATTAGCTACCCAGATTTTAAGAGTTGTCGGCACAACAAACAAAAAACCTCTCAAAGAGGGAAAGCCAGCTCTTCAAGTAAGAGTTGTTGGGGGTAATGGGCGGCGGTATTCTCTTGGCGAAGTGATGAAAGTTATTGGACACATGGAAATATCCCCCGTAGAATTAAAACCGCAGAACATAGGTGCAAGCACGGACTCCAGGGCTAAGGGTGTCACCACTGAGACTGTCAGCTTTTTTCAAACACATCCCAAGCATGATTTTGGTAGAGAGCCTGAGAACTTCTTTGAAGTGCGAGACATATTGAAAAGACAGAACCCACTGGTAGCATCAAATATGCCAAAGTTGGGATTGGGTAAGACTTTCCGCTGCCTGTTCCATGATGATAATACACCCAGTGCAAATATTTATCAGCACAAAGACGGATATTTTTATTATAAATGTTTCGGCTGTGACATTCACATAGACATAATCGGGCTATATCAAAAAATATTTAAAACTGATTTTGTAAAAGCCATTGAAGAATTGTGCAATTTCTACGGCATAAAGAATATCAAAAGTGAATGGTATTATGAGCAGCTTGAAAAATTCCACCGAAATGCTGTTTTCATTGAGGAGTTTGAACAACTGCACTTTGATGTTTTATATCCTAACGCTTATAAGCTGCTACGGCCCCGCTTGAAGCACTTGGCAGAGCTTAATCAATTTGCGTTGGCAAAAATGTGTAAAGGATATCAAGAAGATGGGGATAGCCTTTTTTACATTGGTTATGACCGCTTCGCCTCCAAATATAAATTTTCCAAAAGCTCTGTAAGGAACTACATCAACCTATATGCTGTGCTAGGACTGGTAAGGAAATGGGATGTTGGAGACATTGACTTAAATCTACAGAAGAAGGCTATGGAGTATAGTCAAAAGATGAAAAAGGAAAAAGGCTTATTGCATGTTGAGCCTGTAAACTTCTACACCCTGCCTTGCTTCTTTGAAAGAATGCAACTGGCAGAAAGCAGAGCAAAAGCATTGATGGGTGCCTCTTTCAAATTACGAACCTGCATGAATAAGGCGTTCTTGATTTTAGCCCTGGGTAAAGGAATTGCTAATGAGGTTTATCCTGACGCCCGTGAGGTGTCTCGACTAAGCTACGATACCGCTGAATCTTTAAACAAAGCTCTGCTGAGACTAATTGCGAAGCAGGGATATGCCACAAAAGCACAGGTTATCAGCAAAACTAAAATAACTGGAGTCAGCAGTCAACGCAAAAAGCGTGAATGGGACAGGCATCAAAACATTATCCTTGCAAGAAATGGTTTTATGGAAAAATGGGCGAACAAGGCCTTAAAGGAAGAATTGGGGCTGAGGAAATATTGTCCTGTGATTATCCCGCAATCGACAGCACAAAAATTTGATTGATATAAACGCAGCGAGTCAGAGCTATAAAGCCTGTGACTATCGATGTTTTAAAGTGGTGGGACTTTGTCGTACTGATAGCACAATAGTACTCTATATTTTAAGAATAATAGTACGCGTAAGTCCCAGGTCGCTTAAACCCTGATATTTAAAGGATTTATCGGGATTTTAGCATCAAATAATGAATTGTTACACCTGCTCTGCCATGGGACCGCATTCTTTGCGTATGCGGTCTCTCATCTTTTTATAGAGCCTATGGTTGGACAATGGCTTTCAATCGAACAGATGTGCTCTATCATTGCAAAAACGCAATACAGGGCATTCTGGTCCGTCTGAGAGGATATCTTGTGAGGGTGTTATTAATTTTTTGGGGTACTCTTATGACACGGCTCGATTCTTTGGGAATGATAAATATGGTATGAAAGGAGGATTACATTCATGGTGCGGGGTAGCGGTTATCACAAAAGTGTCCACAAGTTCATGGCAAACCCCTCCAAGCATTCCTGCTATAAGTCCTCTGAAAAATCTATCCATCAAATATTCTCCCTTTCCTGTGTGTAAACAATATTTTTCGCAAAAGAGCGCTGACTTACAAAAAATCCTACATCCAAGTAGATGTAGGATTTTCATTTTGGTTTATTTAACTTTCTACATTGATTTACAGGAGTTTTACCAAATCTGTTATATTTTTGTCCGCTTTAACAAGTCTGCTTATATATTCGGAATTTGAAATGCCTTCAAGGGTTGCCTTTATTTTAATAAAGCGGACGATTTCTTGTTCCAGATAAACAGTAAGCTTCATTATTTCACTTTTTTGAACCTGCCTGGCCTTTTTTTTGTCTATGCATTGCTCGCAGTATGAGTTGTATCCTGACTTTGTTTTGCGATACTTCTCTTCATCATGGATATCATCCCATTTACCTTCCAAATAATGCTCCACATCATAATGCTGCTTACATATATGGCAGCGTTTTTTTAGGGTCTGCGCTGTCGGGTCATAATAATAAGTGCTCGCTGCCCGCTCAACATAAGCGGGCAGAGTAATACTTTGCCCGTCTATTTCAATCGATAAATTCTTTTTGTTGATTTGCTGTATTTCTGTCATAACGGTAATCACCCCTTTCCAGAAAACTTTTTTTTCTGTATATCTGGATTGTAGACAAAGAGTAAATATAATTTCAAGACAAAAAGCCAGCAAATTTGTATTTGCTGGCTTTTTGTCTTGATGGCTTTACAGTTTTAAGGCATTACGAATTTTCTGAAAAAATTTCTTTCTTCTTAACCTGCGGTCTGCTTTGCGTATAATCTCGGGTGGCAAGACTGTATCTACAACGATACATTCTTTTTCAGAACGTATGTCTAAGGCTCCTGTACTAACGGCTTCAATAAACGATGCTTCATATTTTTTGAGTTCATCTGGGTTTATCATCCTCAGTTTCATCAATGAATCACCTCTGCTTTAAATAATATCATACTGGACACACAAGTCACAGTTTATGTTTCATTACTTAAATGTATTTTTATAAAGTCGTGTGACCTCTGCACGATGGTGCCCCATTTCATAAGAAACCTGTAAATCAATAACCTTCTCTAAAAGGCCTTTCTTTTCCAACTCATTGATTCTATTTTGACAATATGTGTGGCAGTTATGGTGAGCTCACCATAATAGACATTATGTAGAGTGTTAGATTATGGTGAGTGACCCTAAAATATGCCCTAATTAAAGGCTTTCTTCCATAAGACACTCACCATAACATTTCTTATTCACATATGGAATTGAGCCATTTCATTAAGCCACCGTCCTCTTCCCACTTAGGTAGCCCTTCGGGTATTAAATCCTGATAAGCATTTTCTATTGCTTTTCTTTTCATCTCGCTATCTGCCCTGGCATATACCTCCGTTGTAGAACAATCACTATGACCAAGAAAATCTCTGA
>JAGXRM010000009.1 GCA_018335855.1 Clostridiales bacterium
GAACGGATAAAATCCATGCAGACTTCTTCATTAAAATTGTTTAACCCGTTAATCTTCATGTATTTCATAAGCCCATTTAGAATACCTCGCTGAACTTTAACTGTATTCTGTGAATACATTTGATCTTGCAGCGCTTTTAGTACCGCTTCGATAGCAGCCTGAACATCCGGTAATTCATTCATAATAACCATCCTCTCATTTTTATTCTGATAGGATAATTATAAATAATTATGGTGAGTGTTCCACAAAAAAAAGCCCTTAAATTGGGCATAAATTAGAATCACTCACCATAATCTAACACTCTACATAATGTCGCAGACTTTTAAAGCTCCCCAAAAACCCTAGGCCTTTGATTGCATTTTTAAAGTTCTTGCTGACACGCTCTGGATCAAAGGGTTGTCCATCAGTCTTGACACAAACCAGACCAAGAGGATTATAGTTACTAGATGTAAGCATTATCTGCTCCTGCTTATCTCTAACCATACGTAGTACCGATACTTCTTCTTCCGAAATCTTAAGTATACGCTTTGCATTTTGAGTTTTTCCTTGCCCAAATTCAAACCCATTATTTGTTTTTAATAATGTTTGCTCAGCGCGACTCTTATCACTCCAGTATTAAGATCTACATCTTGCCAACCCAGTCCAAGCACTTCACTTCTTCGCATACCAGTGCAAGCGGCCAAAAATACTGGAAGCCAAATAGATCGTGACTTAGTAACTTCAAGTACTTCGTACAGTTGTTCAGGAGTGAAGAATTCTGCCTCTTCATCATCTAATATTGGTCTCTCTACTGCTGTAATTGGATTGTCTGCTATCATCTTAAATCCTTTTGCTTTTGCCAAGAAACCAGACAAGACTACATGGTGTTGTTTTAAAGTGGTATTAGATAGTCCACCTTTTTCCTGAAACAAATAAAGCACGTGTATTCTACGTACTCTATTTGTTAGTTTTAAGTTCTTGGGTAACCCCACTTGATTTCTATACTGTTCTGTAAGCTTTAAATTGTAACCATGTTGCTCATAAATTGAGCGGCAAAACTTTACAACACACTCGTTTCGTATCAGCTTTTCCGGCCGAACCGGCGGGGGACTTGCAGGAAGATACAGTGGTTCAAGCGCGTTATAAGCTCTTCCTACTTTAACTTTGCGCTTCTCTTTATCCTGGGAACCCTGGGGTCGTCCCATATCCTTAGATAAACCAAATTCTCTTAACAACCTCGCAACTGTACTTAGAGAAACATCTAGCTTACTTGCCATTTGCTCTCTCGTAAGTCTCTCGTTAATCATTCTTTGCAACTCATCTTTTGTGACACACTTTTTAAGCCTAGGCACACTACTTCCCTCTCTTCTCGCTTATGCGAACGTATTCGAGCGACGCCAACACCTTACATATTTTTATAGAGAATAGTAAATCATATTGTTGCTACATAAATTGTAGCATGTTTATTATTTTGTGTCAATAAATTAAATTTCACAGACTGACACAATTATGTTGGAATCGCTAAGAAAAAAGTATATTATATAGGAGAGGTGAGATCATGGAAAATAATTCACTAATAAAAGCCATAAATAAAGACTTTATGTCTTACAGGAGTTTATCTCCGATAGTAAACCCTTTTAGGGCTTTAGGCTTATCCCGCTCTATTGTTGGGGCTTCAGCTGAGAAAATTAGTACCGCTCTAAACATTAGCAGATCATACTATACTGCACTTGAGAATTATCATAGGCCTATAACCCTCGACCTTATAGAAAAACTAGAATTTCTTTTTAATCCAGCCAACAAAGCTATTAGTCCTGAAATAAAAAAAGTACTTGAAGTGTATATAAGTGTTTTCTGTGAGTCCGAATTACACCACTCAGAACCGAACATGATTTCCAAAGAAGCCGCTTTGTATTTGAACCTTGTAGAACAAATAAACTTACCCAACTACCAAGAAAAGCTTGAATGCCTATGTCTGCAAGGGGTCTGTAGTCTACCCTATTTTGAAATTATTTGGGATGAATGCATGTTGTCAGAGTTTAATATATTATGCTTTTCCCAATATCCAGACCCACCATGGGAGGCCCCCTTTACTCCAGTAAGTAAATGTCGAGTACCTAAAACAGTTTTAATTCCTCCTGAACACTCGTTAATATCATGGTTATCAGGAGCAATTACTCCAGAAAGATTGCTGACTTACTATGAAAAACAACAGGGGTCCTCTGTTGTCTTGGCAGATAGAACTTTTGGTTTTCAAAACCACTCTTTTACTGCTTTAACCGCATTAGCTGCCTTTATTTATAATAGTATTGATATATCACTAATGCCTGGCGTTCCTTTGTTTAGTGATGATGGACAAATCACACGATTTATACTAACTGGTCATCTATGGCAAACAGATGAAAGAAAAACTATTTACACAGACCCAAACGGTACTTGGCTTAAGATGAAAAAAAATGAGAGGCAGGCCTGACACATTACTAAAATAACGCTAAAGACTAAATAAAATAGCGCCTTCATCTGTTTGTGATGATAGGCGCCTTTTCTTATATCAACATTTAAACTACATTTTCTGTAGTTCAATTTCTCGGTATTATTATCCTAATTGACAGTCAGGGTCATCTAGATTAGTACCTTACAGTTCGCAAAAGGCAACGACGAGAGATTCCGTATAGTTCCGCTTAACCCTACCGCACGGACCGCCATAAACGAGTGGCTTGAAAAACGTAGCCAGGAACCAGGTCCTCTATTTATCAGCCAGAAAGGTGGCGGGTTAACCACTAGGGCAGTTGAACACTTACTCGCCAACTACGCCTATGATGCCCGGCTGGAGAATGTTACACCTCATACACTGCGCCACACGTTCTCAAGGGGTTAGTGGGCGCTGGTGTGAGCCTGGATTGGGTTGCAAGCCTGGCCGGCTAAGCAACCTGCAGACGACAGCCTGGTACACTAAGGCTACGGAACATGACCTGCAGATAGCGGTGGATAGGTTAGCTTGGGAATAGTTGCAGTTGACTCAAAATCAAGCGATCTCTGATTGTGCCGGTTCGAGTCCGGCCTTCGGCACCATTGAAATTTAAAGACCTCCCGGTTTCGGGAGGTCTTTTGTTATTTATTAAAATCGTGAATTTCGCCTTATTTCCGTCTAACATCTATTTAGTATAGCTGATTATAAGCCTTGTCAACTAACTCGACCAGCTTAGTTAACAAGCATTTTTTGAGCACAAAAAAAGCACCCCTCGTAGGTGCCAACCCATGATTTCGGATTTACTTGTTTTCTATACTTTGATAAATGCATTCAGCCAATGGCCCATACTTCTTATCAACAGATATAATGGTTGCCTCTAACAGTGTTTCTTTACCAATTAAAGACCAGTTAATAATGTGGCCACATTCCAAGGCTAATTGACGTATAAACTCCCTTATAGTCCGGCCATTACCTTCCCTAAATGGGTGAATCATATTAATTTCTGACAGGTAATAGGCCGCATTTTGAGAAAACTCATCCGCAGTTAAACCTTTTAAAAGCCGGTCCCTTTTTAATTCACCGAATATCACTTCAAGGTTTTCCTGAATAAATTGATTTTTGCAAAATTCCGTAGAACCTTTCTTTATGCTCTCAGTTCGGAATTTACCGGCAAAAGGGTAAATGTCTTGAAAAATATACCTGTGTATCTTCTTGATATGTGCAACTCCAAATCTTCCTCTAATTGGCTGCTCTTTTTCAAGCTCGTACTGCCGAATCAGTGTAATATCAGCTTCATAATCAGCTAAAGCTTTTGCATCCTTAATATTGTCTTTATTTATCAGAATGTTAGTACCTTCATAGCAATATATAGATTGCCCGGTTTCTTTACGGTTATATTTAGAAAAGCCGCTCCTTTTTGCCATTGCTATCTACCAAATCTAGATGCATGCTTTTCCTTTACTTTGTCAACAGCATCCCTGCTGCTGATTTTGTCTTCAAGATACTGTTTGCCAACTGCCTGGGCATGCTTACTAGGCTTTAGATTTTCAAACGCCAGTGATGCGCCCACACTTTCAATTACTCTTTTTGTTTTTGTGTTATTTGACGCCCTATTTTTCAAAATCATCACCTCTACCAGTATTATACCTCAACTATGGCTTAAAAGACAATGAGGCTCCATAGTGCTTACGAATCTCCGGCACAATGATTATACAAGCCTTCCAGGTTATATTCTTTTACGGTTTGAACTTTTCAAGCTTGCGAATTGTTCTAATTCGTTCTACCCCTTTCTTATCAGTAAATGACTCTGAATGAAATTTATAAACAACTTCGTCATCAGGATGAAAATCTTGTAGCATCTTATCTCTACCCTTTATCCACTGAATTGCAAGAATATTGTCTACTGATGGTGGTTGCTTGCCCAACAATAAACTTTGATTATCAGTCTTTTAATCTATCTCTTTGTCGCCGACCACGAACCATGTCGGTTCGGGAGCGGTTTTTTCTTGCCTGTTTTGACGGAGTCGTGGCATAATGATTGGTAGTAGAGGTTAGATATCCTACCGACAATCATACATAAGGAGTTCACGGAGAATAGAAAGAGAGAAACCCTAACGCCTTACGAGCCAGGTTTCCCTCTCCACCACAACGTCTAAAGAAGACGCTCCGTGTCATCATTTTACATGAATTGGGATACCTGTGTAAAGACCTATCTTTTAATGATAGTAAATGGTTGTCCGAAAGAGTGGCGGCCTAGGA
>JAGXRM010000010.1 GCA_018335855.1 Clostridiales bacterium
AAATCTATACAGTACGCTTCAATAGACCGTTCCGACAAACCCCGCTCAATATCCAGGAAATCAACAAACTCTTCCTGATACGGATAACCTTCTTTCACGACACGCACCCCCTATACAAACGTATGTTCGCATACAACGTCAAAAAAAATTATCGCACAAGATATGGACCTACTAAGTGTGCGGGTTTAAATAATATCTTGATACTTCTGTCTACCATAGAGCACACGCATAATAACAACTTGCTTCTCAATCTCATCTACTATGTAAAAAGCAATGTAGTTTTCAACGACAAGTTTTCGGTAACCTTTGCTCCTAAGAACATCATCTTCATCCAAGCTACAGGATAACGGGAAGTCCCTAAGCCTTATGATATTGTTTTCAATTTTATCAATGAGATTCTCTGCTGCATCTTCATTGAAAAGCTCTTCAGCAATATAGCTATAAATCTCATCCAAATCATCGTTTGCCTTTGGTGTAATTTTAATTCTGTACTTACTTTCTACCATATTTTTCTCTGAGCTTTTTAAAGACTTCTTCTCCATCTAAAAGCTCTCCCCCGTTTTTAATTTGAGCTTCCGCTTCAGCAAGTTTCTGGTAGAGTTCCAATTTTGCTAGGAACTTTTCATAAGTCTCCATGCTCATCACAACTAAATCTCCATAACCATTTTTAGTAATGAAGATTGGTTCTTGAAATTGATGGCACAGTTCTGAAATTTCCGTTGTATTCCGAAGGTCCTTAATTGGACGTATTTGAGGCATAACATCATCTCCTCGCTGTATTATGCCTTAATTGTAGCATTATTATGTTGTTTTTTCAACCGTCCATAAATCTTGGCAGTTGCCAAGCCCTCTATCCACATCTCCGACAAACCCCGCTTAATATTCTAAAATCAATAAATTCTTCTGAAAGGATAGAGAACTCACGTTCGCATACAACGTCAAAAAAAATTATCGCGCTTGCTCACCTTCCACAAAAGATACAATAATGTCTGTTACTTCAGCCACAATATCTTTTGGCGCTTTTTCATAAAATAATACCTTTCTCGCAACTATATCCAGGGCCTTTACCTGCTCACACATAATAACGCCTGATGTCACCGTTCGTTCATCTAACTCAACATGCAGGGGGAAGCCCTTTTTTGTGTTAGTAATTGGGCATACCATGGCCAATTTTGCAAATTGATTATAGGTGTTGTTGCTAACTACTAATGCCGGTCTTTGTTCATGACCTACTTGCGGATCAAATTCTAACATCACAATATCACCCTGCTCTGGTTTATACACTAAAACACCTCTTTACCTGTTGGCTTTCCGGTATCCCATTCATTGCAATGATAATCACCTTTATACTCTGCTACCCGCTCTTTTAGGGTAATATGTTTTTTTACAGGAATAATTAACAGATTCCCATCTTGTACTCTAATTTCAACCCTATCATTTTCACTAAGAGATGCCATTTCAAGAATAGCTTTTGGCAACCTGACAGCCTGGCTGTTCCCCCATTTTTGAATAGTCGTATACACACAAATCACCTCACCCTCAGTATATACGGCGTATCTACAGTTGTCAACATTCTTGATAATGACACAGAAATAATATTGGCAGCATCAGACGGATGCTTTTCCATCGCTACAGCTGCCGTTGGGTTAACAAGTTTTTCAGTCATGTAATGAACAATTTTCATTAAGATATTCCCTAAGGGGCTTCGAGTAACTCCCTATTTTTGTTTTTATCTCAGTTTAAACTTTCGTCAACATGCCGATGTAAGAAGTTTTCAATCTCAAATGATGGAATGAGTTGATTATAGTTTTGGTAGTCAATTAGTCCATCATGCTGTAAGCGTCCAACAAGTATGCATGGGGCAATGCCGATTTTGTTTGCATAGTTAACAATCTCGTCTTTATCCGCATAAGAATAGTTCTCTACAAATGACTGGTACTGTTTCTTTGAAATTAAATAATGGCTAGCAATATCGTCCGCAGCATCTTCATCTGATCCTTTTTCATAGCTGATATGAAAGTCTTTTCGAGAGTGGTTAAGCAAATGGGCGAGTTCATGGAAAAAGGTAAACCAAAACACATCTGCACGCTTCCCTCTCATACTTAACGCTATAATCGCCTTGTTATTCCTCCAGATGGTCGCCCCACAAATATAAGTCTTTGGAATGTACTTAGTTAAGACCAAAGCAACCCCACATTCAGCACACATTCTTTTCATCTCCGGATAAAAATCCTCTGGAGATTTCATCGTCAATTCTCTGAAAGCGGGAATCGATTTTCTAAGCTTAGACTTATCGAATTTCTCTACCTCTACCGATAGACCTTCTATTTCAGATTTTCTTATCCAAGCTAAAACGCCAAAATCCGATATATCCTTTAGTTCCTTTTGCTGCCTGAAAGCTACGGCGTAAGCAGGCTTGACTGAAGATAATTTTGCAACTCCGAAAAACTCTCTGCAATTTAGAACCCTTTGATTCCTGTTCGTCTCTTTTTCAACCCACCTATGATCACTCATGTCTTTATACGGTATTTTTTTCAGAATCTCTAAATCCGCTTTTAAATCTTCTTCTTTCTCGAGCCTTGCTTTGTTCAACTGATAGCGTGACTCTAAATTCATCCAAAACTGTGCGCTTGGGCCAATAACTGATTCCATCTTCAATGCGGTATCATAAGTGATCGGAGAATTACCATTTAGAATATTGCTCAGGTGTTTTTCAGTAACGTCTAGTCTGGCCGCTAATTCTTTTTGATTCATGCCTAAAAATCCCATGTTTTCCCTGATCGTTTCTCCGGGCGAAACCGCGACTGCAGGCATAAAATCATGATTATCTTTTTTGTTTACCATGGTAATCCGTCACCTCCTCTATTCTTACGATATTGATAATTTCAAGCTTATTGATATCCCCGTTATCTTCTAGCAGAGGCTTAAAAACAAGTCTATGCGGGTGGACTAAATCAACTGCATATTGATCTGATCTTGTCCCTTCAAGTCGCTTGCTGCTGGAATCAGTTTAATATCCAGTAAACTTGTTGCCGCTAGTAGCTCTTCAACTCTTTGTGTTAATTTATAACCGATATTAGAACCATAGTCCTTTTGAGCAATACGGGGATTCTCACACTGCTTTTTAATTTTATTTGTTTTGTATTCTACTATCATTATAGAGTACAGTCCCCTTATTGTCAATTTTTATTAACCTATCAGGTTAATTTATTTTCGCACTTTTCTCAAAGGGGTAACAAACATATGTTCGCCTTGCACTAAAAAATTTTTTATATCCACCGACGACCCCTTGTCTACCTAAACGGATGCTTTTCCATCGCCGCCCGCACCTCATTCTGTGTTACATGAAGATAGATACTGGTTGTATTAATATCTTCATGCCCAGCAATTTCCTTAATCTTTCAACATTAGATCGTCCTCCCTTTAGGCCATATTCAATTGTGCCGCCAGAAAAAGACATATAATGCAATAATAATGCTTTCATTCGTCGAACTCCTCAAAGATGTTCTTCCATATCAAGCTCTCCTAACCTGAAACTCTAACTGCATCCGTACGACATCCAAAGCACTTATTTCATATGATTTCTGTTTCAACTTCATTACGTTCCAAGCTATTTCTAATTAAGGTTTATGATATTTTTTTCACATACATAGGTAAAAAAATTCCATCATCCTTACCAACCCGGCCTCATTCTCATAATATTTGCTCGGTTAACTCCTGTTTTAACCATTTATCAAACTTTTTCTCCATTTCTTCATTTGTATGAAACTTACCATTTTTCACATCTTCTATTCCTTTTTTTATCTTATACTGTACATACAATGTGTATTGAATATCTTCTATAGAACAGTCATCCGGCATATTATCAATAATTTGCAGAACTTCTTTCTTAAGCATAAATATCACCTACATATCATCATTTTTTTAAGTATAACATGATTCTTACAGCTATAAAAGATGCAAGTGGATTTGACACTCCACACGGCTAAAGCCGCTTCTGAAACAAAAAGCTTCCGAGTAATCTTTACATTCCTTAATCTCCTGGTGGGATTCTTCCCTTCATCCACTAAAGCAACGGTAAAAAAACGGAATGTTACACCCACTACCTATGGCACATCGCCTATTCTATACCAGAGAGATATTCTTTCAACCCTCGCATTTTAACTCTGTAATCGACTTTATGCTGCTGGCAAAAATCCCTAACATAACTGTAATCTCTTTCTGTGCCGTGCCTATGGCTAAACCTCCGGGCTGTCAACAGCATCTTAGTCCTGAATTTCATTGGATGTAGATTCATGGTTTGTGAAGTCACTTCGTCAAACTCTCGGTGCATTTCTACCAAGTTAATCTCTGAAGATAAATAGTTAAGAAACAGCAGTTCATAAAAAGCAAAAGGCATCACATCCTCGATTAACTCTTTAACCAATGTTTCATGAGGACCATATTCTTTCGTGTCGTCTGAGACAAAAGCCATTAAACCCATTGCCTTTGCCATAGACACCGCATACAACTCACCACTATCAAAAAGATACTCATAGTCTCGTTTGTACCTTTCAAACAGTCCTTGTATGCCCATGTCAACTAAATCCTTGGTTGTTACGATTTCAATCCGGCCAGCCACCACATCAGTTGTTAGCTTCTTATAGACTGGGACTGATTTTAGCTTTAGTTCTCGTTCATACAAATAGGCATGCATGTACAGCTGATCAAAATAGTTGAAAATTAATCCCTCTTTACCACTCCCATATAGATGGATAACAATATCTGTATCAAGCGAGGCTTTCATTAGTCGAACTCCTCAAAGATGTCTTCTATATCAAGCCATCTTTCACTTGGTTCTTCTTTTTTAAATATATCTGAATCCATTCCAATAAGACTGAGGGCTCTTTCAAGGCTAGCATAAGGGATATAGTCGTTCTCATAATTGCTGGTTACATACTCCAGGTATCGCGGTGGAACTTCAATAACATTGGCCGGTTTCAATAATCGTTCATCAACATCCAACTTTTTAAATAAGGCCCGGGAGGTTAGTTCATTTCTACTATCAAAAAGCATACTCTTTTGAGCTGAACTAACTATACTAAGTTCATACAGCCTTAGAACCATAGCTGCATAGCTAACCTGAAACTCTAACTGCATCCGTACGACATCCAAGGCACTTATTTCATGGAACTTTTTCTTTAATTCGAATTTAATGTACTTCCTTACTTTCTCTTCTGGCATCAAGAAACAATTGGCAAAATGAAAAGCTCTTGCTTCTGATATGTCTTCGCAGTTTTCAAGCATCTCAATGTCAATTTTTACGGCACCAAACTCATCTTCAAAGTCATAAACCACATGCCCAAGTTCATGGGCAATGGTAAAAATCTCTCTCGACAAGATTTCTGATGAGTTTGAAACGATGACCTTCTTCCCTTCATAAAACGTGGAAAAGCCTAAAAGTTTATCTTTCCCAAAAGGATATCGGATCAGATGGATTCCACTTTGAGCAATCAGGCTAAAGATATCTTTAACTCCATAGGTCTGGATATTGTGTTCCTGTCGAACCTGTAGAGCTCTCTGTTCAATTTCCGTTCTATCAATCCACATCTTCATCACGTGCTTTCATCTGGTAATATAGCTTTTCGTGGGCCTGAAACACTCTTAAAATTTTCTGGATCTTCACGACAGAATCCACAATATCTTCACTGGTATTCTTCTCTCTAAAAAATGCAACCAGTTCCTTATCTTCCTGTTCGACGCTAGTAATCTCTGCGGTAGACACACCAAGATAATCAGCAATCTTCTTAATCATGACAAAGGAAATATCCACCTGGCCGTTTTCCAGACGAGCGTACCTTTGTCTCGTGGTATCCAATAGCGCTGCCATTTGCTCTTGGCTGATTCTATGGTTTGTACGCAGCTCTTTAATCCTGCTCCCGATTGTGTAACTCATTTCAATCCCTCCTGAAACGATTATATAACATTTTATGACTGAAAGCAATTTTTATGTTATACTAATATCACATTTATTATTCATATCTATAAATTTTGTTTCAAACTTCGTTACGTTCCAAGCTGTTTCTAATTCAAGGACATCATATCAGTTATGCGCGCCTCGAAATTAGAAAAGTCATCACCCCGCATCTCTTTTAGTAATTCTTCTGGCACAACTAACTGCCAATCACTTTTATAATAGTACTAAGCTGGACAGTTCCTGAGGCTCGTACTCTTGCCTATTTTAGTCTTTTCATGATAATTTTTTCACATATATAGGCAAAAAAATTCCATCCTCATTACCAACCCGACCCCGCACTCTTATAATATTTATTGCTGCGGCAAAGTACAAACAGAATATGGATCAGCTGCGTATTCCGCTTGATAATAATCAAACTGATAGTGATACTTTAGATTAAATTAGCATAGTTTCTGCCACCATAAATTATCCTGACAATAAATACCGCCTTTGCTTCATCATCAACACGGTATAGTATTAGATAATTCTTGACAACAATTTTTCGATACCCCTTACTACCAAGCCTGGCATCATGGCATAAGCTATACATGTTTGGGTTTTCAACAACAGCATGATAGCATTTTTCTACATCGTTAAGAAAAGCAACAGCTGCCGTTGGGTTAACAAGTTTTTCAGTCATGTAATGAACAATTTCATTAATGTCCTCGTGAGCCTCTTGTGAAACAATAAGATTATAAGCCATGTTTTTCTCTGATACTTCTTAAAGATTCAAAACCATCTACTACTTTACCGTTAATAATAGATTGCTCAGCTACATCTAATTTTCTGTAAATATCATTCATTAACATAGTTTTTTCGTAAGTTTCCATGCTCATTATGACCATTTCACCATATCCGTTTTTCGTTATAAAAACAGGCTCCTTAGCTTCACGACATAATTCCGAAAGCTCACTTGTTTTTTTCAGATCCCTAATTGGAATAATGTGCGGCATAATCTCAACTCCCTTCCCTGTGAGCCAATTATACCACAATTATGCCCTAACTTGATATTCACACCAGAAATAATATTGGCAGCATCAGACGGACCCTTTCATCCCTTTTACCTAAACGGATGCTTTTCCATCGCCGCCCGCACCTCATTCTGTGTTACATGCAGATAGATACTTGTTGTATTAATATCATCATGTCCAGCAATTTCCTTAATGGTCGCAATATCAACACCTGCTTTTAATAACAACGTAAAACACGTGTGCCTCAGCTTATGTATAGAAAGATTTTTATGCTCAATGCCAGCCTTATCACAAATTGTTTTAAAATAGAGCTGTACACTTTCACCAGCAATAGCTCCACCAAAGTTATTTAAAAAGACTTGTTTACAACTTTGAGTTTTGGGCCGCCTTACCGCCAAATAATCCCTTATAGCCTGGCTTGTAGATTCAGTCAACGGAACAATCCGTTCTTTACTGCCCTTCCCTAAATAACGTACATACATCTCCTTCAAGTTAATCTGGCTGAGCTCCAATCCTACCAACTCACTCAACCGGCAACCTGTCTGCAAAAATAATTTCATCATCGCATAGTCCCGCTCTGGAAACTTACTATCCTTTGAAGCAGTTAGTATGGCTTCCGCCTCTTCCAGGTTTAAAAAAACCGGAAGCTTTCGGGCAGTTTTTACATTTCTTAACCGTCTTGTTGGATTACTCTCCATCCGCTATGCAACCCTGGATTTCCAAATAACAAAAATAACTCCTTAAGGAAACCAGTTGTTTGTTTCTAGTTGCCGGTTTATTCATTCGTTCCTTTTTTAAGTACGCCAAATAATTTCTCACATGCTTTTCTTCCACCCTAGTGACAAAGAGTTCATTCGGAAACCATCTTTCTCGCAAAAATCGTACAAACATCTGATTCGCACGGCAGTATCCCTTTATGGTCCACTTGGACAACCCAAGCTCTATCTCCAGGTAGTCAACATACCCTTGTTCAAATGGAAAGTTTTCTTCCATTAACTTACTTCCTCCTTTTCTCGGCCTTGTCACTGTTGCCATAAGAAAAGTCGAACGGTGTTTGAAAAACTACGTGTATGAGGTCAAATATTGATAGATTTTTTTGGCCATCAACCTTTAGTGCAGTTTTCTACTTAAAGATCAAGATCTTTAAGATTGCTATTCATTACCTGAAGCAAGATAGAATAAATTTCATCAGCAATCACTTCATTAGCTTCCTCAGTAATATGACACCAATCTATGAAGACTGTACTCTCTTTCTCATTAAAAATTGATGCCAAATTATAAAAGTTGGGGATATCTTCTACTTCAATCAAATCATATACCATTCGGTAAAAATCAACCATTTGCTCATACTCTTTGTCCCACTCTTTATAACTTAGTTCTTCTGGTGTTAGCGGACTAGTAGAAAATAAATTAGGTTGCCAGATGAAAATATGCTCAAATCCGTATACCCCAGACAATGCTTTTACAAAAGCAATATTATTTTTATAGTCTAAAACTGTTTCTTCCGCAAGAGCTATTATATGCTCCTTACTGTATTTGTCAGTAAAAATTTCCTCAAGTTCTTTGTCAGACTGTTTACCAAAAACGTTTGCCTTAATGTTAGCCAGTGTTCTATAAGTGACAGACCATTTTGCCATCATTTTTTTTGCATCTTGAATAGCATCAATATAAAAAGGCCTTTTTACAGTAACTGCTGAGGAGCTTTGAGGATATATCTTATTTCTTATCGAGTCTAAAGAACCAAATAAACCGGCTTTGCCATTTTGATATGAGGAGGAAATATCATTAACTCCATCATAAAAAATCACATAAGAAGGTATGTTTCCTTGCTTAAGCAACAAACTTAGTTGGACTACTTCTTGAGTAATTGAATAGCCGGACTCTCCATAATTTATAATTTCATATTCGTATTCTGCATTATGCAACTTTTTTGACACAAACGAAGGAATAGTATAATTATCTCTTGCACCAGTACCCCACATGGTTGAACCGCCAAACATAAAAATCTTTTCAGCATCTCTGTCATTACTTTGTGTGTGCCATGTTTCCCTGATTCCTTCTGAATCGATATTAATATATTCTCCTTGGTATTCATTTCTTCTCCATGTTAAATAAGGCGCAAACCGTCTTGTTAAAGAGTAGAATTCTCTCCAATAATCCTCCGACCAACTTTTATCACTATACACTGATAGCTGATTTTGAATGTCTATTCTATGTTCAGGCTGTTCTGAAGGGATAACTAAATTGATTACCCTTAATCCTCCTTCGAGAATGATAAGAAAAAGGATAACCATCAACAAGTAATAAATTTTCTCCTTTTTTATACAAAAATATCCCTTGCCATAATCATTGGGTCTCATATATTCACCACACAATACTTAATCTAATGTAAATTCGTCTTTCCAGCTTATTGTTTCATCTAACTTTGGCTGGCTTTTCTTTTCAAACAAGTAATTACCAAGAACCAAATAGTCCATTTCTGTCCGCATAAAACATCTATACGCATCTTCAGGTGTACACACTATAGGCTCACCACGAACATTAAAGCTGGTATTTACCAGCAGCCCATACCCCGTAGTATTCTTAAAGGTATCGATAAGTTTCCAATAACGATAGTTTGTTTTCTTATGGACTGTTTGAATTCTGGCAGAATAGTCAATATGGGTTACCGCAGGGATGTCTGAACGTAAATGATACAAGCGGTCGTAAAGCTCCATATCTTCATAATTATCCGGAAGAGGATTATGTCTCTCCTTACACACAGGAGCTACCAGGAGCATGTATGGTGATGGCACATCTAAATCAAAGTAATTATTACATTCCTCATACAATACAGAAGGAGCAAACGGACGGAAACCTTCACGATATTTAATTTTAAGGTTAAGCTTCTTTTGCATTTCAGGATGTCTGGGGTCACCTAATATGCTTCTGTTACCAAGTGCCCTAGGCCCCCACTCCATCCTCCCCTGGTACCAACCAACTACATACCCCTTTGTTAATTGAATTGCAACATCGTTGCATAGCATATCAAATTCTTCATAATACGTATAGGGAGCACCATAAATCCTGGCAATCCGCATAATATCTTTGTCACAGTACTCTGGTCCAAGGTATGACCCCTGCATCGCATCGTCTGTGTCCATTAAGCGACGTTTATTTTTTACTATATGCCACACAGCATATGCTGCCCCCAAAGCTCCCCCTGCGTCACCGGCAGCTGGCTGTATCCATATATTTTTAAAAACATTTTCCTTTATCAATTTACCGTTTGCGACACAATTTAATGCGACACCGCCAGCCAAAGTAAGATTATCACTACCTGTAGCTTCTTTAGCTGTTTTTGATAACCGTAAAATTATATCTTCAGTAACTTCTTGTATTGCCAAAGCCAAATCCATATATGGCTGCGTAATTTGTGTCTCTTGCTTACGCTTTGATATTCCGAATAAAGGCTCCCATAGTTCATCTTTGCACATTCTTAAGCCTGTTGCAAAGTCAAAATAATTCATATTTAATAGTAATGAACCGTCTTCCCTGAGATCAATTAAATTATCTAAAATTAATTTTTTATACCTATGAACACGTTCCGAGTTCTTGTGTCCATAAGGGGCAAGCCCCATAAGCTTATATTCCCCGCTATTTACTTTAAATCCACAATAATAGGTAAACGCGGAATATAATAAACCTAACGAGTGTGGAAAGTTAAGCTCCCTAAGCAAAGTGATTTCATTTTCTTTTCCATACAAAATCGCGGAAGTGGCCCATTCTCCAACACCATCCAAGGTCAAAATTGCTGCTTCAGTGAAAGGAGATGGGAAAAAGGCACTTGCTGCATGGGAGAGATGGTGCTCTGGAAAAAAAAGATTAATCTTATTTGCTCCAAGCTTATTCAGTTCCTCACATATAATCTTTCTGATAAATAACTTTTCTTTTAACCACACAGGCATAGCAGATAAGAAACTCTTTAGCCCTTTTGGAGCAAAGCTATGGTAAGTCTCTAAAAGTCTCTCAAATTTTAAATAAGGCTTATCATAAAAAGCAACTGCGTCAAGTTCACTAACATCTAATCTAGCTTCATTAAGAACATACTGAATAGCATTAATTGGAAAATTAGAATCATGTTTTTTCCTTGTAAATCTTTCTTCCTGTGCTGCAGCAACTATTTGCCCATCAATTAAAAGAGCAGCCGCACTATCATGGTAAAACGCTGATATTCCTAAAACAGAGTTAGTCATATATATTCTCCTAAAAAATTGTATAAATAAAAGGTGCCAATGCTGACCCACTCGTTAAGACAATTACCAGACCAAGTAAAAGCAATAAAACGATACTTGGCAAAAGCCAAAGCTTTTTTCTTTCCTTCAAAAATCCCCATAACTCCCTGACTATATCCATGTGTTTTCCCCCTTAGCTTAATAAGGATTTCTTAAATGTTCCGCTTTATATTCTTTATCGTACGTCTTAAAAACTGATTCCTTACTTTTTTTCCATACTCTTGATTGCATAGAGTCCCCACCAAGGAGCTTGCGTACCACAGCAATGGGTGTAACGATTAAAAAGAAAACTAAAGTTAATAAAACTTTGGACACAACAGTACCTACTAAATGTGATAACCCAAACCAGATTTTAGCTAATGGACTAAATACCCGTGGAGCTGACATACTAATTAGCAATAGAACTATCGCCAATAATACCAATTGTAAGTTTTTTATCCGGAAAGCTACAAGTAAAACTATTAATACAAAAACTAATCCCGTATCAAGTATCTGTTTTGAATTGATTTCATTTTGATTCAATTTATCACAACCATCTTAATTAAATTATTTATTTAAGATTCAAAAACTTATCTTAAATATTTATTTTTAAGCTTCTTAGCAAATAAATCAACGAACCAACTTACCTCATCAACTTTTAAAAGGTAGATTATAATAATATAATAAAATAAAGACCTATCCCCAGTATAACTACCGCTAATAACCCTGCTAGTTCCAGGATAGCATTTCCCATAGCTCTTCTTTCCAATGAATAATATTAAACTCAGATTGCAGGGCACATGGGTTAGACGCCCCATGCCGACTGTTGGCCCCAACATGAATGAAGCAATACCTCTCTTTTATCATTTTTAGCTACTTTAAAAGAGTATTTCAACTCTCAATTCACACCTACCGGCTGGCGTGGCAAAATTGAGGAAGGTACGTTGGCTGACGCTATTCTTAATATTATTGTCCACGGCTCTTACATACTCCTGATTGATGTGGAAGAATCTATACATCCTACATTTTATGCAGTTCAAAACTAGTAACCAAATTACCTCTAATCCCTACTAAACAAATCCCTGGTATACACTTTATCCACGACATCTTTAATCTCATCCGAAAGTCTATTTGCAACAATCACATCTGAAATCTTCTTAAACTCATCAAAATTCTTAATGACTCTTGAATGGTAGAACTCGTCCGTATTAAGAGCAGGCTCATAGACCACGACCTCGATACCTTTAGCCTTAATGCGTTTCATGACACCTTGGATGGCAGATTGTCTAAAGTTATCAGAGTCTAACTTCATTATAAGTCTGTAAATACCAACAATCTTTGGATTACGCTTAATAATCATATCCGCAATATGATCTTTTCTAGTTCGATTAGCATCTACAATAGCAGACATGATGTTTTGAGGTACATCTGCATAGTTTGCCAGGAGCTGCTTTGTGTCCTTCGGTAAGCAGTAACCACCATAGCCGAATGAAGGATTGTTATAATAATTCCCAATCCTTGGATCTAGTGCAACACCCTCAATAATCTGCTGCGTATTAAGGCCTCTTACTTCAGCATAGGAGTCTAACTCGTTAAAGAACGCAACTCTCATCGCAAGATAAGTATTAGCAAAGAGCTTAATCGCTTCCGCTTCAGTTGAGTTGGTAAAGAGAACAGGCACATCTTTCTTGATTGCACCTTCTGCTAATAACGCTGCAAACACCTTTGCTCTTTCTGACTGCTCCCCTACTACAATTCTTGAAGGATAGAGATTATCATAAAGCGCTCTTCCTTCTCTTAAAAACTCTGGAGAGAAAATAATGTTATCAGTTTCGAATTTTTCTTTTACAGCCTCAGTATAACCTACCGGCACAGTAGATTTAATGACCATTATCGCATTTGGATTGATAGATAATACATTAGCAATAACTGCTTCAACTGTTCTCGTGTTAAAGTAATTCTTGTCAGGATCATAATTAGTTGGCGTAGAAATAATGACGTATTCAGCTTCTTTAAAAGCTTCATAGTTATCCGTTTTTGCTTTAAGATTTAAGTCTTTAGTCTTTAGATATTCTTCAATTTCTACATCAATAATTGGAGATTGCTTGTTGTTGATCATATCAACCTTTTCCTGGATAATATCCAGTGCGATAACTTCATTATGTTGAGCTAAAAGAACAGCGTTAGAGAGTCCTACATAACCTGTTCCTGCAATTGTTATTCTGCACACTTAAATCCACCTCCATTACATAATGGATAATCCGGTCAAAATGAGCCACTGTTCCGGCTGAAGAGCCAGTTAGTTCAGAACAGGGAAATTCAACATTCTTGGGGCTCTGCCCTAAACCCCGTCCTCGCCGGAAGGCAGTTGGTTTGTGTACAGACCAGCAAGCGACAGGATATTGTGGTTGTGAGGGATTCAAGTGTCAAGATGAACTCACTACGCTCGCCCTTGATTCCCGCCGATGTTTATCCATGAATCTGTAGCAGGGTAGCTTTCTATACCGGAAGCATGGCCCAATTTCTCCGGAGACGTGGCTCACTAGTCCCCGGAATCGCGGCCCTATGACGACGTAATATCCACCTCCATTACATAACAGACTAAAGTATCAACAAAATCTGTAATCTATTAAGCTTTAGTTTGAGATAACTCTAGCCAAAAGTAGATCCCCACTATGTTACCGACCGAAATTAAACCTCCTTCAAATATGAAGTAGATAAGAAAACCAATGATAATAGCTATTCCGTTATATTGGTTAATATTGTTATTCCTTATTACGGATTTTATCTTTTTATTTAATAAATAAATAACTAAACCAAGCCACTGTAATAGTCCTAAAAGTCCAAAATACATTAATACTTCTATGTACCCATTTGCTAATATCTGCGTCGCAGCTAATCCACTACGATGTGACCCTATACCAAAAATCAACTCCATAATGCTTTTTTCTTTTAGCAGATTAACCCAAATACTTAGTCTTCCGCTTGTTAATTGGTCTATTGCATAAAACCCTAAAACTCTGTATTCAACTATTACTTTGTGGATACCAACTGTAAACAAAGTTAATAATATTAGTACTGTAATTAATAAAGTTAACCTTTTACTAACTTTAATATAACTCCAGTTAAATAAGAATATGGCAGTACTAACCCCACAAAGTAATATAGCTGCACGAGAATCGCTAATATATATTATATAAATAGCTATTAATATCAATACTATCAGTATCATTTTGCTCAGTATTTTTTTTATATCTGGTAAAATTCTTGCACCTATTAAAAATCCAAGAGCGGAAAACCTTGCCAACTCATTTGGGTTATTAAAATATCCAATAAAACGGATTCTATTTCCTACAATATAATAACTTGCTTTATTAAAACTAAGTATGAAACTTGGCATGACAACTATTAAGACTATCAAAAATAACAACACTTTTAACAATTTAAGAAAACTTCTTTCTGAAATTTTTGGAAATATAAATAAAGACGCAAATACTATTATTGCTGAAAGAGTTATTAACAATATCGATGATGTTATCGATGCAATGTCACTATGAAAAACGCTTGGTATCATTGATATAGTTAATATAATAAATATCATGAAATGTTTTTGGTTTAAAAATATTAGCCTATTTCGATATAAATATACCAATCCACATAAAAAGCAAAAAAAAGACATATATTTTAACCCATATGCTCCAGGAAATATCTGCAAGTATTGGGTAAACGAGATTATGCTTATCCCCGTAGACAACGTGAATATTATTATAAGGATTTTTAACCCCATTTTTGATTCAAATTTTCTTTCATCATGATTCAACATTATCTATTAACACCATCATTTCAGTATAAATGAAGTCGGTTTCACTGGGTGGCTTAGCCATGGATGCATTGCATTTGTTGGGTCATCAAGGCAAATCAGTTTCTTAAGATTGCTCTTGAGCTTGTTGGAGGAGCCAGCACCACCGCTTTTCTAGCAACATAATTCTTAATAAATCTTACCCATACCTGCGCGTTAGCTTAATTGGCTATTTTATTATAATAATTTAAGTTAATAATTTTATCTGCTCACTATTAATAGAATCCTCCTGGTAAAATTTATTAAGTTTTCTACAAACAAACCCTATATTTATTATAATAGCCAAATAGATACTTCCGTAAGTAATACTTATTAATGTTAGATACCCATATATGCTTAAACCAAATTTGCTGCTTATTAAATGTGTAGCTATACCAGATAAAACTAAAAGTGTCTGAAAGAAAACATCCATTTTCTGTTTGTTAAAAACAACATAACCACTTATAATTGAAGACGCAATAAATCTCAAAGCGTACATGAAACATAAAATTGTGATATACTTTCCAGCTTCCTCATATCCTCTGCCAAATATCACTTCAGAAACACTTGGTGCAATAATGGCCAAAACTGTAAAACCTAAAACAGATATTAATCCCAATACTTTTATAACAGAGAGATAATTCTTCCACACCGAGTTCCCCATTCTAAAGTCTTCACCTAGTTTCTGCAAGTATACTCTACTAACGTTATTTGATATAAATACGAGCGGTAATCCTAATACTCTTACAGAAACCGAATAATAACCCGCTTCGGTTGTTGAGAATAAAGATATAATAGAAATCATAATAAGTGCATACGATAATGAATTAATAAACTGAGCAGGAACCAGATAAAATATGTGCTTTTTGTGATTTTTATAATTCTGAAATAACAAATCGAGGGTTATTCTTTTCCGACTTTTTAATCGTGCAATATATACTTTAGTTAAAACATTAAACCCCAGTATGGGCGACAATGCATATCCTAAACTTTGTCCAAAAGCCCCTCCCCCGAGGAATCCAGAGGTGACTTGCAAAAAACCTTTGAAAAATTCCCTTAGAACTTCAACGCTAGATATGAGTGAGTATTTTTTATATCTGTTGTTATAGCTAATAAAAACAAATCGCATGCCATTTGTCACTACAATTAAAGGTATAACAAAAGCTAACCATCCAATTTGATTAAACGCATTGTTTCTAATTGTTAATATTATTGCTATAAAAAGTGTATATAATATTGAAATAATAAACACCGTTGCAATACTCACGTCTGTCAACACGTCAGCATTTTCATCGTTGCTGTCAATAACAATAAGGATATATAGCTTTAAGGAAGCTACCGGAATTATAAGATTTGCCATGGATATGATAAAAGTATATACACCTAATTCTTCAGGTGTGATTAGTCGCGTTAATATTGGCTGAATTAATAAATTTACGGACTGCCCTATAATAGCCCCCAGTCCCAATGAAATGACGCCTGACCATTGACTATTCCTCAAATATTGCTTATATTTTTCTAGCTTCATCACAGGATGCTCCATTCGCAAACACTATATATTCTATTCAAATAAACTATAGGCTTTAATTAGTTCTTCTTTTTGATTCGACTTTTTCTTGCCGTAGTTAAAAGCACTCGTTGAAAATATCTTGTATTCTTCATTATTTAATTCCATACAAAGTTGAATCACACTAATAAATTTATATTCATCTTTCAGGTCAATATCCCAACCAACGTGCTTGCTTTCTAATTCTCTCCAGGGTGTTTGATTGCTAATGATTACAGGACATCCACTTATTAGTGCCTCTGATATTACGTGTCCATAATTTTCGCCTAATGTTGGAAAAAGAAAAACATGATGCTCTTTAAATACGTTCATTATTCTATCGTGTTCTACTACGCCTTTATATTCTACCTTAATATTTGAAGGTAAGCTTTTAATTATAACTTCACACTCTGACCAATAAGAGCTATCCTCTAGGGGACCAAAAATGTTAAATTCGACTTTCCCATTAATTTGATTTAGAAACTGAATAGCCTTTTTTAGATTCTTTTTAGGATGAATCCTTGATATAAATACTACTTTCAGCTCACCTTTATTTTTATCTATCTCTTTATCAAGTTTTAGATCTTCATAATTGGCAGTTAAATTATTCGCAACTATAATATTCGCTTTTTCTCCAAATAACTTTTCAATATCTTTTTTTTCAACATCAGAAGTCGCATGCCACGTTAGTCCGTTATACAATCCGAGCACTCTTGTTATATTAATAAATAGCTTCTTTTTTCCACTTTTTAAAACAAGCGCTCCCGGTGAAAATTGTCCTCTTGGAGACAATACAATAGGTTTCCATGGAATCTTATTGTATTTCTTTAGTAGTATAGGAACCGTACTAAATTTATAATCAAAGAAACTATTTAGGTACAGCACATCGTAATCGACACTGTTAATTATACTTTCCGTCTTTCTCCATGTTAGTTCATGTTGATTAGTATAATAAACTTTTGCCTTGCCAACCTTTAACCATGTATCAGTCTTTATATTGCGAAATGGCTTATCATCTCCCAAATCTCTATCTAAAGTTACTATATAAAAATTTATTTTGTCTGAAAGGTTATCAACTAAATTCCTTATTGACTGTATGGGCCCCCCACCTTTTACACTGGGGATATAATAACCTCCCATAATTAGTACATTCTTTTTCAAACTACTTCCCCCAAACAACTCTATTCACATAATCGGTATAAGACAATATTATTCTAAGGACCTTATCCGATACATTAGGCATACTGTAATCCTCAACCCGTCTCAGTGTATCTTTTTCTTGTGTCTCTAACACTTCGAGACCCTGGAGTATTCTTTCTTTTTTTAGACCCACCATCATCACAGATGCTTCTTCCATTGCCTCCGGCCTTTCATGAGCTTGTCTAATATTTAATGCTTTAAATCCAAGAATTGATGACTCTTCACTGATAGTTCCACTATCACTAAGAACTGCTTTTGCATTAATCTGTAGCTTCACATAATCATTGAAACCTAATGGCTTCATAGTCTTAACAAAAGGATTAAACTTAATTCTTTTAGCTTCAATCATATTTTTAGTTCTTGGATGTGTGCTTACAATTAAAGGTATATTGTACTTTTCCGCAATTTCGTTAAGACTCAATATTAAGTTTGAGAAATTGGACTCGGAGTTAATGTTTTCTTCTCGATGGGCTGATACTACAAAGTACTTCCCAACTTCTAAGCCTAATCTATCTAATACGTCGGAATTCTCAATATCAAATATTCTCGAATTAAGAACCTCAAACATTGGACTACCTGTTTTAATAACTCTTTCTGCTGGAAGTCCTTCTCTAAGTAGATACTCTCTTGCAATGTCACTGTATGTTAAATTGATATCTGCAATATGATCTACAATCTTTCTATTTGTTTCTTCTGGCACTCTTTGATCAAAACATCTATTTCCCGCTTCCATATGGAAAATTGGAATGTGTCTTCTCTTTGCAGCAATTGCACACAGACAGCTATTGGTATCACCGAGTACTAAAAAAGCATCCGGTTTTATCTCTTCCATGATTGGATCTATTTTGATTAAGATATTTCCTATAGTTTCAACTGGTACACCAGTAGCTGCATTAAGGAAATAATCTGGTTTTTTCAAGTTAAAATCCTTAAAGAACACTTCATTGAGTTCATAGTCGTAATTCTGACCAGTATGAACAAGGATGTGTTCTATTGCCTCAGATTCTTCCAGTTTATTAATCACAGCCGATAGCCGGATAATTTCTGGCCTTGTTCCTACAACAGTCATTACTTTGAGTTTTTTCATAAATTTATACCTCCAGATAATAAGTATCCGGCTTTTCTGGATTAAAAGGTTCATTTGCCCACATAATTGTCACCATATCCGTATTACCTAAGTTTTCAATGTTGTGGGTATAGCCCGTTGGAATATCTACCACTTTCATCTTATCTCCGCTTACAAAATACTCCAGGACTTCATCAGAGTCATATTTTCTAAAACGGATAACACCTTTGCCGATAACTACAAGGAATTTCTCATTTTTTGAGTGATGCCAATGATTACCTTTAGTAATTGCAGGCTTAGAAATATTTACAGAAACTTGTCCT
This sequence comes from Clostridiales bacterium, assembly GCA_018335855.1. GTDB lineage: Bacteria > Bacillota > Dethiobacteria > Dethiobacterales > Dethiobacteraceae > UBA7523. The sequence goes on from JAGXRM010000010.1 coordinate 19,193, forward strand.
CTATCTGACGTCTTTATAAACTCTGTGAAAGAACCTCTATTGTCTATATTCATTTTTAGATCATAGCTAAACTTATCTTCAGGAAGATAACTAAGAAACATACTATAAAGCTTATTCGTGAAGCTGTCTGACATATCTGGAATAGATAGTTCTTCTCGACTCTTCTTAAATGTACAAAGTAAGCGGGCAATTTCTCCCAAAGTAATGTTATAAATAACTGGAACCTCACAGAAAACTCCAGATCTATTCTCTTTGCCTTCGAGAGCATTAATTAATTCTTCTACTACATCATCTATATACACAAGAGTCATTAGAACACCTGGGTCATTCACTGTTATTGGTATTCCATGAGCGACGTTATGGCAAAACGTTGCTACTGCACTATTGTAATTAGGTCTAGACCATTTTCCAAAGACATTTGGAAATCTATAGATCAAAACCTTTGCGCCAGTTTCTTTACTGTAATCAAATAGTAGGTTTTCACCAGCCTTTTTGCTCATACCATAAGGGTTGGAAAGTTCAGCTTGAATTGAAGATGAAATCATCATCGGGCAGGGATTATTATGTTTTTTTAGTGTCTCTAACAGAGTTGATGTAAACCTAACATTGCCGTCCATGAACTCTGACTTATCTTTAGGACGGTTTACACCTGCCAGATGAAATACAAATTTTGCTTTTTTACAGTACTCTTCTAGTTTAATTGGATCTGTTTCTCTTGAATACTCGAAGATGTTATTGTATTCTCTGTTTTTTAGTTCTGCTATTAAGTTCTTGCCAATAAACCCCTTTGCGCCGGTAACTAGTATATTCAAACGCTATTCCATCCTTCCAGTTCTTCTCTTATATATTCAAGTTTGAGTAATTTTTCTTTAATTTGATCAATATTTAACCTCTCAGTATTATGCGAGTTATATTCTTCTTCAGAAGATAGTTTCTGATTGCCTTCTATAAAGTATTTATCGTAATTAAGGTCTCTCTTATCAGCTGGTACTCTGTAAAATCCTCCTAAATCTTGAGCAACTATATGTTCCTCTTTAGTGAGAAGTGTTTCAAACAGTTTTTCACCGTGGCGGGTACCGATAATTTTGATTTGATTGTCTGCATTAAAAAGTTCTTTAACTGCTTGAGCAAGATCGCCTATAGTAGATGCCGGCGCTTTTTGAACCATGATATCTCCAGCCTTTGCATTTTGGAATGCAAAGACTACAAGTTCAACAGCCTCCTCAAGACTCATTAAAAATCTTGTCATCATTGTGTCAGTCACTGTCAAAGGCTGTCCACTTTTAATCTGCTGGACAAATAATGGGATAACAGATCCCCTAGAAGCCATCACATTTCCATAGCGTGTACCACAAATAAGAGTTTTCTCAGGATCCACAGTCTTTGACTTAGCTACAAGAACTTTTTCCATCATAGCTTTGGATATTCCCATTGCATTTATGGGATAAGCTGCTTTGTCTGTAGATAAACAAATAGCTTTTTTTACTGCAGCTTCAATGACACCGGTAAGCACATTATCTGTTCCTAACACATTTGTCTTTACAGCTTCTAAAGGAAAGAACTCGCATGAAGGCACTTGTTTTAGTGCTGCTGCATGAAATACATAATCCACGCTGTGTATAGCATTTCTAATCGATTGCAAATCCCTTACATCACCTAAATAAAACTTAAGTTTATCACTTTTATAAAATTTTCTCATATCATCTTGCTTTTTCTCATCTCTTGAAAAAATACGTATCTCTTTTATTTCAGTATCAAGAAATTTCCGCATTACAGCGTTCCCAAAGGAACCGGTTCCGCCTGTTATGAGTAAAATTTTGTCCTTAAACATTGTCTAATTTCTCCCAACTTTATCAGTACATTTATTGTACGCATTGATGATTCGATCGTAGGCAATTTTAGTGTCAAAATGTTCCTCGAGAAATTTCCTACTTAACTTTCCTTTTTGTTCAATTACCTTAGGGTTAGAACATATTTCATCAAGAATGCTTTCGTATCTATATACATCGTTACTTTCACACCACCAACCGAATTCTCCATTTAAAATAATTTTCCCAACATCAGTATTTTTATCTGTAGCAGCAAAGACGGGCTTGCCGTGATTCATATAATCAAGAATTCGCGAAGGAAAATTTGGTATCGTAAATCGATGGTCTAAGAAAATTAATCCGACATCGCATACATTAAGCAGCTGGTTATACTCTTGTTTGCCCAAATTATCTATAACAGTGATATGATTACCCTTAGTATTTTCTGCGTAGTCCTTTATTTTATAGAAATCTGTACCCGAACCACACATTACAAAATGTCGATCAGTCTTTTCGACATTGTTATCTACTACTTTGATTATGTAATCAACATCCTGGGGTTTTCCGAAATTCCCCCCGTAAACGAATATTATTTTATCTTGTGGTAGCCTGAATTTCGCTCTTAGTAGACTTTTATCAATGCTTGTAATGTTTAAAGGATTAATGGTATTAGGACACACTTCAATTCTTTCTTCATCTAAATATGAATTATTTTTCTTTAAGAATTCAACATTCGCTTCGGACATACAACCAATATAATTAGATTGCAAATAAAGGTTCTTTTCTTTAGCAAAAAAATACTTAGTCATAATACTCTTCCAGCCAGTTTTCTTAAGAATTCCAATATCTAAAGCATTTTGTGGAAAAATATCTTTTAACATTAAGTAAGTAAAGGCATTGTCGCGTTTTTTTAGGTATGAAACAGTATTTGATATTGTTATGGGGGGAGTGGAATAAAACACAAGATCGAATTTTACATCCCCAAAAAATTCATCAATTGCTTTTTTAAATTGAAATCCAATAAGCAATGTCGCAATACCCTTTTCCACTAGATTAGTTTTTGTTATGTTTCCAGTTCTTACTCGAAGTACTTTTATTCCATGTTCAATTTTCATCTCGGTGTACAATCCAGAACGTCTTTCACGTTGGCAAACAACATGCACTGAATGTCCCTTTTCTTGAAAGTGCCTTAGTAAATCTGGATATACAGCGTTTTCGACTAAATCTGTTAGTCCACCAATTGAAAGAAAAATTACGTTCATTTCTTCCCACCTTTTTCCCACAATTACTCATAGTGTAAAATGATAAATATGATTGTATTAAACCCTATGCTCTATATATAGGGAAGAATAAAGCGTTTAAATTATAATCTTCTTCCTTAATACGAATTCCCACTAATTCGTCATATTTTGCTTGGTTTAAAATCTTTTTTCCTATATAAAAATCATGCACACCATTTGGTGCAAAACTTTTTTTATATTTAAATATACCATCATCATTTCCATAACCGCCGCCGAGTATAAACCTTTTAAGTCCTCTTTCTTTAGCCCACATGATAATCTGATACTTCAAGAAGTCATTCGGGCGCAGATGAAAATAACTTCGCTTAGTGCCTCCTAAAAATGAGTAGCAATTTTCTGAACCATATAACACAAGTTCAGTCGATATAACTGTCCCTTCATTTAAGACATGTAAATATACATAATGACCTTTCATTTCATTGAGTACTTTAAAAAACTCTTCAGAAAAAAAGAAGTTATGTTTTGCGTTTGTTCGGTCCATTGTTTCATAGTAGATCTCTAGAAAATCTTTTATCCTTTTTCCTGAAGTATCTATTTCAACTTCTAATCCAGCTTTAGTAGCTTTTTTAATATTTTTACGAACTTTATGTTCAAAATCCATTAGCATTTTATCTAACGGAAGTTCTAAATCACGGACAATATTATGTGTAAGAGTTTCACTAAGACCGTTGAAGTGCGGTCGATAATTGCTAAACAGGTGAAACCTTACGAATTCGCTAACGAACCCCTTATCACGACAATATGAATTATATGCATTGTTAACATCTTCATACCCTTTACCTTCAATCCAGAAACCACCGTATCCGTAAGGGCTAGAAAGATCAAACCATGTGTTTAGGGGTAATTTACCTTTAAAAGGTTTAGCATCTGCAATGTCTCGCTTTAACACAACATTCATAGCCTTAGTACTATCACCATCATCATAGTAAAACAAAAGTGGCTCACCATCTCCATGAAGTTGAAATGCTCTTACATATCCACTTAAATAATTTACATCATACTTTTCAAAACTTTTAACAATATTATCCCATTTTTCAGCCTCCTTTATTGTAACAATAGAAAGCATATATTCTTTGACCTCCAATCAACCTCACCACTATTTGCTAGTTAACCTGCAATGCCGTACCAGCAAATTAACCATATCTTGGTATTTATCTTTATCGGCATCTTGATGTACAGGTAAGTTCATAATACTCTTTGAAAGATTCAGGCTTGCTTGATATTCAGAACATCTTAGCGGTTCGATTAATGTGTGGTATAGACTCACCACCCCATAACCAGCTTGATTCATCAACTCATAGATCCTATCCCTATTACCCTTATTAATGCGAATAGGAAAAGTCTGTGGAATATTTCCCTCCATTATATTTGTTTTAAGTGGAGTTAAGTATTCTGCATTGTTTTCCTTTACAATTATAGCTTCTAAGATCACATAATTTTCTAGTCTTATTCGCGCTATATTTCGCACATCATATTTCCAAGGATTATATTGAGTATCACTAATTTTACTACCGCGATATTTATAGTCAATCAATTGCTTGTTTTTTAAAATTAAGCTTCCTCCACATTTAAAGGGAAACATCTTATGCAATGAAAAAAAAGTTGCATCTGAATAATTATCTACTGTGTATTGGTATGTGAAAAATCCGTGTGCATTATCTGTAATAATCCATCCTGAGTATTGTCTAATAATATCGACAATATCTTTAATATACGGATCAACAAACCCAAAATAGTTTACCACTAGCACTGCAAACTTGCCGTTATTTAATTTCTGGATTCGATGCAGAAGATCCTTAAAATCTATAGTTAAATCCGATGTCATTTTATAGTATTCTATTGAAATCCCTTCTATCTTATCAATGGGGTCAAAGATTCCGCTTCCTTCCTTAGGAGACCAGCCAATATATCCCGGCATAAACAACGTATTAACCAGACCTTCGACAAGCATATTACTGAATAGATCAAACATTCCCTCACGCGCACTATTGTAATAATACTCATGAATTTTATGATTGTTTTCATTGATAGCAATTTTATCTATTATCATCGGTTTCACCCAATTCTTTTTCAAGCTGAACTCGTACTATAGAAAAACCATATGATGTATAGAATTTAATCGTACTTTCATTTTTAACTGTCGTCATTAATTCTAACTTTTTTATGCATTCCTGTCTCGATAAATATTCAAGTTTTTTTAATAATTTTAATCCAATACCACATGACCTAACTGCTGAATTAACAACAATATGTCCAACATGCATCCTTTTTTCCCCTAGCACGTCTCTTTTGTATGCCCAAAGAAAACCGATAATTGTTTCCTCTTCAAACGCACCGATAAGGATGGCGGAATTATTCTGCTTAAAACGAACCATATCTTCATATCCGCTTACTACAAATTTAGTTAAATTATTTATATTAGGGAAATTGTTTTTTAAATTGTCTTCTAAGAGATGAATGAGGATATTTTTATTTCTAATAAGATCAGTTTCGCTAATAAGCCTGATCTCTATTTTTCTGCTCCCTAGGCACATGAATAAATTCCTCTCTTCTCTCTACATCTAGGTCTTCCAGAACATGTTCTGAACCAGTCAGAATATTTTTTCTCTGAAATACAACTAGAACAGTATTAATTATAATCTTTATATCCAGTAAAAAAGAAAGGTTCTTCACATAAGAAACATCAGTTTCGAAACGATCGGCCCAAGTCAAAGCATTTCTTCCACTAATTTGGGCTAAACCTGTAATTCCAGGTCTCACTGTACTTCTTATCCTTTCACCTTCACGATAATAAGGCAAATATCTAATCAACAATGGTCTAGGCCCTACAATTGACATATCTCCTTTAAGGATATTAAACAGTTCAGGAAGTTCATCCAACGATGTGGATCTCAAGAACCTACCTAACTTAGTAAGGCGAACACTATCCGGAAGCAATACACCATTCTCATCTCTCTCATCAGTCATAGTCCTAAACTTATACATCGTAAATATCTCCTCATTAAGCCCAGGTCTTTTCTGCCTAAATAACACTGGATTACCTAACTTCACTTTTACGAATAACGTTACTATTAACAAAATAGGACTCAAAACAATTATTGCAATAAGAGATAATATAAAGTCCATCGGCCTCTTAATATATCTTCTATATATTCTGCCCTCACAAAAATGAAAAGATGGCCGTATATTCGGTTTAATCTCTGCCTGCATCTATTACCACAACCTTTTTATGATCTCTACAACTTTCTCTAAATCACCATCCATCATCTTTGTATCAGATGGTAAGCAAAGACCATTATGAAATAACTTTTCAGATACATTTGTTCCAATATAAGCAAAATCCATGAAGAACGGCTGCATATGCATCGGTTTCCATATGGGCCTTGATTCAATGTTTTCTTTTTCAAGTATCTCCATAACGTCAAGCGGCCGAACTTTCCCATTTAAGGTTATACAGCTTAGCCAATAGTTTGGCTCGTTCCATTTATTAATAGGCATAAATTCAATATCGACTATTTTTCCAAGTTCTTGTTTATAAAACTCAAAGATATATTTCTTCTTTATAATTCTTTGGTCCAGGACTTTAAGCTGCCCCCGGCCAATACCGGCAAGGACATTGCTCATTCTGTAATTAAAACCAAGCTCACTGTGCTGATAATGCCTTGCAGGATCTCTAGATTGGGTGGCCCAAAACCTGGCTTTGGCAATCCTTTCTTCATTGTCGGATATGAGCATGCCGCCGCCTGAAGTGGTGATGATTTTATTCCCGTTAAATGAAAAGATGCCGTATTCGCCAATGGTGCCGGTATGCTGCCCTTTATAGTAAGTGCCTAAGGATTCGGCGGCATCTTCGATAAGCGGTACATTATGCTTTCTGCATATTTCCACAATTGTATCCATTTCTGCAGAAAGGCCATAAATATGAACGACTATAACCGCCTTTACATTCGGATACTTTTCAAACGCTTGCTCTAAAGCTTTGGGACACATGTTCCATGTCTCATAATTGCTGTCTATAAAAACGGGTATCGCATCCTGATAGATAATTGGATTGGCTGTGGCTGAGAAAGTCAGTGTGGAGCAAAAAACGATATCGCCCTTTCCGACGCCTGCCGCTTTTAAGGCAAGATGGATGGCGGCTGTACCGGAAGAAAGTGCTGCGGCGGCTTTTGCGCCTACTTTGGCAGCAAACTCTTTTTCAAATTCGTCCACATTTTTTCCTAAGGGAGCAATCCAGTTGGTATCAAAAGCTTCCTGTATATATTGCATTTCATAACCCTCATCACTCATATGTGGTGACGAAAGGTAAATTCTTTCTCTCATTACTCAGGTCTTCCTTCCTTGCATTCACAGAATTCGCCAAATAAGATCGCTAAATTTATTAACTAACCTGGCATTCTAAGAATGAAACCATAAACTCATCACTATAGCTATTCAAATCCAAAAACAGAATCTCGCTCAAGCGGGACAGTTCCTGACAGAAAACAGTTCCATTTTGCTCTGTAGCCTTAGCAATAAATATACGTTCATGTTTTGTAGCTTTAGTACCTTCTTCATCGGTGAGAACCTCCTCAAAAAGCTTTTCGCCCGGCCGGATACCCGTAACGCTAATATTTATATCCTTTTCCGGTTCAAACCCGGAAAGCCTAATCAAATCCCGGGCGAGATCCATAATTTTCACCGGCTCCCCCATATCAAGCACGAAGATTTCGCCCTTCTCCCCCATGGCACCAGCCTGGATAACCAGTTGTACTGCTTCGGGAATGGTCATAAAATAACGGGTCATTTTGGGGTCCGTTATAGTAACCGGGCCACCTTCCTCAATTTGCTTCTTAAAGAGAGGGATAACACTACCGCGAGAGCCCAGGACATTGCCAAATCGCACTGCACAATAACGAGTTTTAGACTTCTTCGCCAGAGACTGGATTACCATCTCTGCTACCCGTTTTGTAGCGCCCATCACGCTGGTGGGGTTAACCGCCTTATCCGTGGAAATTAACAGAAAACTCTTAGCATGAAAACGATCTGCCGCTTCCGCTACATTTTTTGTACCGAAGACATTATTATAAATGGCCTCTTCCCTGTTACATTCCATCAGAGGAACATGCTTGTGGGCAGCGGCATGAAAGATTACAGTCGGAGAGTATGTACTAAACACCGAGTTGATGCGGTCCGGGTCACGTACATCAGCAACAATGGGAACCAATTCGCAGTTTGGGCAAAGTTTAAGCATTTCCATCTCTATATCATACACGTTATTTTCTGTGTGATCTAACAATAGAATCTTCGCTGGTTTAAATTTGGCGACCTGGCGGCAGAGCTCTGATCCAATGGAGCCGCCGGCACCGGTGACGAGCACCGTTTCCCCTGAAAGGTAACCAGCTACTTCATCTAAGTTTATTATTACCTCTTCCCGGCCAAGGAGGTCCTCAATCTGGACGGGGCGGATTTTGCTGATGGAAACATCCCCGTTCAGCAGTTCATAAACTCCGGGCAGAATATTAACCTTAACAGGCAGCTGGCTACAGATACGGGTGAGCTTTTTAATGGTGTCTCCGGAAGCTGTGGGAATGGATATAATAATTTCATCCACTTCATATTTTTCTACAATTTGGGGGATATCATCGCGCGTACCCAGAACTTTGATACCATGGATAGCGCAACGTTGCTTGGCGGGGTCGTCATCAATGAACCCTACAGGGAGCTTTTTTTTCACGGAAAAATGTCGTTGCAGTTCCTGGACAACAATGGCTCCCGATGAACCGGCACCTACAATGAGGACCCGGGATACGGCATCTTTGGCGCGGCACTGGTGTGAGCGTTTAAGCAGACGCAGGGCAAAACGTACTCCACCAATTAAACCGATGTTAAGGATCCAACTGATAATGTATGTACTGCGGGGCAATGTGGTTTGTATGATGTGTGTGTAGCCGTAAATAAAGGCGGAGCTAAAGGTTACTGCCAGTACAACTGCATTTAGTTCCTCAATACTTGCATATTGCCAGAGGCGGCGATAGAGGCCAAAAGCATAAAATATAGCCAGTCTAATCATAACAACCGTGAAAACTAAGTCCTGATAACGTTGGAAATAGGGCTCCTGAATATTAAAGTCAAAGCGCAGGAGTAACGCTAAATAGAGCGACACGGTCACTAAAAATGCGTCTATGAAGATGAGGAAAATTTGCCTACGGTTAATCTTGAGTTCCATAGCTGCACCTCGGTAACTATATTTCTTTTAGGTTGTCGTATGTCTGGACGCTGGCCGGTTCCCATTGCAGAGCCCGGTCGTAGTATTGTTTCGCTTTTTCTGCGTCGCCTTTATGTTCATAGATTAAAGAAATAACCATGGCGGCGTTAGCCTGGTCGTCGTTGATACGGTAAGCCACTTCCAGGTACTCAAGGGCTTCATCCATATTATCCAGCATATAGTGGGCCTGACCCAGGGCGTAGGCTAAAACGCGGGTGTCATCACTGAATTGGGTAAGCTGAGCTTCAAGGGAGAAGATTCTCTCAAGATACTTATCAGACTGCGGGTCTTTATTTGCCCTTAGAAACCCGGCAATGTTCAGGCTGGCACGGGCGTATACGTCATAATGGCGGGGCAGGTATGGCTGGAGGTTTATAACTTTGTCCAACGTGGCCAGACCTGCATCAAAGTCACCGGTGCGGGTGAGGTATGAACCGTAAAAATGGTGATAGCGTGGATGATAGGGGTCAAGGGCGATGGCTTGTTGAAAGTGGTCGCCTGCTTTCTGAAAGTATGTGTAATTCTGTGACTGCTGGGCCAAACTTTCATAAGCCTGGGCCAGTGCCAGGTGAATTTCCGGGTTATAGCGGTCGTAGCGCACCGCCTTTTCCAGGGAAGACACAGCGTTGTTAATTTGGTTTGTACTAAGCTGGCTGATTCCGGCGTTCATGTTTGCGTTACCAACACGAAGAGTTGCGGTAAAGATCAAGAGAATTGTTACAAGACCAATGGCCAGGGATGTTTTCAGAGGGGCGTATTCATCTTTTGTAACATCCGGCCTTGGTGATAACCCACGGACAGTACCCATGAGAGCCCAGAGGAATATGCTGATGGCACCCAGGGAGAGATTAAAGTCGTATAGGCTGTGGGCGACGATGGCTAAAACAGCAGTGCCGATGGCCACAGACAGTATCTTTCGTTCTTCATCTTCATCGGTATAAAGGCGGTAGGCTGTATACAGGAAGGTGAGCCAGATACCGAGGAAAAGGAGGAAACCGATGATTCCGGTTTCCACAAAAACCTGCATGAAGTGGTTGTGCACTTCAGTGGAACTGTAGTTGGCGGACTGGTACTGGAAATAGCGGGACTTCCAGCCGTGGCCGCCGAGGCCGAGGAGCGGGTGGTCTTTGATGATCTCCCAGGCGTCACGGGAATAGCGGAAACGAGTCTGTACGTTAATGTCAACGATGGAAAAGCCAAAAAAGCGGTTGTAAAGTGTTCCAGGCAATAATCGGTTCCCAGCAAACGTTAGTTCTTTTTGTGAACCATTATCTGAGATTGTAAAATTTCGGACTTCCATTGATGTTCTGCGATAGTGATTTAAAAGACGAATGTTGATCCGTTGGGTGTCTTCTGTTGTTCCGAAAGTAAATTCTTTAGTTTCCCAGCCGTCCGTTGCTTTGCCATGCTGAGTAAAGAGTATACCTGTGCTACCATCACTATTTTGGCCTGTAACGGTTACACGCCAAGCATAAGGTTCGTCTCCTGTATCTTTGGCAAGCAGGTCAAAAGACAGATTATATTCCGTATCCGGCTTTGCCGGCAAACGTTCTTCAAGAGTTTTATTGGAGTCAGCTTCTCCTGCTGTATGGACCAGAATAAGGGGCTGAGACAGGGTGCGGTTTGCATAGGTAATGGCAACGACCGATGTTATGATTATAAGTGCACTTACTGTACCTATGATAAAAACTGGTTTAATCTTTGTATTGGGATTAATGACTAAGTACTGCAGAGCTAACGCTATTGCTATGCCTAGAAGAATAGTCAGCCACGCCAGGGCACCTCGTTCGGCTAAATAAAGGCGGCCCAGAACAGGGAGCAAAACAGCACCGAGCATAAAAACTATGCCGATAGTCAAAGCTGCTTCCAGGCGTTTTGTGCGGGGGATGAAAATTAAGTAGGCTATAGCGAAGGCGGGGGCGATTAACCAGCCGCCGCGGGAATAGGTGAGAATGATGGTAATGATGAGAATAAAAGATGAAGCAAGATAAAGCCTTTTTAATTTGGGAGTGGCGTTTTGCAGAAGCCCCAGGGCTACGAAAAAGGCGCCGCTGAGGTAGGCGGCTAAGCTGTTGGGATATTGGATGGTGGAGAAAATGCGGCCTGCTTTGAAGCCGCCGGCCACCTCCCAGGTGCCGGCTGCGGCGCCAAGGCCGAGTATGGCTACCCCAAGGGCGCTACAGAGGAGTACGTTAAGGATGATGCGTGCTTCTTTTTTTGTTTCTATTAGTTGGGATACCAGCCAGTAGATGAGGAAGTAGTTGGAGACTTTGAGGAATTCCTGGATGGCGCCGCGGGTGTTGATGGCGATGGGGAGTGTTAAAAAATAGATGAGTGCGAAAGCGAAGACGGTATAGTCGAGGGGTGTACTTAGAAAAGATGAATCTTTACGCTGATATTTAACAATCCACCAGAGAATGAAGAGTATGTAGGTGAAGATATGGGTGGGGAGTTGTTCTTTGGTAAAGAACATGGCGCGGAAGTATGGAGGGTAGAAGATTAAAACGCAAAGACCCACGAACACAATCAGGCTCAGGGGATTTTTCCAGAGAGACTGCTGTTCCAGAGTCTGTGGTTTCTGTGGTTGTTGCTGCTTTAATCTGCTTTTTTTGCCCATGATGTCCCCTTACTTCGTTAACGCCGTGGGCGCTGATTCTTTCCAGTAGTTGATGAAGAAGACGGCGAAGGTGCTTAGCATGAGACCGAGGATACCGGCGATGGCGATGTTGAGCTTACGGGGGAGTGCGGGTTCTGGTGTGATGTCGGTTGCTGTGGCTGCCGGGGTGAAGATGACCCAGTCGTCTACTTTGCGGAGGACTTGGGTTACTTGTACACGGAAGTCCTTGATTTCCTCCCGCTGGGCTTCCAGTTGAGCGATTTGTGAGATGGTACGGGCAATATCGTTGGAGAGGACGCTGTATTCAGGTGTCAGGTGGCTGGTTTCACGGTAGGTTATGAGCGGCTTATAATTGGAGCGTGTTTCTTCCAGACGCTGGAGGGTTGAGCGCATGCCCTGTAATTCCAGGTCTATTAAACGCTCCAGGTTGTTGGCTACCAAGTCGATTCTTTCCCGCTGTTGTTCGGCAAGGAAGTCTTTAAATTCGTCTGCTACTGTGTTGACAACTTCTTTGGCGAAATCTGGGTCGGTGTTGGTAAGACCGATGGTTAGTGTGGTCTTGTTAGCGTCCACTATGGTCTCCAGGTTACGGGTCAGAAAGCCGGTGGCATAGCCGCGGTCGTCAAGGAGCAGGCCTTGGCGAACTTTGGCCAGGAGGTCGGGGTGGATGATCAGTTCGGCGAAGGTTTCGGCGTTGTAGCGTTCTGCGTTCATCAGGGCGGTGATGAGTATGGAAAAATAGCCGCTGGAGGAGGGGTTGAAGCTTTCCTGGGAAAGCTGTTCAATACGGATTTTGGCTTCGGCTCTGTATGTAGGAGTGGGAGATGCTGGCTTGGGGACGAAGGGGACGAAGGGGACGAAGGTGACGAAGGTGACGATGGCGCTGATGATAACAAACAGTGATGTGATTATAATAATCGTCCATTTGCCTTTTAGCATAACTTCTATTATTTCTCGCAAGCTGATTTCTTCTTCCATGTTTTCCTCCACTTGTAAAGATGCTGTATACTAGAGCACATTCGACAAAATATGGAGGTTTTCCTGCAATGCATGGGAAAAGATTCCCGATTAATTATTAGCTGTTATGTCAGTTACAGGAAGTCAAAACGCCTCTTCGAAGGAGGCGTTTTTAGGGATCTTTTATTTTTTTTAGCTTTTGCCGGGGTGTTCCACCCGGTCTTCCATCGGTTTGAAGGTGTCGCAGCAGGTTTCCATGGAATTGTTGGCCAGCATGGAGGAGTCGTCGCAGTTGACTTCTATGGCTTCGGCGGTACATTCCAGGTTGCTGTAATATTTGCAGTTGGCGACGGAGCATTTGACGTATGCTTTCACCGGGTCACCTCCTCTCCAGGAAAGAGTCGATGGCTGGGATTGAGAGCACGTTTTCTTCAGGAGGTTCGGTGAACGGCAGGTTTGGTATGCGGAAAAAAAGAAACATGAGTGAAAGGGCTAGTAGGAAGAGCAGGAAATAAACCCAAGACTTGGACAAAAGCAAAACCTCCTCGCGGGTAAGATTCCCAGAGGAGGTTTGTAGTATTCAGGATGGATTTTAGAAGAACAGATCGTTTCTCATCATAAGTAGTGCGCTGAGGCTGAAGAAGATGGAAATGCCGTAGATGACTAGTACTGTTTGTTTGTGGGAAAGGCCGCAGCCGAGGAGGCGGTGGTGGATATGTTTTTTGTCGGCCTGAAAGATGGGCTGGTGTTCACAGTAACGGCGGAAGATGGCAAAGCAGGTATCGAAGATGGGTACGCCGAGGACGAGAATGGGGATAATGAAAGCGACCAGGGTCACTCCTTTGAGGAGGCCGAAGGTGGCTAGAACGGCGACCATGAAGCCGATGAACATACTACCTGAATCGCCGAGGAAGATTTTTGCGGGGAAAAAGTTGTAGCGGAGGAAGCCGAATAGCGCTCCGGCTAGTGAGATGGAGAGCAGAGCAACGGTAAGCTGATCCATCTGGTAGGAGATAACGGCGAAGGTTATAAGTGCGATGATGGAAACACCGGATGCTAGGCCGTCTAGGCCGTCGATTAGGTTGACTGCGTTGGTGACGGCGACGATCCAGAAGATGGTAAAGGGGATGCCGAGAACTCCTAGATAAAAGTAACCGTTAAACGGGTTATTGATAAACTGTACCTGGATGCCGGATGAAACCACAACCAGGGCAGCTACTACTTGTCCTGCCAGTTTGGTTTTGGGCGAAATTCCGCGGATGTCATCTGCTACGCCTAATAAAAAGATGATGGTACCGCCAAGTAGCAGGCCTGCTACTTGTGGGCCTTGGTCCAAGAGAAATGATGCGGCGGCAACAAAGCCGGCAAAAACGGCTAAGCCGCCTAGGCGCGGCATGATCCGGTCGTGAACCTTTCTTTTATTGGGTTTATCAATAGCACCTACACGGAAGGCAATACGGCTTGCCAACGGTGTGGTGAACAGGCTGACAAAAAAAGCTCCCCCGAACATAAGTAAAAATTGTTGCACGTGCTCTTTCCCCCTTAAATCACAAAAACATTTTATCTATAGTCTGAATATTACGGAAAATGGTACCATAAGGTACAATTAGGTTTTATCATAAATGTGAGAAATTAACAACTCCCCAATTGCTTAAGATTTCTTAACTAATGCCTGTAGAAGGAACCTAGGCAGGTTTAACGCCCGTTTAAGCCTCGTAGGCTGAAGAAGGAGACGGTAGAGCCATTCGATGCCGAGGCGTTGGTAGATTTGGGGGGCGCGGGGCAGGCGACCGGAGAGAACATCGAAGGAGCCGCCGACCACCATGAGGACTTTGGCTTTTGTGGCGTTGCCGTGGTGGGAGACGAAGAATTCCTGGCGGGGGCTGCCCAGGCCGATAAAAACCATGTCGGCTTTGGATGCGGCAATATTCTTTGCCACTTCCCCCTCTTGCTCTGTGGCAATGTAGCCGTGCTGAATGCCGGCGATTTGTAGGCCGGGGTGGGCTTTAGTCAGGTTGGCTGCGGCTTCTGCCGCCACACCTTCTGCTGCACCGTAGAGGTAAATTGATTTTTTTTCTGAAGCGGCCAGTTTTACCAGGGACTGCATTAGGTCGATGCCGGTTACGCGGGCGCGAATCTGCCCGCGGCGAAGTTTTGAGGCGAGGATGATGCCGATACCATCAGGGATGCCGAGGTCGGCGGCTTTGAGGATTTCTTTTAATAAGTTATTTTCTTGGGCAGCCAGACAGATTTCCGGGTTGACCGACGCGATGAAGTGGGGTTTGTTATCGTTGAGCATTTCCTGTACACGGGTCACCGCTTCATCAAGGGTGACGATGTCGGTGGGGATGCCAAGGATTGATTCCTTCATGTTTAACCTCCGGAGTTCCCTCTATAATCTTCGCAATGTGGTTGCTACATTTGTGGGTCAAGGATAAAAGCCAGTACCTTTTTTGCCCAACTGAGGGCTTCGTCGTGTAAGAGAAGGCTTTTTTCCTGTAGTGTCTGACGCAAGTCTTCCCTGGACCCCCAGCGTTTCAGTGCCTGTCCGGCGAGTTTTATGGAGTTCAGTTGCCCCGGCTCTCCGGCACTGGTAAGTCCCAGCCTGGCAAGAAGCGCATCGACTTTACGGTCGTAACCGATGCCAAGCATCGGGACGCCGGAAACAGCGGCGAATACCAGGGCGTGAAGACGCATGGCCAGTACAAGGTCAAAGCGGGTAAACACCGAGAGCAATTCCCGGGGGGTCAGGTTTTCCCGAAGGATATGTGTTTCTGATTTCATCAGGGCAGCCAGTTTGTCGGAGACGGCCAGATCGCCGGGGTAATGCATAGGTACCAGAACGGTGAGGGCGGACAGGTCGCGGGCGATCAGATCGGCGGCGATGGAGATTTCCCGCAGTGTCTCTTCTTCATTATGCCAGGAACGGACGGAGATGCCGACTACAGGTTTATTTGGGGGAAGTTCTTTGAGAAACTCTGCTGCGCGCCCGTCCGGGTCGGCTGGTTTTAGGAGGAATACGGGATCTGCCGTTAGTATTACGGGGGAGCGGGTCACTCCGAGGCGGAGAAGCTCATTTAGGGAACCTTCATCGCGGACGGCAATCAGGGAGGCTCGGTTGGCGATGAGGCGCATAAAGAAACGGTTGAAGGGTTTTTTTACCGGCCCTATCCCCTGTGCATAGAGTATGGTCTTTTTTCCGAGGAGGCGAGCCAGAGCCACAAGGCCCAGATAGTAGAGAATAGAGAACCCGCGGCCGGTGGCATCCTGGAGGAGGCCGCCGCCGCCGCTGATGAAGGCATCGGCGCGGCGTAAGGTGCGGAGTATCTGTGGCAAATCCTGGCGGCCAATGGCGTCCGTTCCGTAGCGGGAGGCTGTTTGGGCAGGATTTGCCGAGAGGACAGTAAAGCGTAACTCCTCGCCTTGTTTGGAAGCAAGGCTTTTGAGGGTGGTAATCATACTGTCGAGGATGGCTTCGTCACCGGCGTTGTTAAAGCCGTAGTATCCGGAGATGACTATGTGTTTCATGAGTCCTTCACCACGTTTTCCCACAGGCTGTTCAGGATTAGCAGGGCCGCGTAGAGTACGGCACCGATAATGACACCTGTCCACAAGCCGTTAAATGAACGGAGCAAGGCGTTGTAGTAGGGGATGGGGGTCGTGAAGTGCATGAATGTGTTGGCCATTGATACAGGGGCAACGGCGCCCAGAACCAGCAGGGCGGTGGTGATGGCAGAACGGGAACCTCTGGCGAGCTGTGTTAAGCCGAGCAGTGCAAGGGGATACCCGATGAGGAATTCCTTGAACCGGGGACGGACAACCAGGAATCTTTCCAGCAGATCACGGATGCGCAGCTCCAGGGCAGGGACAGGGAGGCCGGCTGTATGTCCGGTGCGGCCGACATAGAAGACGGCGGCCACGGCCAGGACGGTAAAGAGGATAATATAGGAGACGAGTACGGGCCGGGAAAGGAGGTCGTTTGCTGCACGGACCAGGCGGGATGGTGTCCATTGTTCAATGTTGTGGTAAAATATCCGGATAACTGCCAGGGGAAAGAAGAGTAAAAAGGGCAGAATATGAACGGCCTTCACACCGCGGAAAAGCGCGGTGCCGCCGGTAAAGTACGGTGAGGATGTGAGGCTGACGATGATCAGGCCGCCGGCGGCTATGATAAGGAATGTTCGCAGCATCGTGGTTATGGCCCAGAGAAGAGCGCTTGTGTTATTGGCTTTGTCAGGGATGCGGTTGAACTGCTGGCTGACGACGGCCAGTGAGGCAAAGATGACCACAGCCAGAAGGGATACAGCCTGGAGGGCTGTGTTTGTGGAGAGCACGGGGAACAGGGCCATCAGGCCGGCAAAGGCGGCGGCAAAAAGAAGCCAAAGCGGACAGGGCTGACCGTGGAGAACTTCAATTAGAAGCAATGTGGCGGCTGCGGCCACGGCGAGAATTAGTAAAAGGAACAGAGCCGGGCCATAGGGCGGAAAGGTGGTGGTTCGGGCAAGGCCGCCGCTGTAGTTGTGCATGGCCAGTGTATCTGAGACACCGCGGACAAGATCGAAGGATTTACTTACGGCACCCGGTTCGGTAAGGGGAAAGCGCAGATAAACTACACGCACGCGACGTTCACGAACGGAATTGGCGATGGACTGGACCGGTTTCCCCGGTTGGTTGGGATGGACAAGGAGTGTATTGTAACCGGTGAGGGCGGAAAGACGGTCTATCCCCGCCTGGCGGCTGAAGAATTCAATAATGCCAAAGGGCAACGATGCTTTCTTTAAAGAAGCGGCGGTAATTTCCAGGTGTTTCGGAAAGCCGGTTACTTCCGTACCCTCGAAAATAACGGCGGATAACATTTCTGCAGGTAGGGAGAAAAATTCGTCTAATGTTTCCCTGACGGCTTCCTCGCTTTGCAGATTCAAATTATCTGGGCGCGGTACCATGCGCAGGCCAAGAGCCTGCAGCATGGCTGTATCGCGGGGTTCCACGCCGATGCGCAAGCCAATGACTTTGCTCAAATCTTCATCAATCTCCACGATGAGCGGCATTTGGTCAAAGTGGGTCCGCACAGGTTTTTGCAACTTCAGTCTGGCTTTAGCCACCAGCCTGTCCGCCAATGACTGGTCCTCAAGTAAGAGATAGGTGGTGTTGGGCTGTACGGCGCCGTTTTCAAGCAGGGGAACCAAGGCTGCGTGTGCTTCTCCTGTGAGACGCCAGTTATGGATAATATCACTGCCAGGGACGGGGGAAATGCTGCCTTCACGGCGATACCGCAACACGGCCGCTTCGCGGACTCCCACGGCAGTCACACCCAGTGTTTTGAGCTGAACCAGCATATCCTCCGGCGTCCGGTTGGCATCGCGGGCCAGGGTCAGAACATCGTCAAAGTCTACGGCAATTTCTACATCCCGCATGTTCCATTCGGCCGCATCGTTTTGTATAGTGATTACACCGGCGGCAAGTATACCGACAGCAAGCAATAAGATCAGTAGCTTTTTCATGATTCACCTCTAAATAGATTAATTAGAATAAGATTCGCCGAGAGAGATGGATTTCCTGCGTCGAATAACTGGCAATATATTCGCCTGCTGGGGAGATTGACGGTTGTCCACCCGCAAAATAACAGGTATAATGTTGGTAAATACACATCAAAGGGGGAATATCATGACAAGGAAAGTTCCAGCATTTGCGATTATTATCTCCCTCTCCCTGCTCATTGCCTTCGGTGCGGGGCTGTATGCGGGAGGCTCTGCTATTGGCTCTTCCGTGCCAGAACCCGGCTCTGCGGGTGACCCCCTGGTTACCCAAAGCTACCTGCACGCGTATGTGGAGCAACACGGCGGGAGTGGCGGTGGCGGAAGCTCTTACGAAGTCGTCAATGTCGCGCCAGGCGGGATGCTTGAAGGCGGCGAGGGAACGGAAATTATTCTGCGGGCAGGAAACGCAACGGCTGTGGCAAACAGTGCCGGCAGCGGACTGTCTAACGTAACTGTGGGAAAAGACCTGGGTAACGGTGAAAAATTACCACTCAATCATTTACTGATTATCCCCCGCGCCGACGGCAGAGGTGCCAAAGTGCCTGCAACCGGCGGAACAGCCATTTTCCTAGTGCGTGGTGCACATACCATAAAATAGAGTAAAAAAGAAAGGCTCATGCCTTTCTTTTTTACTGCGCGGATACTTCTGCGTCTGGTTCCTCTTCTACTTCTTCGACTTCTTCCCAAAGCAGGTAGCGGTTAATCGTGTCCTGCAAGACTTCTTGATCGAGATCCACGTACGCTACGCCGTTTATGTTAATATTGCGGCCTGGCAGCGATACTGTAGCGACTTCATCCATATTGATGCTAGACGCTTTTCGGCCAAACGCCAGAAGTTCAGGGATAGACATGTCTGTACGGACATGTCGGGCCACCTGCTCCAGGAGTTGTGGCAGCTTCAACAGTGTACTCACTTTCAGTGTTTCCTCTGCAATCGCTTTGACAAATTCCTGCTGGCGGAGCATGCGTCCAAAATCACCCTGATTGTCGCTACGGAAACGGACATATTGCAAAGCCTTGTCGCCGGATAAACGCTGCAGCCCTGGCTGCAGATCTATCGGGTAATAGATGTCATCGTAGACCATGCGGCGGGGTACGTTTATTTGCACACCGCCCAGGATATCAATGATTATAATAAATCCTTTAAAGTTTGTATATACATAATGGTGCATGGGGACGCCCAGGAGTTCCTCCACTGTCTTTTTCATCAGTGTAATCTCGCCCCTATAGGCCATGGCGTGGTTAATCTTGTCCTTCCCGCGCCCGGGAATCTCCACGCGAGCGTCACGGGGGATGGAGATAAGCGCTACCTCACCCGTATCTTCGTTGATACTCATGACCATAATGCTGTCAGCACGGGCAGGTTCATTATTAATCTGGTCCAGCCCAAGAATCAGGATATTCACAATGTTTTTTTCCGGGTCTTTTGCAAACGGCTCAGAACCGTTGAGGTCCGGCGGCATAGCGGGATCGTCGTGAATACGCAGCCATACGGATAAACCCCAGGCGGCAACAGCCAAGACGATAACCAGGATAATTGTAAGAGAAAGACGTTTACTTTTTTTCAAGCCTAACACCACCTTGATTTTGCAACCGTTACCATTATATAAGATTCGATTCTTTCTGACAATGGAAAACCTTAAATGTAAAGGAATCTTTACGTTTACGTCGAATATTTTATAGTACCATTTTAAGGAGGACAGCATGAACAAAAAAAGGATACTCTCAGCTCTCATCTGCTTTCTGCTGTTACTTTCGCTCCCTGCGCAGGCCAACGTTTATTCCCGGGGAGAGCCGCTCACATACGTTTACCGGCAGCGCTACATTGTGGAGAATCGTTCCTCTCAAGCATCTACTGATATTGAACTGACAATACCGGCCATGTTCCCGGACCCGTTTAGCAACCAGTTTATTTTAGATACCCATTGGAGCCGGCAACCTGCAAGACTCTATCGTGATGAGCGGGGCAATCTGACGGCTATTATCATCATTCCAAGGCTTGAACCAGGAGCCCGGACGGAGATTATTCAGGAATACCGGGTACGCAACTTCACTATTTCCTTTGATTTAACGTCTCCGGGGGCTTCATACTCATCCCCCCACCCTTCATACCTTCAGCCGGAAAGCAAGGTGGAAAGCAATCATCGGGATATCATTGCCAAAGCCCGGGAAATTACGGCGGGTAAGGTAACGGACGTTGAAAAAGCCCGGGCTATATTCGCGTTTGTCCAACAGTATATGACGTATGGCGGCTCATACCGGAATATGGGAGCCCTCAGCGCACTCACACACCGTTCCGGCGTCTGTGAGGATTATGCAGCATTATTTGTTGCTCTTTGCCGGGCATCCGGGATACCGGCCCGCATGGTGTATGGCGAAGGTTCTACCCAAATCATCGGTGGCTTTTACGGTCATGCCTGGGCTGAGTTTTTTCTGCCAACCCACGGCTGGGTTCCTGTGGAACCCACAGTCACATCCAAAGAAGTGCCCTGGAGATACTTTGCCGCTCTCCCCGGAGATTACCGGCACATTATTTTTGGCCTGACAGGCACCAGTTTTAGCTGGAAGTGGCGGGGCGGTCAAATTACTGTCAGTTCCAACCTGACAGTGACGGAAGACACATCAACAAGAATATTTTCCGATCTTGATACCCATTGGGCCCGTACCGAAATTATAGATCTGGCATTTAGAGGGATAGTAACGGCAGAACAGGGACGGTTTGAACCGGGAAAAGCGATGACACGTGGTGAGGCAGCGCGCCTGCTAGTGCTGGCGCAGGGGATCACCCCCATATATGGCCCATCTGTATTTACTGACGTAAAAAGTGAAGATTTGTTTCATCCATATATCCAGGCTGCGGCAAAAGCGGGAATATTTGCCGGGTTTGAGGACGGTACTTTCCGGCCCAATGACCGTATTACCAGGGAGCAGATGGCAGCGGTGCTCTCGCGGATTAAAGGGTATAACGGCGGCGGACAGAATACTGTGCTGACCTTTACCGATTCCCACACAATTGCGCCCTGGGCTCTTTCTGCCGTTCAGTACAGTGTTGGTGCAGGGCTCTTCGGAGGCGACGACCAGAACCGTTTTCGGCCAAAGGATACCTGCAGCCGCGCGGAAGCGGCCGTGTTAATCCATCGTCTGTTAAGTAAATAAGAATCGGGCCCTGCGGGCCCGATTGAGGCCGTCAAAAAGGCGCATGACTTTGTCGCTGCGGAACCCCGGCATCCTCGACGTATATTAAATACGCCTGCGGTGCCGGGGTTCCTTGCTTCGCGTCCTGCATCCTTTTTGAACAGCCTGGAATTTTGAGTGAGGTTAGCTTACCAGGCGACAACGACTTCTTTTTTGCCGGCATCCCACCAAACACGGCCGCCTAAGGCCTCTGCCACTGCCCGGGCGGGCAGGAATGTCCGGCCTTCCTTTAGGATAGGTGTGTCCATTGCATAGGGCTTACCGTTAAGTGATGCTTCACTGGTGCCAACGGGAATCTCAAGCACATTAAATCCTTTTTTAATTGTTACCGTCTTTGTTGATTGATTCCAGGTAACGCCTGCTCCCATCGTCTCGGCTAGTAAACGAATGGGCACATAGCTCCTGCTTCTGTCAATAAAAGGCTTCGCATCTACAGCAATGTCTCCGGCAGTAGACCAGGCGTTGTCACTACCGATGCGGAAAACTAATGTGGACGTGGTTGAGCGGATACGCCGGACAGCTTCATTTAATTGTTCCTCAAAGCCGGATACAACCAAATCAGGAGTTAGCCCAATTTTGTCAATAGCCTGTCCCATTGCGGTCAAATAACGGGCCGTTGTCAGCTTTAATCCGCTTCCGTCAGACAGTACGAAAAATGTTTGCACGGATGCCTTGCCAAATGTCTGATCCCCGAGCAATGTGCCGGCTTGATAGTCCTGTACGGCACCTGCCAGGATTTCCGACGCGCTGGCAGAATTTCCGTTGACCAGAACAATCAGATTTGGCAGTGCGGCGCCATCACGGATGTTTCCGTATACTTCTTCGATGCCATAGCGGTCGTTCATAATAATCATCGGACCGGCGGGCAAGAATTCCTCTGCCACATCCAGCACTGCTCCCAGGGAACCGCCAGGGTTGTCACGCAGGTCGAGAATATAGCCCCGGGGATTTGCCTGACGCAGGGCCGCCAGCTTATTTCTAAAGAGTTTCGGTGTATTTTCGCTGAACGTATGTATCCAAATGTAGCCAATATCCCCCATCAGTTCACTTTGTACCGTGGGTGAGTCAACCTGTTCCCGGAAAATAATACGTTTAATAATTGTACTGCCGCGACGTAGCTCAAGAACCACACTTGTGCCTATGTCCCCACGAATGAGATTGGCGACCTCAGATAAAGGCAATCCCGTTACCACGAAGCCATCAACACTGACAATAATATCCCCCGACTTTATTCCTGCCTTTTCAGCCGGTGACCCAGGGAAAACGGAGAGAATTACAGTATCGTTCCCGTCCTGTATAATTTGCACACCAATTCCGCCATATTCCCCCGAAAGGCCTTCAAAGAAATGCGTGAGCTGTTCCTTGGAAAAGTAGTTTGAATACGGGTCATTTAGAAATTTCCCGAGATCTTCGAGTGCCGTGGCACGCAAAGCACGTGAATTTACCTCTTCAATATAATGAGCCTCAATGATTCCGTAAATTTCATCAAGCGGAGCCGCAAAAGCCAACGAGGACGCTAATAAAATGCTTAGTATAAGTACAACTGCCAATAGTTTTTTCAGAGTAAGCACCTCGAATCCTTAGTTTTTCCTTATTAGTTACGTTCGCCAAAGAGCTGGTTTTTCCTGCCAACAGCAAGGAAAACGCTACACGCTTCTTTCAGCTGACGCGTTTTTCTTGTTCGCTAGGGGCTGCCGCCCCTTCGACTGACCTGCGGGTCCTCAGCACCCCGCAAGATTAAGGGGGAATCCCCCTTAACAACCCCCTTGCATAGGATCGTAGCTTCCCTGAGTGTTATAATTTCCTATGCAAAAAAAGCTGGACAGGTGGGCGCTGTGTCAGGAGAACTCAATTCTGGCAGGCGCACCTGTGCCCTCAAAAAAATAGCAACACGACACGCGTGCTGCTATTTGGGAAGCAATTGAAGTTGTTACTAATTGCATGTCAGGCCGTGGAGATAAAAATCCAGTATTTTATCCACCACACACTCGGATTCCGCTAAAGGCAGTTCTGTAAGAATAACGGCAACCCAGAGGCTGGAAAAGGTGCCCATAATAATCTGTGAAACCACTTTAACATCGATATTACGAAATTCACCGTTGTTTATTCCCTCAATTAACAACTCTGAAATAAAGCGTTCCATTTTAGCATGACGCTCTTTTGCCGCCTCAATGCCTGGTCGGGGGAGCCGCCGCTCACCTGCTAAAATCCGGGCTGCCGCCGCATACTTCTCAATAAAGTGGAGGTGGTAATGAAATAAGTTTTTAAGTTTTTCTTCCACTGATTCCGGTTCCCGCACAGCAGCAAGAGCTTCGCGGAAATAGACATTGGAGCTTTCCTGAATCATTTCCTTAAACAGCTCTTCTTTACTGCTAAAATAGCCGTAAACCGTCCCTTTGCCCACGCCGGCCCGTTCCGCGATTTCTTCCATTTTAACCTGGTGAAAAGGGCGCTCGCTGAAGATTTCCATTGCCGCAGCAAGAATCCTACCTTTTTTATTTAACTCTTCAACGATCATCTTAATTAACCGTAAGGCCGGTTTTTAAACGCCAGTTCAGGTAATCGAGATAATAATCGAACTGTTCGTTTACAAGTTTGGCCTCCTGTTCGGACAAGCCCAGCATAGTGTCAATCACTTCGCCCTGGGTGGCCACACCCAGTTCGTAGCGAAGTACAGATAGCCGGTAATTCTCTGCAGCTAAATTCACACTCTTCTGCAGCGCCGTCAGTTGCTTTTCTTTACCGGCTAACTGCTGGTACAGAGCAAAAACCTCTAACCGGACGCGGTCTTCGGCAAGTTTTACATATAACTTTGCTTCTTCTTTACTAATTTCGGCAATTTCATAAGCTTCATCAGATGTTCCAAACTTAAATTTAGTGTATGCCAGGGCAGCATCGGCAATAGTAACGCCGCTACGTGCTTTCATGAGATCAATATTATTGTTCAGGGCACGGCTAATACCACTCGCCAGGTCGAATCCTCCAACATCGGGGAGGGTAAAGGATTCGTCTAAATACACAGAATCAGTAAGCTCACGGCCCATAGTCATGTTAAGTGTTGCTTCTGAAATGGTAACAGCGCTTTCCAGTTGAAAGTTTGCAGCTTCCATCGTTGCCACATAAGCCTCTGCCCTCATAACCTCGCTACGGGACACCGTACCAGTTTGATACGCAACATCGGCCAAACGCTTGAGGTCTTTTGCGCGGTCCAGGCTACGTTCCATAATTGCTTTTTGTTCCCGCGCTTTAATTAGGCGAAGGTAGCTTTCCTGAGCATCAAAGGCCAACTGGTGCCGTGTAATCTCTTCCTGTTTTTCGGCGATTGCCTTATCAGATTCGGCCTTTACAGTGTCTATAAAAACAAATCTAAACATTGCGTCTTCGCCTTCAACAGGCTTTACCGTGTTTAATAGTCTACGATAAACATCAGCAATCTTTTCTGTCATATCGTAATTCAAGTTACTTTTACGAGTCCCATACTCCGCCAGTTTCATGCGCGGATTCTTCATCACCGCCTGTTCCACAGCACCGCGCAGAGTCAGCCGTTCATTTGCTACCACAAAGCCGGCAGCGGCAGTAAGCAGAATCGCCCCTAACAGAGCTATGACAATCCATCTTTTTTTCATGACACAACCTCCCCGGTTACTTCTTTTTTCCTTCTGCCTTGAATTCTTGTACTCAGGTCTTCCATGATACTGTAGATTACCGGTACCACCAACAGTGTCAGCAGTGTTGACGCGAGCAGTCCCCCGATTACTACGGTAGCCAGTGGCGCATATGTTTCCGACCCGGAGCCAATGCCGAGAGCCAGGGGAAACATGCCGAGAACTGTCGTTAGCGTTGTCATCAGGATGGGGCGCAGACGAACCGGTCCCGCCTCAAGAATCGCATCCCGGGTAGGCATGCCCCGCTCCCGTAACTTGTTTATATAGTCCACTAACACGATGGCGTTGTTCACCACAATGCCGGAGAGCATAATCAGGCCAATAAAGGCCGGCACGTTGAGGGTCCTGCCCGTGATTACCAAAGAAAGCACAACGCCGATAAAGGTTTGCGGCAGTGCAAACATAATGATAAATGGATGCAAAAGCGACTCAAACTGTGCTGCCATAATCATATAGACTAACAGAATTGCCAGGATTAGCGCCTGGCCAAGTGCGCCAAAAGAGTCCGCCATCTGCTCCTGTTCACCGCCGAAATTGACGGAATACCCTGGTGGGAGAGATAGCTCGTTAAGGCCTTTTTGAATATCTGAAACAACAGGACCAAGAGCACGGCCGACAAGCTGTGCCGTTACACGGGCACTACGAACCTGGTCATTACGTGAGATACTCATCGCGCCGATCTCACGGCTGAATTCGGCTACTTCGACAAGCGGTACACGCAGTCCGGTGGGAGTCAGAATTTCAATACGCTCTAAATCTGCCACACTGTTACGCAATTCTTCCGGTAGTTGCAGGCGCACATCCAGTTCCCGCCCGCCCGTGCGGTAACGTGTTACCACTTGGCCGCTGAGCGCGGTGCGCAACGTGCTGGCAACCGTCATGGGCTGGATGCCGTATGCGGCCGCTTTTTCTCTGTCCACCGTCACACGAAGTTCGGGCCAGCCCCTGTCAAAACTGGATGACACTTCCCTTGTTCCGTCCACATTTTCCACAATCCGCTGCACTTCATTGGAAATCTGCCTCATGATATCCAACGAGTCGCCTTTAATCATAATGTCCACAGGAGCACCTGCTCCACCCATACTCATATTTTGGGACGGGCGCACTTTTATTTCCGCACCTGGAATCGTGCGAACAGCCAGCCGTATTTTTTCTGCCACTTGGTCGTTATCCAGCCGCCGTTTGTTCAAATCGGTCATGCGGATATCCATGGAAGCGCGGTTGCTGTTCCCGCCGGCACCCATACTCATCCCACCGGATTCACCAATGGTTGCAAACATGTAGCTTACTTCTTCTACGCCTTTCAGGCGGTTTTCAATCTCTTCTACAACAACCTGCGTCTCATCCATTGATGAGCCGTCAGAAAGCCTAACCGAAACGGTAAGCCAGCTGTCATCCATACCGGGAATGAATTCCGTGCCGACAAGCGGCACAAGTGCGAGGCTGCCAACAAACGACACAACCATAATAGCCACAGTTAATTTACGGTGACTGAGCGCCCAATGCAGTGTACGTCCGTAAAAATGATCAACTTTCTTAAAGAAACGGGCGAACCGGGCCGAAAGTTTGCTGATGCCAGTGCCGTTAACATTCCCGTTGCCGTTACCGTTTTTCGGAATTTTTAATAGCTTCGAGGAAAGAACGGGTACTACCGTCAGCGCTACCGCCAAGGACGCAAAAAGGGCAAAACTGACTGTCTTGGCCATGGAACTAAAGAGCTGAGCCGCGATGCCTTCAACGAACATCACAGGTAAAAACACAACGATGGTAGTGAGTGTTGCGGCGATAATCGCATCCGCCACTTCGCTGCTGCCGACAGCGGCAGCTTCTTTTGCTCGCATTCCTTCCTGCCTGTGGCGGAAGATATTTTCCAGAATAACAATGGCATTGTCAACCATCATACCGATACCCAGGGCCAGGCCGCCCAGTGTAATCATGTTCAGCGTCAGGCCGTTAAAGTACATCAGCACAAACGTGGAGATAATCGATACCGGCATGGCTAAAGCGATAACCAGTGTGCTGCGCAGGTTGCGCAGGAACAGATACAGCACGAAAATAGCAAGAACGGCACCGATTAAACCAATGCGAATCACGTTATCTATAGAGTCATTAATAAACTCCGCCTGATCGAAGAGGACGTTGATGCCGCTCCCTTCGGGCATATTCCGTTGCAACCCGTCAATGGCGCGGTGCACGGAATTGGCGACTTTGACGGTATTGGCATCCGACTGTTTAAAGATAACCATGGCGATACCCGGACTTCCGTCAAGGCGCATCCGTTGGTTCTGCTGTTTAAAACCGTCTTTTACGGTCGCCACATCATGCAGAAATAGCGTACCCGCCTGATTGTTCATGATCACCAGGTTTTCCACGTCTGCGAGACTGCGGTATTCCCCGATAGAGCGGACACGAAGCTCACTGCTTCCTTCGACAAGCCGGCCCGCTGAAACATTCAGGTTGCCGGCTCGCAGCAACTGGCTCAACTGGTCAATACTCAAACCGTGAGAGGCGAGTCTGGCCGGGTCCACTTCCACCTGGATTTCCCGTTCCACACCGCCGTACACATTAACGGAAGCTACGCCTTCAATCCTTTCCAACCGCGGCTTCACCACATCTTCGGCCACTCGTTTCAGTTCCTCAGGAGACATATCCCCCATGACTGCCATTGACATAACAGGCATCATGGACGGGTCAAACTGAAATACCATGGGAGACTGAACATCACTGGGCAGAAACCCTTTAACCATATCTATTTTTTCACGCACATCGAGGGCGCGGTAATCCATGTCCGTCCCCCATGAGAACTCCAGCATAACAACAGAACTGTTCTGCGAGGACGTGGACGAGATTTTTTCCACGCCCGGGACGGTGGCCAGCGTCTCCTCCAGGGGCCTGGTAACCATCGCCTCCACTTCTTCCGGAGACGCACCATCATAGGTAGTAAAAACGGCCATCATGGGAAACTTCATTTCTGGCAGTAAATCTAAGGGCAAATTAATAAATGAAAACACGCCAAGCACCAGGACGATGCAAACTGCCATTAATACGGCGATTGGACGTTTTATTGCCTGGGCCGGGAGCCTCATTGCAGGCCCCCCTCTTCCACCAGCACTGTTACGCCGTCACGCAGGAAATGCTGGCCCGCAGTGACTACCGGCTCTCCTGCGCCAAAACCGCTTGTAATCTCTGCGTGTGTATCATTCTTAAGACCAACGGCAACATCCCTTTTCACCGCTTTGCCTTCCTTAACGGTAAACAGATGATATTTCCCGTCCTGTTCAATCAGGGCACTGCGTGGGACGAGAACCGCTCCGTCGCTGGCAGCCACATCAACCATCACACGGGCGAACATTCCAGGCCTTATCCCCGATGCATCAAACACACGGATTTTAACAGGATAGGACTTGGTACCTGTGAGAGGGCTCGGTGCCACTTCCCGCACCTCACCGACAAATCTTTCGCCGGATACTTCGACTGTAACAGCCATGCCTGGTGCCATTAGGCCTATCGTCTGCTCCGTCAACCGGGCGGTAACAGAAACGCCTTCAACGTTAATCATAGTAGCCACAGGCATTCCGGGCGAAGCCATATTTCCGACTTCGGCGCTAACCATCGCCACCACACCGTCGATGGGTGCTGTTATCCGGGAGTTATTATAATTTAGGCGGGCCATCTCCAGACCGGCTTCCGCCTGCTTCACCTGGGCCGCCATTACTTCTATCTGGCCTTCACCGCGCTCATACAGATCCAGTTGCTGCTTTGCCAGGGTGTACTGGCTTTCCGCCACCAGGTACTGCATACGCGTCCCTTCCAACTGCTGCAGGGAAATTCCTCCCTGCGCATATAAAGCCTCCATCCGCTCCAAAGTTGACTTCGCATTATTGTAATTCGCTTCGGCCTGCTGCTTTTGGGCAAGCGTCACGCCCGACTGGCCACTCTTCAGATTGGCACGTGCCATAGCCAGCGCCGCCTCTGCCTGTCTTAGCCCCACGGCCAACTCCTGCGCTTCCAATTCCACAAGCAAGTCGCCTTTTTTAACTTCCTGCCCCACCTGGACCGCTACCCGTGCAATACGCCCGGCGGTTTTCGGCACGACCTGCACTTCGCTTCCTGCCGTCACATCTCCACTGAAGTTCACTGATTCTTGGATGGAGCCGATGGCAACGGTTTCCAATCTTACGGGTATGGGATCCGGTTCGCCGGTGTCATCTTTTCCCCCGCAACCGGATAAAAGAACAGTTAGAGCCAAGGCTATTAATAAGACACGTTTTTTATTCATTGATTTTCCTCCCGTTTCAATACATTCAGGGAAATTTATGCGGCATGTTCCCGTAATATGTTATTTTACGACACCGACTGACCAGTCAGTCGGTGTCAAGCCAAAAAAATACCACATAGGGATATTTTACATGGGTAACTAATTCCCGTCAAGGATTTACACAAGTTTTTATTATCCCCTCTGTCTTATAGATCGAAAAAAGGCCCCAGTGTTTGGGGCCTTTTCGGTTAACTCTCAAGCCAGACAATAATACTCTGCATTTCTTTAGCACTTTTATCCATGCGGGACAGGTCTTCCACCAAAGCGTTAATTGATTGATTCAACTGTTCTGATTCTTCCCCGCGGGCAGCCATGCTTTGTTCCACCAGCTGCTGGTAATGGGCAAGTTTTAGTGCATAATCGCTGGTAATGTCGTCTTTAATCCGCTGTTCGGTAATCACTTTGCCCAGCGTATAGGCACTGTTAGCAAACTGATTTGCCTGTGCAAACGGCACCTCATAACGATAGACTCTAATCAGGCGACCGTCGGTATTGAGCATTGTATACTCCACCGTGGGAGTCAGACCGTGCAAACTGGCGTTTGAGGCCAGTATTTTAGAAGCTTCTTCAAGCTGCGGCACGTAAACCTTGACCATCGTACCTTCTGTTATCCGTTTTTGACTAATAAAGATTTCGGGATCAGGCAAATCCACACTACTTAAAACTACCGTTCTCGGAATGCGTTTTGGTACCTCTGCCACCACGATTGGTTCTTCTTTAACCGGGGCTTCATTCGTAACAACAGGGTCAGACTCTACAGGTTCAATGACTTCTACGATTTCCTGTACCGGATCTTCCGAAACGACTGCCACAAAGGCATCATTCGGCTCATCTGGCTCAGTAGGCTCAACCGGTACTTCAGCTACTTTCGGTTCTGTTTCAACAGGTTCTGGGGCCGGAGTTTCCGCAACGTTCCCGTCAATTACTGGTACGCTGGGTGCCGGACTCTCACTGACCGGTGTCGGGTCTACAAACCTGCCTGCCAAATAGTTGCTGACTACAAGATTATTCATTCCTAGCAGGAACAGCAGGGACGCTGCCATTGCCAGGCTTTTCAGTGGCAATCTAAGGAAACGTCGCTCACGGGTAGCAACTTCTTCCTGCCGCAGTCGGCTCATTACCCGGTTGGTGAAATCAGGGGGAGGAGCGGCGTCGGGCTCCCTGACACTGCACAGTACTGAAAGAATCTGTTGCATTTCTGTGGTATAACGCTTACAGGATGTACAGCTTTCTAAGTGCGTTTGAAAGATATTCAATTGTGGCTCAGACAATAGATCGTCTAACCAATCAGACGTCAGCGCCCTTACCTCAGCGCAGTTCACGTACCCTCGCCCTCCTTTCCGTACAAAGCTGGCTATCTTCTTCTTCATGTTCTGAAGCACCCGCCCCGTTGAGATGTATCCCGGTGGTACGGGCCCTTGTCAGCACTTGTTTTCTTAGAGCATCCCTGGCTCTGCTGAGCCGGGAACGGACGGTTCCGATGGAACAATTTAATGTCACCGCGATTTCATCGTAGGACATGTCCTCGAGTTCACGGAGTAACAGTACCAATTTTTGTTCTTTAGGCAGGCCGTCCAATGAGTTTTGCATTAAATCACTCATTTGGCTTGCAAGAACTATATATTCAGGATTATTGTCCCATGAAGGGATTTCCCTGGTTAAATTGCCTTCGTCTGTTCTGATTGGCTCATCCAGAGACACTGCCATATGTAACTGAGGCTTACGCTTTTCGTTTAGCCAGATATTCACGGTAATGCGGTGGAGCCAGGTCCCAAAATCGGCGTCACCGCGAAAACTGTGCAGAGCACGATAAGCTCGAATAAACGCTTCCTGAGCCAGGTCCTGGGCATCCGGCTGGTTGCCCGCAAGTTTCTGCGCCAACGCATAAACCCGGTCCTGGTAGAGCGTAACGAGCTGCTCAAAAGCGGCTAAGTCCTGCTTCTGTGCTCTGTTGACTAGTTGCCTGACAGCTTCCATTCTTTGGCTCCTCTGTCAGGTGCTAAAACTCTACCCTCACTTAAGTTAGACACAGCGTATAGGGTAAAAGTTCCAATGCACCTTCTTTTTTTTCAAGTATACCAGATATTTTTTAGCCTTACCATTGGCAATTTTATGTTAAGCGCTAGAAGCCCCGCAGATCTTCCAGATAACTCCACACAGCGTCATACAATACCCGGCGGGGAATCTCTCCAAAACTATGGTCTCCGGACTTTTGCTCCAACGTTGCCAACGCACTGTTTTCCAAAACTTGTTTCAGGTGAGGATTGTAGCGGAAAAATTCCAATATCAGTCCTTCTGCATTTTCCACCGTCACACTGCCGTTTTCCGGTGCGGTCACAAAATACATCTTGGCAGCCTGTTCTTCCGCACCGGCCAGATGTAATACTCGGTCCGAACCATGGAACAGCAGATTTAAAAATGCCTGATTTGTAAGTGGGCTGTCCAACCCGTAGTCATCTCCGTATCCCCCGGCTACAAGCCCCAGGCTGCGCAAACCGCGGAGCACAGGATAGCTTTGGTCCTCTGTCACTGCTGGCGGCTCTAACTGACTGGGTTCAACAAATGCTCCCTGAGCGGAGAGTATCTCCTGTATAAATGCTATGGCGTCCCGGTCATTCGCAATCGATATAAAGCTATGCCCCGATGCCAGGGAATAGGCCGCGGCCACGCCTGCAGCCTGGCCGCCCGTCATCCCCACCGGCACCACCCGGGCGCTGCCGTGGGCCAGGGAGTCATACCCGGCCGAACGGCCCACTACCAGTAAGTTGGTCACATTAGGCGGCACCAGACTGCGGAAAGGCACCGCATACATCTGGGGTTCCCCCACCACATATCCCGGCTGATTTTTACTGACAGCCTGGATATCCACAGGATAGCTGCCAAAGCCTATCCGGTCCCACTGGTCCCGGTTCTCCAGCACATCGTCTATCGTTAACCGGTACAGCGCCTTCATATGCCTGCTCTCCCGCACATACAGCTCCGGCGCAAACGATACAATTTTGGCATTGCCAAAACCGGGCAAATTCTCCCGGACAAACTCGATAAAGCGGTACGCTTCCCGCTCTGCCTCCACCTTAGCTGCCGCACGCGCTTGGGCATCGTGCGTATCTACCCCGTAAATCAATAAACCGTTGATATAGACCCAGCCGTTCTTCTGACGGACCATATTGAAACCCCGAAACGCGATTTGCCCGTTCTCCGAAGCGTACTGTCTGACGTGCTGGTCATAACCCCAAGCCGCACGGAGCGTAGCCGCCGAAGTCCGTCGCCTGTCCACAACAAGGTTCTCCCACATCACCCGGGGCCAATTGACTCCATCCAGGGCAAAGACAAGGGTGCTCGCCTGATAACGTCCCGGCATACCGATATCTTCAAAACCTTCTGTAAACGGTGCACCTGCAAGATAGGCTAAATCAGCGTCCTGGGATGCGTCAATTACAATCCTGCCGTATATCGTCTGCGGCTCACCGTTTTTACTGACTTCCAATGCGGACACCCGCCCGTCATCCACAGCGACTCCTGCCAGTGTAAAACCTAATTGCACAGTAAGCAGAGGCTCTGCCGCCAACATCTGATCGAACACCCGTTGGGCGTCGGCAATGTCGAACACAGTCCCCCCTACTTTTACCTGAAACTCCTCAAAAATCCCGCGCGTAATCGGTTGCCGGCCAACCAGCTTTTTCGGGCCGTAGTTCATATCAATTTTATTTAACTGACCCAGGGTAAAGAGTCCGCCCACACGGTCACGCCGGTCTATCAACAGCGTATTTAAGCCGTTGCGTGCCGCCGACAGCGCCGCGGCAATGCCTTCAGGGTCCGACCCCCAGACAACCACATCATAAGGGTAGTACTCACTGCCATCCGCACTCTCCGCCGGGACAAACCCCATTTCCTGCCAAACTGTCGCAGCACCCCTGTAGCCTGACGGCATAACATACCGCCCTCCAAGCCAGGAGTAAACAAGGATTCCCGCAAATAAAACTCCTAATACTGCAAGAATCCATTTCTTTTTTAATAGGATCATTCCTACCTCCACAATAATACGGGCGTACCCAAGCTAATTTTAATTAATGTTCACAGTTTTCGTGACAGAGTCCCAGTCCACCCGTGCACCCTGGTATTCACTGATAAAGCGTACCGGAATCATTGTCCGTCCGTTTTTAATCACAGGAACAGTATCCATAAAAAACTCTTGTCCGTCCACCAGGACACGACGGCTACCCACAGTCAGCACAACGATCTTGCCATCCTTGCGGACGGTCACTTCCCGAGTTGACGGGTTCCAGTGAACATACGAATCCAATGCCTCACCAATAGCCCGCAGCGGTACCATCACTCTGTTCTGGGTATCAATATACGGCTCTGCGTCAAAGTGCACTTGTACACCGCTTACCCGTACCCTGATTGAATCTGTTGCACTGCCGTAAATCAGGTATTGTTTTCGTTCTTCTTTAAACTTGTTTAGTGCCGGGGTATAGTTAGCCAAAATCTGCTGCGGAGTCAGCCGCTGATCCAGCCACTGGCCCACTTTGTCCGTTCCCATGATTTTATCAAACATCACAATGGTGGAACCGCTCTTTGGCACTGTAAAATTAGTCAGTTGTTTGGCATATGCCAGTGCGAAAAACCCTGACCTGGCCGGGTTAAACGTCCGGTAGTCGGTAATATTTAACCGTACGCCGCCCACACCGTTCATCAGTTCCGGCACAAACGTCACGCCCGGCAGCCCGGACTTGTTCAACAGCTCGGCAAATGCATTGGCGTTAATACCCTTGCCGCCGATCCACTGAAACTTGTCTCCCATGTAAATACCCGTTCCCTCACCCAACCCGGTAGCCATATATCCAAAGGCGGACTCAATGGTCGGGATATTCGGCGAAGTCTGCACCCAGGTCAGGCCGGTGTCCTGCCATATCATATCCCGGGTATATCCTTCCATTTTCACAACCGTCACATTCGCACCAATTTTACGGTTAAAGAACAACGCCAGTTCGCCGGCAGTCATGCCGTGAGCCATAGGCAGATTATCAATGCCGACAAAAGAGATAAACTTATCTTCCATGACCGGCGCTTCCACAATCAGGCCGCCCACCGGATTTGGCCGGTCCAGAATGACAATGGGCTTGTTGTTTTCTTTCGCCGCCACCATACAATAATTCATGGTGGACATATACGTATACGTCCGGGAGCCTACATCCTGCATATCAAACACAAGCACATCCACACCGGCCATCATAGCAGGACTGGGCTTTCTTGTCTGACCATACAGGCTGTATATGGGTATCCCCAACGTTGGATGAACAGTGGATTCCACATACGCTCCCGCTTTGGCCTTGCCGTCAATGCCGTGCTCCGGCGCATATAGTGCCACCAGGTTAATCTCCGGGTGTTCGGCAAAGACATCCACCAGGCTTTTCCCCTGACCGTTCACACCGGTCTGGTTGGTGACAAGCCCGACCCGCTTCCCCTTCACCAAATGCATTTGCGAACTTAGCAGCACTTCATTCCCCAGCTTTACCTGGGGAACATGGGACGCCTCCGTTACACTTCCCGAAGGAATCATTCCCGCAATCATCGTGAAAACAAGTAATAATACCCAAGCTTGCATATTCCGCTTCATTTGCATTCTCCTGTCTTTTCTAAGATGTCTATTGAACGCTTTACAGCATCGACCGGAAGCCGGGTGTTTTATGCCGAAGGGTCCCAGTCCACGATCAATGTTTGCTGCACAACCGGTTCCTCCCGACTGATTCCCAGGTAATACACTTCAATTTCATACGTGCCAGCCGAAGGCGGCATCCACTCCCAGGTAAACTGCTTTTCTTCTCCGGGAGCATATGTCACATTGCGAATTGCCAACGTAAAGAATTTACCATCCGACCAGCGGTATATCTCTTTTCCATCCTTTTTGACAACCATATCAAAGTCCTGCCCGTCAAGCAGAATCACTTCTGCTGAAGCACTACCGGAATTTTTCACCGTAAGCGCAAACTCCACGCGATTACCAGACGGCACACTCCATTGCAAATTTGCAGTAAGTACAGGCGTTATGCTACGTAAGCGTATGATTTTCGTCTCCTGATCATACACGACCCGGAAGCCCAGGCTTTCTGCCGCAAACCTCACCGGAACAAAAATTCTCCCGTCAACGTTAAGAGGTACCACATCCATCAGTTGTACTTCCCCGTTTACACGGTATTCTGTCTTCCCCTGGGTAAAGGCGACAACAGTCTTATCTTTCGTTATGTATGCTGTTTTAGAGTGATTATCCCAATTGATTTTTACTCCTAGCATGTCCACAGCTTCACGGAGAGGCAAAAAGCTCCGGCCGTTTTCCACCACCACTGTACCGAAAACGTTCCCGTCCACTTCCACAAGCGCCCCGGCACTGGCTACTGAAGATATCAGCGACACCAGTAGCAGTGCAATCACACAAAAAAGACTTCGTTTTGCAGTCATTTGCGATACCTCCTTATTTGAACCACTATTTAGACGTCTCACCCGGTTGTTTGGTTCCCTTTACTAATTCTACAGTCAACTTTTGTTTCCTTTGCTTTCAAGTACATCTCTTAGTAACTAATTAATGGAAAAGCACCTGAAGCCCGACGACGATTATGTTTAGACATATATGACGCGGTACGCTTAAATCATGGAAAACGCCCCGGATTTTTCCGGGGCGTTACGCTTATTTATGGAGTTACGGTAACCGTCCTTTTAACTGCATCCCATTCCACATTCACACGAAGAGCCAAGCCAATCCAGCGTATAGGCAGCATCGTCCGGCCGTTCATAATCTGCGGAACTACATCCATTTCCACAGGTGCGCCGTTAATTAAGATGATCTTACTGCCAATCGTAACCTGTGCTACACGATCACCCCGGAATAACGTAACTGTCCGCTTTACCGGATCCCAATGAATTTCATCTTCCCTTAGCCCAATAGCTTCACCGACAAAACGTAGCGGCAACATGGTCCGGTCATTCACAATGACCGGCTCCTGATCCATAGGCATTGACTCCCGGCCCAGGGTATATGCCTTAGAGCCAATGGTAAACACGGAAACCTTTACTGCCCCGGATTCTGCATTCACAACTTTCAGTTTGTCTGCACTGTCCGTGAAAGCAGCGGTTACAGCCGTATCCATTAGTGAGTTTCCTTCCAGGGTAACTTCAATCTTATTATTCTTAGCATCCCACCACCAACTGGCAATCCTGTAGTTTATATTACCGATAACGATTTTACTTGCCTGTGTACTGCGGGAATTAATAGGAACCGTCAGTGTTGAACCATTATTAGACAGCGTGCCAAGCCCAAATGTAATGTTACCCTCGCCAAGATCGATGGATGGGGTAGAGGAAAAGATAATACCGTCTGGAAGCTGTAAAACAATCACACCGGGGGCGATTCTTCCGGCGGCAACCTCCTGAATTACGATTTCTCCGCCAATCAGGCCAGAGGCATTTGTCGGAATTTCCAATACATCCAAAGCTTTAATTGTCACAGGACTTACAACATTTGCCACAGTAACTAACCCGGACGCCCCAGCCGTACCGCCAACGCTTATATCTACACTGCCATTGTAGCCAGGCGAAACTAATATGTTTCCGCTAGCATTCAAATTGACTACAACACTTCCCGCACTGGTTGACGCTGCCGTGATATTCATGACAATAGTCCTGTTACCTGTATTCAGTTGGATTTGGGGCTGTGTTCCCACAACACCGTTATACGTTGCACTGGGAGGCACAGCAAACTGAAGACCCTTAGGAAGCGTTACAGTAATCGTGCCACCGGGAGAAAGGCTTGCCATTGTCGCTTCAATAATTTCGATATTAGCCATAGCCTGACTCTGTCGCCCCGCTATGACTTCAAAGGGATTGACATTTGCCTGTCTGCGTGTACTGACTCCCCAGCCAATAATCTTAGCAAGTACAAAACTCGTGTTAATTCTATCATTATAGCCTGTCCCGGCAACCTGCACCTTAACATCACCCTCAGATGCTAAATAATTAAGGTTAACGTTGGGATTTACAATGCTGAATGTTGTTGCAGAAGTGGTAGTCCCACCGTTTAAGATTAGGCTCAATTGGTCGGAGCCAGCTTCACGTACTGCGGTCACAGTCACTCCGGCAGGCAAAGCCGGGTAAGTTTGAACAGCATACGTCGAACTTGCCCAAAAGAGTCCTTTTGGGAGACTTACAACAACTTTATTTTCACTGCCGCTTTTTAATGCACCTGGACCATTTTCCGCAAAACTAATTGTTCTTGCAATTGTCTGCGGATTTGCTCCATACTGTGAAAGCACAGGGATTGTCCCAGGTGTAACAGTAATTCCAACAGCCAGGGGACCGTAACCACCGGTAATGAAGTTACCGCCGATAATATTAATATTGTTGGAAGATACACTAACCGTGGCATTCCCAGATGTTGGTATGCTGCCTATAACTACTACTGGCAGCTTTGCTAAAAATGCCGCTTCAGTCAACAGGCTCGGTCTGGTAAACGTGTATGTAATTTTTCGGTTGTTCTCGGAAAAAGAGTGTGCCACTGTAATATTGGAGGTTGCCTCATAATATTGATCGGCTAACAGCCCTGTCTGGAATTCCATGCCGGATGATAGAGTAACTTCAATGGTATCGCCGGTCTGGATACTGCTGGCGCCGGACTCGGCAAAACGAATGGATGCTAACGTGACAGGCCCCTGGGTTGCAATAACCGGAACCTGGCCTACCACAACTCCCTGAATTGTACTGCTTGCTACCACCGATGCCCCAAAACTTAATAATAAAAGCACGATGCTAAGCACGGCGAGGATAGACCCTTTCGTAATCTGTTTAGACAAAACGCAACCTCCTTAATTTACACCATTTTTGTATTACCACTATTATTATATCTTGGACATACTTACCATGCAATGCCAATATAAAAACGCCCCGGGAAATCCCGGGGCGTTCTTTTGTAACGTTAGTTCGATTTAGTAAGGAGAAACGGTTACTGTTCTTGCAACAGCATCCCAGTCAACGTTAGCGCGCAGAGCCATACCAACCCAACGGATGGGCAGCATTGTGCGGCCGTCAACGATAACTGGAGCAACATCCATGGTGATTGCAGCGCCATTGATCAGCATTGTGGTGCTGCCAATGGTGACTTGAACAACACGGTCACCACGAATCAGAGTAACAGTCTTGCGGACGGAATCCCAGATAATTTCCTGGGTACC
Source organism: Clostridiales bacterium (assembly GCA_018335855.1). GTDB lineage: Bacteria > Bacillota > Dethiobacteria > Dethiobacterales > Dethiobacteraceae > UBA7523. The sequence continues at coordinate 58,059 of JAGXRM010000010.1, forward strand.
AACAGCCTCAGCAGCGAAACGCAGGGGCAGGAAGGTACGGCCGTCTTGGATGAACGGGGCAACGTCCATGGTGTAGGTGTTGCCATCAATTACGTAGCTGGTAGAACTAATGGTGAATACGGTTGAACCGGCAGCGCCGATGCGAGCGTTGAACACCTTAATAGAGGGGAATGCAGTAGTAAGACCAGCAACTGTGTTATCAACGATAGCAGGACCGTTGACTGTTACATTGATGTTGCCGTCGGGAACAAGGCGGTCCACATTGTACTTAACACCGCTAACGGTGATGACGCTGGCAACTGTGCCGGCCGCTGAGATATTAATCGTCAGTGTGTCGCCAACTGCAGTTACGGTACCTAGGGTAATGTTGCCACTTGTCTTGGTCACTGTCGGTGTGCCATTGAAGGTCACGCCGGTGGGCAGGGTCAGGACAAGGTTGCCGGCAACGAGCCTGCCGCCAGCTGCTTCGGTAATAACGATATCGCCGGCAGCCTGGTCGGTAACAGCGATGCGAACGCCGGTTACGGAGGAAGCAGTAACGTCGGCTACTCTGCGAGCTTTAGCAGGAACTACAGTACCTTCTGCACTGGCAGTACCGCCGACGGTGACAACTACATCACCGGCTACTGCGGTCGGGGAAACATGAACACTACCAGTTATAGTAATGGTGGTGTTGGCAGTGGATGCAGCGGTTACGCTGAAGCGAGCGGTGCGGTTGCCGGAGTTGGCAACGATGCTATCTGTACCAATGGTGGCGCCTCCGCTGCCTTGGAGAGAAGCACTTGCACCGAATGCGGCCCACTGATAGCCTTCGGGCAGAGTAACATCCACAGTGCCGCCGTTAATCAGGCTGCCCGGGGTGGATTCTTTAATTTCGAAGCCAGCCAGGGGCTGGGAGGCACGACCGGCTGTAACGTTGGTCGGATCAGTGCTGGTGGGGAGAGCAACGGTGATAGCAAAGTCGGCCACGTTGGCTACAACGAGGCTACCGCTTACGCCGGCGTTAGTGCCTTCACCTGTTACGGTGACAACCAAGTCACCCAAGACGGCCAGGCGGCTAATCATAACAGAAGGAGTCAGGATATCAAAAGTGGTGGCTACTGTAGTTGCAGCATTAGTCCAAACGTTCAGTTTGCGGGCGTCAGTAGTGTCTACTTCGGTGTAGACGGAAACGCCGACAGTAGTAGTAGCAGGAGCAGCCGCCCAAGTTGCACCGGCAGGCAGAGTCAGGACAAGCTTGTTAGCTTGCAAGGACTTCAGTGCGCCAGGAGCATTTTCTTTCAGACGGACGGTACGGACGGCTTGGCCGGTACCGACAAAGCGACCTACAGTTGGAATTGTGGTTGTCGGGGAACTGATGGCAAGGCTGCCAGTGCCGTAAACACCAACATTAAAGCTACCGCCGTTAACGGCTGTAGTATTAGTAGTTACAGTGGCAGTAACATTGCCGGAAGTGGGCGCAGTGGCAGTCTGATTAGCTGGAATCTGAATCAGAAGAGAAGCAGCACTGAGCAAGCTGGTACGAGTTAGAGTAAAGGTAATCTTTCTGTTGGCAATATCCTTGGCAACGGCCACAGTCAGGTTACTCGATGCCTCATAGTAATCTGTATCAGCCACATCCTGGAAAGTAATCCCAGAAGGCAGAGTTACTTCGATAGTGTTGCCAGTCTGGAGGTTACCTGGTGTGGTTTCAGCATAACGAATAGATGCTAAAGTTACATTACCAGTAGAAACGATAGTCGGAACATTGCCGACAACTACGCCGTCAATGGCAGTGCTGGCAGCTGCCGGAGCACCAAAGCCTACCAGCATGGTGAGAACCATGGCCAGAACGATTAATACGGAAACTTTTTTCTTAGTTTTTTTAAACAAATTCATTTCCTCCTTTTATTGTGTTTCTCCCCTTGAACGATCAACTAAACATTTGAATATGTATTGCTTGTGGGACTTCGCCTCCTTTGTTGCGAAAACGCTAATCTTCCACAAAAGCGCAAGCTTTGTAACGCTTGGCATTGCAGGCTAGTCTTTCTATTTCACCCGCTAACTAGTTAGACAACCCATAATCATGAAAAGTTCCCGAAACTGAACTTTTTTTCCAAAGCGGGGATTTTTTTATGGGTTGCGGGCAAACTCAAAGGTTATGGTAAGCTCAAAGAGCCTGTTCCACGGAAGTTTAACCTGGGTTACATTTACAAAACCGGGAAAGTGGATTTCTAAATATTTATTTAACTTTTCCTGAATGTCTTCTGTAACCGGAAGAAGAGCTTCTTCCGAAACGGGGGAACCTCCGTGTTTGATGTCGTATTCAGACAAGATGGTGGACCGGATACCTGTCTGGTAGAGCCAGTCCTCGGAGATTCTGGTTAGCAGCGCGGTCAGGTGAGCGGATTGATGAAAATTTCTGCGTTTATGGTAATAGCTGTAGAGGGAGCCGTGGGCCAGGGCTGTACCGATACTGTTTCCAGCGGTATTCCAGCCAGAGTAGGCGGCTAGGGGCAGGAGTGTGTTGTTTTCTGCCAGGAGGCGCATCAGTGCGTCATCGGCACCGTTTGTATACGCTACGTCAACCAGTGCTGTTGCTTGGTTTGTGTTTAGGGAATTCTGGATATTTTGTAGCAGGTTCCTGTGAAGGCTTGTAATGGGCTCTGTGCCTGTTTGTGTGACTGCCTCACGGGTGCCGGTAGCTGGCATATTAACAATAAGGGCTAAATCCGGGTTGTCTTCGGTATGGGTACCGCCCAGGGATTGAATATGTTTGGAGATGGTCTCTCCCAGGGGGATATCTTCATAGTGAGGAATGACTTGTTGGGCTTTGGGAGTTCCGTAGATTATCTGGATGTTGGGGGTATGGCGGTTGATGTCGTGTACGGCGCGGGCAAAAAGCAGCGCGCCTATTTGGTCTGCGCCGGGGTAGGTGTCGGCGCGGTCCTGATTGTTAATTTGAGGCTCGAGACTGCGGAGTTCCAGTTTGGAGTAGCTGAACTCCGAGGAGTCATCGCGGGCAATGATGTAGTATGTAATAAGGTCTTGGTTGACCATGGTCAGCGTTTTTGAGATGAGGTCGTTATTGAGGAGGCGGCGTTGCAGATAGTCTTTTAGGACGGGTGCCGGGATTTCGGCTTCCAGGCGGGCGCGGTCTTGTTTTTCCTGGGGAGTGGCGGTGCCCAGTGCCTCTTTGTCGGCGAGGGTGGAGAGGCGGCCTAGTTTGGCGCCATATTCACTGAAGTAGGGAGGATGTCCAGCGCTTTCATTGCCTACTGCGGAGCGCATGATTGTACTGAAGGCATAGACTGGAGTCTTGGAACGCTTTAATAGAGTTTCCAGTCGGTTTTGGTTTTGATTGAGTTGTTCCGGCGGGATGTGATGGGCGCGGCTGGGAACCAGGCCGCCAAAGTAGAGGGTATCGAGGGAGAGGACCATGGCGTCGGCTTTGTTGGCGTTTTCCAGCAGCCACTGCCACAGAGCTTCCGTATCGGTAGATAACTCCCCGCTGTTGAGATATTCACGGGGAGGAATGAGCAGGTTGAAGTTGGTGAGGTTGTTTAGCTCAGCGACATAATCGTAATTAACGGGTCTGTTGTCCAGAGGGACATAGAGGATTGTTGTTTCTGTGTTGAGTATGTAATAGGTAGCTGCTATTATGATCACTGCGATGAAAAGAACTATTTTTCTGCTCAGCCGCAAAGGGGGCCTCCTTCAGGGAAAACGTAAAAAGCCAAGTATAATTATACAAGATATAGTATTTTCACACAATGGTATATGTAGCTTTGTAAAGAAAATTTATCCGTTCCGTTTACACGATATAGATGGGGTTGGTGAAGATCCAGGGTTTTTTGTTGCAGTATACTTCCAGGCGGTACACGCCGGGTTCATATAAGCGTAAGGTCACGTTACAGCGGAGAATTTCGTTCAGTAACTGACCGTTGCGGATAACACGGAGGGTGAGTCGTCCCCTGAATTGAGAGGGGCATTGAATCTGCAGTCCGGTTATTTCTTCTAAGGGAGCGGTGTCGCCTATCTGGTATTGGTTATCTTGGTTAAGTGCTGTGAAGGAAAAGCCTTGGGCTGTGCCGATTAGATTGTTGACAATATAGGAGCGGCCCTGGCGGAGTGCACTGTAGATTTGTGTTTTTGCTTTGACCGGGTCTCTGGACAGTGGTTCGTCGAGGAGGATACAGTTATTGGCGGTGCGAAAAAGGTAGCGGTACGGGAAGATGGTGCGGCGTATCGGGCCTTTACAGACAGGCCATGCGTGGGCGTCGGAGCCGGCGATGGCGGTGATGGGGCGATGCTGAGTGACTTCGTCGAACCGGGCCATGGCCTGAGGTGTGGGACCGGTGATGGGGCCGGCGGGATTGATGTAAGAATAGTAAAGGCCTTGCAGTATATTTCTTACCCCGTCACGCCATTGGGAGCACCAGTTCCAGACTTCTATGCCACTATAGCCTTGTGCGTCCCAGTGTGTCCAGGGATAATGGGCGTTATTGAGGACCAGGGGTGAGCCGATTTCAAAGGGGTGGGCAATAAAGCCGAAACCGCCCTGGGCGTTCACTTGGTTAATAACCTGTTGGGGGTCGGAGTCGTTTTGTGCGACCGGTTCGGTGATGTTTAAAGCCAGGTAATGATTTTTTGTGGTGTTAATTTCGCTGCCGATGAGGACGAGTACATCGTGGATGTATCCTTCCTCGGGTAACCCCTGGAGATTGCCGTGATCGGTAATAACAACAAAAGCTAGGCCTGCGGATTTCGCGGCCAGCGCTATTTTCTCAATCGATTTGTGTCCGTCAGAATAGGTACTGTGAATGTGGATGTTTCCGACATAAGGATGCATCCGCGACCACCCTGCCTTAAGATACACACTCTAATACCTTATTCTGTTATAATTTCCCTTATTCCTGCTAAAGTATGGTCAAAAATAAAAAAAACGGGAGGAAACGGGCTTTGGCCCGTTTCCCTGAAGGTTATCTGTTCTTTTTAGGTTCCGGCTTGGTCCGGTTAGGCTTGCCCGGTTTAACCGGGTCGTCTGTTTCCTGGTCTGCTTCCTCTGTTGTTATCTCTATGATGTCTACATCAAGCTTTTTGGCCAGACCGGGGGGGGGGTTCAGTTGGCCGTTGCCTGTGTTTGGTCCGGGAGCATAGACTGCCTCGCGAACAGTCTGGCTGCGGATTTTACCTGTTTGGGACATCTGCATAGCCCTTTCCAGGGCGGGTTTTGCCTGCTCAGGCGCCTTCTCCCAGGCTTTTCTCAGTGCTAACTGGGAGGGGTGAGAGTAGACGGATTCGTCTACCGTCTCCTCATTGTTATAGACGGCATTGAATACTTGCTTTAACCTGTCTTTACCCTTGTACCCTTCTGCCTTAGCTACTGCTTTGGCAAAGGCATTCACCAGCCTTTCGGCGTACCGTTCTTGCTTTTCCTCGGGGAGGGCATTGAGTTCAGCTAAACGGCGCTCGGCAAATTGGTTGAGCTTTTCCGCCTTGGCTTCCGATGAGAAGGTGAGAAGCAACTCTATTCTCTCTATGAGCAGCTTCAGGAAGTAAAAGGGCGAGTCCGGGGTCAGGCCTACTGCCTCCGGCTCTTCTGTTTCGTATACAGCTGCAGTTACAGTACCCGCAGTGTCTTGATTACTGGCCAATGCTGCTGACGGGAGAACCAGGGAAAGTGTCAGCAGTACAGCCAGCATCAGGAGAAATAGTTTTTTCATAGTGTCAGCTCCTTATTTCTCCCCCGCTACCACATACATTCGCAGGCAGATCAATTTTTATGGGGGTAGTGCGGGAAAAACATCTCGGGTATTAAGAATTTTACAGGATTATGCAGATTTTTAAAGAGGGAATTTGCTATTTGATGTGGAAATAAGTTTGATAACGTAAGGTAGACGGAGGCGATAACCGTTGGGAAAGATTCGGATCAAAAGTGATGTGGAAGTTAAGCGGCGCTTTGAGGAAATTATGGACGGCTTGTCCGACGGGCCGATATTTGTGGCCCGAAACAAGCGGGTTTCAGCGGTATTGATGGAAATGTCGGACTATTATGATTTACTGGGTGAAATTGAGGATTTAATGCAACTGCTTCATACGATGGGCGGTTGCGGATGTGGCTGTGAAGACGCAGAGGAAAACGAGCTGGATAAGATATTGGATAAAGCGTTTGACGAGATCGGAGATTAAAACGCCTGGGACTGTTGTCCCAGGCGTTTTTTTGTAAAATTTTTATATGCCTGATGCTGATCGTCGGGTTGAGATTAAGGTATGGGTGATTTTATCTAACTGTTCCAGGGCGCGGCCTGTACCTTTGGCGACACAGGCAATGGGGTCTTCCGCCAAATAGACGGGAACGCCGGTTTCTACTGTGAGTAGCTTGTCGAGGCCGTTTAGTAAAGCACCGCCACCGGTCATAATGATACCATGCTGGACGATGTCCCCGGCCAGTTCAGGAGGAGTAATCTCCAGGACATGTTTAACGCATTCAATCATTGCTTCCAGAGGTTCCTGGACAGCTTCCAGGACGTGTTCCGTACGGGCCTGGAATGAACGGGGCAGGCCGGAGACCATATCGCGGCCCCGGATTTCCATTTCTGTGGACCGGTGGTTTGGATATGCGCTGCCCACTTCAATTTTGAGTGCTTCGGATGTCCGTTCGCCGATGAGCAGGTTAAACTCTTTTTTAATAAAGCGGGCGATGGCTTCATCGAATTTGTCGCCGCCGACACGGACACTTTCCGTCACGACTGTTTCCCCCAGGGAAAGAACGGCCACGTCGGTGGTGCCACCACCGATATCAATGACCATATGGCCGCTGGGCTGGAAGATGTCAAGACCGGCACCGAGCGCGGCGGCTCGGGGCTCTTCTATTAAGAAGGCGTCACGGACACCGGAGCGGACTACCGCTTCAATGACTGCTTTTTGTTCCACAGTGGTGGTGGCGGCCGGAATGCAGACGATGACCCGGGGACGCAGAAGCCGACGGCGGTCACATACTTTGGCAATGAAGTGGCGCAGCATAATCTCTGTGATTTCAAAATCTGCGATCACGCCTTCCCGTAAGGGGCGGATGGCAATAATGTTGCCGGGAGTCCGTCCGAGCATGCGCTGTGCCGCTTCGCCTACGGCCAGTACCTGGCGGGTGTGTTGTTCAATTGCAACGACGGAAGGTTCATGCAGGACAATTCCTTTGCCACGGAGGTGGACGAGTACCGTAGCTGTACCCAGGTCAATTCCCATGTCGGTTCCAAGATTCATTATTGCTTCACCTCTTTGCAGAGCTTGTACCACAGTTTGGTAATTAACCAACTTTATTCGTCAGTTGGTGGGCTTTTCCTTTTTTTCTGTTTTTATTTTCTCTATCCTATGTATTTCTTACGGGTTGCTTCGCCGCCGCGGAGGTGGCGCTCCGATTTATTCTTTTCAAGAATTATTTTAATCTCCCGGGCGATAAAACGGTTGATGTGGGGGAGCCTCTCAGTCACGTCTTTATGCACAGTTGATTTTGATACTCCAAATATTTTGGCCACTTGCCTGACCGTGGCGCCGGTCTCTAGAATGTAGTTGCTGATTTCCAGGACGCGCTGCTCGATATAGTCCTGCATTTAGCCGCCCCCTTCATACTTTTGTTAAACAATATATTGCCGGGATGGGCTAATTATGACAGAAACACATTCAGGGTATGTTTTCCAGCCTATAAAATATTAAAGGGGCAGCTTAGCGCTGCCCCTTAAGGGGGAAGGGATGACAAGGTTTTTGTTAAATCTCTATTTCTAACTGCTTCAATGCCATACCGATGAGTTTATCTGCATAATCCGTCATAAACAACGGAATATTCAGCAAATCATCATCCAGGCGCAGGTTGTTCAGCGAAAACCGCACACGAAGCTTGACCTTATCTCCGTATTTCTCTTTAAATTTCTTCAGACTCTTACTTTCCACATTGGTCTCCGATTTTACCTCAATGGGCAAAATATCATTTTCCCGCTGTATTAGAAAATCCACTTCATAACGAGGGTTATCCATCGTCCAATAACGCGGTATGGCCTCAAACTGGTTTCTCAGTGCTTGCAGTATATAATTCTCGCTAAGTGACCCTTTAAACTCCACAAACAGACGATTGCCTTCGCTGAAGGCAGATGGTGCCAAAAGAGACAACCGGCGCAAAAGTCCCACGTCTATAAGGTAAAGCTTGAAGGCAGCCAGATCGTCGTAGGCTGACATTGGCAGTCCCGGAGCAGTGCTGCGGTAGATTTTATAAGTCAGGTTTGCGTCACACAGCCATTGTAGTGCATCCTCATATTCTCTAGCCCTAGCACCTTCCTTGACCACTTTATAGATAAACTTCTTATTCTCTCTCGCCAATTGAGAAGGTATGGACTTCCATATGAGTGAAATCTTTGGGAAATCCTTAGGATCCGGATGCTTGGCAAAGTCCCGTTCATATGCCCCTAATATATTAGAAAGTACCTGCTGCATAAGCTCAACATCCCGGTCTTCCGTCCAGGATCTGACCGATTCCGGCATTCCACCGGTGACAAAATACATCTTCAATTTTTCATACAGGGGATTGAAAAAAGCCTCTGGAATGTTTTCAATGCTATCTATGCTGTTCATGTAGTTAACAAGATTATCGTCACCATTGGCCATTAAAAACTCGGTAAAGGTCATGGGCCCAATTTCTAAAAAATCGACCTTGCCGACAGGGAACGAGGCAGGCTTTGACAGGGCAATGCCTAAAAGCGAACCAGCACAGGTCACATGATACTCCGGTGTATTCTCGCAGAAATATTTGAGTGTATTAAGAGCATTAGGACATTCCTGAATCTCGTCAAAAACAATAAGTGTTTCCTCAGCCTTAACTGTTTGACCGCTTGCCATCATCAGGTTTTGCAGAATGCGATCGACATCCTTTGTCTTTTCAAAAAACTGCTTGTATTCCTCATGCTCATCAAAGTTAAAATAAGCAATATTTTTATAATAACGCCGGGCAAATTCCTTGAGCACCCACGTCTTACCCACCTGACGTACTCCTTTTAAAATGAGGGGTTTGCGGTGTTTAGATTTTTTCCATTGCAGCAAATCCTGCAAAATCAGTCTTTCCATGGCGACACCTCCCATGTTATCACATAATTATACATATTTCGCGTTAATAAATCACACTTTTATATATAGTATACCCAGTTGACTATCAAAAAGTCAATATATCACATAAGTATAATAAAATATTGTTCTAAAATCACATTTTTATTGATAAACGCATAATAAACTAACAACGCATCCTATGATATTACCAATAAAATAAAATAGGGCAGCTTAGCGCTGCCCCTTATGGGGGAAGGAGATGGCAAAGGCTTTTGTTATCTGGGGGAGATTTCCTGGACAGGATCCAGGGCTTCGCCGTCTTTGAAGAGGGCAAAGTGGAGAAAATAGCCCAATTGGGCGTCAAGGAGTGCGCTGTTGCCGACACGGGCAATTTGTTCTCCGGCTTGTACCTCATCGCCTACGGCAAAGAAGGCGTCGGCGAGGTTGGCATATTCTGTGGTGTACCCGCCGCCGTGGTCAATTTCCATCATCAGGCCGAAACGCATATCTTCCCGGACGTCCCGGACAATCCCCGGCCAGGCGGCAACAATCGTGGCGTCAGGTTCGACAGCGATGTCAACACCGACATGAAAACGAAGTTGGTTGCCAATACGGTAAATATCGTGGTGACCGGTTAGAAGTTCGCCTTCTGCGGGCCAGCGGAGGGGCTCCGATGGTGCAGTCAGGACAGGTGTATCTTCCTCTGGGATTATACCTTCCCGGACTTCTTCTTCGTCCAGGGCATTGAATGGGGGATCGGGCCTGTTGACGACAGACTCACTCAGCTCTGCCTCGGTAATTTCTGGCGCAGGCGTCACATCCAGGGGTTGGGCGGACGGCCCGCGTAATGCGACCACGGTGATTACAACGACAATGGTCAGAAGATAGGCCGCCAGGAAAATCGTTTTTTTCCCGGGACGGCGGACTCTTCGCAGCGGGGCTAACGCGCTAAAATATTTCTTCATCTGGACATCACCTCTCGTGAGGTATTATGCCCATTATTTTCCTGTTTATGCAGAAAAGTTAACGTTTTACTAATGCCGGAGGCTACCTGATAGGACTTATATCAACACCGGCGTAGTAATAGCGGACGATTTCATCATATGTTTTGCCGGCTTTTGCCTGACCGTCGGCGCCGTACTGGCAAAGGCCGACGCCGTGACCGTAACCGCGGGCGGTAAAGATGATATTATCCCCGTCGTGACGCCAGGTCAGGTTGGTGGACGGGAGTTTGAGCGCGGTGCGCAGGTCACGGCCTCTGACTGTTTCGCCGGCGATATTAAGCTCTTTAATCCGGCCGGTAGAAGTTCTGATAGCTGTGCCCAGTAGCGAACTGCCGGTTGTGGAAACGGGGGTTGCCGTCACAAAGGGCAGTAAGCTTTTTGTGAACTGAGCAGTGCTGAATGTATGTTCCGTCTCCGACCACCGGCTGTCAGAACAGTAGGGGCAGGGTGTGGCACGGAGATAGGACATAGCAGTACTCCAAACATCTTCACTGTTTTCTGTGTGGCCGCCACAGGCAGCATGGAATACTGCATCTATGGGCTGTCCGTTTTGAACAGCAATTTTACCGGCGGTTTCCCGGACAGCCTGGCGGATTTTATTGAGGTTGGCCGCCGCTTCACCGGCAGGCCATTTTTTGAGGGAATCTGCTTCCGTCTCCCAGGCCTGGCAATGGGTGTGGTCAGTGCAAATGTCTGCTTCAGGGTGGTTGCTGCAGCCCCGGCCCCCCTGAGAAAGCATCTGGCTGACTGTATAGGTACGGGCGACTACCGCTTGGGCTTTGAGGGCTTCCAATTGAAAGGATGCAGGCATTTCAGCGGCGACCACACCGACTAAATATTCTTCCAGAGACATGGTTTCTATTTGCTGTTTGTGGTGATTAAAAACGTTAATCATGATTTCACCAGCCGGCGATTCGATGGGTGTACGGTCCACGGTCGGAGGAGGTTGTTGCGGTATGGTAGGGCGACAACCTCGTACTAACGCTACTGGCAGGATAATGACTACGCTGAATAAAAACAGGACGATGGCAGGTAGTAGTTTGCTCATCGGGAACCTCCGTAGGGCAGGATAAATATATATATGCCTGCGGAGGAAAGAAAAGAATAAAAAAAACCGGGATCGCCGGTTTAAGTTAGTTAGAAGAATTAAAGTGGTTTCTGTAGAACTCAATTGTGGGAAGCATATCAAAGTAGTCCCGTCTGGATGCAACGGCAAACTTATTGTAATCGGTGCGATCCCCATAGAGCTGGATGCCACTGCGCAAAACCTGGTATCGCAGTAGTATCCCGGCCTGATTTAGAATTGTTACGTCAATATCTTCCCGGTGAAATATGGCAGATAAGGCTTCATATAGTTTTAAGAGTAATTCGGCCTTTTGAGAAAGTGGAATTCCATCCTCAAGTTGTAGTGCAATATCAATATCACTGAACGTACTTGTTTGAGTATCTTGTTTGGCTTGAGATCCAAAAAGGATGACAAGCTTAACAAACAGGTCGGGCATTGATTCTGCTAAAGCTGCACGAACCTCGTTTAAATTCTCCGCAGAGTATTTTTTGTTGTTTTCCTTCATAACTCTAATTTTTCTCATACATATCACCTTAGAACATTGTATCAAATCATATAGTTCAATGTCAATCAATGGAAAAAACCGCCGGGCTATTCGCAGCGGCTAATCTGCGCGCCCAGGGCGGCTATTTTTTCTGTGAAGTGCCAGTAGCCCCGGTCAATGTGGTGGACGGCACCTATTTCTGTACATCCTTGGGCAGCCAGTCCGGCTAAGGTCAGTGCGGCGCCGGCCCGGAGGTCGGTGGCTTTGACTGGTGCTCCGAATATTTTGTCCCGTCCTGCTACGACGGCACAGTGGCCTTCGATTTTAATCTGGGCTCCCATGCGCCTTAATTCGTCCACATGCATGAAGCGGTTTTCAAAGACAGACTCTGTGATGACGGATGTTCCTTTGGCCAATGTGAGGAGGGCCATCATTTGTGACTGCAGGTCTGTGGGAAATCCGGGGTAGGGGAGTGTTTTGATATCGACAGCGCGGACAGGGCCGTTTCTGCGGATATGAATCAGTGCTTCTTCTTCGATGACGTCACAGCCCGCTTCCTTTAATTTGGCGATAAGCGGTACCATGTGTGCGGGAATCACGTTTTCCACGGTGATTTCTCCGCCGGTAATGGCAGCGGCAACCATAAAGGTGCCGGCCTCGATTCGGTCGGGGATAACGGTGTGTTCGGCACTGTGCAGGCTGGTAACGCCGTGGATACGGATGGTGTCTGTACCTGCGCCGACCACTCTGCCGCCCATGGCATTAATGAAGCGGGCCAGGTCTACCACTTCCGGCTCTTCGGCGGCATTCTCAATTGTTGTGATGCCTTCAGCAAGGACGGCGGCCATCATAATGTTTTCTGTGGCACCTACGCTGGGGAAGTCCAGATAAATGCGTTCACCGTGGAGCTTGTCTGCCACAGTCTCGATAAAGCCGTGGCCGATGATGACTTCCGCTCCCATGGCCTTTAAGCCTTTTAAGTGCAGATCGATGGGCCGGATACCGATGGCGCAACCGCCAGGGAGAGAAACCCTGGCCCGGCCAAACCGGGCCAGCAGTGGCCCGATAACTAAAAACGATGCCCGCATTTTACGGACCAGGGCGTATGGCGCCTCGACAGAAGACATTGAGCCGGCAAAGACCGTTAATTTTTTTTCTTCTGGGGTGTATTCTGTTTCTACTCCGAGAAAATTTAAGACCTGACACATTGTTAAAACATCTTCGAGGGCCGGAATATCATGAAGGACTACCTGCTCTTCACAGAGAAGCGTAGCCGCAATAATTGGCAAGCAGGAATTCTTCGCCCCTTCCGTACGAACACGGCCCTGCAGCGGTGTTCCGCCTGTAATTGAAATAAGTGCACTCACATATCTCCGCCCTCCCTTCAATGAAAATCATTTCCTTTTATCTTTTGATTCCCGGTAACTCTTTATGTTAATTTTTTTATAGATAATATTGTTATTTTTAATAGCTGGAGTGGATAATCGGATAGCCTGCCCACAATATTGTTTTGTCGTGGTAGCTGTCATAGCGAATGGCCAGGTTTAAATTAAAGCGGTCGCCGTCTGCGGCCAGGTACTGTTCCAGGAGGGGAGTATAGGCGGTGAGGCTGACAAGGTCATCCTGCCATAATCCTTCTATAACTTGTCCGCGTACGGAAGTCAGAGCTTTATCGGCCATGTCGGACATCTCCTGGGAAGAAAGCCGGCCGGGAAGTTCTCCGCTCAGGTAGTAGCTGAGCCGGCCGCCCGGCGCCAGCGGCTGGATAACCACATTGAGCCTGTCTGCCAGAGTGTTGATGTTTGCCAGGGATGTGTCCCGACAGGTAATCAGTAAGTATGTCTGGGGAGGAAAGCTATTTTCCTCGCCGGGGTTGCTTTGGACAACAATATGGGTATCCGTTCCCTGGGTTGTCTTTCCGGATACATCAAGAACGCGGTAGGTTTCCCCTTCGCTGTACTGAACCAGGCCGCCTTGCAGACCGAGCAGGTCAGATACTTGCAGAAGAATTTCCTCAAGTTCGGACATTTCCAGGTAGCTGTCTTCCAGGGTGGCGTAATACTGAATTTCACCTTCCATGACTGCGGCTCCGGTCGATAACAGCAACGTTTCCAGCGCACCGGTACCCGACAGTTCCCGCTGGGGCAGGCGAAGTACCAACACAGCCAGGAGACTCAGGCCAATTAAAATTGCAAACTTTTTCTTTTGTCCCATGCAGCGCACCTCCCTGGTCATTAGTATTGGCAAAATTTTCCGAGGTTAAACCTGTAGTATTAAATATTGAAGGCTTGTCTCATTATATGAAGGGGACAAAAAAAAAGAACGTAAGGATTTTTTGTTATTGGTTTGAAATAGAAAATTGTGGTATAATACTTTTATATATTGCCGAAGAACGGCGCGTATCCGACATTTTTGAGGAGGAAGGATATGAAAAAGAAGATTGTTAACAGTAGTGCCACAAGAGAGATTGACAGTATCGTTAAAATGCTGGGCGAGGTATTCACGGAAATCCAGGGGGCGTTTACGAAGAACCGCCTGAGTCTGAAATACCAGCAAACCACTTCGGAAGCATCGAAAACACTCCGGAAAAGCTTAGTTACCTTTTATGAAGCGGCGGAAGAAGTAGGGGGCGACGAAGCCTTGGCTGTCCAGGCTACTGCCATTAACCTGAGTAAAGTGTTCTATGATATTATGAAACTCTCTAATCAGGTGGAAACAAAAGTGAAGGGAAAAGTGATGTTCAGTGACGAAGCAGTGGCAGAAGTGAACGATATTTTCCGGCGCACTGCGGAGTTGCTGCCCCATGTGGCTGATGCCATGCGTACCTGCAACCCTTTGATTATTGCCCATGTGGACAAGGAAGTGGATGAACTGCGTGCCAATGCCGCCAACAGTGCGGTGCTCCATGAGGACAGGTTGTGTAAAGGGGCGTGCCATCCTAAAGCATCCATCATCTTTATGCAGATGTTGCAGCATTTACAGGATATCCTTTGGCACTTTAAGGCGCTTGTTAGTGAGAACGGAATGCCCGGACTTTAAAACATGTAATAGAAAACCCGATCGGATGACCCGATCGGGTTTTTTGTATTAATTATTCAAAATCCCATGTCCAGTTATCGAATTCCCAGGGCCAACGGTTTTCCTCAGGCCATTCATCCTCAGGCAAACCAATTACGCGTTCTTGTTCGTCATAACGGAAGGTATGCTGAATGCGCCAGCCCGAGAACTCCGGTTCATCTTCCCAGCCCCGCTGACCATTCATCGCTGACCGTACGTCTTCCGGGGTGGGCCAGCGGTCACCGTGGCACTGGGCACAGAGGCTGACGATATCCGTCTTTAATAATATTCCTTCTTCATTTCTCTGGTGAACACTGTGGCATTGAGTGCAGGTCATATCCGCCTTGGTGCCGATATAGAGATCCATAAACTGCTGGCGGCTTGCTTTGGCTTTACCGTCAGCGGCAACCCTGTCCGTCCCTTCTCCCCACTGAACATCAACGGGTGCAAAGTTGGCAAGTACATTGTCACCGGGACGAAAGTCGATATTGTCCTGGCGTTCCGGGCGGTTTGTGCTTTTGCCGCGGATGTGGCACTGGGAGCAATTATGTACCTGCTGATCTTTTGTCAGTTTTTCCGGATTGACAATGGAGTTCTCCCTTGCGGGATTGGCTACATGCAGTGAACCCGGCCCGTGGCAGGACTCACAGCCCACACCCAGATTGGCAGTAAACTCTTCCAGGGGAAGATTCTTGTTGGCTTCCCACTTGGCCAGGTTCAGGCCGGATACATGGCAGCCAATGCAGTTCACTTCGTAAATCCTTGCCTGGTTGCGGTCTTTGAATGCCAGTGTGGTGCCATCGTAGTCGGCAATGGCAAATTGGTATTTCAGCAGACGGTGCCCCTCCCCTTCCCCGAGGTTAACAGCGAATGCCTGCCTGTATTTGTCACCGATGTGGTAGGGAAAAACTGCGATGCTGTGGACTACTTCATCGTCGATGTTGTGGAAATTGGCGACAAAGTCAAAATCACTTTCATGTCTGACGAAAACACCGATGATATCGTTTAAGGTAATGTCTCCGGCCAGTTCAAGGTTTCGTGGTTCCGCCATCCCTGTGGGCTCGTCTTCGTTAAAAACGACGGGATTTCCCCGGTCTTCGGCCAATTCATTCCATGTTTCCAGCGCTTCCGGGCGGATTTGGTTAGCCGGACCGACTTTACGGGGATGGAGGGTTGCCAAAAACGGTTCATAAATCTCCCCATGACACGTTCGACAGGCATCCTGTCCCACAAATTCAGCTTGTGCCACCTGGCCGTTTCCATTAGGAGGAGTGGGATCAGGACGAAAAGCAATTCGGTAAACAAAGCCGGCCAGTAAAGCAATAAATAAACCGGCAACCACCCAAGTTCGGGTCATTACGCAAACACCCCTTTGGTATCTATTTTAAAATAGTATTACCAAAAGCAGGAATATTATTTGCAACCCGGGGACGGTTCCTAATTTGCAAAACTGCAACACCAGGGACGGTTCTCAAGTTGCATACTACGAACGATAAACCATAGACTTGCTTATCCCAAGCAAATCAGACAGTTCTTGCACAGTTACCTGGGAACTCTGTCTGATTTCACGTATTACTCTGGTGCGAATACCGGCATATCCCCTTTCTTTTAGCATTTCAGGCTTAACATTATATTTTGTCAGCACATGGCTGATTGTCGTTTTTGCTTCGACAAGCCGCTCTTCTTTGTCATCTTTTCCGTCAATATCCAGGAATATATCTTCATTTCCTGTACTTGAAAATCTGATAAACTCTTTTTTGGCAATTGCCTTATCCTCACTAAACAGGCCTAGAATAAATTCTTTATCTAACAGTCCCGGAGCATTGCTATCCTGCAAATAGGCAGAGTAGCTGCACCAGGGGTATTGTATCGGATGTGTAACCATTCCCGCCTTTTTTGCATTGTCATGAATATACCTTATGCATGCCAGCAAATACTCCAATGTTAAAATTTCCTCACTTTTGAAACGATCCTGAAACAGATGCCCTACTCTTTCGTATTTCCAGTTAATAAAATTTACAAAACGGATACCGATACGTTTCATAGAGTTGGATAATACATCATTCTTTTCTTTAATCAAAAGATGAACATGATTGGGCATCAAGCAGTATGCATAAAGTTCAAACATATCGTCCTGTTTAATATTCAGTAATATTTCAAGGTATTTCCTTTTATCCTGTTTGTCAAAAAAGAGCTCTGATTTGTTAATGCCCCTTACCATGACGTGGTAAACACCGGTTTGGCTTCTCTGCCTTGGCCCTCTTGGCATAAAAACACTTCCTTTCCATAGCAGAATGTATATGACTATATAATTTCAATAAATTGTAATAAATTCCTGCAAGAACAGGAACATTTGTTCGTATTTTTTCAGCCCGGAATTGCCTGGGATGCAGTTGTTTGTTTTTTCCAGCCCGAGAACCCGTCTAGGGCTGCACAGTTTACCATCTTTGCAAATCGGAAACCGTCCCCGAGGTTGCAGTTTTGCAAATCGGGAACCGTCCCCGGGGTTGCAGTTTTGCAAATCAGGAACCGTCCCCGGGGTTGCAAAGCAAAAAAAGACTGCCCTGATGGGCAGTCTGGTGAATGTTGGGGTTAGGCGGAGTCTTCGCCGCGGACGATGTCTTTGATTTTCATGAGGCGGACTAGTGCGCCCCGTTCGTTCTCGTCTAGCTTCATGCTGATATATTTGATGGTGTCTTTTAGCTGGGGGACGAGGACGTGTTCTAGCGCGTTTACGCGGCGGCGGGTTTTGTCGATTTCGTCTGCCAGGAGGTAAACGGCTTTTTCCAGCTCTGCCAGGCGGACTAAGGATGGTAGTACTTCCGCCAGGGTGGCGATGGAGGAATCCAGTTCGCCGGAGGTGTTGGCAAAGCCGTAGGGGTAGGCGTCACTGGACTGCTCTTCCCCCTGAAGGAAGGTGATTTTAGGAACATTGACGCTCATGACGTTCTTTTTTTCCATGTTCAGCGTCACGGCGGCTTTGGGGTACATGATTGCTTCTTCCAGGGTTTCACCGCTCATCACAGCACTGGCCAGCAGAAAGTTGGCAAAGGAACGGGAAAGTTCCGCTTCCACCCGGGTGCGCAGATTCTTGTTTTCGCGAACGAGTTCCAAAAATACACGCATCAGCTCATCGCGTTTGTCTTTGAGCAGTTTATGACCGCGCTGGGCCATTTTCAGGCGGCCCTTGAGGCGGTTAAACTCCATACGGGTTGGATTCACACGAATTTCCATTGTTTATTCCCCCCCGGACGCGGCGGGCAGGTACTTCTCCAGATATTCATCGCGGACCCGCTTCAGCTCAGTGCGGGGCAGGAGCGAGAGCAGTTCCCAACCGATTGTCAGGGTGTCGATAATAGTGCGGTCTTCGTTTTCACCCTGTTTAACGTAACGGTTTTCAAATTCGTCGGCAAACTTAGCAAACAGTTTGTCGGCGTCGCTCAGGGCGGCTTCACCAAGGATGGCGGCCAGTTCCTTCGCTTCTTTGCCGCGGGCATAGGCAGCGTATAGCTGGTTTAGTACGTCAGCGTGGTCCTCACGGGTTTTGTCTTTACCAATCCCTTTATCTTTCAGACGGGATAGGGAAGGCAGCACGTCAACCGGAGGATAAATACCCTTACGGTGCAAGGAGCGGTTGAGCATAATCTGACCCTCGGTGATATAGCCGGTCAAGTCGGGAATGGGGTGAGTCTTGTCATCTTCCGGCATGGTCAGGATGGGTATCTGTGTGATGGAGCCTTCACGGCCCCGAATCCGGCCGGCCCGCTCATAGAGCGTCGCCAAGTCCGTGTACAGATAACCGGGATAACCACGACGGCCGGGAACTTCTTTCCGGGCGGCGGAGATTTCACGCAATGCCTCGGCGTAGTTCGTTAAGTCTGTCAGGATAACGAGAACGTGCATCCCTTTTTCATATGCCAGGTATTCGGCCGCAGTCAGAGCCATCCGTGGCGTGGCAATCCGTTCAATGGCGGGGTCATCCGCTAAGTTAATGAAGAGCACGGAACGGTCAATAGCACCGGTCTTGCGGAAGTCGGAGATAAAGAAGTCGGCTTCCTCGAATGTGATACCCATGGCGGCAAAGACCAGCGCGAACTTAGCGTCGGTGCCGAGCACCTTGGCCTGACGTGCAATCTGTGCGGCCAGACGGTTGTGGGGCAGGCCGGAGCCGGAGAAAATAGGCAACTTCTGGCCACGAACCAGTGTGTTCAAGCCGTCGATGGTGGAAACACCGGTCTGAATAAACTCAGACGGATAGTTCCGTGCGTACGGGTTAAGCGGCAAGCCGTTAATGTCCAGTCTTTTATCAGGGATAATTTTCGGCCCGTTGTCACGGGGTGCGCCAAGACCGTTAAAAACACGGCCCAGGATATCCATGGATACAGGGAGTTCTAAGCCTTTCCCCAGAAAGCGGACTTTACTGTCCTTCACGTTCATGCCGGATGTTCCTTCAAAGATCTGCACAAGCGCCTTGTCGCGATTTACCTCAAGTACGCGGCCGCGGCGGATTGAGCCGTCCTGCATTTCAATTTCGGCCAGTTCGCCGTATTTAATCCCTTCCACATGCTCAACGAGCATCAGGGGGCCGACGATTTCCGAAACACTACGGTATTCTTTTAGCAATGCGGTCCCTCCTTCCTCTACGCGTATTGCTGCTCGAAGTCGTCGTCGCCGGCGGTGATTACATTGGCGACCTGTTCCTTCAGTGCAGCATTAATATTATCAAATTCGGCCATGTTGGTCTCAGCAAGATAGCGGGCACGGGCAATCTGGTCGCGAACCGGCAGGTTGAGCAGGTCCATCAGGTTGGCTCCGCGTTCGGTGGCACGCTGACACTCATGGTGGAAAAACATAATGAGTTTCATCATCTTAAACTGCTTCTCCAGAGAAGCATAGGTGTCGATTTCGTGGAACGAGTTCTGGTGTAGGAAGTCTTCCCGCAGAGATTTGGCTGTTTCTAAGATCAAACGTTCCTTTTCAGAAAGGGCATCGACGCCGACCAAACGAACGATTTCTTCCAAATCTGCTTCTTCCTGGAGGATACGCATGGCCTCGCCGCGCATTTTCACCCATTCATTACCCATGTTGTTGCGGTAGTAATCATCGAAGGTGTCCGTGTACAAGGAGTAACTGAGCAGCCAGTTGATGGCGGGGAAGTGACGGCGGTACGCAAGAGCTGCGTCCAGGCCCCAGAACACTTTAACAATTCGTAGTGTGTTCTGAGAAACAGGTTCAGACAAGTCACCACCGGGAGGTGAAACGGCGCCTACGGCGGTTAGTGCACCAATTCGGCCTTCTTGGCCGCTGCAGAGCACTTTGCCGGCACGCTCGTAAAACTCAGCGACGCGGGAACCCAGGTAAGCAGGGTAGCCTTCTTCACCGGGCATCTCTTCCAAACGGCCGGAGATTTCCCGGAGCGCTTCTGCCCAACGGGAGGTGGAGTCTGCCATGAGGGCCACACTATAGCCCATATCACGGAAGTACTCGGCGATAGTGATTCCGGTATAAATGGAGGCTTCCCGGGCGGCCACAGGCATGTCAGATGTGTTGGCAATCAGCACGGTCCGCTTCATCAGCGGTTCGCCGGTTTTCGGGTCTTTTAGTTCGGGGAATTCGTTTAGAACGTCAGTCATTTCGTTGCCGCGTTCGCCGCAGCCAACGTAGACAATAATCTCTGCATCAGCCCATTTAGCCAACTGGTGCTGCGTTACCGTCTTGCCGCTGCCGAAGGGGCCGGGGATACAAGCGGTGCCACCTTTGGCTACGGGGAAGAACATATCGACAACACGCTGTCCGGTGATCAGCGGCTCGTCGGGGGAAAGCTTTTCTTTGTAGGGGCGCCCCTGACGGACAGGCCACTTCTGCAGCATCTGCACGTCTGTGACTGTGCCGTCTTTTTTCACTTTGGCGATCACATCTTCTACAGTGGCTTCGCCGCTTTTAATTTCAGTAATCTTTCCACTCACGCCGGGAGGAACCATGACTTTGTGAACAACCAGGGTGGTCTCCTGGACGGTGCCCAGGATATCGCCGGTCTCCACAGTGTCGCCCACCTTGGCTACGGGAACGAAATCCCATTTACGTTCGCGGTCCAGGGAAGTAACTTCGACACCGCGGGTGATCCGATCGCCTACCTTTTTCCAGATCACGTCCAAGGGACGCTGGATGCCGTCATAAATGGACTCAATGAGTCCCGGTCCCAGTTCCACGCTCAGCGCCACGCCTGTGGAGTATACCGGTTCGCCCGGTCCCAGGCCGCTGGTCTCTTCGTATACCTGAATGGAGGCACGGTCACCTCTCACTTCAATAACTTCACCGATCAGGCGCTTGTCGCTGACGCGGACCACATCATACATTTTGGCGCCCTGCATGTTTTCAGCCACGACAAGCGGGCCGGAAACTTTAATAATAGTACCCACATTATCTGTGATGATCAAAGCTAACTACCCTCTTTCCCAAATAAGATATCAGCACCAATGGCTTTTTCTGCATTCTTTTTAATCTGCTTCATCCCTAGACCTAACGTTCCCTGGTTGTTGGGAATGAGCACGACGGCCGGCAACAGCTTCTTATTAAGTTCTCCAATCTGGGGCATAATCTGCTGCGCCACGGCCTCGGTAATGCAGACAACAGCTACCTTTTCACGCACAATCGTATTGAGGGCGCGGGCTGCTTCATCGCCGTCGGTTACTGGGTAAGTGGTTACACCAAGCGCCTTGAAACCCAGAATGGAGTTTTTATCGCCGACTACCGCGACCTTATACATAGACATCACGTAACCTTTCCTTAATCTCTTCCGTTGGCAGCTTGTTAATCTTGCCGACCATAATAATCCGGATGAGCTTCAGTTCGTTTTCCTTGGCCAGGATGTAACCGATAATGGGCTCGGGGCCAAAGACGAGATACTTGGCCTGCTTCGCATATTTAATCAGAAAGTCGTCAGCCAGTTTCTCATAACGGGTGAGCGTATCAGTTTTCTGATAAGCCTGTACACCTTCTTCAATCACTGTGGCATAACGGCTGAACATCAGGCGGTCAACGAGAACTTCTAGCGGTTCGGCCAGTTGTACCAACTTCATCATATTTACTTCACCAAAGGGCAGTAGCGCCTGCTCCAAAAACTCCTTGGGGCGATTAATACGCTTTACCCTGAGGTAGGTCTTAATATTGAGCAAGTCAACGAGATAGATGAAATAGTCTTTGAGAAATGATGAATCCAGTTCAACAATCATTTCCGTAATTTCGGCATACATGGCACGGTCCAGTAGTAAATCCACAAGTTGCGGATCGGCTTCCATGCGAAAATGCTCCGAGAGCTTTTCCGCGGCCTGACGCATTTGCGGCGGCAGGTTGCGAAAGTCTTCGTCGCTGACGGCTCGGGCCAGTTCAGTCAGGGGGATATTCCCTACTTCCTGAACTAAGAGCTCGTCTCTTTTCTCACCCAACTTATGGGCTTTAAATATGACTTTTAAGTTATGATAATCGAACTTACGTGTGAAAAGGCTTATCAGTTCCGGCTCCGGAGAGATCTTACGCAGTTCCAGATATACGCGGCGTAGTTCATAGTCCAGCATTTTTTCAAATTCATGGACACTGCCCAGCTCCGCAAGATACTCTGCGTATTCACTTTCGCCGAGAACCTTTAGCGCTTCTTCGGCGCTTTTGGCCTCAACCATGCGATCGATTTTACTACGGTCTAACAGCCGTGTTTCCATGGCGCGAACGCGGCCTACGGCGTAAGCATACTGGTCGTTACTTGGCACGCTCCAAGCCTCCTTTCAACTGGAGGTCAGACGTTGGAAGTCGGTGTGCCGAATACGGCTTGCCGACTTCTTGCGTTCAAACCAACCACGATGAACTTTCTTTAAGTTTAAGCGAAGAGGATTGCTGCAACATCCGGCTCAAGCCGGTCGCGCTGCATGCGCAGAATGGCGTCGAATGAGCTGTTGATTTCCATATCACCGGAGCGCAGGATAAACCCGCCCTTTACTTCCCTGGTTTCCGCGGACAGGGTGAGTTTGCCCTGTTTCCCCTGTGCTATCAGAGCTTTGTTTGCTTTTTCCAATAATTCCGGAGTGTAGCGCTCCTGGTCATCGGCAGCAACGATGATTTCTTCGGTGCCTGTTTCCACAGCAACTAGCAACATGGGATAAATCATGTCCTCGTACGCTTTTTTATCCACTTTTTGCAGACGTCCAATGGCCTGCGCAAACGTATCCTCAATCATTTGTTCCTTCGCCGCAAGAATCGCTTTACGGGCATCCAGTTCAGCGATGGTATGAGCGCGGCGTTTTCTTTCCTCACCCTGAACTTTAGCATTGTCAAGCAGGCTTTTCTTTTTGGCTTCCGCTTCTTTTACGCCTTTGGCGGAAATTTCCGCGGCGCGCTGCTCTGCTTCAGCCAAAACTGTTTCAGCCTGACTGTTGGCTTCCGCTAAGATTTTTTCAATGAGCTTATTGGCTCCTGACATCAGGCAGCCCCCCTTAAAACTGGATGTTGAAGAGAATCATTATGGACATTAGAAGTGCAAGTACGGCGTAAGTTTCCACCATAACGGCATAAATAATACCTTTACCCAGTTCTTCCGGACGCTTGGCAATCAGCAGAACGCCGGCGGCGGCAGCTTTGCCCTGAGCAATCGCGGAGAACAAACCTACTATGGCGATGGGAAGAGCAGCAAAGAGAACGGCAAAACCTTGATGAACAGTCATCTCAACAATATTGCCGCCGAGAACGCCAGTGCGCTGCAGAATCAAAAAGCCAATCAGCAAACCGTAAATTCCCTGTGTGCCGGGGAGCGACTGCAGCAAGAGAGTGGGACCGAACTTGTCAGGATCTTCAGAGACAACACCGGCTGCGGTCTGACCAACAATGCCGATACCAATGGCGGAGCCGGCACATGCCAGTCCTACAGCAAGAGCAGCACCCATGATCGCGGCAGCTAAACCAATAGTGAATTCCATGACTTCAATTTCCTCCTTATTGTGCTGGTTTTTGCAAACGCGCTGCGTTTATCAACAACCAGCGTCTGTGTAATTAAAATCTTTGCATTAATGGTAAACCTGCGAAGTTAACTAGTTTTGGACATTCCGGACTGACTTCAAGATGACGGGTTTTAATTTGGAAGGGGACAAAACTGCGGCCGCCGCCTTCATAAAAGCGGTTGTAGAACTCGATATACTGGAGGCGGCTGGAGTGAATGTAGGAGCCCAGTGTGTTGATAACCACGTTGAAAGTGTGGCCAACGACTAAGAGGATAACCATCGGCACAAAGAGGATGGGACCTTGAAGCAAGCCGGCCATGGTGTTAACCGCGATGGCGATTACGCCGGTAGCTAGACCTAGAGCTAAAAGGCGGGAGTATGACAACACGTCGCTGAAATAGCCGGTGATGTTGTAAAGCGACAACACTCCGGAAAGCAACTTTTTAATGATTGTCGGTTGTGTGCGGCCCTGTGTCAGCACCAGTCCCGCGGCGCCGATAAGCGACATAGTTTTAGCAACGCCGGCCATGCCTGGAGCTATATACAGCAGCAAGCCCACAATCAGCACAACCCAGAGACCCACATCGGCCAAAGCGTCGAACACTTTACCCTGCTTGAGCAGCCGCACAAACTGGATAGCCATGCCGAAGAAGATTTGGAACAAGCCTAAAATCAGCGCATACGTCAGCATCGGCATCGGATCTAATAGCGGGTTAAACACCAGCGGAGCGCCAAAAATCTCTAGCCCGAACCAACCACCCAGCATCCAGCCAAAGACAATTGTTGAAAGGCCGCCGGCAAACAACACCCATAAAAGCTTACGCACTGAATCGCCTTTAATCTTTAACAGACCAATGCTTGCCAACAGGGCAATAGCTACGCCATAACCGGCGTCTGTCATACACAGGCCAAAGAAGACAACCCAAAACGGAGCCAAAAACGGGGTTGGATCAAGACCTGTGGAACTGGGTATCCCGTAAAGCTTCGTCACAAACTCAAACGGGGCAAATCCCTTTTTATTGTCCAGAGCTACAGGGTGCACTTCCCCACTCTCCGGCTCACGGGCGATCAACGACACTGTTTCGCAAGTGCTCTCTAATTTTTGTTGCAGATTGGGTACATCACCGGCCCGTATCCAGCCTTCTAAAATAAAGGACTTGCCGGTTCGGGCAAAATTAGCCACCACTTGTTTCTTGTCGCGCTCCATAGTCAGGTAATCATTGTAGAAATTAAGCGTATCCCGGTGCTTAGCCTGTTCTTTCACTTTGGTCAGAGCAACTTTACGCTCTGCTTCCAGATTGACCAAGTCAGTTTTAATACGCTCCAGAACTTCCGCCGGCGTGCCCGTTAACTGTGGAAATTGATGTTTGCTATAACTGTGAGTCTTAAGAGCAGTCTGTATGTTTTCCACAGTATCATTGTGGTTCACAATCAAGACATACGCATCGTGGCGGTCTCTGCCAATTTCTTCAAAGTAGCAGGTGGGAACGACTTCCGCTAAAGCCTGCCGGGCGGGGTCTACTTCCGTGACTGGCAGTGTGCCAAGTTCAACTCGCACCGCAGTCGTTACTTTCACTTCCTCAAGGGGAAGAGCAAGCTTCTGCCAGGGAGCAAGCTGTAACTTAAGGTTCTGTAAACGAGTTTCTTCATTTCTTAGAGACATCAGTTTTTCATCGATACGCCTCAGGGCTTTGTAGGTATCTTCACTGACATGTTTCCATTCAACTGCATTGGCCGACAAATCACCCGCAATGATTGACGTCTTAGATGCGCTGAGGGCGTCAAGCATGCTTTTTTTAGCGGGTACATGGCGATTTAGAAAATCAAGAGCAAACCGCACGTCTGTCAGGTAGCCTTCCAAAGCCTGCAAGGCTTCTTGTTCCTGGTCGCTTTCCACCAGTTCGGCCCAAGCTGTGTTTCCAGCATCCTTGTCCTGCAGGTCACCAATCTCCAGAACGCCGACCTGCTGCAGTATGGCGAGGACATCGTTTTTTTCTGCCTGATGAGCGATGAGATAAACCTTTTTCATTTTAGCTATCGCCATCGGTTTTCACAATCCTCTCCATAACCAGCAGTATCGCCGATTCCTGTTTCTCGCGTGCAGCACTTGTAACTCGTTGGATTTCTTCAGCCGTACGCTGCTGGACAGGAACAACCTGGCTTTGACCTTCATTTTCGGCCGCGATAATAATCTCGCGACTCTCTGTCTCTGCCGCAGCTACGCTCTGCTGAAAGACCTCGGCCGCTTTGAGTTCTGCATCCTGGACGATTTTCCGCGCATCGGCCTGAGCACGCCGCTTGATTTCGTCCGCTTTTTCTTCCGCGGTCCGGATATCTTTAATAATCTCCACCAACAAAATGCTTCCCTCCTCCAAGTTCTCTAAAATATCTTGCCTGATGCCGGCGGCAGCTCCGGCAGGACATAGTGAATAGGGGTTAGGTCGACAGAAGCTACTTTTTAAGCAACATCCTGATGGCCTGCCTAAACCCCACAAGAAGCCCCAAAATTACACAAACAAGAATAAAGAGGGGCTCGTTGCCAAACCGGCGTCCGAGGTACTGACCCAGTAAAACACCACCGATCAGCGGCAGGGAAATTGTCAGGGCGAGATTAATCGCCACTCCCATACCGGACATATCCTCGGAGTTAAACATTAGCACACAACCACCTACTTTTCTAGATAAGAACGTTAATTCCCAGCAATTACATAGAACAGTAGTAGTATGGGTTGAGTGTATAACTGTATACCACCTGATTGACCTTAATCCATATTCGACAGGGTTATAGGAATCCCTGCTCAAAATTATAATCTTATTAAAAAAAAATTTATACGCTTTTGCGAATTTTCTTACTATTATTGCAGATTTATGTTGATAATCGCAAAAACCCTTGCAATACGGTGCTTTTTGCGATTATCAACTGTTTACATATGCAAGTTATCTTGTGACGATTGTGGCCACCCCTTGTCCGCCGCCGATGCAGAGCGTAGCTAAACCAGCTTTAGCATCCCGCTTCTGCATTTCATGAATCAGGGTGACAAAAACCCGGGCGCCGCTGGCACCGATGGGGTGACCGATGGCAATGGCTCCGCCGTTTACGTTGACCATGTCCATATTAAATTCCAGTGTTTTGGCTACGGAGAGCGCCTGGGCGGCAAATGCTTCATTCGCTTCAATCAGGTCTAAGTCGGCTAACGTTAAACCCGCTTTGGACAACGCTTTCCTTGAGGCTTCAATGGGTCCGGTACCCATAATACGGGGTTCCACTCCGGCTGAGGCGTAGGAGGCAATAATGGCTAGGGGCTTGATGCCTAACGATTTGGCTTTCTCCAGTTCCATCAGAACGACCGCGGCGGCACCGTCGTTAATCCCGGAAGCGTTGCCGGCGGTGACCGATCCGTCTTTTTTGAAAGCGGGACGCAGTTTAGTCAGCACATCAAAGGTTGTTGCTTTTCTGACGAATTCGTCGGTAGCGAAGATAAGGGGGTCCCCTTTACGCTGCGGCACTTCCACCGGTACAATTTCATCGCGGAAACGGCCTGACTCTATGGCTGCCGCGGCACGGCGCTGGCTTTCTGCCGCCAGTCGGTCCTGTTCATCCCGGGAGATGCAAAAGTCCATGGCAATGTTTTCAGCGGTAATGCCCATGTGTATGTCGTTAAATGCACACCATAAACCGTCTTTAACCATGGTATCCACCAGGCTGCCGTCCCCCATACGTAATCCCCAGCGGGCAGCGGGAGCGGCGTACGGTGCCAGACTCATATTTTCCATGCCACCGGCTACGATGACATCTGCGTCACCGAGCATAATGGCCGCAGCGCCCAGGTTGACCGCTTTTAAGCCGGAGCCGCAGACTTTATTGATTGTCAGTGCCGGCACGGCCACAGGTAGCCCGGCATGGATTGCCGCCTGACGGGCAGGATTTTGCCCGAGAGCAGTCTGGAGTACATTCCCCATAATTACCTCGTCTACCTGATCCGGTGATACACCGGCGCGGCGCAGCGACTCCCTGATAACCAGGGCGCCCAGATCTACGGCACTCACATCTTTTAAACTTCCACCAAAACTTCCTACTGCTGTCCGAACCGCTGCTATTACAGCTACTTGCTTCATTAAAAACATCCTCCCTTTCACTCATTCAAAAATAGTATGTTAAATTTAGCAGCAGGCTCCCGTTTACGGGATTTCCGCTTATTTCCGCACACCAAAAGCAATTAAACCGCCGAAAATCATGGTCAGGTAATAGGTAAAGAAACGCCAGGCAATAATAAAAACACCGAGAATATGGGAGGGCACAAAAGCAGCAAAGAGCGTAGCCAACCCAAATTCAGCGGCACCGCTGCCACCGGGAACAGGGATATAGGGAATCATTAACATAATCATGACCTGCCAGGTAACCGCAGCACGGATATCAACCTGGACGCCAAGGCCTAATAGCAGCACAGGGCCTATGGCATAAAAAATGCACCAGAACACAAATGTATAAAGTAATGGAAGGAAAAAGTACAGAATATTTTTACGGTTGAATTGGTGGACTGTCTCTTCAAACTGGACGGCTTCGGCCAGTAACTTACTGATAAATCTGCGGACGCGGGGCCTCCGTTCGTAAAGTGCCTGAAAGCGGCGGTAACGTTTTAGCTTTTCTAGTATGGACTGGGCCAGGCCTGACTTCCAAAGCATCAGGAGATAAACTCCTGTGGTGGCGGTAATAATCCAGAATGTATAACGAAACAACTGGAAGATCATACCGCTGCCGGACGAAGCGCGGCCGTCAATAAATAATAAAAAGGCAGCCAGCGTCACAAATATTAATTTAGTGAAAAAGCCCCGAACCAGTGCTACCGCCGTCGCCTCGCCCGCGGAGAGGCCACTGCGGCACAAGGCATAAACCTGCGCTGGCCATTCGCCCAGCGCTAATGGTGTAATCCCGGCGAAAAAAAAAGTGACGAGAAAAACGCGGACGGCATCCCGTAAGCGGAGTACACCCTGGTACCCCATAGCCTTGGCGATGCTGCGAATACGGAGACCTTCTACGAGCCATGTAATAACGACCATTACGCCGGCCAAAGCCAGAAATGCGGGTTTTAGCCGCAGGACACTTTCTAATGTGTTTTCATCGACCGTAAAGACTAGAATCACTGCCACCGAAGCTATACTGAACGCCAAGGAGAGGTAAAGGCCCCCTTTGCCTCCGGGAAGATTAGTAGACATGTCTCACCTCAAGGGATTATTGCGGCTGATAATCCGCAGGCCGCACGTCGGTCAGGCCGTAGCGCCAGCAGACTGCGGCGGCAATTCTTGCTGATGCGTTGCCGTCCCCGTAGGGGTTTACAGCTGTGGCCATTTTTAGATACGCAGTTTGATCGTTGAGTAGCCGTGAGGCACTGCCGACAATTTGCTGTTCATTTACGCCGACCAGGGCTACCGTGCCCGCAGCTACCGCTTCCGGCCGCTCGGTAACTTCCCGTAAAACCAGCACGGGCCGGCCCAAGGCCGGTGCTTCTTCCTGAACGCCGCCGGAATCGGTAAGGAGCAGCGTACATTTTTGCATGAGATTATGGAAATCGGCAACATCCAGAGGCTCGATTAGGTGAACCCGTTCCATGCCTGATAAATGACGATATACCGGTTCCCGCACAGCCGGGTTTTTGTGTACGGGAAAAACAATCTCAATATCGGGATGGTCTGTGACGATGCGCCGCAATCCGCGGCAGATGGCTTCCATAGGCTCGCCGAGGTTTTCGCGGCGGTGGGCTTCCACCAGCAACAGGCGTCTATCCTTGCGCAGATTGTTTAATTCCTGCCGGGTAAAACAGTAATCTGGGCGAACCGTTACTTTGAGAGCGTCAATGACAGTATTACCGGTAACAAAAATATCGTCTGCAGGTATATTCTCCCGGAGCAGATTTTCCCGGGCTGTATCCGTCGGCGCAAAGTGCAGATCTGTGATCGCGCCGGTAAGCTTACGGTTCAGTTCTTCAGGAAAGGGCGCATATTTCCGGCCGGTACGCAGGCCAGCTTCCACATGACCCACAGGAATCTGGCTGTAATAGGCGGCTAACGCCCCGGCAAAGGTGGTGGTTGTGTCTCCGTGAACAAAGACCAGGTCGGGCTTAGCCTCACGAAAGACATGTTCCAGGCCGGTAAGTGCGCGGGTGGTGATTTCAGCCAGGGTCTGTCCTGATTGCATAATGTTTAAATCAAAGTCCGGTTTAATAGAGAAAAGAGTCAAGACCTGGTCGAGCATTTCCCGGTGCTGCGCGGTAACACAAACGGATGTTTTAAACGCGGCAGAACGCTGAAGCTCGAGAACCAGGGGCGCCATTTTTATCGCTTCCGGGCGTGTGCCGAAAACGACCATGGCATGCAGAGGGTTACCCATGAGCCACCTCACGGCCTTCGTCGTCTAAGTAGCGGACGGTAACGCCGGCCTCCTTGAGGAGAGCTACCGCCATTTCATCCGGGTAGGAAGCGATGACAGCTACTTCTTTCATGCCGGTGTTAATAATCATCTTGGCGCACATGACACAGGGATGGGTGGTACAATAAATGGTTGCTCCCTGAATCGAGACGCCGTAAAGGGCTGCCTGTAAGATAGCATTCTGCTCAGCATGGAGTGCGCGGCAGAGCTCATGGCGTTCGCCGGAGGGAATATTCTGCGCTTCACGGATGCAGCCCACCTCCTGACAGTGAGCTAGGCCGCTGGGTGCTCCGTTATAACCGGTGGCCAGAATCCGTCTTTCCTTAATAATCACGGCGCCTACCTGGCGTCGCAGACAAGTGGAGCGGGTGGCTACCACCTTTGTAATTTCCATAAAATAAGCATCCCAAGATGGTCGCATTAATTTTCACCCTTTCACTCGGTCCCGAAAAGCCGGTCGCCGGCGTCACCGAGCCCGGGGAGAATATAACCTTTATCATTTAACCGTTCATCCAGAGCGGCGATAAAAATGCGGATACCGGGATGGTCCCGCTCGAGCCTGGCTACTCCTTCAGGAGCAGCAATCAGAGAAATTAAGGTGATGTCGTTGGCGCCCTGCTCCTTAATCAGTGACAAGGCGGCACTTACAGAGCCGCCGGTGGCCAGCATCGGGTCGAGAACCCAGACCGGGCGGTCACTGAGCACGGGCGGCAGCTTAACTAGATAGCGCACCGGCTGCAGTGTGTCGTGGTCACGGACCAGACCCACATGACCCACCGGTGAGTTGGGAAACATGCGTAACAGTGGATCCACCATGGCCAACCCCGCGCGGAGAATGGGGATTAGTACGGGCGGAGCTCCTGCCAGCACCGGACAAGTTGTGGTGACCAGGGGCGTTTCCACTGTACGTAGTTCTACAGGAAGATTGCGGGACGCTTCAAATAGCATCAAGGCAGTAATCTGCTCAACCAACTGACGGAATTCGGTGGTTTCGGTGGTGCGGTCCCGCAGTCTGGTAATTTTGTCGGTAATGAGGGGGTGGTCGAAGATATAAGGCTTTATCATCTATCTATACACCGAGAAGGATGAGCATAACTCCGCCACGCTGTGTTTAGTCTGCTCTTTAATCTTCTCGTCTCCCGGGTTATCGAGAACATTGTTGATTAAGTCAGCAATGATATCCATCTGCGCCTCCCGCATGCCCCGGGAGGTAACGGCCGGGGTACCGATGCGCAGACCGCTGGTGACAAAGGGGCTTGCCGGATCAAAGGGAATGGTGTTCTTGTTGGCCGTGATGCCCACTTCGTCCAAGGCTTCTTCAGCCTGTTTCCCGGTGAGTTTTTTATTGCGAAGATCAAGCAGCATCAAATGGTTGTCCGTACCGCCGGACACCAGGGTAAATCCGTGCCTCTTCAAATGGGCTGCCAGTGTCTTGGCATTGGCGATGACCTGCTGCTGGTAGGTGATAAACTCCGGCTGTTGTGCTTCTTTAAAGCCGACGGCCTTGGCGGCGACCACATGCATAAGCGGACCGCCCTGCAGCCCGGGGAAAATTGCTTTATCAACGGCTGCAGCATATTCCTTGCGGCAAAGAATCAGGCCGCCTCGGGGGCCGCGCAGCGTCTTGTGGGTGGTGCTGGTGACAAATTCGGCGTGGGGAACGGGTGAGGGGTGGAGACCTGCCGCAATAAGGCCGGCGATATGGGCCATGTCCACCATTAAATAGGCGTTTACCATATCGGCAATCTGGCGGAAGGCAGCGAAATCGATAATACGTGGGTACGAACTGGCACCGGCCACAATCATGCGCGGTTTATGTTTTTTGGCCAGCACTTCCACCTGGTCATAATCGATGTAGCCTGTGTCCTTATGTACGCCGTAGGGGATGATGTTGTAGTATTTACCCGAGATATTTACCGGACTGCCGTGGGTCAGGTGACCTCCATGGGCCAGATTCATTCCCAGTAAGGTATCGCCCACTTTTAATGCGGCAAGGTAGACAGCCAGATTGGCGCTGGCTCCGGAGTGGGGCTGCACATTGGCGTGGTCGGCACCGAATATATCCTCCGCCCGCTTTTTGGCCAGCAATTCAACTTCATCTACAAACTCACAGCCGCCGTAATAACGTTTGCCCGGATATCCTTCGGCGTATTTATTCGTTAGCACAGACCCTTGTGCCTCCAACACCGCTTTACTAACCAGGTTTTCCGAAGCAATCAGTTCTATATGGCTCTGTTGCCTGTGGTGTTCCCGTTCAATGGCCCGGGCAATAATCGGGTCAAATAAATTCAGTGACATTATGCTCCTCCTTAGCGACCTTCAACCTGGCGCAAATACTTGGCTTCAATTTCTGCTATTTTATCGATACGGCAGGCGTGCCGCCCACCGGCATATTTCCCTTTTAGGAATGCGTCGACTACTTCAACCGCCAGACCACGGCCAATCACCCTCTCACCCAGGGTCAAAATATTTGCATCGTTGTGTTCCCGGCCCATGCGGGCTGAAAAGGTGTCGTGGCAGTGAGCTGCCCGAACACCCGGCACTTTATTGGCCACAATACTGACGCCAATCCCTGTGCCGCAGCAGATAATGCCCAGTGTGTATTCACCGCTGGACACCGCTTCCGCGACCCGCAGAGCAAAATCCGGATAGTCAACGGACTCGTCGGAAAAAACGCCGAAGTCGTGAAACGTATACCCCTGTTCCTTCAGGTGGTCAGCAAGATAGTTTTTTAGCGTATAGCCTCCGTGGTCACTGGCAATGGCAATTTTCATCAGAATATACCTCCTGCGCAGATATGTTTTCTCTGTAGCTGTAGCAAACTCCTGCGCTAGTCCGCCTCTTTTTCTATTTTTTCCACGACCAGCCGTGTCAGTTCCAGCAGTTCGCCGGCAGTCTGCCGGTATCTCTCCAGGCTACCGCCGAAGGGATCGGAGATATCGCCCGGCCGGCCGGCAAATTCTCCCAGGGTATAAATTTTTTCCAGCATTCTGGGCAATTTTTGCATAAGAAGACTTTTTTGATGGGTAGTCATGACTAAAACAAGATCAGCACAATCCAGCATATCGGCAGTCAGTTGCCGGGACCGATGAAGAGACAGATCCGAGCCGTACTCCCAGGCCACCGTCACGGCATGGCTGCTGGCCGGTGAAGGTGCCATCACTGCCAAGCCTGCTGAATCCACGCCCCAGTCTTCAATTCCCGATTGGGCGAGTCGGGTCTGGGTAAATACTTTGGCCAGCGGACTGCGGCAGGTATTCCCGGTACAAACGAAGAGCAGTTGTTTTTTCATAGTAGTAATCACTCCACATCTATCACGCGAGATCCCGCGGCTTTTATCAGTCTGTTCATCAACGCCAGCCCCATTCCCTCTTCCCCATACCCTTCGGCGATAATTACGTCCACATTCTGTTGGTCAAAGCGACGGAGCGCAGCATATAAATTAGCGGCCAGTTCGCCGGCGTCCTTCCGGTCGCCCAGGATTTCCACATATTCGGAAACTATATCGCCGGCCGATTCACGACTGAGGAGGAGGCCAACCTTATCACCCCGGGTTTGAAAGTAGTCCCGCAGTTCCCGCACTCTGTCCAGGACTGCCCCAGGTTGGCCGCGAACGAGATAAAGGGGCGCCTTAGGCGCGTAGTGCCCGTACTTTAATCCCGGGGATGGCGGCGGTTCGGACATATTTTCCTGCCAGTATGCCTGAGGGCATTCCCTGCCCAGAATAAAGGCAATCTCCTCGGGCGTGACTCCGCCCGGCCTTAGCAGTAGCGGTTGCCCGTTACGGATATCCAACACGGTGGATTCCACACCTACACCACTGGGTCCCCCGTCTAATACGGCATCAATCCGCCCGGCCAGATCATCAAGAACATGGCGGGCAGATGTAGGGCTTGGGGTGCCCGAAAGATTGGCGCTGGGGGCAGCAACCGGTACTGCCGCCTCCTTTAGCAGGGCTAACGCTGCAGGATGATCCGGGACACGGAGCGCCACACTGTGCAGGCCGCCAGTAGTTTCCGGCGGCACTGCCGGACGGCTCTCCAAAACCAGAGTAAGCGGACCGGGCCAGAACTTATCGGCCAACAAATACGCCTCGGGCGGAATATTCTGTGCCAAGGATTCCATCTGGCTGGCCTCGGCAATATGTACAATCAACGGATTATCCACCGGCCGGCCTTTGGCTGCGAAAATCCCAGCCACCGCTTTGGCGTTTAGAGCATCGGCACCCAGCCCATATACTGTTTCCGTGGGAAAAGCCACCAGTCCTCCTGCTCGCAGTATGCTGGCGGCACAGCGGATAGCATCGCCGCTTTCAGTCGGATTCCGGGCGGTAAGTATTAGTGTCCCTAATTCATTTGGCCAGTCCAAATTACCCCTGCTTTCTCTAAACAGTCCATTCGCTCCACAAAAGTTATCTTTTCGACAATGGTTTCCCGGATTCCTTCCCCCTTTTTATAATACCCAAAGGGGTGAGGTTTGAACGATTGCCCGAACTTATAAAAATCTTGAATTCAATGTAAGAGGATTCCCGGCTTTAAAGATGAATACCTATAAAAATAATATTTTGGATAACGGAGGAACTATGGATAAGAAACATTTACGCTCACTGCTTGCCAATGTACAAAACGGCGATCTCACTGTGGATGAAGCGATGGTTCGCCTACGGGTTCTTGCATATGAAGACCTGGGCTTTGCCAAAGTTGACCATCACCGTTCTTTACGCCAGGGGTTTCCGGAAGTGATTTACTGCCCAGGGAAAACGACGGAGCAGATTGTCCAGATTGCGGAACGGATGTCCAAGACGACTTCATCCGTACTGGCCACCCGGGCAGAGCCCGGTGTTTACAACGCTTTAAGGGAAATTTTCCCCGATGCAGAGTATCACGAGTTGGCTAAAGCTGTGGTTGTCAACAGGGATCAGACGGAGACCGGTTTAGGCATGATTCTGATTGTGGCAGCGGGAACTGCTGATCTGCCGGTGGCAGAAGAAGCGGCCGTCACCGCCGAAGTAATGGGGAACCGGGTGGAACGCCTCTATGACGTGGGGGTGGCCGGCATCCACAGGCTGTTTGATAACCATGATAAATTAATGTCGGCCAACGTGCTTGTTGTTGTAGCCGGGATGGAAGGGGCGCTGGCCAGCGTGGTCGGCGGCCTGGTGGATAAGCCGATTGTAGCCGTGCCGACTTCTGTAGGCTACGGTGCCAACTTCGGCGGGCTCTCCGCTCTGCTGACCATGCTTAATACCTGTGCTACCGGAGTAGCCGTCGTTAATATTGACAATGGTTTCGGAGGCGGGTATACGGCCTCGCTGATTAACCGCGTCCAGGCCGCCGGAGGAAACGGAGGAAACTAAGTTGACTTTGATATATTTTGATTGTTTTGCCGGGGCCAGCGGCGATATGCTGCTGGCGGCGCTGCTTGATGCAGGCGCTCCGCTGGATACAGTCCGGGCGGAGCTGGCTAAACTGCCTATTCGTGGCTTCACATTAGAAACAACCCGTGTAATGAAACGCGGGCTGAGTGCTTTGGATGTCACTGTGAATGTTGAGGAAAAAGATCAGCCCCACCGTCACTTTCGGGACATTGAAAATTTGCTCCTTAATAGTAATCTCTCCCCGGCCGTTGGTGAAATGAGCCTGGCGGTGTTTACGCGTCTGGCAGCTGCGGAAGGAAAAATACATAATAAACCCACGAAGGATGTTCACTTTCACGAAGTGGGCGCCGTGGACTCTATTGTGGATATTGTCGGCATTGCAGCGGCACTCCATGCGCTTGGTGCCACGGCAATCCACGCCTCGCCGGTTCATGTGGGGACAGGCTTTGTCCAGTGTGCCCACGGCTTACTGCCGGTCCCCGCACCGGCCACCATGGAACTTTTACAGGGCGTTCCTGTTTATTCCCGAGGTATTGAGGCTGAACTGCTAACGCCTACCGGCGCTGCTGTCCTTGCCCAACTGGCTCAGTTTGGACCGCTACCGCCGATGCGGATTAAAAGCACAGGGTACGGTGCCGGCAAAAAGGATCTGGCAATCGCCAATCTGCTGCGGGTCATCGTTGGAGAAAATGATATCAGGGAAAGCGCACTGCCACAAGAAGACGTCATCGTGCTGGAAGCCAATATTGACGATATGAACCCGGAGTTTTACGGTCATGTTATGGAGATGTTGTTTGCCGCCGACGTCCTGGATGTTTACCTGTCTCCGCTACAGATGAAAAAAAACCGTCCCGCCGTCCTGCTCCGTGTCCTTGTCAGGCCGCAGCAGGAAAAAGAAGCGTTAACAATTCTGCTGCGTGAAACAACGACTCTCGGTGTCCGCCGTTTCCAGGGAGAAAAAATCATGCTCCCCCGTAAACACGTGACCGTCCAAACACCATACGGCTCCGCCCGCGTCAAAGTTGCCGAACTGGGCGGCACGGAAATCAATGCCGTCCCCGAATACGAAGACTGCCTCAAACTAGCCAAAGCCCATAACATCCCCCTCAAAGAAATCTACCTCACCGTATCCGAAACCTATCGCCAAACCCGGGGTCAGGTTTAACAATTGACCGACATAATTCTTTCATAATCATGAAACAAAACGATCAACCAATCCCTGGTTGATCGTTTTGTTTCATGCCAAGAAAATATTAAAGGTGCTGACCCCGGGGGAGGACTTCGTTCATGGAACCAGTGCGGTAGCCGGCGAGGTCAAGGGTGATATAGGTGAAGCCGATTTGTCTGAAGTGGGGGACGATTTGGGTGGTGAGGGTAACGGCGTCTTGCAGGCGGTCGGACGGGAGTTCGATGCGGGCGGTGTCGCCATGATGACGGACGCGTAATTGAGCAAAGCCCAGTGAGCGCAGGAAGCGTTCGGCGGCGGCTACCTGTGCCACTTTTTCTTTGGTAATCGGCTGGCCGTAGGGGAAACGGGATGAAAGGCAGGCCATCGCCGGTTTATTCCAGTTTTCCAGGCCAAGGTAGAGGGCCAACGCTCTTACGTCTTTTTTGGTAAAGCCGGCTTCGCGGAGCGGGCTGCGTACTCCAAGTTCCGCCGCCGCTTTCATGCCGGGACGCCAGTCGCCTGTGTCATCCACGTTGGAGCCGTCGGCAACAAACTGAAAGCCTTGGGATGTGGCTAAAGCTGACAGTTTGCCGAAAAGTTCTTTTTTACAGTGGTAACATCGTTCCGGTGGATTTTCAGAGAAACCGGGAATCGCCAGTTCTTCTGTCTCCAGTACTGTAAACAGAACGTCCAGTTTAGCCGCCAGGTTTTTTGCCACTGCCAGTTCCTCGGACAGATATGTTTCCGATACGGCGGTTACAGCTAACACCCTGTCCTTCGCCAGAACACCGGCTGCTGCGGCCAGTAATACGGATGAGTCCACTCCTCCGGAGAAGGCGACAACCACACTTTTCATTTCCAGTAAAATTTTTTCGAGCTTTTCCTTCTTCTCCATAATTGGATGTGTCAACATAGGATCACCTCATTTGGGCTAAGCGCTCTGTGACGGGGGAGGGACTTTCTTTTCCTGGGGGTTGCTGCGAACAAGCAGTAATCCCATAGCCAGGGAAGTCAGTGGAATAGAGGCCACCAGTCCGATGCTGCCGGTAAGGGCACGCACTACTTCGGTAGCGACAAGGTCTAAGTTGATAATGGTTCCCCAGGGCATCTGGTAACCCATGAACA
This sequence comes from Clostridiales bacterium, assembly GCA_018335855.1. Taxonomy (GTDB): domain Bacteria; phylum Bacillota; class Dethiobacteria; order Dethiobacterales; family Dethiobacteraceae; genus UBA7523. The sequence goes on from JAGXRM010000010.1 coordinate 95,817, forward strand.
AGAGCAAAAGTGGCATTGTAGTGCCGACATACGCCAGAATCAGCGTATTTGCCATGGTCCCCATAATATCGCGGCCGATATTCATTGCGGAATTGAACAACTCTTTAAAGCAGAGCGAAGGATTAACACAGTATACTTCTGTCATTGCGGTGGATATAGACATGGAAACATCCATGACGGCACCCAGGGCACCGATAATAATCCCCGCAAACAGCAAGCCGCGCACATTAATGGTCCCTTCCATGTAGAGAAGCATCTGGGCTTCTTCGCTGGAAAATCCGGTGAGGTTGGCGGCACGGCCAACTATAAGTGCTAACAGCCCGGCAACTAATACTCCGCCTACTGTCCCAATGGCAGCGGCAACAGTTTTCCTCTGTAACCCACTGATAAAAACAAGGGTAATTAAGGTAATAAATGCTGCAACCACAACAGTGACCGGGATCGGCGGGTAGCCGGCTAACAGCAATGGCAGAAGGATGCGGAAGACGGCAAAAATCGTGATGGAGAGGGTAATTACCGTATATAGCCCTTTAAGACGTCCAACCAAAAGCAGCACGAGAATAAACAATCCAACTAAGAGGTACAGGTAGGTATCCCTTGCGTAGTCCTGCAGGTATATTTGCAGCAGGGTACCGGCTTCATCGACCTCACCCCAGAGAATGACGCGTCGGCCCTCGGTCAGATGGAGATCAAACACCGGGTGGCCCATTAATGAATTAAGCAATGTGTGACGCTCGCCTTTATACTGACCACGGGTTATCTCAATCGTGGCTAACTGTTCCAACTGTACAAAATCCCGGACTGATTCATCCGGCTCGATGTCTTCCACGGAAATAACGCGGCCCCGCAGAGCTACGGTATCGCTGTCGTCACCAAATGACGGTTCAACGGCGAACGCAGTCATGGATGAAATAACTATCAGTAAAAATAAAAATAGGCATGCGGGACGCATAGCCTTAGTTTTTTTTAAAATCATAATTGCCCCTCCAGAGTTTAAACTTTTTCTTTATTTTGGTCACACGTATTGCAATAGCCGTAAAACTGCACCCGATGGTCAACAATGCGGAAACCGTTTTCTTTCTCTATTAGGGATTCAAGTTGTTGAAGCAAGTCTTCTTCTACTTCAAGGATTTGATTGCATGTTAAACATACTAAATGATGGTGATGGTGCTCTGATTGCAGATGGGAAAGTTCATAACGGCTCCGCCCGTCACCAAAGTTGTGACGGTGCAGAATTTTTAACTCTTCCAGGAGATCTAACGTCCTGTATATTGTGGCCAGGCCAATTTCCGGGTCTTTTTCCTTGGCAATCACATAGAGCTCTTCAGCGCTCAGATGAAGATCGGGATTTTCCAGCAAGGACTGTAGCACAACACGACGTTGCGGCGTCATTTTATGCGCTTTAAATTGCTCACGAAAAGATTCCAGCTTCTTTTTCAGTGCACCCACCCCACTTTAGAATTCTCCCAAAACCACCTGAGCAAAGTTGGTTGCATGGTCAGCAATCCGCTCAAGATTGCTTAGCACATCCAGATAGATAACTCCACTGGCAGGGAAACAAACTTTTTCGCTGATTCTGGCAATATGGGACTTCCGTAAAACCCGTTCCATGCGGTCAACGATATCATCCTGTGCAATAACTTCTTTAGCCAGGGACAGATCCTCTTTGGCGAAGGCCTCAATCGCCTTGGCCAGCATATCATCCACCCTGTCAAACATTTCGGTAAGTTCCTCCGCCGCTTTTTCCGAAAACGGCAGACGATCTTCTATTTTTATCTCTGCCATCCGGACGATATTAGTAGCATGATCACCAATGCGCTCCAGGTCATTTGCGGCATGCATCAGGCCGGACACGCTTTGTGATTGTTCAATGGTGAGTGAATGCTGTGCCAATTCTGCAAGATAGATGGTAATCTCTTTCTCCAGACTATCCAGAAGTTCCTCTTTTTGCTCAACATATTGCATGAGCTTACGATCTTCTTTAATAAATACCTGCAATGAGTCCTGTACCATTTCCCGGGCCAGTCCGGCCATGCGTAAACACTCCTGCCGTACGCCACCAATGGCCACGGCCGGTGTTTTTAAAATACGCTTGTCCAAAAACTTGGGGCCCATTTCCAGTGTAACGTCTTCCCCGGGGACGAGACGGGTAACCAGTGCAACAAAATATTTAAAAAAGGGCAGAACTACCAGTGTGCTGGTTATGTTGAAAATTGTATGGGCGTTAGCCGCCTGCCGGGTGACAGTGGCCGCCGTGTCTGCAACAAAATTAACAAATGGTCGAAACAGGATCATTGCGACGATGACTCCGCACACATTAAAGGCAATGTGGGCAATAGCCGCCCGCTTAGCCGCAAGTGAAGTGCCTACGCTGGCAATGAGTGCTGTGATACATGTACCCACATTGGTGCCCAGAATCAACGCAATGGCTGCCGGCAGTATGAGAATATCCTGCAGAGTCATGGCAATAATTAAACCCGTGGATGCGCTGCTCGATTGTACCAGGGCTGTAAACACAGCGCCTATGAGCACACCCATCAGGGGGTTATGGCCAAAGGAAGCCATTAAGTTCATAAAGTAAGGTAATTCACGGAGCGGCTTCATGCCGTCGGACATTGTCGTCATACCCAGAAATAATATGCCAAATCCGAGAATAGCTTGTCCCACATATTTATACGTACGCCGCTTACCGAAGAAGTTAAGCACCGCACCCAGCCCGATGGCCGGGAAAACAAGGGCTGAAACTTTAAAGGAAACAATCTGAGCTGTGACTGTTGTGCCGATATTTGCGCCAAGGATGGTTCCCACCGCTTGCGGGAGCGTCATCAGCCCGGCATTAGCGAAGCCCACCACCATTACAGTAGTGGTACTGCTGCTCTGTACCAGAACGGTAACCACAATACCTGTGAGCACGGCAATCACCGGTTTGTTTGTAAGAATTTCCAGTATCCTGCGTAACCTGTCACCTGCTGCCTTCTGCAATCCTGAGGCCATCAGTTGCATGCCGAAGAGAAAAAGACCAAGCCCTCCGATAAGCTGGGTCACTAAAGTCCAGACCATGCTTCCTCCCCCAAAAACGATGTCTTCCGATTATGTCGGAATACTCGAATTCTCTATTATTTATTTTTCTAAGTTGTACATACCGTGTTTATTATAATGGATGGGGAAAGTATTTTCAACAGTGAATCTATGATTGTCTGCCAAAGCGGCGCTGCCACCACTCTAAGAGCCGGGATCTGGGACGGATACTCTCGCTTTCCCCGGATACGGAAACAGCCGTATCCCGGGAAACTTCGATAAAACAAAGGGGCGGAAAAAGAACACACCACCAATTTTCTCCGCGTCCTTCACCCAGGTAAATCTGCAGTGCCCTGTATCTGCCTGCCCGGTACACCTGCTCTCCGTATAACCGGGTGGGAAATTCTGCTTCGCCCAGTTGCGCGCTCACGCCATAATTATACCCCGCCTCCCTGACTGTCGTTTCTGCCAGTGCCAACAATTCTGGAAGTGCCTGGATAATTTCCTGTTCCGCCTCGGCATTGCTTTGCACGGTTGCCAGCCGTAGGTCCAGTGAGTGAAGAATTGTATCTCTTACTTGATATTTTAAAGCCTGATCTGCCGCTGAATCACTGTTGGCACGTACATGCAAACGCAGGAGAGAGGCAGATTCGTCTTCTTTTTGTCCAGGTGTGCCCCCGGTCAAGAATAACACAACCGTTATCAATAATACGAAACATATTATTTTCTTAACCGCAGACATCATCAATTCCACCCTTCCCGGCCAGGTGGTGGCGAACCTGACGCAGTGCAGATTTCTCAATCCGTGAAACCTGCGCCTGAGAAATACCAATATCGGCGGCGATTTCCGTTTGTGTGCGCCCTTCAAAAAACCTTGACTCCAGAATTCTCCGCTCCCGCTCTGTCAGGATTTCCAGCGCCTGCCTCAGCGTAATATCCTCTACCCAGATTTCGGCGCAGCTTTTCGTATCACTTACTAAATCCATCACATACACCGGATCGGTCGTGTCATTAAAAACCGGGTCGTGGAGGGAAACAGGCTCATTACTCGCCTGGTAGGCGACAACGACTTCTTCCGGAGTAATCCCCAACTCTTCGGCAATTTCACTGATGGTAGGTTCCCGTAGCAGTTTCCGGGTCAAAAAATCTCTGGCATGCTGCGCTTTATGTGCCAGTACTTTTAACGAGCGGCTGACACGGACGGCATTATTATCCCGCAGATGGCGCTTAATTTCACCGATAATCATCGGCACTGCATAGGTGGAAAAGTGAACATTGTGTCCCAGTTCAAAATTGTCCACCGCTTTCATCAAACCGATACAGCCTACCTGAAACAGATCGTCAATATTTTCTCCACGGTTTTTGAACCGCTGCAGGACGCTGAGCACCAACCGTAAATTGCCGCTGATAATTTCCTGCCGCGCACTCATGTCTCCATCCAGTTTTCGGTGAAACAACTCTTTCATCTTTGCATTCGTCAGCACAGGCAACTTATATGTGTTTACACCGCAAATATTTACTTTATTCATCTGCATGCATATCCCCCCTAATCTTCCTACCGATTAGTATTGCCAAAATTTTCATGGTATAAACATTCATTTTTCGAATTGCCAGGGGGCCTTTGCAACCCGGGGACGGTTCTCAAGTTGCAAGTCTGCAACTTGAGAACCGTCCCCGGGTTGCAGAACTCTTGAGTGGAGGCAGGAGTTCTGTATTATGGGGAGAAACTAAGTTATATCAGATTGGAGGGATACGTTTGACTGAATTGGTCCGCTTTGGTATTTCTATGAATGAACAATTGTTGGAAGCTTTTGATAAAAAAATTGTTGCCCAGGGCTATGTGAACCGCTCCGAAGCCGTGCGTGACTTGATTCGCAACCGTCTGGTGGAAATGGAGTGGGAAGATGAAAGTCAGGAAGTGGCGGGGACGATAACTCTGGTTTACGACCACCACGTTCGGGGCCTGAGTAATCTGCTGACGGAAATGCAGCATGACTGGCATAATATGATTCTTTCATCCACCCATGTCCATCTGGATCACCACAATTGCCTGGAAGTGCTGGTAATTAAAGGGCCAGCCGGACAAGCCCGCCTGGTGGCAGACCGCCTGATTGGAGTCAAAGGGGTAAAGCACGGGCAGTTATCCATTACTTCAACAGGGACACAATTAAAATAAGCTACTAAAAAAGCGGTTCGCTTTTTTAGTAGCTTTCGTTGCTTACTATTCTTTGAATCACTAGCCCAAATTATTTCCTGTAAGTGGGTCCTTTTGTCACAATCGGGTGGCGGTGATGACGCGCTCTATGCCTGCCAGGTCTTTGACTTGGCGGGTTTTTTTGTATCCTGCTGTGTGGCAGAGTTGTATGACGGAGTGAGCTTGACCCGCTCCTACTTCAAAGGCGAGGATGTCTGGCAGGTGGGAAAGAAGAACCAATTCCCGGGTAAGGCGCCTGTAGAAGGTGAGTCCGTCTGGTCCACCGTCTAAAGCCTGTAGCGGTTCATGTTCTTTTACACCGGGAGCCAGTCCGTCGATTTCAGCGGTGGGTATATAGGGGGGATTGCTGACCACCGCAGTAAAGTGAATCTCCTCTGCAGCTGCAGGAGCGTAAATATCTCCGGTAAGGAGCCTTACCCTGTCTGCCACGCCGTGACGGGCTGCATTGTCGGCGGCCACAGTGATGGCAGGTAGCGATGTATCGACAGAGGTGACCTGGGCCCCGGGAAGAAGCACGGCAAGCATCACCGCGACGGCACCGCTGCCTGTGCCCACTTCCAGAATATGCGGCTGACTGTATGGGGCCAGTGCCGCTACGGTTGCCTCCACCAGAAACTCCGTTTCGGGGCGGGGGATGAGCACATCCGGCGTGACCCGGAAGGGCAGGCCCATAAATTCCCGCTCCCCGCAAATATAGGCGAAGGGTTCTTCCCCGGCACGCCGTGTAATCCAGTCTAAGTACCGGGTATGTAGTTCTTCGGTCAGCGTCTCCTCGCCATGGGCGTAAATATGGGCCAGAGGAAAGCCGGTGCCGGCACAAAGCAATGCTTCCGCTTCCCGGCGCGGGTTTTCCACCCCTGCCTCCCTAAGCAGAAAAGAAGCCCTCAGCAGGGCTTCTTTGATTGTTACGCTCATCCGTTGTCCACCTGCCTGAGCAGTTCGGCCTGTTCGTTGGTATTTAGCGCATCCAACATCTCATCCATGTCACCGTCAACAAATTGTTCCAGCTTATACAAGGTCATGCCGATGCGGTGATCGGAAACGCGCCCCTGAGGGAAGTTATAGGTGCGGATCCGTTCACTGCGGTCTCCACTACCTACCTGTGACTTACGGTTCTGGGCCATTTCCGCAGCCTGCTCTTCCTGAGCTTTTTCAAAGATACGGGCACGCAGTACCCGCATCGCTTTATCTTTGTTCTTAAGCTGGGACTTTTCGTCCTGGCAGGAAACAACGATGCCGGTGGGCATATGGGTAATCCTGACTGCTGACTGAGTGGTATTTACACTTTGACCGCCAGGGCCGGTGGAACAAAATACGTCAATCCGCAAATCGTTAGTATTAATATCGACTTCCACGTCTTCTGCTTCAGGCAGAACAGCCACAGTAGCTGCAGATGTGTGGATACGACCGCTGGATTCTGTTTCCGGAACCCGCTGCACACGGTGAACACCGCTTTCAAACTTTAAACGGCTGTAAGCGCCCTGGCCTTCAATGACAAAAACAACCTCTTTAAAGCCCCCGATATCGGTGGCGTGGGAGTCGAGAATCTCAACGCGCCAGCGCCGGCGCTCGGCGTAGCGGGTATACATACGTAACAGGGTGGCAGCAAACAAGGCTGCTTCCTCGCCGCCGGTTCCCGCCCGGACTTCTACGATGACATTTTTATCATCATTGGGATCCTGGGGCAGTAGCAGCATTTTCAGCCTCTGAGCCAGTTCCTCTTTTTTGTCTGTGTTGACAGTCACTTCTTCTTTGAGGAAGCGGGACATTTCGTCGTCGCCGCTTTCCTGCAGCATTTCTTTCGCTTCCCGCAGATCCTGGACGACCTGTTTATACTCCCGGTAGGCGGTGACTATTTCGGAGAGGCGGGCGTGCTCTTTTGTAAGCTTACGCCATTCATCCTGCCGGGAAATCATCTGAGGATCGCTGATTTGCTGCTCCACCAGTTGATACCGTTCTTCTGTTGCCTCTAATTTATCAAACATAAATTACACCTCAGTCGTTGGATTGGCGGGCAGAACTGACTGGAGCGCACGAATTGCGACTTCCAACTGCCTGTCATCGGGTTCACGGGTCGTCAACCGCTGCAACCACAAACCCGGCGCGGTTAAGTAGCAGAAAAACCGATAGCGGCCTGCCAGTTGAATGACTTCATAAGAAATCCCGGCTACCACGGGAAGCAGGGAAAGACGCAATACCAGTCTTTGTATCAGCCCCGGCCAACCGAAAAAGGAGAAAAGCAGAATACTTGTAGCCATAACAAGTAGCAGGAAGCTGGTCCCGCAACGGGGATGCAGCGTTGTGTACTTACGGGCATTGCCCACAGTCAGGTCACCGCCAGCTTCAAAACAGGCGATGGCTTTATGCTCAGCGCCATGGTACTGAAATACCCGCTGAACATCTTTCATTCTTGAGATGACAAGAATGTAGCACACAAAAATTGTGATACGGATTGCGCCTTCCAGCAAATTCAAAAGGACCGGCCGGGCTGTTGACCCGTCGGCAAGAAAACGCACAATCAGGGTCGGCAGGAAAAAGAACAGAGAGACACCAAGCACCATGGCAATAATGATAGTAAACGTAAGCTGCCAGCCGGTAAGCTCTTCCTCTTCCTCTTCAAAGGCCTGATTGGCCGAAATGGTTAATGCCCTGGTTCCTAACACGAGTGCATCAACAAAGGCTACCATGCCACGGAAGACAGGGAGACGCCACAAAAGCTGTCTTTTCCCCGGTGAATTCAGTGTTTCCTGATGCAAAAAAATCTCTTTATCCGGTTTCCGGACCGCGATGGCCAACTGATCCTGGTGGCGCATCATGACTCCTTCAATAACTGCCTGGCCACCGACTTTAGAGGTAGCTGACATTTTTTCCCTCCGTCCCAAATCTACCCTTTAGGGCTGTCCGCCTACGGCGGCAGTACTCTTTCATTTCTCTATTGCAGCTCTTCATTACTTACAGTAAAAAAAGAGCAGCGTCAGACGCTGCTTCTCTCTAATTACATGCCGTACTTACGTTTAAACCGCTCCACGCGTCCACCGGTATCGATAAACTTTTGTTTCCCCGTAAAGAACGGATGACAACTGGAACAGATATCCACCTTTAAGTCTTTTTTGGTTGAGCCTGTCTCAAAGGAACTTCCACAAGCACAGGATACAGTGGTCTTTTCGTATTTAGGATGTATTTTTTCTTTCACTTGACTCACCTCTCTCGCCATCAAAATCCACGTATTCTATAATAACACAAGGTTTGCCAGTGCGCAATAGTTAGGGGAGGTGTTTTAACGGATTTTGATGCTTACCCTCAAAAATCAATTCCAAATGGAGATGGGGCCCGGTGGAGTTTCCCGTCTGTCCTACTGCAGCTATTTTTTCGCCCTTCTGCACTGCCTGACCGCTCTTTACGTAAAGCTTTGAGGCATGGGCATACAGTGATTCCCATCCGTCATGATGATTTAGGTGGATCATGTAGCCATAACCCGTGCGCCAGCCCGATTCCACTACGGTTCCGGCAGCCACTGCGACGATTGGAGTTCCCGTTTTCGTGGCAATATCAATACCATAATGAAATCTGCCCCAACGGGGACCGTAGCCCGAGGAGATATTCCCCTGAGTCGGCCAGATAAAGCCAGTCGTTCGGGAGGCTGTTCGTGAAGCAACCACCACATCCCTTTTCGGTTCAGCAATGGTAGTTGTTACAGTACTGGCGGCAACGGTTGCACCGGGAATGACGATTTGCTGTCCAAGCTGCAACCGGTGGGGGTCACTGATACTATTGGCCACCAGAATATCGTTCATGCTAACGCGATAACGTATAGCCAGGTCCCAGATTGTTTCCCCGCGGGTTAGTTTATGGACAGCTCCGGAAACATCTGCTATTTGTGATGGAGCTTCTTTCACGGCAGGCTCTTCTTTAACCACATAAAGGATTTGCCCCTCACGGATAAAATGAGGATTGACCAAGCCGTTATCAGCCATAATGCGGTGTACGGCAGTATTATACCTGACTGCAATCCGTCCCAGTGTTTCACCCCGGGCTACCCGGTGCTCAACTACCGCGTTCCGCGCTTCTTGCTGCCTTTCTGCAAATACAGTTAATTGCCGCAGGTATAAGGGTGTCACCGTGTCAGCCGGAATATGGCCGGCAGATGTATCGCCGACGAACGCCCAGGCGCTGCCGGGAATAATCAGGAGCAAGCCAAAAGCCAGTACCGTTAGAAAGCTATTTCTATATATCATTTTCATGTAAATTCCACCTCACTAAACAAAAACGTTGTGAGCGTCACAACGTCCGAATCAAAGATATCGTTAAGTTTTCCCATAATTAAAAAAAATATTCAGCCCTGGGGCCAAATACTGTTTACAAGGAGCGTATTCCAAGTCTTTTTAAACCAGGAACAACAGTGTCATAGCTAAAACATATCCTACAATGATGGCAATGGAATCGTAACCCAAACGGATAAAACTGCGCTGTGACCGGTAAATAAGGCCGATAACAGCGATGGACGTCAGAATGACGGACATTAAGGCAGTGACCAGGTGACCGGAACTGACGGCATGAAGGATAGGGCCCCCTGTGTAAAAGATGTCGGCAAAGAAGATAATCACCAGATTAAACAGATTTGCCCCGAAGATGTTGCCGATGGCCATATCAAATATCCCCAGGCGGGCGGCGGTAAAGGTGGTGACAACTTCCGGCAAAGACGTGGTAACCGCAATAAAGAAGGAACCGACCAGGGTCTGGCCCAGACCTGTCCGGATTGCAATGGCATCCCCGGTATCGGCCAACGATATCCCGGCGAACACAATGACTACGGCTGCCGCAAGAAACCAGAGAACAGCTTGTACCAGAGACTGATTTCTTTCGGCCAGATCGATGGTTGCGTCCTCAACGGCATGACGTCTTTCAAAACGGGCCAGAAGCCAGTTACCGAAGACATAAAAAAATGGAAGGGCCAGAATGTCCAGGCCAAGCCGTCCGATACGGATTGGGAAAGGGATGACCATAATAATGGCAACGTAGCAGGTGATGATGATCCCCATAGTCGCTGTAAAAATATGTCTCTGGCTGACACGGTTGAGAATCGGGGTGGGGCCGTGGGTTAAATCAATCATGGCAATAATGGTGACGTTAAACATGTTGCTGCCAAAAACATTCCCTAAAGAAAGATCCGGGGCAAGAATAACGGCAGCTCGCCAACTGGTCACTAATTCGGGGAGAGATGTGGCCAGAGGCAACAGGAAAACACCGGCCCAAAGCGCTCCCAGGCCGGTGTATTCCGCAATGGTTTCGGCGCTGCGTGTTAGTCTTGTTCCGGCCAGTACTATTAACAACGCGCTCACCAAAAATTGTATCCACAGCATTGTCATGCTATCGCCTCTTCCGGAATTTCTGAACAACACGCAGCGTCCGTAACATAATAAGTCTATCGTACACGCGCGTTACTTGATTATTCCTGCGAGCAGCCGGCGGAACGGGCCACATAGTAAGGTTTTTTCTCTAAGGAGTGGGTCGCCGAAATATTACGGATTGTGCCTGTCTTGCCCCGCATAACCAGGGAGTGGGTCCTGGCAGTCTGCCCGCTGTATCGTACACCGCGGAGCATATCTCCATCCGTGATGCCTGTGGCAGCAAAGAATATATCGTCCCCGATGACCAGGTCATCCAGCAGCAGAAGCTTGTTTGCATCTTCCAGGCCCATTTTATGCACCCGGCGTAATTCTTCTTCTCCGTCAGGTTTTAGCCGGCCCTGCATTTCTCCGCCCAAACATTTCAGGGCGGCGGCAGCGATCACTCCTTCAGGTGCACCCCCGGTGCCAAAAAGGATATCCACACCGGTATCTTCAATAGCAGTGGCAATGGCTGCAGATACATCGCCGTCAGTAATTAACTTAACGCGGGCACCTGCAGCCCGGATTTCTGCAATGATCTTCGCGTGACGCGGCCTGTCAAGGATAATGGCCGTAAGGTCACGAACATCTCTTTCCAGTGCCCGGGCCACCGCTCTTAAATTATCGGCCACAGGTGCATCCAGATTAATGCAGCCTTTGGCACGGGGCCCCACAGCGATTTTGTCCATATAAATATCAGGCGCATGGAGCAGGCATCCCTCGGGAGCTACTGCAACGACGGAAAGTGCGTTGGGCAAACCTTTTGAGACCAGATTCGTTCCTTCCAGCGGATCCACGGCAATATCCACGCGGGGATCAACCCCGGTGCCAACTTTTTCACCAATATAAAGCATGGGCGCTTCGTCCATTTCCCCTTCACCGATAACAACTGTCCCTGTAACATGCACCGTATCAAATACTCTGCGCATAGCATCCACCGCAGCCTGGTCGGCAGCTTCTTTATCCCCCCGGCCCATTAACCGCCCGGAAGCTAATGCTGCAGCCTCCGTAACCCGGACAAACTCCAGAGCCAACTCTCTTTCCATATTAATTTCTCCCCCCGAATGTAGCTGATTTAACGTTTCTATTTCCCCTACGCACTGTGCCAATCTGCCAAAAACCGCTCTACGCCTAAATCTGTCAGTGGATGTTTGAACATTTGTTTTAGTACGGAAAAAGGTATTGTGGCAATATCCGCACCGGCGCCGGCCACATCCGCTACATGCAGCGGATGCCGGATACTGGCGGCAATAATTTCGCTCTTCAGAGAGTATATGCGAAAAATGCGGGTAATATCTGCAACCAAGCCTACACCGTCGTGACCCAAATCATCCAGCCTGCCCAGAAACGGACTGATGTAAGCTGCACCGGCTTTTGCTGCCAGTAACGCCTGGTTGAATGAAAAAACCAGGGTCACATTTGTAGGAATCCCCAGCTTTTTTAGTTCCACAACCGCTTTTAGTCCTTCTGCGGTCATTGGCACTTTAATAACAATCTGCGGCGCGATTCCCGCCAGTTCCCGCCCTTCTTTCACCATCCCGGCGGTATCCGTCGCAATCACTTCGGCTGAAACAGGGCCGGGTATCATGCGGCAGATGTCTGCTAACAATTTTTTAAAATCGCCACCAACTTTTGCAACAAGGGAGGGATTCGTCGTAATGCCGTCGATTACACCCCAAGCAGACGCTTCTTCAATTTCATGAAGATTGGCGGTATCCAGAAACAGTTTCATGTAAACTCACCCCTATGCTTTTCCACTGCAGCCAAAGAGGCGCATTTTTCCTTTGATGATCGCTTTCATCTCTTCTTTGGCCGGTCCAATAATCTTACGCGGGTCGTATTCTCCCGGATTATTCTGTACAACCTGCTGCACACCACGGGTAAATGCCAGCCGCAGTTCAGTGTCAATGTTTATTTTACGTACACCAAGTTCTATGGCCCGCCGGACACTGTCCGCGGGGACTCCGGATGCGCCGTGCAAAACAATGGGAATATCTACAATCTTATTAATTGTGTCCAGCCGGTTAAAGTCAAGCTTAGGCTCTCCTTTATATGTACCATGGGCCGTACCAATGGCGACAGCAAGCGCGTCCACTCCCGATTCCCTGACAAACCGTTCCGCTTCACCGGGATCGGTAAAAAGAGCATCCCGTTCGTCCACAGATATGTCATCTTCCGTACCGCCGATTTTACCCAGCTCTCCTTCCACAGAGAACCCCATCGCATGAGCCACATCGACAACTTTTCGCGTGGCGGCGATATTTTCGTCCAGAGAGTATTTGGATCCGTCAAACATTACAGATGTGAAGCCGTGCTTTAAGCAAAGCATTGTTTGTTCAAAGCTGGTGCCGTGGTCCAAATGCAGGACGACAGGGATGGACGAAGACTCCACCGCGGCAGCGACTATGGCAGTAATATAGCGAATACCGGCATATTTTAATGCACCCTGGCTGGCCTGTAAAATTACCGGCGCTCTTTCTTCTTCTGCGGCTTCCACAATAGCCTGAACAATTTCCATATTATTGGTGTTAAACGCTCCAACAGCATAACTGCCGCGTTCCGCGTCGGCCAATACTTCACGGAGTGTTACAAAAGGCATTTTTACTCCTCCTGATACAATTAAGCACTTTCGGCCCGTAACTTAGAAGCAACTACGTCTTTTAGTTCTTCAATATCAAACGGCTTAGAGATGTATCCAGCCGCCCCGCGGCGTGCTGCTTCCTTGAGGACTTCCAGTTCCTCGTAGGCTGTCATAATCATGATGATCACCTGGGGGCAAACTTTTTTTAATTGTGTTAGTGTTTCCAGGCCATCCATTCCTGACATTTTCATATCGAGAAGGACGAGGTCAACCGTCTCCTGCCCGATCATCTTAATTGCCTCATTTCCGCCGGCGGCGGTGATAACTTTGTATCCGGCGCCCTGCAACACCTCATGCAATAATTTACGAATTCCGACGCGATCGTCAACAACCATGACTGTCCTTACCATACAATACGCCTCCCGGAGAGTATTTCAGCAGATAATTACGTCCCTAAATTTATTCGCGTTCGGAAGGCATTTTCCTTTTTTCCTGACATCTTTTTGCAAAAACGGAAAAGTTAGCGTATACGCTTAAGCAAGTTGCGCATTCCCCTAAACATCCTGGAAAACCAGCCCATGACTTTCTCCGTGCGTGATTTACGAAAGAACAACATTATTCTTTCCTCCTTTACCGTATTTGCTAGTAATTTCTCCTTAGAAATACAGCATTATACGGAAGAAGGTTTGTTGGATGATGTTACCGACTCTGCGTAATAATCAAATGAATTCCATTACAGCAGTGCCTGCTACATTGGATAAAGTTCCGACAACAGAGGCATGAGGAAAGAACCTAACAGCAGGAAAAAGATAACGACAGCGGCAATCAGTACAAGCAGTGGCAAAAAATAAGCGATCGCAGCCCGCCGTCTCGAGAAATTATGGGCGGCACGAATTCCCTCAATTTTAAGCAACAGCGACCATAGAAAGACCATAAACCCGGCCAACCCCATAATATCCAGTGGAAGGTAACGGGATATGAGACCTACGGGTGCCAGTAATATATAGGGCATTTGCGCATAACCCACCACAGCCGCCAAAGAAAGGCCGCGACCCTGCCCGCCCAGAAGTTCGCTGGAAAACTGCAGTACCGATGACCAGACAAATAGAATGATGGGTGAAAAAACCAGAATCATAATAATATTAAGCACAGGCCACGATTGCAGAAGCAAGGCGACTGTCTGTTGCGGGATGAATGCTGTTAACTCTTCGGAAATCGTCTGTGAATCGACGGCGCTAAATGCAGTCATAGCTGAAATGAGGGAAACAGCCAGGTATACCAGCAAGCCGTGCCAGACTGAACGGTGGATGGCCACGCGGGACATCCCTTTCGCCGGCTTAAATAAAACATCATAAAAATCATCAATAAACTGATTCACACTCTCAGTCCCCTCTCTCATTACCGGGGCATTAATTCTCTGCTGTTAAAGGATTTCAGGGGCCAGGAAGACGGCAGGGGCAGGTTCAGGGATGTGCCCCCAAAAAAGATGTCAAAAACAGATCTTCTGCCGCCCATCTCCTTAATACGCGGCTTACCGGGAATCTCAGCCAGCTCGCCAGCCAAATCCACAGCAACAGTAAGATCTCCCAGCCGGTCAACCAACCCCAGCCCTTCTGCCTGTCGGCCTGTAAAGATGCGTCCGTCAGCAAGTTCCCTGACTTGCGCCCTGCCCAGGCCGCGCCCTTCGGCAACCACATCAATAAACTGTTCAAAAATATCATCGACCATAGACTGGAGGATATCCCGTTCATTTTCAGTCAGGGACCGGGCAGGATTACCCATATCTTTATGTTCCCCGCTCTTAATCACTTCGCTCCCGATTCCCAGTTTTTCATAAAGCTCCACCAGATTGTTTACTTCCATAATAACACCGATGCTGCCGGTAATTGTAGCGGGATTTGCGACTATGGCATCAGCACCACTGGCTATCCAATATCCGCCGGAGGCAGCAACATCGGCAAAAGACGCTACCAGAGGCTTGCCTGCCTCCCTGACACGCAATACTTCATTATGAACTTCCTGTGATGCGGCGGCAGTGCCCCCGGGGCTGTTGATACGTAAAACAACGGCGGCTATATCAGGATCCAGTCGTGCTTCCTGCAACTGCCGGATGACCGTGTCCGTACCTCCCACGGCGTTTAATAAAGAGTTCTGCCCGCGGCCGCCCACAATCATGCCTTCAAGATAAATCAGCGCAACTGCATTGCCCCTGCCGCCAATCGGGGCGGGTGAAGCAAACGGACGGATGATCCGGCCGCCGGCCATTATTACAGTGATTACGACCAGTGCCAAGATTATAACACTGACCAGTCTTTTTCTTATCAAATAAAAACACCTCCGTATGCGGGATCCCGCTTATGTATCTTATTTCCCAATGGAAGTCGTTATACCTTCTTGCAACCGGCAATGATATTTAGGGGAATCAATCTCGTATTATTACTCTTTATCAATAAAAAGAGGGCACGTGAACTGTTCGCGCTATTTGGAATCCAGTTCATTACGCCCTCTTTTATCAGTTTAAACGTATGCTAGTCTTCCTGGTGGATAGCTTCCACGGGACAGACTTCGGCGCAAGCGCCACAATCGATGCATGTTTCAGGATCGATTACATAAATGGGATCCCCTTCAGAAATAGCATCTACCGGGCACTCTGGCTCACAGGAACCACAGGCAATGCACTCTTCGTTAATTTTATGTGTCATATTTTACACCTTCCTTTCATGAAAACAGTATACTACCTTTTTTTTAAGAAAACAAGTCAGAACCCTGCCTGAAATGAAGCACGTATTACCCCATTATACAGGCTGCTTGCCTTCACAAAACACCAGGGATGAACGGATAAATTCCCTGAATAAAGAGTGGGAACGATTTGGCCTGGATTTGAACTCAGGATGAAACTGAGTCGCCACAAACCAGGGGTGATCCGTAATCTCCACAATTTCCACCAGACGACCGTCCGGCGAGGTTCCTGACATAACCAAGCCTTTTTCCGCCATCTGTTCCCGGAATACATTATTTAACTCGTAACGGTGGCGATGGCGTTCATAAATAATTTCCTCGCCGTATGCCTGGTCTGTCAGTGTACCCGCTACCACTTTACAGGGATAGAGGCCCAGACGCATAGTCCCGCCCAGCTCTTCAATATCCTTTTGCTCTGGCAGAAGGTCAATGACCGGGTAATTGGTTTTTGCCTTAAATTCAGTGGAGTGGGCATCCCTCCAGCCACATACATTACGGGCGAATTCGATGGTGGCACAGTGCATACCGAGGCAGATGCCAAAGAATGGAATACGGTTTTCCCGGGCATATTTAACAGCCGCTACTTTACCTTCAATACCGCGGTCACCGAAACCGCCTGGCACCAAAATGCCGTCCACATCACTCAGGAAGACTTCTGCCCCCTGTTTCTCCACATTTTCGGCATGAATCCAGCGAATATCCACTTCACAGTCATTTTCAAAACCAGCATGGAAAAGTGCCTCAGCCACACTAAGATAAGCGTCTCTCAGTGAAACATATTTTCCAACCAGACCGATGGTCACTTTCTTCTCTAAGGTTTTAATCCGGGTTACCAAGGACTGCCAATCTGAAAGGTCATATTCAATCTGTTGTAAACCCAGCTTGCGGGCGACAATTTGATCAAGTCCCTCTGCATGCATTTTCAGCGGAACTTCATAGATTGTTTCCAAATCTACGTTTTCAATCACACCATTGGGATCTATATCACAGAACAAGGCAATCTTGTCCTTAATGTTCTTTGATAGTGGTTTTTCTGTGCGGCAAACAATGATATCAGGCTGGATACCGATAGAGCGTAATTCTTTTACTGAGTGCTGAGTCGGTTTGGTTTTCAGCTCGCCGGATTTTGCTAAATATGGAATCAAAGTTACGTGGATGTACATAACATTGTCACGGCCCACATCACTTTTCATCTGGCGAATGGCTTCCAGGAAAGGCAAGCTCTCAATGTCTCCCACAGTACCGCCGATCTCAGTGATAACGACATCAACCTGGGTCTGTTGGGCAACACGCATGACCCGGGATTTAATTTCATTGGTGATATGAGGAATGACCTGAATCGTCCCTCCAAGGAAATCTCCTTTTCGTTCTTTGCTGATTACGGACCAGTAAATTTTCCCCGTAGTCACGTTAGAGCTTTTCGTCAGGTTTATATCAATAAAACGTTCATAATGTCCAAGATCAAGGTCGGTCTCGGCGCCGTCATCTGTTACAAACACTTCCCCGTGCTGATAAGGGCTCATTGTACCGGGATCAAAGTTGATGTAAGGGTCGAACTTTTGAATTGTCACTTTTAAACCGCGGCATTTTAACAGGCATCCCAGTGACGCAGCGGTGATCCCCTTCCCCAAAGACGATACAACGCCGCCGGTAACAAAAATATACTTTGTACCCACAACCCTTCCCCCTTTTCTCGTTTATTTGGCAAACGCCAGGATCATTTCACGGATAACTTTGGCCGCCAACATTGCGGTGATTCCGGCGGGGTCATACACAGGTGATACTTCCACTAAGTCCATGGCAACCACATCCAATTGAGCAAGGAGTGCCAGTGAAGCCAGTAATTCCGCCGATGTGATACCGCCTGGTTCCGGCGTACCTGTTCCCGGAGCATATGCCGGGTCAACCACGTCTATATCAATGGAGACATATACAGGACGGCCCTTTAACAAGGGTAATGTTTCCCGCAACGGCTCCAGTACATGGAATGGATAAAAATGGGTATGCTGTTTAGCAAAGGCTACCTCCTCTGCCGTGGCCGAACGAATACCATATTGAAAGAGTTCGACGCCTAAATCCTGATAGGCCCGGTACATTACAGCTGCGTGAGAGTGTATCTCTCCAAGATAATCGGTACGCAGGTCAGCGTGGGCGTCAAAATGGATAACCGCCAGGCCGGGAAAGCTTTGTGCCGCTGCCCGCAGACCGCCCAGGCTTACCAGGTGTTCTCCACCCAGCAGCAACGGAAACTTTTTATCTTCCAGGATAGCAGATGCAGCCTCTTCCACTAACTCCAGGGAGCGGCTGGTATTCCCTATAGGCAGGATGAGATCTCCGGCATCGTAAAAAGACGCGTGCCGCAAATCTTTCCCCGAATAAAGACTGTGCTCTTCCAGCCCCGGGGAAGCCAGGCGAATGGCCTGGGGGCCGCTGCGGGACCCGGGACGAAACGAAACGGTAAAATCCATTGGAGCGCCAAATATCACTAAACTGCTTGTCCCGTAATCGGGGCAGGCAGCCATAAACCCGCTATTGCACTCACAAATTTCCGTTAAGCGGTTCATTATTTTTCTTCCTCCAGAAGTTCCCCGACAAAATTGGGCAGACAAAACGCGCCGCGGTGAATCTGGTGGTTATAATATTTCGTTTGCACCTTTTTTTCTTTGCATTCTTCCGGATCATAACATTTGGAGCCTACAGTAAAGCTCCATAAACCGCTTGGATATGTAGGAATGCTGGCTAAATATAGTTTGGCCAGAGGGAAAACACGTCCCACACGGGCGTAGGCATTGCGAATCAGGTCACTGTTAAAAAACGGAGATTCTGTCTGCGCCACAAAAATACCATCTTTTTTTAACGCGCGGTATATATTTGTATAGAATTCTTCGGCAAACAGGCCAATGGCAGGTCCAACCGGCTCGGTGGAATCTACCAGAATCACATCATATTTACCGACGGACTGCCTGACATGTTCAATGCCGTCTTCCACAAGGACTGTTACCCTGGGATCAGCCAAACCGGCAGAGATGGTGGGCAGATATTTTTTGGACATTTCCACCACAGCCTCGTCAATTTCAACGAGTGTAGCCGTCTCTACCGTATCATATTTTAGCATTTCACGGATAGCTCCGCCGTCGCCACCGCCAATCACCAAAACGTGCTGCGGGTTAGGGTGGGACTGCATGGCAATATGAGAAATCATCTCATGGTAGACAAACTCGTCCTTTTCCGTAGTCTGCACCATACCGTCCAGAACCAGCATTCGCCCAAACTGCACAGTATCAATAACCGCCAAATCCTGAAAAGGCGTCTTAAAATGACAAAGCGTCTCCGTAATCAAGCAAGTAATTCCCAAATCCGGAGTCTGTTTCTCCGTGTACCAAAGTTCCATCTACTGATCCCTACCCTATCTCAAATTAAGTGTTCTTTTATACCTGCCAATAGCGAGCAAAGCGATGCGTAAGCCTAAGTGTGTAATCTTCTTTTTTTGGTTTTGCTAACCTGCGCGCGTCGGGGGGTCAGAAGCAAGCAGGACGAGGCGCAAGCCTTTCCGGCACCGCAGGCGTATTTAATATACGTCGAGGATGCGGGAAATGCGCGGCAACGAAGTAATGCGCCGCTTATGGCCCCCCGACGCCGGCTCTAATACCAGAGGGCGACAGCTGCGAATGCACACCCCGTGCTCTCCACCGTGTGCTCCACAGCACGAATCTCCGTCTTAACCAGTGGCATATTCCGGTTCTCAAAGGCATCTTTCAACATGGACGCAATTTTCTCTTCTGCTTCCTCTTTTGAACATACACCGGAAAACTCCATAATAACGCCAAACGTATCCTTGGAAAAACCGATTCCGACGGCTGCAGCAATCCGTGTGCCCGGCTCATCGCAGACGATAGAACCGTATGCAGTGGGAACCAGAGAACCGGGAGGCAGGAATAAGTCCTGGTCTTGTTCCGCTGTGGGAGGAAGTATACTACTGATTCTAACCAGATTAACGTTGCCGATTCCGGCGTCTAACAATGCGTTGTCAAAAGCGGTTAACTTATGCGATCCTTCCGCCGCTGCGGCAACAATTTTAAACTTTTTTGGGGTTGGTAACATGATGTGCCTCCTTTAATGTTATCGACAAACTTCCGTATTAGTTTACACGCAAGGAAGGGACTCCATGTAACTTCCCTGCATATCCTTAGCATTATATCAAAAAGAGCACGAAAAATAAACAATAAATTGAAAAAGAAATGGTGTTTTGATACCAATTAGCGCAAATAATTCCTGATTAATATCACCTTTGTGAGTGGTATAATCGTGTTGTAGTACAAATTCTTCGACAAGAAGGTGACGTACATGCGTCGCATTACCCGGTTAACGATAATTACAGTGTTGGTTCTGGCAGTTTTTGCTGTTGGTTCACTGGGGTTTTTAGCTTATACCGTAGCCGGTATGGATGAAATTCCCGATGTGGAGATTCCTTTAACGACCACATTTTATGACCGTAACAATGAAGTTATTACAACCCGTTTTGAGCAAAACCGTTTTGAGGTATCTCTAAATGAGGTCCCCGACTTTTTAGCCGAAGCGTTTCTTGCCGTGGAGGACCACCGCTTCTATAGTCATTTTGGTATAGATTTACAGGGCTTATTCCGAGCAGCGTACCGTAATGTGAGAGAAAGACGCTTTGCCGAGGGCGGGAGTACTATTACGCAACAACTGGCGAAGAACCTTTTCCTCACCCATGAAAAAACTTTAACACGGAAATCGCAGGAATTATTGCTTACCGTACAGTTGGAACGAAAATTTTCAAAAGATGAAATCCTGGAAAGCTATCTGAACACAATTTACTTCGGACACTCTGCCTACGGCGTAGAAGCGGCAGCCAGAACTTATTTCGGAAAATCAGTCGGTGATTTAACATTGGCGGAATCCGCCATGCTGGCAGGAATTCCGCGAGGTCCGGCATTCTATTCTCCCTGGATTAACTTTGAATCTGCAAAGCGCAGACAGAATACGGTGCTTAGCCGTATGGTTGAGCAAGGATTTATTACCCCCGGAGAGAAAGAAGATGCTCTGACCCAGGAGATTGTTTTACAGGACAGGACGGCCGTCCGGGCTGAACGGCAGACAGGGGCATATTTTATTGACTACCTGATTCAACGCGAACTGGCTATACTGTTTCCTAATGAGCCGGAAATTGTCAACCGGGGCGGGCTGCATGTTTATACAACACTGGACAAGGGGATGCAGCTTGCTGCGGAAAATTCTGCGGCCAGTCTTCTTCCTGCACAAACCACAGAGAACGGCCAGCCCCAAGTGGCCATTGTTGCCATGGATCCTGAAAACGGCGCAGTCCGGGCGCTGGTAGGCGGCCGTGATTTCCGCACCAGTCAGTTCAACAGAGCTATTCCACCACAACAAAAAGGACAAGCACGGGGACGCTCAGCAGGATCAGCATTTAAGCCGTTTACATTTGCCGCAGCTCTGGAAAACGGGTATACACCAGCTACCGTCCATCTCAGTGAACCTGTAAGTTACCAAATTCCCGGTTTGACCGACCCCTACGAACCCAGTGAGTATGGCGGCAGATTCTACGGACCGTTAACAATTCGTCAGGCATTGGCTCGTTCCAGCAATATTGTGGCCATTAAAACCCATATGGATATCGGACCGCAAAAAACGGCGGAAATGGCCAACAGGCTGGGGATAGAAAGCAACCTCTCGGCTGTGGCATCGCTACCGCTGGGCACATCAAACGTCATACCCCTGGAAATGGCTGCGGCTTACGCGCCCTTTGCCAACCAGGGTGTCAGAGTCACTCCCCAGTTTATCACCCGTGTTACCGATTCCGGCGGGCGGACACTGTATGAATTTCAACCTGAGCGCAGACTGGTCCTTGATCCGAGAGTGGCATATCTGATGACTGATATGATGCGCGATGTGCTTCGTCCTGGCGGGACAGGCTCCTCACTCGGTCCTCTGCTGAACAGGCCTGCAGCCGCGAAAACCGGCACCTCGGAAGATCACCGGGACGCCTATATTGTCGGCTACACACCGACCCTGGTTACCGCCGTTTGGATTGGTAATGACGATAACTCGACTCTCGGTTGGGGGCAAACAGGCTCCCGAATTGCCGGTCCCATCTGGGTCAGCTTTATGCGCGAAGCCCTTAAAAACACAGCGCCTCAGGATTTTGTGCGGCCCGAGGGCATTGTCTCAGCACTCATCTGTCCTGAAACAGGGCTTTTGCATAACCCTCAGTGCAGTTTGACCCCAATTAATGAATTATTTATTGCCGGCACTGAACCGACAGAAATGTGCCGCTGGCCGCTTTGCCCCCACTGTCCTCCGGAACAGCAATGGCACTGGAACGGCGGATGGTTCCGACGCTCCCGCTAAAATGTATAAATATGGTGATGCCGGCCCTGAAACAGGGCCGGCATTTTTTAGCGTAAAAACGGATTATATTTTTTTTCATCCCCGATGGTGCTTTCCGGGCCGTGACCAGGATAAACCACCGTTTCATCCGGGAAGACAAGGAGTTTTTCTTTAATAGAGCGGATAATTTCGTCAAAAGAGCCGCCGGGCAAATCAGTGCGTCCGATGGAGCCGGCAAAGAGAGTGTCTCCGGTGAAGAGGACACCGCCCACCAGCAGGGAGACCGACCCCTTAGTATGGCCAGGCGTTTCAATGACTTTAAACTCCAGTGTGCCGGCCTTAATCATGTCCCCGTCTTTTAGCAAGCGATCGGGCTCTGCCAATTTCACCTTGCCGACAAAAGCAGCCAGACTGGCATGGGGTTTTTTACACATCTCCCCATCCGCTTCATGAATGAGGATAGGTGCACCCAGTCCGGCGCGAACTTCCTCATTGGCGCCTACGTGGTCAACATGCCCGTGTGTATTAATGATATGCTTCACAGAAATCTTTTCTTTCTCCACCAGGCTGAGAATATGTTTCGCTTCGGCGCCGGGGTCGATTATGACGCCCTCACGGGTTTCATCACAGGCAACCAGATAACAATTGGCGGCAAATGAGCCAACTTCCATTCTGCGTAAAAACAAATTTCCGCCTCCCTTTTTGAGGTTCTATCGAATAAGTATTTCCACAGATGGCCATAAAATCCTTTTTTAGGCGCGTTTTTTCAAAAATTCGTCAATATGGGTGGCTAACTGGTCATATTCAATCAGGAATGCGTCATGACCAAACGTTGACTGCAGTTCCCGATAGTCTGTCTCAACGCCGCAACGGCGCAGTTCCACTGCCAGACCCCGGATTTCACCAGGTGGGTAGAGCAGGTCGCTACTGATACCGACAAGAAGCACAGGGCCCACAATACGGCGCAGCACTTCTGCCGGTGACGGATATCCGCGGGAAAGATCATGCAGATCCATCGCTTTTGTCAGGTACAAATATGAGTTGGCGTCAAATCGTTTTACCAGTTTACTTCCCTGATAATTAAGGTACCTTTCCACCTCAAAGTCCTGAAAAAAATTGTAAACATCGTGTTCTTTGCCGGCGAGTTTACGTCCGAAGCGTTCTTCAAATGTTTCTTTACTTTTATACGTAATGGTGCCAATCATCCGCGCCAGAGCCAGACCGCCTACCGGGTATGTTCTGCCGTAATAATTGCCGCGGCACCACTCTGCATCGTTCATGATTGCTTTTCGGCCGGCCTGATTGTATGCGATGGCTAAAGGGGTTAACCGCTCTGACGCTGCTATGGCGATTACGGAGTCCACCATTTCGGGGAATGTTACCGCCCACTCCAGCGCCTGCATGCCTCCCATCGATCCGCCTGCCACCGTAACCAGCCGTTTGACTCCTAAGTGTTCAAGAAGATACTTCTGCCCCCGAACCATGTCACGGATGGTGATTACGGGAAAATCCATGGCAAAGGGTACACCGGTATCGGGATTCAGTGAAGCGGGACCGGTGGTGCCGTAGCAACCGCCCAACACATTGGAACACACGATAAAATACCGCTCCGTGTCAAAAACTTTACCGGGTCCAATCAGGCCGTGCCACCACCCCTGTTCCTGTTCCGGCCGATCGGTAAACGTGCCGGCATGGGCAGTGCCGGTTAGGGCATGGGGAATATAAATAGCGTTTTTCCCGTCAGGCGCCAGTGTCCCATATGTCTCATAAGCAACAGTAACAGGCCCCAGGCTTTTTCCGCTTTCCAGCCGAAACAAAGCGGGAGGATAGGCAAACGTATACGTTTTCTGCGCAGGCCAATCTCCGCGAAAATATTCAATATCCGGCTGGCCATTCATAAGAATTACCTCCCTAATGCTTGCTCCAAATCTGCCGTCAAATCTGCCACATCCTCCAAACCTACGGAGAGGCGGACAAAGTCCTCTGAAACTCCGGCGCTTTGCTGCTCATCCGCCGTCAACTGGGAATGGGTCGTCGATGCGGGATGGATTGCCAGCGATTTGGCATCCCCAATATTTGCTAAGTGAGAAAAAAGTTCCAGTGAGTCAATAAAGCGTTTTCCTGCGTCACGGCCGCCTTTGATGCCAAAGCCGACCAGCGCACCGCAACCTTTGGTCAGATACTTATTTGCCAGATCGTGTGTGGGGTGTCCGGGAAGGCCAGGATAATTCACCCAACTGACCTGGGGATGGTTACTTAAAAACTCAGCCACAGCCAAGGCGTTGGCTGTATGGCGCTCCATCCGCAGATGCAGTGTTTCCAACCCCTGCAAGAAAAGGAACGCATTAAACGGTGACAACGATGTGCCTAAATCCCGCAGTAGCTGCACCCTTGCCTTAAGAATGTAAGCTATGGCGCCGAATGTTTCCACATAGCGGAGGCCGTGGTAGCTGGGATCCGGCTCGGTCAGATCGGGAAAACGGCCGCCGGTCCAGTCAAATTTTCCCGAATCAATGATGATTCCACCGATAGATGTGCCGTGGCCGCCGATAAACTTAGTCAGAGAGTGGACAACAATATCCGCGCCATGCTCAAGCGGATTAAACAGATACGGAGACATCACCGTATTGTCTACAATCAGCGGAATACCAGCCTCGTGGGCAATTTGGGAAACGGCAGCAAAATCAAGCACATCGAGCTTGGGATTGCCCAGGGACTCAGCGAAAACAGCCTTCGTCTTTTCGTTAATCGCACGACGGAAGTTTTCCGGGTCTTTGGGATCAACCAAACGGACGGTGACACCGAACTTGGCAAATGTGGATGTGAACAGCGTGTATGTACCACCGTAAAGACTGCTGGCAGAAACGATCTCGTCTCCGGGACGAGTCAGGTTCAGTAAAGCCAGTGTGATTGCAGACTGACCACTGGAGACAGCCAAAGCGGCAATTCCCCCCTCTAGCAGGGCCAGCCGTTTTTCCAACACATCGGTGGTGGGATTCATAATCCTCGTATAGATATTACCAAACTCCTGCAACCCGAACAAACGGGCGGCATGGTCCGAATCCTTAAACACATACGATGTGGTCTGATAGATGGGTACGGCCCGGGATCCTGTGGTCGGGTCCGGCTCCTGCCCTCCGTGTACAGCAAGCGTGTTAAAACGATAATCCTTACTCATATACATTCCTCCTTTATTATATCATGACCTTTTTTCTCCAAGTACAAGAAAAAAACCACTTCTGAGAAAAGAAGAGGTTCATGTGCCGCTCTTCTTATCTCCCAGGATTGCTCCTGCGGGAATTGGCACCTTCCAGTCTGCGCTGGGGTTGCCGGGCTTCATCGGGCCAGTCCCTCTGCCTCTCTTGATAAGATTCTATAAGTTTTTTCATTACCACTTAATCTATATGTTAACTATGATAACAGGGATGACGTTCATTGTCAACGAATAAAAAGAGAATTTCTTCCCAACAATTACCACAAAGATTGTGAAGGAATCTTAACATTTTTATCGCCATAAGGATAATTTGCAACAGGCCGACCATCAGAGAAATGTGCGTATTGCAGCAGGAGAATAATTAGCTATTGCACGAGACCCGCCCGATGGGCGGGTTTTTACATGAGAAAATAAAAACTTGAGATAAATACTGTTTATAGATTATAATAAAAGGAAACTCTCCTATTGGAGGTACCGTCAATGCATGACAGAGTTTACAATTTTAATCCCGGCCCATCTACTCTACCATTATCCGTACTGGAACAGGCACAACGTGAGCTTTTCAATTATAAAGGGACAGGCATGTCTGTCATGGAAATCTCCCATCGCTCCAAAGAGTTTGAAGCAATTATCCAACGTGCGGAAACTCTCATTAAGGAGTTGTCGGGCGTGGGAGACAACTACCGTGTACTCTTTATTCAAGGCGGTGCCAGTTTGCAGTTTGACATGATTCCCATGAACTTCCTGCCGGAGGGAAAGACCGCAGATTACATAATTACCGGTGCCTTTGCAGAAAAAGCATATAAAGAAGCGAAAAAGATGGGCGCTGCGAACGTGGCTGCAACAACAGAAGCAGAGAATTTCCGGCGTGTACCCCGGCCCGATGAAATCAAGCTAACCGATGATGCTGCGTATGCTCATATTACCACAAACAACACAATCTTCGGGACGCAGTGGCACTACACACCGGATACGGACAATATCCCCCTAATCGCTGATATGTCCAGCGACATCTTATCCCGTCCGATGGATATGAATAAATTCAGTCTGGTGTATGCCGGTGCCCAAAAGAATCTGGGGCCATCCGGCGTCGGTGTCATTCTAATCCGCCAGGATCTGTTGGAGAGAGTTGCTCCAAATGTGCCAACCATGTTGCGCTATGATACTTATGCAAAAAATGATTCCCTTTATAATACACCTCCTACCTTCGGTATCTATATGATAGGATTAGTACTGGAATGGATCAAGGAAAAGGGTGGTCTCCCTGCTATGGAGAGGCATAACATGGAAAAAGCCGGTTATATCTATGAAGCAATCGATAAAAGTAGCGGGTTTTACACCGGACATGCGGAAAAAGAGAGCCGCTCGCTGATGAATATCACGTTCCGTCTGCCCAGTGAGGAACTGGATAAGAAGTTTCTCAATGAGGCGGCAGCACGGAACCTGGTCGGCCTGAAAGGTCACCGTTCCGTAGGCGGGATGCGCGCTTCCGTCTACAACGCCATGAGTAAGCCCGGGTGTCTCGCTCTGGCAGAATTTATGGACAGTTTCCGAAAAAACTACGCATAACGCTGGACACGGCTTATTAAGGAGAGTGGAGATACATGCTGTCAACCAAAGCTCAGTCAATCAGTCCTTCCCCCACCATGGCCATAGATGCCCAGGCAAAACTCATGAAAAGTCAGGGGATTGATGTTATCGGATTCGGGGCCGGGGAACCCGATTTTGATACACCGGAACATATTAAAGAAGCGGCTATGGATGCTGTCCGGCAAGGCTTTACCAAATACACGCCGGTCGCCGGTGCCCTTGATTTGCAAAAAGCCATCTGTGAAAAGCTGAAAAACGATAACGGCCTTACGTATGAGCCCACACAAATCGTCGTCAGCAACGGCGCTAAGCATTCTCTTACCAACGTTTTTGCCGCTCTGCTTGATCCCGGTGATGAAGTCATTATTCCCGCTCCATTCTGGGTGAGCTATTCGGAGATTGTCAAACTCAACGACGGGATCCCGGTCATTGTACCTACCCGGGAGAAGAATAATTTTAAGGTGACGGTGGCAGAACTTGGGGCAGCCTTAACGCCAAAAACTAAAGCTTTGCTCATTAACAGCCCCAATAATCCCACAGGCCAGGTTTACACCCGGGAAGAGCTGCAAGCGATTGCAGATTTTGCTGTGGCCAATCAACTGTTTGTCATTTCCGACGAGATTTATGAAAAGTTAATTTACGGGGACTACGAACATGTCAGCATCGCTTCCCTGGGGGATGACATAAAAGATCTGACGATTGTAGTCAACGGCGTCTCAAAAACGTATTCCATGACCGGCTGGCGGATTGGCTATACCGCCTCACGGCTGGATATTGCTAAGATTATGGGAAGCGTGCAAAGCCACGCCACATCCAATGCTAACTCTATTGCGCAAAAGGCGGCTATTGCCGCCATGCAGGGACCGCAGGATTGTGTAGACACAATGAAAGCCGCCTTTGCCGAACGGCGGGATTATATGGTTAAAAAAATTGCATCAATCCCGGGCCTGTCATGTATAGAACCTGTGGGCGCCTTCTATGTCTTTATGAAAGCAGACAGCATCTTCGGTCGCTCCTACGGCAACCATGTTATAGACTCCAGCGACTCCTTTGCCACCCTGCTCCTGGAGCACGCCAAGGTAGCCGTTGTCCCCGGAACCGGTTTTGGGGCTCCTGAATACGTCCGTCTCTCCTATGCCCTTGCCCTGGATGAAATTAAAACAGGCTTGGAGCGGATTGAGGCATTTATGAACGAATTGAAATAGCTTATTAAGCCAGTATTTAAAGAACCCCGAGCCAAAACTCGGGGTTCTTTTTTTGCGTTTTCACATTGTGAAAGAATTAGGTTAATTGTTAAACCTGACCCCGGATTTCGATGGTTTCGGTTTTTTCCAGGCTTTCTGTGACAAGGGCTTCGATGTCCAGGGCTTTTTCGGCTTCTTCGACATCAGCGAGGCGGGGTCGGGTAACTGGGAATTCGGGGAGAAAGACGGTACAGCAGTCCTCATAGGGGCGGATGGAGATATCGTAAGTGTCGATGCGGCGGGAAATATTGACGATTTCTTCTTTGTCCATGCCGATGAGGGGCCGAAAGACCGGGATTGTCGTGACATGTTCAATCACGTGGATGCTTTCCATGGTCTGGCTGGCTACCTGACCCAGGCTTTCCCCGGTAATCAGGGCCAGGGCACCCCGTTGTTCCGCCAGTCGCTCTGCGATACGGAACATCATGCGGCGCATCAGTGTTACTGTCAGCTTTTCCGGGCACTTTAACCGCAACTCCTTTTGAATTTCAGTGAAGTGAGCCACATGGAGAAGGATTTTACCGCCGTAACCCGTAAGAACCCGGGTAAGGTCGACCACTTTCTCTTTAGCACGCTCGCTGGTAAAGGGAAAACTGTGGAAATGGAGTGCCTCCAGCGTTACTCCACGCTTCATTGTCATCCAGCCGGCAACAGGACTGTCGATACCGCCGGAAATGAGGAGCAGCCCTTTTCCGGATGCACCAACGGGCAAGCCTCCCGGCCCCGGGATACGTTGTGTATAGATATATGTTTCATGATCCCGGATTTCCACATCAAGAACCTGGTCTGGGTGATGGACGTCCACAGTCAGGCCGGGTACATGGTCCAGCAGGTACTCACCCACATCCCTGCTGACTTCGGGAGAGCGCAGGGGAAAGCGTTTGTTGGCCCGTTTTGTCTCCACTTTAAAGGTCATGCCGGGTTTGGCCACTTTGCCCAGCTCCCGGGCTGCGACCGCTTTAATACTCTCTATGTCCAATTCCGCAATAGCCACCGGGCTGAGGGAAACGATGCCGAAGACTTGCTGTAGCCGACGAATCACAGCAGCCGTATCACCTTCCAGCACTTCCACAAAATTACGTCCGCGGTACTGCTGGATACGACATTCGGCAATGCCGAGCAAGCTTCTTTTAATATTGGCTGTCAGTTTATTCTCAAAAAACTTCCTGTTTTTTCCCTTAAGGCCAATTTCACCGTAACGGATTAAGAGTAATGCTTTCATCATTTACCTCCGGGTAAACAGGCGGAGATTTGCAGCATTGTCCCGCAGTTTCTCCAGCGTGTAGTCTATTTCTTCTTCTGTATTGTAGGGAGAGAAGCTGAAGCGCAGTGATGCTTCGATTTCTTTCTCCGCTCTACCCATGGCCAGCAATACATGGCTGGGGTCGGCGCGGTGGGAGTGGCAGGCTGAACCTGTTGAAATGTAGATGCCGTGCTCTTCCAGGGCATGAACAAGCACTTCCCCCTTGATGCCGGAAATTGTTACACTCAGAATATGCGGCGCAGCCCCTGCCTGTCCGTTATAAAAGACGTCGGGGATGGCTTCCATTATTCCGGCCAGCATCCGCTGGCGTAAATTGGCCATCAAACGGTTATTTTCTTCCTGCTTTTGTACAGCAATTTGGGCAGCTTCAGCGAAGCCGGCAATGCCCGCTGTATTTTCCGTACCTGGTCGAAATCCTTTTTCCTGATCGCCCCCGTGGAGCAGGGGCTCTAACAAGACGCCGCCTTTACAGTAGAAAGCGCCAACACCTTTGGGACCGTGGATTTTATGCGCGGAAAATGAAATCAGGTCGGCCTGCCAGTTGCCTGGCAACACAGGGAGTTTACCGAATGATTGTACAGCATCCACATGAAAAAGGATTTCCTTGTTTGCTGTTTTTAACCGTTTGCCGATTTCGGCTACCGGCTGGACAGAACCCACTTCGTTATTCACATGCATCACGCTGACAAGGATAGTGTCTTCCCGAAGTGCAGCGATTACCTTCTCCGGGTGAACCAGTCCTTCCCGATCCACGTCCAGGTAAGTGACTTGGAATCCTTCTTCCTCCAGGGCACGATACGCGTACAGAACCGAAGGGTGCTCAATTTTCGTGGTGATAAGATGGGTGCCACGCCGCCTGCGGCGCCGTGCAACCCCTTTGATAACTGTATTATTTGCTTCTGTGCCGCCGGAGGTAAAGTAGATTTCCCCTTCCTTCACAGCGCATGCGCCAGCCAGGACGCGGCGGGCAGAGGTAATTACCCGTTCTGCCGCCACCCCTTTTCTGTGTAAAGAGGAGGGATTGCCATAGGTTTCTGTAAGTACTTCCTGCATTACCGCTGCCACCCCGGGAGTTACCTGGGTGGTAGCGCTGTTATCTAAATATACTTCCCTCATAAAAGCCTCCAACAGGCTTGTAGTTTTTAAAACCCTTTTTATACGAGCCTGTTTGTGTACTTTTATTATCTTACCATAGTTTTCCCCAAATACAATCTTACTCGTTGAATTTCCATCCTCGTGCCGTGAAATACTCACGGACATTCGTTTCGATTTCTGACCGGGTAAGGGGCGGAACCATACGACCGTCTGTGCCGGGCAGGCTTTCCTCGTAGAAACGGTCAGGATAGCAGAAATCTGCAGTTGTTTCGCCTTCGCGCAAATTAAACTGATGCTGCAACTCCCAGATAGCTTCTGCGGCCTGATAAACACTTTCTTCCGTATAGTCCCGGCCGGTTACTGCCTGCATCGCGCGGGCATAAAAGTCAGGACCTAAAGACCGCAGCACAGGCGGGCGGATACAAAAGCCCACAGAGTTAATGATGGTTATTAAATTTTCTGCATAGCAGGCCACCCGCGGCAGATTGACTCCCTGCGGAGGATCGCCGAATATTTCCTTTTTCAAGCGCATTGGCATATCCAATTTCTCAATGTAACCGGCATCTACATCCAAAGGTTCGGTGCTATAATCCTTCATCCCCTTTAAGACCGATTCCACCGGTGAACGGGTGCGCAGGCTGTCACCACCCCGGGTGCTGGTCAGATACCCGAAGGTAAAGGTATCACATTTGGGCCGGGGGTCCTTAACGGGCATTTCCACCCCTTTAACATGCATCGCCAACCGTTCAGCCCCGGGTACAGACCGACCGGCGCGCATTGACCCCTCTGCCAGAAGATTGCCAATCCCTTCCCTGCGGGCGATTTGTTCCAGTAGACGTGACACTGTTTCGAAGTCGCCCCAGCGCGGCGCAAATCCGATCGCTTCCTCACTGATCAGTCCTCTGTCAAATGCATCGATAAGAAACGCTACACTGCCCGCAGCGGATATGACGTCCATGCCGTGGTGGTTGCAAATATCGGTGCAACGGAATATTTCCGGGATGCTTGTCAATTCCAACTTGGCCCCGAACTCCATAACAAACGTTACTTCCAATCCTCTGGTTTCCAGGCCGAAGTGCGGCCCTTCCTCTTTAACCCGGGACCAGTGAGCACAGGCGATGGGACAGGCGAAACAGGCAACATCCGCTTCTTTATATCGCTTTTCAAAAACTTTCCTGCCCCGGGTTTCTTCCCAGTCAGCATATGCTCCGATGGTAAAGTTTCTTCCGGGCACAGCATTCATCGTATTAAATGGATCAGCAACCACCATGCTGCCATAACGGTTCATAAAGCCGTAACTGGGATCATTCTTTACCCGCTCGAACGCTTCCTTGCGTATAGCGAGGAAAGACTTACGGTCAGCAACATCCACCTGACCGCTACCGCGAACAACGATAGCTTTCAGCTTCTTGCTGCCCATCACGGCACCCATACCGGTTCGGCCCCAGGAGGCAAAGTAATTATTTTGTATCGACGCATAACGGACCAGATTTTCTCCCGCAGGGCCGATGGCCGCTACTTGGACATCTTCTCCCAGTTTTTCCCGGATCCGGTCTGTCGCCTCCCAGACATCCAGTCCCCACAAATCTTCCGCACTTTCCAGCCTCGCTTCCCCGTCCTCAATAATCAACATCACCGGTGAGGGGGAAATTCCGTGAAACGCCAGATAGCTAAAGCCAGCAAAACGAAGGTACGGACCAAACGATCCACCTCCGTTGGCGGAACCGAACCGGCCGGACAGCGGAGATTTGGCTGTGACTTCCGTACGGCAGGCGGTAGGCAACATGGTGCCCACCAGCGAACCGACTCCGAATACCAGCAAGTTTTCCGGACCAAGGGGATCACACCCCTGAGGGACTAAATCATAGAGCAGCCGGGTATTTACACCAAGCCCGCCCAGGTATTCCCGCTCTATTTCAGTCACATCTTCCCGGATCAGGAGACCCTGATCCAGTTTAACGGTAAGCATCGTAGTCATATTTATTTACCCCCTTTAAGAGGTTGACTCTCATTTTTCTCAGACTGCAATGCCCCGCTGGGGCAAAATGAAACACAGGCTAAACAGCCGGTACAACGATCCCTGTCTATAGTAATCCGCCTGATAAAGTCCTTTTCATCCACGTCAACGTGGACAAAGGCCTGTGAGGGCTGATGTGTCTTACTGTTTACCCATGAACAGGCAAGCATACAGAGTCTGCACCCCGTACACCGGCCCTCTTCACACATAATTTCAGGCTTACTGGCCATTTGTCTTCCTCCCCATTTAAAAAATTAGGCTTTTACGCTTATACTATTCCTCAAGATTCAATTCTACGACAGCAGTCCCATTCCCTGCCGCTTCAGATCGGGTATTTTTCAAACAACAAAGCCTGCAGACCAATGATCTGCAGGCTTGCTGTTACTACTGCATTTATATAGTTGACTATTTAATTTTCTCCACATCACTGTAATCTTCACCGAACGTTTCCACCGTAACCTTCTTCATAACCTGATCCGTCAGCGGCTTATCGCCGTGGTCGGCGTCTGTGTTAACAATCTTGTCGACCTCGTCTAAGCCCTCAACAACTTTGCCAAAAGAAGCATACTGGCCGTCAAGATGGGGTGATTTCTCGGTCATAAGAAAAAATTGTGACCCGGCCGAATCGGGATGAGCCGATCTGGCCATGGAAATAACGCCTCTGTCGTGCTTTAAAGGGTTGGAAAAACCATTTTTAGCAAATTCCCCTTTTATCCGGTATCCCGGTCCGCCCATGCCGCTGCCCTGCGGACAGCCACCCTGAATCATAAAGCCGGGGATTACCCTGTGAAAGATCAACCCGTCATAGTAGCCGGATTGAATCAGGGAAACAAAATTTTTAACTGTGTTGGGCGCAATTTGCGGATCCAACTCAACTTTAATGGTACCGCCGTTTTCCATTTCAATCGTAACAAGAGGGTTTTTCAAATTTATTCTCCTTCCATAATGGTTTCCTATCTGGTAATATTACCACATCAAAGGTAAAAAGTAAAAAATATCGGATGTTGTAAATCAACCCACTACCGGATGGCGATATTAATTGCAACCCGGGGACGGTTCCTAAGTTGCAAACATGCAGCCCGGGGACGGTTCTCAAGTTGCAAACAATATTACTTAACTTATATGGACTCTTATCTTTTGCAATTTAGGAACCGTCCCCGGGTTGCAAAAGGGTAAAAAGATAAGTTAGCGGGTCGTGAAACAATCGTCTAATATTCACGTCTAAAGCGGTATAGGAGGTGTTCTGATGAAGAGGCCATTTATTTTACTGGTATTTGTTTTGGCTGTCCTGGTTGCTGCCGCGTCTTTTTTATCCGGTGAAAAAATTGAACCGATAACGGACCCCGGGATTGTTGAATTGCGAGATGAACTTCCGGTTGTGGGTTCAGCGGAGAAACTGATAGAACTGATAAGCGATACGATTTTGCCCCAAAGCGGATATTTCATAGGAGAAACTCGTGCCGTATCCAGTATGCTAAAAACGAACGAAAGCGCAGACTCTGCCAGTTATTCAACGACCAATATCCAGGTGGCCGGTGTGGACGAGGCCGATGTGGTGAAAACGGACGGTCGGTTTATCTACCAGATTAACGATAACCGGGTAGTCGTGGCTGAGGTATACGGCCCGGAAAACATGGAGATTATCAAAATCTATACGTATGAAGACGGCTTCATGCCCAGTGACCTTTATGTGGATGAACAGTACTTAGCCGTCATCGGCAGCAACTATTATTATAACCGTGACGTCCCGAAAATTATGGCCCCGGAAGATTCCGGCCGGATGATGTATCCAGCTCCCAATGTGATGGGAACAGTGAAAGTAATTGTCTATGACATCAGCAATAAGCAGAATATCCGGCAGGTAAGGGATGCAGAGCTGGAAGGGGGCTATCTCACTTCCAGGAAAATTGGGTCAGTACTTTATTTGTTGTCCAATCAATATGTCAATCTTTATCAGCCAGAGGATGACATTGCCGCCCCCCCTGCCCCTACATACCGCGACACGGCAGGAGAGAATACATTCCAGTCTGTCTCATATGATGAAATCCGTTACTTCCCCGGCTTTGTCGAGCCGAACTATCTGCTCATTGGCACACTGGATCTGAGTGAACCGCAGCGGCCGATGGATGTGGCCACCTATCTGGGTTCAGGCCAGAATATCTACGCTTCTACAGAGAATTTATACATCGCTGGCACAAGGTATGATTGGCCAGCGGAACCGAAGCCCGATGTGCCAGGCAGAATATACACCGTTGTTTATAAGTTTGCACTTAAAAACACCGGCGTAGAGTATGTGGCCCAGGGAGAAGTACCGGGAACGGTACTGAACCAGTTCTCCATGGATGAACATGACAGCTATTTTCGCATTGCGACTACCACAAGAGGTTTCTTGGGAAATACACAGTCGAAGAACCAGCTCTATATCCTGGACGATGGTATGCAAATGACCGGCTTCCTGGAAGATATCGCGCCAGGTGAGCAAATTTATTCCGTCCGCTTTATGGGCGGCAGGGGCTATATGGTGACTTTTGAAACAGTAGATCCGCTTTTTGTCATCGACCTGAGTAACCCCTACGCCCCGGAAATCCTGGGAGAACTGAAAATACCCGGCTACAGCAACTATTTGCATCCATATGATGAAAACCATATTATCGGATTTGGCAAAGACGCCGAAGTAGTCGGTAATATGGCTTACTACCTGGGCATGAAAATTGCGCTGTTCGATGTGAGCGACGTGGAAAACCCGGTAGAAAAATTTACAGAAATGATCGGCACCAGAGGGACCGAGTCGGAACTGCTTTATAATCATAAAGCACTGCTTTTTAGCAGGGAGAAAAGCCTGCTTGCTTTCCCGGTCACAGTGCTGGAGGCCACCGACGGTAAGAAAAACGCCGACGGTTCTTCTCCTTGCGGGCAGTTCGCTTTCCAGGGCGCCTATGTCTATCAAATAGACCTGATAAACGGCTTTACCCTGAAAAACAAAATCACACACCTGACGGAGAGTGATATCCAGGCAAGCCGGGGTGAGTACTGGTACTATTCGACCCGAAATGTGGAAAGAATCCTGTACATTGGCGATACACTCTATACATTGTCCCGCGAACAAATACTCAGCCATAACCTGAACACCGGTACTAAAACAGGCAATCTAACAATACCCGGCAAGTAATTTTGCAACCTCGTGCACCCTCTGCGAGCCCCCGGGTTGCAAAAAAAATAAGCCGTCCTTCTGCATGTGCGGGGGATGGCTTATTTATTTAGGTTAACTCTGTTAATATCTGTTCCAGGGCAGCCGTGAAGACAGCCCCTTCACCCGCTGTTTGATAATCAGATTTTTTTGCCGGGATTCAGGATATTCTCCGGGTCGAAGACCTTTTTAATTTGCCTCATTATATCCTGTTCTTTTTCTGAAAACTGAAGAGACATATCCTTGCGCCGCAGCAGACCCACGCCGTGTTCGCCAGTGATGGTACCGCCCAGTTCCACAGCTATTTTATAAAATTCAGTCTTTAACTCCAGATAATAGTCGGGCAGCAGGTTGTTCTCCCTTAGAATAAAAGTATGAAGGTTGCCGTCGCCGGCGTGAGCCAGCAATGGTATCGTGGTATGGTAGCGGGCCGCCAGTTTATCCACTTCTTCTATGAATTCATTTAGCCTACTCCTGGGAACGGTAGCATCCATAACATCACAAACATCCTTTTCTATAGCCGGGAAGAGGTGACTCCTGATTTCCAGGATATTTCTCTGCTCTTTCTTTTCCTGAGCAATGATGGTGCTAATCATATTAAACTGGCTGCAGATTTCTTCTATGGCCATGCCTTTACTGTAAATGGATTCGTTGCTGTCCTCGGACAGAACAATCATCAGGTCGGCAAAACCCTCTTTGGCAGGCCAAGTCTTATTCATGACCGCTGCAGTCCTCAATATCTGCTCTTTTTCAATATACTCCAGGGCAACAGGAATGATGCCTTCCTGAATAATTTTCGGCACCGCCGCAAAAGCGTCCTTGCGTGTCTTAAAAGATACAATCAAAGTCCCGCTCGCTTTGGACTTGGGAACCAGGCGTAAAGTCGCCTTGGTGATAATACCCAGTGTCCCCTCGCTGCCTATAAAAAGATGCATTATGTCATAACCTGCATTGTTTTTGACCAGCTTACCGTCCCGTCCGCCCAGAGTAAGTATTTCACCTGTGGGAAGCACCACTTCCAGTCCTTTAACCTGGTCTCTCATCACACCGTAGCGGACAGCGTTTACACCACCGGCATTGGTGCTGACCATGCCGCCCACCTGGGCGCTTTCATCCCCTGGATGCAGGGGAAAGTAAAGCTTTTCATGCTGGCTGAACAGCTGCACCAAGTCGTGGAGAGATACAGCGGGTTCACAGGTTATCATTAAATTCTCTTCATCCAGTTCCAGCACTTTATTCATTCTTTCCATCGATACAATAATGCTGGGTTCTGTAGGAATGGCGCCGGCTGCAATTCCGGTGCCTCCTCCGCGGGGAATTACAGGTATCTTTTTCTCTCCGGCATACTTCAGAAGCGCGGACACCTCAGCAGTGTTTTCTGGTTTTACCACTATACACCCGTCTGCCGCCGGCTCAGGACAGATAAGCCTTAACGAATCAAAGGTATAATCCCTGGTGTAGCTGTAAATATCTTCGCTGTTATACAATACCCGGGAGTCTCCGAACATGTTTTGTAAAGCAGTTATTACTTCCTGGTCCACCTTTTAACACTCCTCAAACTATATATTTGATAATACCTCTTCTTATTTAAGCAACTGCAAAATGATTAAAGAAATGCCAGGAGCATATGTGACCATTAAGAGGCTTACGATCATCGCGGCTAAAAAAGGAAGGGACGCCTTGCAGACTTTTTCTATTTTAGCGTTAGAAATATTTGAGGCAACATAAAGATTGATTCCCACTGGAGGCGTCGTTAACCCTATTGCCAGGTTCATAATCATGATGATACCGAAATGTACTTTATCAATGCCCAAATGCACGGCGATAGGGACTAAAATGGGCGTTAAAATAATTATGGCTGCGGCTGTTTCCATAAAAGTTCCAATGATAAGAAGCTATGGCCAAGGCGCCGGATAATCTGCCCGCGGCCATGTTGGCAAAATCAACTATCCGTCTTGAAATACCTCCTGCAGCCATCAGGTTGCCGGCAAGGATAAAAA
The DNA here is from genome assembly GCA_018335855.1 of Clostridiales bacterium. Taxonomy (GTDB): domain Bacteria; phylum Bacillota; class Dethiobacteria; order Dethiobacterales; family Dethiobacteraceae; genus UBA7523. Next base: position 133,737 of record JAGXRM010000010.1, read on the forward strand.
AAGGCACTGCCATCAGGGGAAAAGAATCGGTACCGCCAAACATGCGCTGTGGCACAAGGAGCAGATTCTGCCCCTGTGACAAGAAAGCAAACACTGTTGCCAAACCAAGACTTGCTGCGATAGGGGTGCCGGCAATAAGTAAAACAACCAGCGAAACAAACAAAATTGTTAGTCTACCAGATCGTTTTTAATCGTATCAACGAAGCCATTACCAGCGGCGCTTTAAAGCCTGGAGAAAGACTCCCGTCCGAACGAGAAATGGCCACCACGTTCAATGTGAGCCGGACATCCGTTCGCGAGTCCCTGAGGGCCCTGGAACTGAACAGCATTATAGAAGTCCGGCCCGGTGAAGGTGCCTTCATCCGCCCCGTCAAGGTGAAAACACTAGTAAATGATATGGCTGCTATTATTGCAAAATCAGGAGAAAGTCTGATTTATGAAATGCTGGAAATAAGAGCAATCATTGAGACTGAGTGTGCTTATCTCGCCGCGCAACGCGCTACATCCGCAGATCTGGAAAGAATGCGAAATTGCCTGGATGAGATGGCCCAATCAGAAAATAACGAGGAGTTGGGCCTGACCGCCGACCTCAACTTCCACTACGCGGTAGCTCAGGCCACCAACAACTCCATTCTTCTGGGCATCATGCGCACCCTTGGCGACCACATGGAACAGACCATCAAAGCCACCCGCCGCCACCGCTTTTCCCGTCCCGGCCGCTTCCAGGACACCCTGGAAGACCATAGGAATGTTTTTCTGGCCATCTCAGGAAAAGATGCAGAGCGTGCCCGGCGGTTAATGTCTGAACTCATAACACAAGTACGGGAAGAAATGGCACTGATGTCACTGAAAGCTTCTCAATAAAAAAATAAGCCGTCCTCCTGCAAGCAACATGCAAGGGGATGGCTTAGTTTTAGGCACTTAATTCCGAACATCTTCGCAAACATTTTTTGTTTATTGAATGGAGTAACCTGACAGAATACCGCCAATCATCGCAGCGGCTACAAAACCAACTATACCGCCTAGGAAAACAAGGAGCAATGGTTCGAGCGACGCGTTCAGTTTTTTAATATAACTCTGGAGAATGGAGTAATGGATGTCGGCTATTCGTCCCATCGCCGCGTCCATTGTCCCGGTCTCCTCACCGACTTTTATCATGCTGCGTACCAGAGGCGGAAAAATGTTTGAGACTTTACGCATCGGTTCAGAAAGACTTTCTCCGAGGAGCACTCTACCGATACACAGGTCAATCGCCCGGCGTACCGCAGTGTTTTTATCCACATCCCGCACGGTCTTCAGGGCGTCAACGATAGTTACTCCGCTGCCGGTCAGTAAAAACATTGTTTTGGAGAATTGCACAATTATGGAAGTCCGAATCAGAAAGCCAAACAGGGGAAGTTTCATTTTGATCAGGTCAATCCTGTAGCGCCCTTGTTTTGTCCTGTGTATGACAAGAAACATCATGATGCAGGCTACCAGGGCCATGCCGATGTTTTTGATGTTCTTGGTGACAAAATTGGTCACGGAAATCAGTAGCTTGGTATTCCAAGGCAACTCGCCGCCCATCATCTGTAAAAATGGAATAATCTGCGGAATAACAACCAGCACCATAAAGGCGAGTACACCCATGGTAGCGATGAATACAATGGCCGGATAAATCAGTGCCGTAGTCAACTCCCCGCGGAAAGTGCCCTGCTCTTCCATAAACTGGGCGATTTGTTGCAGGGAGGTGTCCAAAAGACCGCTTGTCTCCCCCACCCGGATGGTGTTGCGGACGGCCAGGGGAAACACGCGGGGAAAACCATCCATAGCTTCGCTGAGCGATTTTCCCTGCTCCACTTCTAACCTGACGAGAGCCAAGGTATGCTTGAACTTTCTGTTTGTCGTCTGCTCCTCCATAGTGACAAGACTGGGTACCAGCGGCAGGCCCGAAGCCACGAGAGCGGACAATTGTTTGAGCATCAGGATGATTTCGGCCTGCTTGATCCGTGTCATCCGTATCCGCAAACTACGCAGCACCGTCAAAAAACTGCTCATCTCCCTTTACCTCTCCGTGGTGGCGCTGAGCACTTCCGAGACGGAAGTAAGCCCTTTGCGAATTTTGATAATCCCATCATCCCGCAGTGTCCGCATCCCGTTTTTAATCGCGTACTCGCGGAGTGTTTCTGGATTCGCTTCCTGCGCCACTAATTTTTTGATTACGGCATCAATAACGAGCAATTCGTAAACACCAATTCTGCCCTTATATTTTAACCCGTTGCACGCGGGGCAGCCGGCAGCGGCGTAGAACGTTTCCTGACTGTCCGGTTCCAGCCCCAACGCTTGCAGTTCCTCCGACCCGGGCTTATACGGGCGTTTACAAGCCGGACAAAGCAACCTGACCAGTCGCTGCGCCAATACCGCGATAATCGTGGCGTTGATCAGAAACGCTTCACATCCCATATCAACTAAGCGGATTACGGCGCTGGTCGCGTCGTTGGTATGGAGCGTGGACAGGACAATATGTCCGGTCAGCGCAGCCTGCAAGGCGAGGCGTGCGGTCTCGCCATCCCGGATTTCTCCAACCATGACGATGTCCGGATCCTGGCGCAGTATCGAGCGCAGCGCGCTCTGGAAACTGTTTTTCTGATCAACCTGCATCTGCGTGATTCCTTTGATAACCCGTTCCACAGGATCTTCGACGGTAATGATGTTCAACTCATCCGAGCACAGGAGGTTTAAAGCCGCGTAAAGCGTGGTTGTCTTGCCGCTGCCGGAAGGTCCGGTGGTGAGAAAAATCCCGTATGGCAGGGCGAGTACTTTGTACAACACTTCCAGGTGGTCCGGCTCAAAGCCCAGGTTTTCCAGCGTGGGTTCTTTTCTCGAAGCCTGCATCCGCAGGACCGCTTTCTCGCCAAAGATGCTGGGAACAGTAGAAACGCGCACGGACATGTTTAATGTTTCTCCATCCCCCTCGTACTGGAATTTCAGGCCGCCGTCCTGCGCCGCGCGCTTTTCCGCGATATTCATCCCGGACATCACTTTCAGACGGGAAATGACCATATTGGCCACCCCTGGTGGCAACAAGTCCACCGTCTTCAGGATGCCATCAATCCGAAACCGGATGCGTAAATGCTCCGGATACGGTTCAATATGAATATCTGACGCGCCGTAACCTGCCGCCTTATGCAGAATCTGCTCCACCATCTGCATCACGTCCGGTATACTGTCGGTCAACGCCGCCGGCAGCTCGGTGTGGGCCTGTGCAGCCGTTTCCGTGCCTTCATACAGGCAGGTCATGGCCAGCGCCAGTTCTTCGGGCGGCATAAACACCGCACGAACCTGCCGGCCGGTTATCCTGCGGAGATTATCCGCCACAAGGCTCGGCAGGGAGCCGGAGGCGGCCACCACGAACGTGTTGCCGTCCAGCGTGACCGGGACGATATTCTGCTTGCGTGCCACATTGTGTGAAAGCAGGGTAATTGTTTCGGGGTCAGGTATAAAATCCTCCAGAGACAGATATTCCGTGCCAATAAATTCAGCCAGTAAAGTATTGAGCTGCCGTCCATTCAACACTCCCTGCCTGACCAGCAGTTGCCCAAGTGGTTCCTTGGTCTTTTGCTGGGTGCGCAGGACACTTTTCAACTCTTCAGAACTAATGACGCCACGTTGTAGAAGATATTCACCCAGTCTCTGCTTCGCCATTGTTATTGCGTGGCTCTAAGCCCATTACTCGACGGCTTCAGCTTACGCGCCTCGCTTTTCGGCGGCGTGCCTGTCAGGCGCTGGCGAATAAGATCCGGACTTTTCGCAGAATTGAGTGCTACGTCGAGGCTTATTTGGCTGGCGCGATAGAGTTCGACCAATGATTTTTCCATGGTCTGCATGCCCAGCAAGGTACCGGTCTCGATAGACATGTAAATGTGTTCGGTTTTACCAATCCGAATCAGGTTGCTGATGGCCGGCGTTATAATCATCAGTTCGGAAGCCAGCACACGTCCGGGTTGGTCGACACGCGCTAATAGCTGCTGGGAAATGACAGCTTTCAGTGAAACGGAAAGCTGCTGCCGGATTTGCAATTGTTCTTCCGGAGGGAAAGCGCCGATGATCCGGTTAATGGATGAGGCAGCGTCTCGGGAATGCAGCGTGGAAAAGACCAGGTGGCCGGTCTCCGCCGCCATAATGGCTGTCCGGATGGTGTCCAGATCCCGCATCTCGCCGACCAGGATTACGTCCGGATCCGCCCGCAGCGCACCCCGCAGCGCGTCAGGAAAAGTAGGGACATCGGAATACAGTTCGCGCTGGTTGATTATACTGTTTTTGGCGTAGTGGACATATTCGATAGGGTCCTCAATGGTAATGATGTTATGGCTGTAATTTGTGTTGACCAGGTCGATAATGGAAGCCAGCGTTGTGCTTTTACCGCTGCCGGTGGCGCCGGTTACCAGCACGAGACCCATTTTTAGGTTAGCCAGACTGGCCGCCGCCGGAGGCAGGCCAAGTGTATCAAGCGAGGGGATGCTGTCGGACAGCTTCCGGATCGCTCCGGAAAGGCAGCCCCGCTGGTAGTAGACATGTACCCGGTAGCGGCCGATATCTTTAAAGCTGACAGCGCAGTCCACCGAACGGCGTTCTTCCAGAACTCCTTGCTGTCCCGGCGTCAATAATTGATAAAGCAGCGTACGCGTTTCCTCGACGCTCAGCGCGGGCAGATCCAGAGATACCAGGCCACCGTTCGTCCGCAGCACCGGTGGCACACACGTACCGATATGGATGTCCGAGGCGTTGCAAAGATTAGCTCTCTGCAGCAGGGAAAGAATTGAAAGTTTGCCGGCGTCCATTAACGTGCCTCCTCTTTTTTAGAGAATTAGTTTTAATGATAGGTCATATTCCCCGACTTCAGGCTTTTTATCCTTGCTTTTTTGCTCTATGATATTAACACGCAGTTTATTGACACGCACCAGCCATGTCGCCTCCGCCATTTCCCCCATAAAACCGGTTAGCCCTGACTGACTGCCGCTAACTGCCAGCGTGTATTCCTGCCAACCGAAACGTTCTCTTACAGTGGGTGGTTCTGTTTCCACGCGAGCACGGGTATTCCGGCGGCGGGCACTGCGCGGCACTTGCGGTTCTTTGCCCAGCTCATAGATGAGCTTGTCGTATTTCAGCTGCTTGACCGACAAAGAGTTGTTGGCTGCCAGCTGATCAAAGAGAGCCATCGCTTCCGTCACCGCAGGGTCGGTGTCTGCTTTGGCGGTAGCTCGGATTTCCTCCAGCTCTTCTTGCAGATATTCAATTTCTTCTTTAATAAAATCTATTGTTTCCTTTGCCTCTGTTGTGTCCGGCGGAACACCTCCCTGTCTGTCAATTTCACTCTGAACAAGCTGAATTTGATTTTCAACTGCTGCCAGCGCCTGTCGCGCCGGGTCGTAGACCCAGGTCAGGTAGCCATAAAAACATGCCGCCATTAAAACTGCCGCCAGGCCATACGTTTCGAGCTTACTAAGCTTCTTCATTGCAGTCCTCCATCCGACTATAACTCTAACTCTAACTCCAGCTCATCACCTTCAACTTCAAATGGTCGCTCCGGCAGAAACTCCGGCTTGAGTACAACCCTGATTTTAAACTGGTAGACAATTACCGTCTTCAATTGAGAAGCAGTGTCGTCCCCGAAATCGTCAAAACCGGACTCATCATCGCCAAACAGCTCTGCGCCTGGTGCCAGGCCAGCCTCCGGGGCTGTGCCGCCCGCGCCATTATCGTCATAGCCAAAGTCATCACCAAAGTCATCACCAAAGTCATAGCCAAAGTCATCAAAATCTGAGTCGATACTTTTTTCCACACGCACTATCCGCAATATTTCATCCACTTTTGCATAGATGCACCACTCTTCGTCCTGCAGAGCCAGCGCCAAGGCGTGGATTGCGCTGGTATTGCGGCTCTCTCCGCTAAGCGTGAAATAGTCCGTCTTTTCCTCCAGTTCGATGGTAAAGTATTTCAGACCCGGCTGTGCTCCCTGCTCCAGCGCTGACAGCGTGGCATACAGCAGCTGGTTATATTCCGGCAGCCGGTTTTGCAGATATTCTACCTGGGAATAAAGCAGGAGCTTTTCTTCCTTTAGTTCATCAGCCTTATTTTCCAACTCCTGTAACCGGGTGGCGGCTGCCGTTATAGAGTCTCTCTGCCGCACCAAAACGGTAAGTTCCCCGTCTGTCACCTTGATCTGCCGCCGGATTATCAGGAAGTGGACGCCGAAGATGAGAAAAAAGAGCAGCAGAATGACGATAGGCGCGAAATATGCTTTCTCTGCCAGTTGCCTGAATAGAGACAGCTCGTCGCTTACACCAAGGGCGCGGCTTTTTACATACGGGTACCACAGCTCCCGTAAGCCGGCACCCACCACAGTTGCATACTCCGGCCCCCGCTTTGCGGCGGTAACTATATTTCCCGTCGGGATAATGAGAGAGCTTACCTCGGCGTTAAAGCTGGCACGTAAAAAACAGAGGATATCCTCTTCCAACCCGCCCGCGCCGGTGATTGTTACTGAGGCGGCGGCGGCCTCGACATCAAAAGGTTCGCCATAGGCCAGTTCCGCCCACACGCTGCAAGTCGTCAATTCGGCTTTAAGCTGCTCGAGACTGACCGGCACCGTCCTGTAAGAGACCATGCGGCCTCGGTGTATTAAGGCGAAGCGCACCGCCTCTGTGCCCACGTCAATGACCAGCTGCTTCTCTTTTGGCTGCCCTCCAGCCAGCAGTGAGACCGGTGCAGTAAAGCAGACATCGGGAGGGTAAACCCGTTTGAGCCGCAGCTCGCTTTCCGCCAGCAATTCTTTCCATTGCTGGTAGTCTGCCGCCGGAAAGCTGGACACCCAGAAACCCTCATGTTCCGCGTCGGCATCCGAGCCGTGTTCGAAACCTATCAGCGATTCCTCGGCCGGTATCCCGGTATACATTTCACTCTCTGCCTGCAACAACTCTTTTAATTTATGTGGCTTGAAACGGAGACTTTTAACCAGTTTCTTTTCCACCGGCACACGTATTAAGACTACACGCGGCGTGACAACCACAATCTGCTGCGGGCAGTTAGTGATTTTCGCCATAATCATCGCCAGTTCGTCCCGGCTGATTGGTTCATTCTCATCTTCGGTGCGATCAATGGTTTCACAATGAGCTAATTCGAATTTTTTCAGACTCTTTCTAGTCACCACAGCGCACCGGATTACCGGGCCGTCAAGTTCCAGTGCTAGGACGGATAACAAAGCAGACCATCTCCGTTTCTCTGCCTTTACTCGATAATCAGCGTAATTGCTCCTTCTTCGGCGGTCACTGTACCGGCCGGGCTAATGAACACCCCTGTATAGTCTACCCGTTCCAGGTCATTCCAGGACGAGTTCAATTCAACTAGTTCCAGAAAACGATAACCCGCGGAAGATCGCGGCACAGCCAGATTGAACTGCCAGCTATTCCCCCATTTTGCGCCCTCTACCGTCCGGCCGTACACAAACATCTCCACTGTGGGCTGGACGGCCGGGCTGGCATGGAGGCGCACCCTAAGCGGCAGGTCTTCAGCCGTTTCGTTAACCACCTTGCCGCGTACGCTAACTTCCTGCCGGACATCCCAACCGCGTAAAATATCAATTGACAGATCGTCCAACGAGGGATCTTCTGCCGAATGAAACATCCCGTCGGGACCGGCACTGGTTATGGTCAGCATTTGCTCCGGCGGCGGGTCGGCCCCGGCGTGGGACAGCCGGAAACGCAGCATCGTGCCCCAGGGATCCCGCAGTACTTCATTCTCACCTGTACCCATGGGTTTTTCATAATAAGAGCCGCGCCACCCGAAACCGAGCAACACGAAACCGGCTGTCGAGGGATCCGGCGGATTAGGCAGGTCAACACTTCCGTCGCCGTCTACATCCTGTGTCCAAAGCCCCCGCGGCTGGCCTTCGAGTACGCCGTCGACGGCTGTAGCCATCTCCCATTTCCCCTGCCAAACCCAAAGTGTCGGCCACAATCCGTGGTCACCCACATACCCGCCCAAGATCGGGCGGCCAAGACGGTCAGTTATCCCCCGTTTCCCAACCAGCGCTTCCCGCAGGCTTAGGAGCTGGCGCTTCGCCTCCGTCATGCGCGTGTCATCCTGCCACTCCTCCGGAGTGATGGCAAGCACGAGGTTGTCGCCGTTGAATTCAAAGTCTTTGTCATATGCCGGATGACTGCTTCGCATGTCCGCTCCTTCGCTGACAATGTATAATGTGGCGTCAGGCGTCGCGACGCGCAGGTGGTTGCCGGAACCGTCCAGATAATAAAACAGCAGTGACCTGCCCCAGGCGTCCGCTAGTTTTCCTTCCGTCTGGCGCATTTCAAATTCCCCGTTTATATCGTATTCTGTGGCCGTCTGCGGCAACTCCACCCAGGTCAGGTGGTCTGCGTTAGCGGGAAATTCGTCCAACGGGTAAGCAAGGTACGGTCCCTGCCACCGCGGCCCGCGGTCTTCACCGGGTGCCGGCACCGCTTGCCACAGCCCCCTTGGCTGTCCAAACCCAAATTCGTAGTAAACACCTTCATCTTCATCCGCGTCAACGCTCCACTCCCAAACTTCGAAAACCGGATTCCAACGGGCCCGGTAGAGTTCGGGAAGCCTGCCCATATCCCCCAGATAACCCCGCAGGGCACGGCGCCCTTCCGTGTCAAAGGAATCTCGCGGTCCGAGCATCGCCGTACGGATGGACTCCAGCCGCCGCTGCGTCTCTTTGACTTTCTGCAGCGCCTGCACCCGGCCCGCCAGGGGCACAGCCATCATCACAAACATACTCAGAATAGCGATTACAACAATGACTTCCAGCAGGCTGAAACCCTGTTCCCGCAGGCGATATTGTCTCATTGAACGGACAGTCTCCTTTTGCGAATCAGGCTTACGCTGACATTAATTATAAAAAATATATTCGTTGCGGCAAACCGTTATCCTCCCGCTTTGGGGAGTTAACAGAAAGATAACCCTGGCATAACCTCTTTTTAGCATAAACAAGCGGGAAAGGGTTGCCCCTTCCCGCTTGTGTTCCCGGACTAACTCTTATCCTTCTTCGATGCTATTGATAAGCCACAGAGCCGCCTTCGGATAAATCACGCCCTCCGGGCTTACCACGGCAAAGTTGTGCGAAGGCTGCGCTTCCTCGAGGGAAACCACCTTTACTTCACCGTTTTCGTTGGATACGTCAACACTGAAAATGGGAATTTCACGGTCATACTCGCCATTCACGGTAGCAGCCAGGCGCGGCAGAACCAGCAGGTAATTGTTATAGATGTAATTGTCGTTGTTGCCGCCGCGCGGGCTCACCGCGGAACCCTGCAGCTGTCCGGAAGTAATCAATTCGTTGTCTTTGCCAAAGCCAAGCACGATGCGGAAGAAAAGGTCGGGGTCAACGATACTGTCACTGGTATTGATGTCATGTTCCCAACCGAAGCCTAAGTCAAAACCGGCGCCGATCATCAGTACAGCCACACCCTCTGCCACTTCAACTTCCTGCAGGTGGGGTTGGGTGGATTCGGGGCCAACGTATTTTTCATCCATGGCGATGCTGGGATTCAGGTTGCGGACTTTCGTCACGCCCATTCTTCTCAGTTCGGTCGCTTCATCATCGCTCAGGTAGTGAAGACGCAGGGGCAGCACTTCCTCCAACTCAGCGGAAAATATTTCTTTGCCGTCAGTCGGGTCGTTATTGCTGAAGTTCGGAATGCTGTAGATCTCGTCCCCTTCCTCAACTATCAGGTTTGTCATGCCGCTCGGCAGCCGGCCCAACCTTTCATTGAACAGCGCCGTTGTTGTAGCAAGGCGCTGCATATTGGAATCGTCCACGCTCCTGCCGGCACCGGCCACCACGCCTGCCAGGCGGGGGGCAATCATCGCCACCAGGAAGCCCATAATAGCCAGCACTACGACCAGTTCCAGCAAGGAAAAACCCTTGTTGCCGGAAAGAATACTTCTGACCTTTTTAACTAGACGTTTCACGTTATCCCACTCCTTTATTTTTTAGTTTATTAAATTATTATTTAATTGTATCGAGCATTTTGGCCACGTGGAGCTTCAAGTTGGGCGTAATCGGAGTATAGTTCCTGTTCATTGCGTGCTCGTCGCCAAACCCTTCAACAACCGCCCATCTGACAAAATCCTTAATCACTGTGGCGCTTTGCTGCTGTTCGGCAAGGGTAATCGGTTTGCCTTCTGCCGCAACGGCGCTGGTAGTGCCGTCAAGGGCAGGGCGGCTCACAACAGTAGGAGTAGTACCTCCGATTGAATCAAAGTCAGGCTTGGCCACGGAGGCATCCTTTTCCACAATCAGCCAGGTGAAGCCGGTAATCGGGTAGGCACCGGCGCCACGGCCGTTAACCGGATGGGAGTACATGTCTTTGTGCGTAATGCCGGCGGCAAAAACGGCGGCGCTGAGCGGTGTGACGAAGTTGCCGGCGCGGTTTCTCACTCTCGCTGTACCAATGTTGTCATGGCCTGCAACGTCACCATAGCTCACATAGCCGATGGGGTAACTCGCCAATCCGGAAGCGCCGCTGTGGCCTTTGATGTAGTCACGAATCCCGCTGCCGCCTGCAATGTCTTTCCGCCTGCTGTAAGGTATGGTGCCGGGGCTTGTCTCGCCGTCCGCTAAATAACCGCAGACATCACCCATTTTGGTTGTAACACCATATTTTTCGGCCCATACACGGCTGACACTTCTCAGGTAGGTGGCGAAAATCTCAGTGGTCCCGCTGGCATCCTGACGGTAGACAACCTGAATGTCCGCGTTGGGCAGCTGTGCGTTGGGGTTCAGTGCAGTGATGCGCCGATCGTTCCACTTGCTGATTTTGCCCATGTAGATGTCAGCGATGACCTGCGGGGTCAGGCGCAGTTCGGGGTTGCCGGGCAGCTTGTAATTAACGGCAACACCGCCCATCGCCACCGGGATAATCGCGTAGAAATTCCGGTCACCCACCGGGATGTCGGTGATGGAATCGGAACCGCCAAAGTGGGCCTGGCGGGCACGCACGGCGTCAATGCCGGCGCCGGAACCTGTCGACCCGCCGCCAAACATTGCCGTGACGGCGCTGCCGTCAATGTTGTAGCTGTTATAGCCCAGGTCAAACGGGCCGGTTCCTGTCAGCTTCGAGTTTTCGAGATCCTGGGAGGCATTTTTGTAAAGCTCGATCCAGGCGTTCGCTGGGTTGGTGCTTCCAGAGACGACTCTGCCGTAGAGCGAGTTGGCGAAAGTCGCGCCGCGACCGATCATCCTGGCGTTGTCGACAGCAGGCACGACGTCCCGTTTGTCGGTACCGGTGAACGCAAAAGCTGCATTCGGCGGTGTTGTGCGGGGCAGAGAGGCAGTCGTAGCGCCAGAGAAAGAGCCGCCCAACAGTTTAATCACATCGTTGAAGGGCACAAAGATTTGGGCGTCGCCACCGCGGCCGATTGTGCGCGGCTGGGCGGAGAGCGCCACAGTCTTGATAGAAGGCGATTTAGTGCCCACGCCGGTGGTCAGGAAGGCGACACGGGAACCGCTGACAAGGTAAAGGACTTTGTCAACATACTTGATCTCCAAGAAATCAACGCCCACTCTCTTGCCGCATAAGGCAGTTGAATTTAACACGTTACCTAATGCTTCACCTTTGACCAAGCGGGCTTTGCCGACGATCCTCGCTTCCACTGTTGTGCCGTTGAGCGTAACGTTTTGTGTATTTGCCTGGGCGGGGAACGCACCAATCATTAGAAATGCCATGGCAACGATGAGCAGACTTGCAATCAGCTTGACATTAAACCTTTTGTACATTTTTCAATTCCTCCTTTTCGAATTATACAGAATAATTGTTTTCGTCCGTCGTGCTGTCATCCTTGATACCAACACGCCCCGTAATTGTTTAATGCGCATCACTGGCCAGCTTCCGCTGTAGCACCACCCCTCTCGCTGAATTTTTGACCGCAGATGAAGTGCTTAATGGCATGTTCAACTGTGCAAAAGGATGTTTCATGAAGTATAACGCCACACTTCTAAGCAGAGTATAGCACTCGAATATTAACGCCATACGCGTTTCGTGTTAATCAAGATTAACTTTTGACTACAGCTTGCTAAACTCTTTGTTAAAATAACTACTCAGGTTCCCACTGCCTAGCCCTGACCGGGACGAAGCGGATCTGCTCTTTCGCCGGTTTCCAGAGCGGATACAGGCAGTAATAGGACAGTTCGTTCTTCCGAAGTTGCAAAAAAAAATAAGCCGTCCTCCTGCAAGCAACATGCAAGGGGATGGCTTATTTTTAGGGATTAACTCTGCTTAATATTTGTTCCAGGGTAGCTGTGAAGCGGTTGTCATCCTCAGCTGTTCTTTTCTTTGGGCCTTTGGTACGACCGCCGCCCCGGCGGAATTTTGCTTTCGCTTCCCGCTCTTCCAGGAGAAAATCCATGCTTTCCAGGCGGAACTCCCGGCCTATCGGGCTGAGACAGGCTGCCCGTTTACCCAGCACCATGGCTGCCAGGCCCCAATCCTGGGTAACGACGATATCGTTGGGTTCCGTGAGGTTCATTACTTTTACATCAGCCTCTTCGGATGCGTTTCCGACTGTTATATGGCAGTCCGACTGGATATTGTGGTTAAAACTGGCCACAGTCCAGACAGGGACCTGAAATCGTTGTCCCAATATAAAGCAGATTTGTAGTACCTGCTTTGGGCAGGCATCGGCATCAACCAGTATTTTCATCAGTGTCAGCCTTAATATTTGGGCCTTCTGGGTCGGCTGCCGCTACTGCCGCCGCCGCGAGTATCACCGCCGCCACCCCGATAGTTGCTGGAACCTCGGTAGCCGCCGCGCTGTCCTTGGCCTTGACCTCCGCCACTTCTGCTGTCATTACGTTTCTTAGACCAGTGGGAAGTTTCTTCCGTAAGCTTGACCGGTGTTTGATCCGGCTCTTTTGTCATCATTTTTAACGCTGCCGCTAGGATGGTTACCGGTTCAAATTCGTTTAACAGGTCTTCGGCCAGTACCTGGTAATGGGAGACATCTTCCGTCTCCACCGCTTTAACCAATTTATCCACAGCTAAGCGCTGCTGACCGACAATGGCTTCCTTGATGGTGGGAATTGTCTGACGCATTATTTTTCGCTTTGTTAAGCGTTCAATCGTTCTAAGCTGATTAAACTCCCTGGGTGCAACAAAAGTGACGGCAAGCCCCGATTTTCCAGCACGGCCGGTCCGGCCGACACGGTGGACATACCCTTCCGGGTCTTGCGGGATGTCGAAGTTGTACACATGCGTAACGCCGCTAATATCCAGGCCCCGGGCAGCTACGTCGGTAGCGACCAGAACGTCTACGCCACCCTGTTTAAATTGTCTCATAACGCTGTCTCGCTTAGCCTGGGTTAAATCACCGTGAATCCCTTCGGCAGAGTAACCGCGCTTGTTTAAAGCCTCATAAAGCTCGTCAACACGCCGTTTCGTACGGCCAAATACAATGGCTAACTCCGGTGACTGGATATCGAGCATCCGGCAGAGAACATCAAACTTCTGCTTTTCTTCCACTTCAACATAGTACTGCTCTGTATTGGGGACGGTGACCTCTTTTGACTTAACGCTAATCATCAGAGGATCCTTCATAAAGCGCCTGGCCAATGCCTGAATCGGAGCCGGCATCGTTGCCGAGAAAAGCATGGTCTGCCGTTCCGAAGGGATTTCTTTAAGTATGGCTTCTATATCTTCAATAAAGCCCATATTCAGCATTTCATCAGCTTCGTCAAGAATAACCACCTTTATCTCATTCAACCGAATTGTCTTGCGACGGATATGGTCTAAGAGCCGTCCCGGTGTCCCGGCAATAATTTGCGGCCTCTTCTGCAGCGCCCGAATTTGACGGGTAATATCCTGCCCCCCGTAGATAGGTATTGTGCGAACACCCTTATACTGTCCGATTTTATTTAACTCTTCTGCCACCTGCACCGCCAATTCCCGGGTGGGTGCAACAACAATGCCCTGGATATGAGGAAAGCTGATATCCAGTTTTTCAATCAACGGCACGCCGAATGCAGCTGTTTTTCCTGTGCCGGTATGGGCCTGACCAATTAAATCTTTTCCCTCCAAGGCGGCAGGTATTGCCTGTTCCTGAATCGGGGTTGCCTCTTCAAAGCCCATATTGCTGATTGAACGAATCATAGTTTCGCTCAATCCAAAATCATTAAAAGTTTTCATACGCTTGTTCTCCTTACTGAACATAAAATCCGCCTGACTATTTGCCAGGCGACGTTTCCTTGACAATCATAACAGAGACACCGGATTTCGTCAAGTTTGGCAAATTATCGGTAATTAATAAACTGCAGCTCCAAGTCATAGTCATTTTCCCTTAAGAATGCGATTACAGCCTGAAGGTCATCGCGGTTTTTCCCGGATACTCTAATCTGGTCATTCATAATTTGTGCCTGAACTTTAATTTTTAATCCTTTAATATCTTTAACAATTTGCTTCGCTTTTTCTGACTCAATTCCCTGGTGTACTTTGATCAGTTGGCGGACTGTTCCACCTGACGCGTCCTCCAATTTACCGTATTCCAAGTTCTTAATCGGCACCTGCCTGCGAATCATCTTTGTTTGTAAGATATCAACCGCACTTTTGAGCCGGAAGTCGTCTTCAGCACTTATTTTCAGGCTTTCCCCCTCCAGTCTGACCTCTGCTTTGCTCCCCTTAAAGTCATACCGCTGGCTGATTTCCTTGTTTGTCTGGTTGATGGCATTATCAAGTTCCTGTAAATCCACTTTGGAAACAACATCAAACGATTCATCTTTAGCCATAATCAATCTCCTCTCTGAAAATAATTTTGCCTGCCTACCGGGGTCAGATTGCTAAAAAGTATTATACCCTATAGACATGCAGCAAAGCCCCTTCGCTCGGCGAAGGGGCTTTTGTTTAGATGCCAAGGATTTTTTCTACCTGCCCCTTCATTTCTCCCGTTTCGCATACTGTTTTGTGCAGCACCGGTCGGGTGCCGATATCCTTTATCGCGTCCGGAATGTCATGACCTGTGAGTTTACTCATCTCATGCAGCAATGCAAATTCATCGGCGAATGCAAACCGGGGCTCAATGGACTTCATGACATCGGCGGGAAACTTGTAAGGGCTGGCCGTAGAAATCACTATGATTTTGGTCGGGTCTGACGTAACCTCTTCATATTCACGGCAAACGGAATATGCAACAGCCGTATGAGTATCAATCAAATAGTTGGATGATAAAAACAACTCCCGAATGGATCTGGCAGTATCGTCTTCCGTTGCATACCCGCCAAAAAAGTCTCTTAACCCAAACTTCAATTCCTCCGGGATATCATATTTGCCAGAGGATGAGAGTTCTTCCATTAGCCGGCCGGTTACAGAGCCATCTTCACCGCTGACGTGATAAAGTAACCGCTCCAGGTTACTGGAGACAAGTATATCCATGGACGGAGACATGGTGACAACAAAATCACGATTTTTATTATAGTTGCCGCTTTGGAAAAAATCGTAGAGTACTTTATTTTCATTGGAGGCACAGATTAATTTTTTGACCGGCAGCCCCATTTTCTTAGCATAGTACCCTGCCAGAATGTTCCCGAAGTTCCCTGTGGGTACCGCAAAGTTAATCTCTTCTCCCAATTCAATTTCCCCGGATGCGCAAAGACGCAGATACGCATGAAAATAGTAAACAACCTGGGGTACAAGCCTGCCGATATTGATGGAATTGGCCGAGGAAAACATATAGCCCCGCTCATCCATGGCCTGCAGCAATACCTGGTCGGCAAACATACTTTTTACACCGCTTTGGGCGTCGTCAAAATTGCCTTCAATCCCGATAACATAGGTGTTATCACCACTCTGGGTGGTCATTTGCCTTTTTTGCACCTGACTTACACCGTGCTCCGGGAAAAACACTATAATCTTTGTACCTGCAACATTAGCAAAGCCTTCCAAAGCAGCTTTGCCTGTATCTCCAGATGTAGCTGTAAGAATTACAATTTCTTTGTTCATATTAAGCTTACGGGCTGCCATTTTTAAAAGATACGGCAGAATTGACAGTGCCATATCTTTAAACGCCAATGTAGGCCCGTGATATAGCTCCAGGAAGGAAACGCCATCTTTTTTCTGCAGCGGAGCAATTTCCGGCGTATCAAACTTTTTATCATATGCCTGTTCTATGCATAGCTTTAATTCATCTTCCGTAAAATCTGTCAGGAAAAGCTTCATGATTTGATACGCTAGCTGCCTATAGTCCAGTGTCTGCAGCGTTTCCAGAGACGTTTCCAAAACAGGAACGGTGTCGGGGACAAACAGCCCGCCGTCTTTGGCAATACCCTGCAGAATTGCTGTAGCAGATGGTACCCGTTCCTGATTTCCCCGGGTACTTTGGTAGTATAGCTGCGTCATACTGATGCCTCCTCGTTCTTTAAGAAGAAATCAATGAGCCTGTACCCTTTGTCCACATACAGCCCGGTACCGGCGGCACAACGCTCATCATACGTGTAGTCAGGGTTGTCCCGTTCATTGCTGCTGTCGTAGATTAGGAAAGGTACAGGGTCGCTGGTGTGAGTTCGCAACGACAGTGGGGTAGCATGGTCCGGGAGGAACATAAGTTTATATGCCTCACCCGTTGCGTCAAGACGCTCCCGCAAAACACCAACAACTTCGCGGTCAATCAGCTCAATGGCTTTTACTTTATTATTGATCTCACCACGGTGGCCGCATTCATCAGGGGCTTCCAGATGAATATAGACGAAATCCAGGCCCTTTTGTAGCGCAGCCAATGCCGCCTCCGCTTTTCCCCTGAAGTTTGAGTGGATAGTACCGGTGGCACCGGGCACATCAATAGACTCAAGGCCGGCGCAGATGCCAATTCCTTTGATTAAGTCAACAGCAGAGATTACAGCGCCTTTCAGGCCGTACTTTTCCGTGAAACCGGAGAGCAGCGGCTTCTTTCCTTCTCCCCAGATCCAAATAGAGTTAGCAGGCCTAAGACCCTTTTGCCTTCTTTGCCGGTTAACAGGGTGACCGGCCAGAAATTCCACACTTTTTTTCATCATGGCAGCCACAGTTTCGCTGCTCTTACCTGCGGGCAAAAAATCTGCAATCTTTTTGCCCAGTATGTCATGGGGAGGGGTAAGCCGCCAGTCATAGGGGCCATTTTCCCACACCATCAGATGTCTGTAACTGACGCCGGGGTAAAATTTAATCTGCGGTGTACCAAAAGTACGGTCTACCTCAGCGATGAGCTCTTTGGCTTCCGCTGAGGAAATTTCATCGGCGCCATGATCAAGCATAACTCTCTCTTCGTATGTACTCTCATCGGAAAGAGTCACCAGATTACACCGGAAGGTAATATCCGTCTTTGCCATGGGAATGCCCATGCTGGCAGCTTCAAAAGGTGAGCGGCCACTGTAATAAACACAGGGGTCGTAGCCCATAACTGATAAATTTGCCGTGTCACTTCCCGGACTCATTCCTTCTGGAACTGTCTTCACCATACCCAGAGTTCCTCTCCTGGCCAGGCTGTCGACAAATGGCAGATCAGCAGACTGCAAAGGCGTGCGGTTTTTAAGCTCCGGCACAGCATAGTCCGCCATTCCGTCTCCTAATACAACGATATACTTCACCCTGTTCTCCCCTTTGGAAATAGAAAAATTCGTTATGCTTAAACTTATACCATAGATTCCGGCTCCTGACTACCTTTCAGCTAAAAAAACCAGGTAAACCATGAATACGTTAAGGAAAAGAAGTACGAGAAGGCGTACTCTTTTCAGTACTCTTGATAAAAATTTACAAGGCAAGAAAAAAGCTTCGCGTACGCGAAGCTAGTTCAGCCAAAACCCTTCATCGTCTAATAAACCCGAACCATATAAGCCGGGGAATTCGTCTAATCTGCTGCTTACAAGCTGACCGCCTTTAAAAAAGAGATACAGACCCGTCGGATCCTGTTCAAAAGGTGAAAACACCCATACTTCCCTGTTAAACTGCGGGTTTACAGCAATACTCCGGATTAATACCGGCGGTTCACCCAGGAGTTCCCGTACTCTTGCCACAGACTCTCCGGTCAGTGTGGTCGTCTCCGGCGTTGGGAAGTAAGCTTCCCACCCCGGTTTTGGCTGGCGGTTAATTACCGGAGCAGGCGCCTGTCCCTGATTCCGGAGTTGTTCCACTTCTTCCTCCAGTTGTGCAACCTGGGATTCCAACTCCCCGTTTTCAGTGGCAAGCGTTTCTTTTTCGTTTTCCAAAGCTTCTACCCGGGCCTGCAAATTAGCAA
This sequence comes from Clostridiales bacterium, assembly GCA_018335855.1. Lineage (GTDB taxonomy): Bacteria > Bacillota > Dethiobacteria > Dethiobacterales > Dethiobacteraceae > UBA7523. Next base: position 152,010 of record JAGXRM010000010.1, read on the forward strand.
TCTGTACATTCTTCTGGGTCGGTCTCGTCAGAAGATATGTAATACCGGACGCCAGCAGTGCTGTTATTGCTGCTGTAATCACAACAGGCGTCACCCAACTGTGTTTCCTGTCCAATCATTTCACCTCACAAAGTATTCCTTTCCTTACTAGCGTTTCTATTTTGCTAAAAAGTATGAGTGATTAACCCCATAAAAAAAGGCATTTCCGGTATTAACCGGAAATGCCTTCAGTTTAATTTGATTTATATGCGAGTAACGTTGGCCGCTTGGGGACCACGGTTGCCTTCAACAACATCAAATTCAACTTCTTGACCTTCTTCTAAGGTCTTAAAGCCTTCACTCTGGATAGCGGAGAAATGTACGAATACATCTTCACCATCATTTTTCTCGATGAAACCGAAACCTTTTTCTGCATTAAACCATTTTACTTTTCCTTGCATTTTGTTGCCTCCTAAAAATAATTTGAATCAAAAAGAGGAATAACGTCAAAACCTTTCATCGTTGCCATTCAATGTCTTAGTCGTTCGATCGTTCTCTTCTTTTTAACACTAGTAGTAATATTACCATATTTTTAAAAGAAATACAACTAAATAATAAATATTTAAATATTTTACTAACTATTGATACTTTAGTTAAAAATAGCTTTATTTCATAGGCAGAATATAAAAGTAAATCATCAGGTAATGTAATGTTGTTCCCAAGAGTACAAAAATATGAAATATCTCATGGAATCCAAAACGTTTGGGCGAAAAATTTAGCCTCTTTGTTGCATAAACAATTCCCCCAAGAGTATATGCTATGCCTCCTGCAAAAATCAGGATGATTGCCCCAGCAGGCAATATACTGACAAGCTTTGTCAGGGGGATTACGGCCATCCAACCCAAGCCGATATAAATTGCGGTGGAGATATAACGGGGAATCCGTACAATAAATATTTTCAGCAAAATGCCCAGGACGGAAATAGACCATACGGCACTAAGCATCGAGATTTTCCACCAACCATCCAACCCGTAATAAAGAATAGGCGTGTACGTTCCGGCAATTAACAGAAAGATAGCTATATGATCCAGTTTTCTTAACAACTGCTCCTTCTTTGTTGTGGTTCGAATCCAATGATACATGGAACTGGCACCGTACAGGGCAAGAATGCTTACACCATAAATCCCCATGGTAATAAGCTTCGATGATTCACCCGTTGATTTTATCAATAGCAGAATGAATCCCGCTATACCAACTAAGAACCCGATGAAATGGGACCATGTGTTAAAAGGTTCTTTCATTTTAAGGCATTTCATTGTACGTGCACGTCCCGTCTCCAATTTATCTTCGAGCATCAATAAAATTATATCATCACTGCACGATGCTTGCAAATAATTTACATCTTTATACAGGAAAACTATAAATTTTGAGGAATATTCACACTAAGAAAAAAATTGATATTATCCTGGTTACCTGGAAAGAGGTATTGTTGTGTTTATTACCTTGAATCAATTTAAAGAAGCAAATAAGCGTTTAGAAGGTATTATTAACGAAACTAAGTTAATATACAGTACCGCTTTTAGTTGCGAGTCGGGAAATGAAATTTATATAAAACCGGAAAATTTGCAAATTACCGGAGCCTTTAAAATTCGTGGCGCCTACAATAAAATTTCTAAACTATCGCTTCAGGAAAAACAAAAGGGCCTTGTCGCTTCGTCTGCAGGTAATCACGCTCAGGGAATAGCCTACGCTGCACAAAAGCTGGGAGTAAAAGCGACAATTGTTATGCCCAAAACAGCCCCCCTTATTAAAGTGGAAGCAACCAGAGGCCACGGCGCCAAAGTTGTTTTATCCGGGGACTGCTATGATGAAGCCTATTCTGAGGCAAAAAGACTGGAGAAAAAACACGACTACATCTTTGTCCATCCGTTTAATGACTTGGATGTAATTGAAGGACAAGGCACAATTGCCCTGGAAGTTCTCAGCGAATTGCAAAATGCAGACAGTATTCTTGTTCCCATTGGCGGAGGTGGGTTGATTAGCGGGATTGCCATGGCCGCCAAGGCCATGAAACCTGACATTAAAGTTATCGGGGTGGAACCTGAAGGGGCACAAGCTATGAAGGTTTCAATCGAGTGTAATAAGCTTACCTTCTTAGACCACGTTAATACTATCGCTGACGGAGTTGCTGTTAAAAATCCCGGGGAACTGACTTTTGCAATTATCCGAGATTATGTCGATGAAATTATCACAGTTTCTGATTTTGACATCATGGAGTCTTTTCTGCTTCTTTTGGATAAGCACAAATTAGTTGGCGAAAGTGCAGGAGTCTTATCTCTGGCAGGCCTAAAAAAGATCACTCAAAAAAACAAAAAAATAGTTTGTATTATCAGCGGCGGTAACATCGATGTGTTAACCATTTCTGCTATGATTAACAGGGGTCTCCTGTCCCGAGGACGAATTTTTGGCTTTTCTGTAAATTTGCCAGACAGACCCGGTCAGCTTAAAATAATTACTGGCCTTTTAGCAAAGTTGAATGCTAATATCATTAAACTCGATCATAACCAGTTTAAGGCATTTCACCGATTTATGGAAGTTCAGCTAGAAGTAACCGTAGAAACTAACGGTCACAGTCATATAAAAAAAATTATAGAAGAATTTAAAAAGGCAGGCTATGACATTACTAAGGTTTATTAACAATCTACCCCATAGTTTTGTTGTAGTTAAACTGCGCAATTATTTTGATTATATTGGGGGGGCTACTATCTATGTCGGATAAAATATTAGTTGTAGACGATAATGCTTTTAATTTAAAATTATTATCGGATATACTGCAAAAAGCAGGATACGTGGCATCTACCACACAAGATGGTTCGCAAGTAATTAAAATCGTAAATGAGAGTCCTCCGGATATTATTCTTTTGGACCTTATTATGCCGAATATTGACGGGTTTGAAATATGTAAACTTTTAAAGGATAATTATCAAACAAAGGATATACCTATCATCATGATAACTGGACGGACAGATTCGGAGTCAATAAAAAAAGCACTGGAATTGGGAGTTTTTGATTATATTAAAAAACCCATTGAAGAAATTGAAGTGATAGCCAGAGTTCAATCAACTCTTCGTTTTAAAGAACAGCTGGAACAGCTAAAAGAAATGAGCCTTAAGGATGGATTAACAGGGTTATACAACCATTACTTTTTAATAGAATTATTTGAAAAGGAACTAACCCGACATGAGCGTACAGGCCAGGGAATGGGATTTATTATGGTCGACATTGATTTCTTTAAAAAAGTTAATGATACTTATGGTCATCAGACGGGAGATTTTGTACTAAAGAAATTATCGAATTTACTTACGAAATCGGTCCGCCAGGGAGATGTTGTGGGAAGATATGGCGGAGAAGAATTTGGGATCGTTTTTGCAAACTCATCCAAAGAGGACGCAATCAGGGCTTGCGAAAGAATCAGAAAAAGGGTCGAAAACTACGTATTCAATGTATCTGAAACAGACATCCGGATTACTGTAAGCCTGGGAGTCTGTTATAAAGAACCGAATACAACAATGACCTGTCAGGAAATGATTCAATATGCCGATAAAGCTCTTTACACTGCCAAGCGAAACGGCCGCAATCAATTTGTAGTGGCTGATATTTAAGATCTCACTTCATCTAACCCAACATAAAAAGAATTCCTATCAGCCTTAGTTCTGTATTAGAAGAACTAAGGCTGTATCTGTTAGGACGTTTTAATTAATATAAATTTATAGCCTGCAAGGGAAAATAAGGGAAACCTTCCGTTCGTCACTTATGGTAGGGTTCACCACGGATTATTTTAAAGGCGCGGTAGAGTTGTTCGAGGAGCATGAGGCGAAAAAGTTGGTGGGGGAATGTAAGGGATGAAAATGATACGTGCAGGTCTGCTTTCTGCAAAAGACGCGGCGACAGCCCCAGGCTGCCGCCGATAAGGAACGTAATATGGCTTTTGCCGGCGGTACCCAAATCCTCAATGTATGATGCCAGTTCCGGGGAAGAGAGGGATTTGCCCTTGATGGCCAAAGCAATCAGGTGAGTTCCTGGCTTAATCAGAGCTTCCAGTCGGTCCGCTTCTTTTTCAAGCAGCGCGTCTTCGTCTGCCGGGGATGCGTTGTCTGGGGTTTTTTCATCTTTGACTTCCCGGATTATCACTTTGGCATAGGAAGACAGTCTTTTTTCATACTCTGCTATGCCGGCGGCCAGATACTTTTCTTTAATTTTACCCACAGTGAGTATTTGAATCTGCATTGTACACCTCGTTTATACAACTAAGAAGATTGGCGGACGGGGGCAAAAATCACAGTGGGACGGAGCCGTCCAATCGGTGAAGCTGACTTTATCCAAATGATAAAGATCGGGTGGAGATTCGTAGACGTCTACAAACTCTTCGATGGCTTGTTCCAGATGGTCTTCACAGATGACGTACATGGGACGCCTCCTCTTTAACTGTCCAGGATATTCATGATAAAAGGCAGAATATCGGTTAAATCGGTCAGTGGGGATACGGTGTGAGCACCCGGACCCAGAAGGAGCAGAGGGACAGGGTTTGTCGTGTGTGTCCCGGACGACAGATCTTCCAGATTGCCGTGATCGCTGGTAATGATCAGCATAGTATCGCCAAAATCAAGGTTTGACGTGACGCTGCCAAGGAAACGATCAATGGTGTCAATACACTTGGCGGCTTTTTCCCGATCCCGTTTATGGCCGATCATATCGGTAAGAAAATACTCAAAGAGGACAAAATCATAATGGTCTGCTGCCCGAACCAGCGTTTCGCCGGCGGCCTCCGGGGTAACGAGCGGTACCTGATGGCCCAGTTCGTGTAGCACTTCATTGGTAATATCGGAATATACAGACCGGCCTGCTGCCATATCTTCAAACGTATAGAACGGCAGGTCGGCGTAGAGGTTGAGCATAGTAGAAGCGGAAAAACAGACCTTTCCTTCCGAAAGCAAAGTGAAAAACTCCGGACGGAATCCGTTTAAAAACGTGGGCTTTTTTCCCATGCTTGCTATTTTTTTTAGTATTCCCTCTGCTTTTAATATATTACGTAGCGGTTCGTTGGGAAAGCCACGAAGATGCCGGCCTAATGCTTTGGGAGCATTCACGCCTGTAAAGAGCGTAGTTTGGCCTGTGGCGCTCTGGGGGCAACCGGGCATGCCAAGGCTAGCGTCCAGAGCTTGCAATGCTGCCAGAGTGTCTGGTATCCCCACAGCATCGATAGTCAGGTCTCTGCCACCCAGCAATTTATTCAGGCAAGGGGTATCCGTAGTTGATAGTGGATTGTTTTTACCCGACGGAGCCAATCCCAAACCGTCGATAAAAAATAGTACGACCCGCACGTTTTTCCTCCGTTTTTAATATTATCATATCATAGTAACCATGGCAAAAAAAGGGGCGGCTAAAAGCCGACCCTTTTTGCGTTTTCGCGTTTTCATATTGTGAAAGAATTTAGTCAAATGGTCAAGCCTGACCCCCTTAGTTGATGGATTCGGGGAGTTCGGCAAGACGGATATTTACTGTTTGCTCCTGGCGGTCACGGAAAAAGGTGATTTCGATTTCTTCGCCAACGTCGTGTTCAAAGATAATACGGCGCATATCGCTGAAAGTGGAGATTTTTTTGCCGGCCATGGAGACAATGACGTCACCACGGCGGATGCCGGCACGGTGAGCAGGGCCGTCGGTGACTACATCCTGAATGAGAACTCCGTACGTGACAGGAAGCTGCAGTTGCTTAGCAAGAGTTTCGTCAACGTCTCCTCCATGGTACACGCCAATCCAGGGTCTGATAATCCTGCCATGGCGAATCAGATCCAGGGAGATTGTTTTTACGGTATTGGAGGGAATGGCAAAGCCCATTCCCTCCACACCGGAGATTTTTATTTTAGCGGTATTAATACCAATTACTTCCCCGTTCAGGTTAACCAGGGGGCCGCCGCTGTTTCCGTCATTAATGGCGGCATCCGTCTGGATAAAGGTAAAGTTGTGTTCGTTGATGTTAATTGCCCGTTCTTTGGCGCTGATTACACCTACGGTGACCGTCTGAGAAAAAGCGATTCCCAGCGGATTACCGATGGCGATGGCAGCCTCACCGACAGCTAGGTCATCGGAGTCACCCAGTTGAGCAGTAGGCAAGCTACTTTTTTCAATTTTTATAACAGCCAGGTCTGTGGCTGGGTCAGCGCCAACCAGGCGTGCCGGTACTTCATCCCCATTGCTCAACGTTACACTAAGCTCGTGGGCGCCGTCGACAACGTGGTTATTGGTGACAATATATCCGTTTTGGTCAATAATGACTCCTGTGCCGGTGGCACGCTCCGATAAAATAGTACGCCCGTGGAAGAAATCATACGTCATCGCTTTGTTCGTAATTCCCACTACCGTTGGAAGAACCCGTTCTGCAGCACGGACAATGGCTGTATTCTGATACTCCGGCAAATCGCGCTGTGTATAGGGAACCCGCTCCTGAGATTCCGGAGGAAAGACGGGATCGGGTAGTGTTTGAGCTATGTCAGGCACAAGGAAGCGGAACATAATAAAGGCAACAAGCAAACCGCCCAGAACGGCACCGAACAAAGCTGTCAGTAAAACACCGGCCAGATTCGCTCTTTTAGGCTGGTTAGAGAAGCCGTTAAAAAAGTCCATAATCTCTTCCTCCCGTATAGTGTTATCCTTCACAAACTGTGGGCTGTGATGATTGTAAACAAACTCTCAACATAACTATAGCAAAAACTTGTGACAAAAATATGAATTTTATGAATGCGTGTATGGAAAAATTATCCCCGCCGGAGGGGAAACCTATGCCAGGCGTAGATGGCAGCTAGGTATATGACGCTCTGCAACCTGCACCGTAAACTGGCGGTTGGGGCTGAACCCGAATTGTTCCAGCCGGTCACAGGCAGTATCAAACGCCAGGCTTGGACGGTTGTTTTCTTCGCTGAGATGGGCCAAAACAACATGCCGGGTAGCCGGAGATAAAATTTCAATAAGCGTTGCAGCGGCAGTTGCATTGGAAAGGTGGCCGTTTGTACCGAGAATACGGTTTTTTAATGACCAGGGATATGTACTATTACGCAACATGTCCTCATCATGGTTTGATTCCAGTATGAGGCAATCTGCATCTTTTAGCTTTTCCAGAATAAACGGTGTTACGCAGCCCAAATCTGTAGCCAGGGCAATGGTGCTGCTGCCGCAGCGAAAGAGGAATCCGACGGGTCCTGCGGCGTCGTGGGGTACCGGAAACGTCTCGACGAGTAAATCTCCGAAGGCCAAGCGGCCCATGCCCGGCAACTTGCGACAGCTTGTCTCCGGCAGTTTACCCAGCTTACAGGCAGAAGCCTGCCAGGTTGGCTCTGTCGCATAAATTGGCAGGTTATAACGTCTGGCCATGATGCCCGCGCCGCAAATATGGTCATTATGATCATGAGAGATTAATAACGCGTCCAGGGATGCTGGATCAACACCGATTTCTGCCAGTGCCGCAGCTAGACGGCGGCCGCTTAAGCCTGCGTCTATTAAGAGCCGGGTATGTTGTGTGGCGATATAGATGGCGTTCCCGGAACTGCCGCTGGCTAGCATACATAATTCAAGCATGTAATTCTCCTGTCAGATGGCATTCTTCATTGAATTTTAGTATTCTGCGCCGACCGGCCACTTCTTCCAGGACGGTAACGGCGGCAGAGGCGAAGGAAAACGGCCATGGGCCGTTAAAGTCCAAACCAAGGTATTCAACAACCATCGCATTTAAATAGCGGCCGTGGCCGATAAGCGCCACAGTCCGGGGGCCTCCGGGGTCAAGGAGCATGGATAGGCCTTTCTGCAGCCGCTGTCTGAATTCGTCCTGGGGTTCCTGCCCCGGGATATCTGCACCGCGCAGGTCATGGCGCAGACGAGAAAAAAGAGCGGGATAACGCTCTTTTATTTCCGGCCAGGATAGCCCCTCCAGTTCTCCCCAGGAGTACTCCCGGTAGATGGGGGAAGGGATGGGGTCAAGGCGTAACAGGCGTGCCGCCGGCGCCGCAGTCTGTATACTACGGCAGAGGTCGCTTGTATATATACGGCCGGGATTATACTGACTTAGCTGCCCTGCCAGGTTTTCTGCCTGCTGTAACCCCAGTTCGTTTAGAGGAAAATCAATATGCCCCTGGAAGCGCTTTTCGGCGTTGGCTGTTGTTTGCCCGTGACGGGCTAAAATAATTCGCATTACGATCCGCCTCAGTCTATTTCAGTAATATTAGCACCCAATGAATTGAGCTTACTGCAAATTTTTTCATAGCCACGGTAAATATGACCGATATCACTGATAACAGTCTCGCCTTCGGCCAGCATGCCGGCCACGACAAAAGCAGCACCCGCACGGAGGTCAGTGGCACGTACCGGTGCGCCGGACAATTGGCTGCAGCCTTCTATAATTGCTGTTCTGCCTTCTACTTTAATACGGGCACCCATCCTTTTTAATTCATCCACATGCTTAAAGCGACCCTCAAAAACGTTTTCCGTAATGATACTGCTGCCGTTAGCCTGGGTGAGTAATACCATGGCCAGGGACTGCAGGTCTGTGGGAAAACCGGGATAAGGAAAGGTTTTGATATCCACCGCCTGCGGTAAGTGGCATCCGATGACTCGAACCTGATCATCTGCCACATCAACAGTCACCCCCATTTCCCTGAGTTTGGCAACAATGGGGTCAATATGTTTGGGAATTACATCGCAGAGAAGTACATTTCCTGCCGTGGCCGCCGCGGCGATCATGTATGTGCCTGCCTCAATCCGGTCAGGAATAACAGAATGATTCACCGGTCCCAGTTCGCTTACACCGGTTATTTTAATCACGTCTGTGCCGGCTCCGCGGATTTGGGCACCCATGGCGTTTAAAAAGTTGGCTACATCAACAATTTCCGGCTCTTTGGCGGCATTTTCAATGACAGTTTTTCCTTTGGCCCGGACTGCCGCCAGCATGATATTAATCGTGGCGCCAACACTGACAATATCCAGATAAATATTGGCCCCGATAAGCTTTTTTGCTTCTACCTTAATAATACCGTGCTCCACTTCCACTTTGGCTCCCAAGGCTGTTAATCCTTTAATATGCTGGTCTATAGGTCGGGGGCCCAGGTCACAGCCACCGGGGACCGGAACCTCGGCGCGGCCAAAGCGCCCTACCAGAGCTCCAATCAAATAGTATGATGCACGTAACTTTTTGACCAGCTCATACGGAGGTTCCCACTTGTCCAATGTTGACGCATCTACAGAAAGAGTTGACGGGCTTTCCCATTGTGCATGAACGCCCAAGAACTCTAATATTTCCACCAGTGCCTGAATGTCGTTGATTTCCGGCAGATTTTCGATCCTTACCGGCGCCGAGGTAAGAATTGCTGCGGGGATAATTGCAACCGCCGCGTTTTTGGCACCGCTAATTTTTATTGTACCCTGTAAAGGGTGTCGACCGCCGGCAATCAATAGCTTGGCCATAGACATAAGCCTCCTACGTAAATTATGCTGTCACTTGTTGTTAAAGCTTTAATTAATACGCTTGTATACGTTGTTATTAGTAACCGGGACAAGTATACTATAAAACTGCTCCAATTAGAATATATTCTGTGAAAAAAGCAGAATTCCTGTTAACTAGACATTTATTTACATAATTACAGTTCCGCGTCCCCGGTGAATGCATTAATGTAAAAGACTGCGCCATCCGTGAAAGCAAACCTCCATACGGGAACAATTTCCCAGCGCTCTGCGTCATAGTCCTGACTGTAATAGCCCAGTGAGATATCAATAATTGTCCGATTTTCCGTGGAGTCGGCAGACTGGACAAACGCATCTGCAGCCTCAGCAGCGGAAACCGTTTGTATTTCCTGTTCTGTGAATCCCAACGGGACAACTCTATAAAGCCTGACCTCTGCCAAACGCCCATCAACTATTTTAACATCGGTATAGCTAAAGAACAGGGGAAATCCCTGATAGGTTTGCAGGTAGCGATAACGGACAAGCGCACCGGCCCGTTGTACGGTGAGGTCGAATTTTAGGTCATCGGACCAGAGCTTGCGTTCTTTAAGAAACCTCTCTACCAGGAAACGCGAGTCCTCACCGGCAGAAGCCTGGAGCGGCTCGTTCACATAAAGCGTTACGACACCGTTTGTGGCAATTTCCAGTGTCTCTTCACCATATGTATAGCGAATATTACCTGTTTCTGTAAGCATCTGTTCAAACGTAACATCTCCCCAAATGCTTCTTGGCCAGGATGCCGGTTGTTGGGGTAGGCGGGAGACATGAAGAAGAGAAAGACGGGGAATCTGGCGCGGAACGGTCGCCAAAACCTCATACCCTGCCGAAATCAGAACATCCCTGGCCTGCTCAGCTTCTTCATTGGTCAGTACCCCACTGGTTTGTAAATACTGGGGGCTTAGCCATAAACGAAAGCCAAGAAACAGGTTTAGCGATAAAAAAGAGAGAATTAAAATTGTTTTCGCTCTGGATAAGTCCATTGCCGCCCTCCTCAGTCGAGCCAGGTCACAAACTGACCTGTTAAACCATGGACGATTGCCGTCCTGCCGTCATCAAAAACCAGGGCCCACACAGGTTGGGATACCGTCTGCATGGCAATAGAGTCCCGCAGGTAATAACCGGCATAAACATCAACAAGGGAGGCGTTGAAGCCTTCCTGCTCAAGCTTGTCCATAATAACCGGGACAGTTAACCTCGGGTCAACCATGACGGTTGGTGTATCCGTTTTCTCGCCCAAAATTTTAACCTGACGGTTGTAGTAAACTACGCCGCGGTCGGAAAAAAGCAATGTAACAGGGGCCCTGCCCCCAATTAGGGGCATGCCGTGCTGTACAGATAAAAACGAGACCTGATACGTATACCATTGCCGTCTGTTCCACCCCAGCTTTTCCGCCGGAATAATGCTGTCCAGGTAGATGTGTTCGGGCCAACCACCCAGCAATTGCAGATACTGAGCTGTCCTGCGCAAAGCGGGAATACGTTCCATAGCCTCGACGCCCGGCTCACTTTTTGGTGACGTATATTCTAATTCACCGTGGTCAAAAAGTCTTAGTCCCCGTTGTCCGTCTGTATATATAACTGCTCCGTCCCGTTCTTCAATTCTCCTGACCAGAGCAATATCCACAAAAATACTGCGTAAAAGCTTATCGATATCGAGGTTTTCCTTTTTGAGCATCCGGGGCGCCAACATAAGCGGAACATCCGGTACAAGCAACTCCCGTCCCGGAACTACTGTCAACGGTTCCCACTCCCTTGCCTCCGTGACAGTATACTGCGGGGCTTCACTAAACACAGCTGATAAACTCTCTGCAAACTCCTGCGGAAGGGGCTGCAGCCCGCTGTGCAACCAGTTACCACCATCACGGAGCCAGACGACGCCCGGTTCCGTTTCATACCAAAACAGTGTGTCCACAGCCAATTCGGCAAGACGAAAGGAAGAGAACCAGATAGAAGGCGGTGTTAAGACAGGGAAGAAAAGCCGTACCTGTACACCTTCCCCTTCTTCCGAGGATTGAACAATTTCTTGCTCTGGGGATGTGGAGACTTCCGGTGTTCCGTTTACATGAAACAGGGCGCTTACAACGTCCCAGGCATTATCATATTCTTCATCCCACGGTTGTAGCACCTGCCATTTGCCGCCGACGCCGAAATGAAGGGCGGGTCTGAGATATTCAGTCACCGGGCGTAGTTCGCCAAATACCAGCTGTTCGTAAGCCGGAGGAGCGGCAGTCTCCAATGCAGGTAAGCCAAAAAGAAGTTGGCCAGTTAAAATAATACTGGAAATAACCAAAAGAAAGAGAATAACTGTTTTTACGCGCTCTGGCATTGTGTTTTGTCCCCTTCCCCCACCGGCAGCCTCTTTGGCAGTGAAATGGTTACCTCTGTATCTTTGTCAGCTTCACAGGAAATAACAATAGTCCCGCCGTGGGCCTCCACAATCTCTCTGGCAATAGCCAGGCCGAGTCCGGTACCGCCAAAATCCCGGGAGCGGGTTTTATCCACAAGGTAAAAGCGTTCAAAGACCCGCTCTGCGTCCTCTGCGGGAATCCCGATTCCATCATCCGTAACACGGACGACGGCATCCGTACCGATATCCTCCAGGCTGACATGAATTCTACCGTCCGGCGACGTATACTTAAAAGCGTTTTGCACAACGTTGATTAAGACCTGTTTCATTTTGTCACGGTCAAAACAATGAATTACTGGCTGATCCGGCAAATCCAGAGTGACAAGCCGTTCTTTCTCCAGAAGTTTAACCTGAAGCTCACCAACTACTTCCAAAACCAATTCATCTAATCTTTGTGCCTCAATCCGCCAGGTGACCTGCTGGTAGTCCAACTGGGAAAGAACGAGCAGGTCTTTAACCAAACGCACCATTCTTTCTGTTTCTTTTTCCATTGTGTTAAGAAAAGAGAGACACGTTTCAGGCTGGTACATGGCCCCTTCCAGCAGTGTCTCCGTGTAACTTTTTAACGTGGTTAGCGGTGTCCTTAGCTCATGGGATACATTCGCTACAAACTCCTGCTGAATGCGGATTAGTTCCCGCTCCTTTGTAACGTCATGAAGAACGATAAGAACGCCGGAAAAAAAGCCGGCAGCACCGGGTGATTCCGGGGTGTGGAAGGGGACATAATTAGCCAGGATTAGGGAGTTTTGCGGTTCAAGCTTGAGCTCGCGGCTTTCTTGCCCTCCCGTATGTAATAATCCTGCTAAATCAACGTGGGCAACGAGAAAAGAGAGCAGTTCTGTGGACGGTTCTTCCCCCTCAGGAATACGCAGTAGCTTGTGAGCTGCGGGATTCAGGTGGAGTATTTGCCCCTCGCGGTTTAACGCAACGATACCATCGGTCATATAGTTTAATATTGCTTCCACTTTCCCTTTTTCAGAGGAAATTTCCTGCAGTGTTCCGTCCAGCTGTTGTGAAAGGTAATTAAACATCTCTCCCAACCGTCCGATTTCATCCTGCGAGCGAACCTTAATCCTCTGGCGGAAGTCGCCGTGGGCAATCTGAGCGGCTTTTGATGTTACTTCCTGAATGGGACCGGTAATCGTTTTCGCCAAAATAAACCCCAGCAATACCGTAACGCCGATAACGAGCACGGCACCTGTTAATAAGATGTATTGCACTTCGCGGAGGATACTGTAGATCGGCTCCAGGGAACCGATCAGGTAGACTACGCCCAGCGTTTTTTCTCCGGAGCGTACAGGCAGAGCCAGATATTTAACTCGCTCCCGGGTTTCCGGATCCATACGGACTTCGTCACTGCGGCTGCCTGTCAACGCCCGGGTGATTTCCTCCTGAATAATACGTTGGCCGCGCAATTCATCCTCCAGGCGGGAAGAGGAAATGACGCGGCCGAAGGCATCAAGAACCATAATATCAGTAGTCCCTGCATAGCGGGAATATTCTCTGACCAAGCTGTCGATGGTGTCTCCCTCGTCCCCGGCCACCAAGTATCGCTCCAGGAAGTTGGCAAGGAGAAGCCCCTGCGATTCCAGATTTCGCGAATAGTTGTTGACGTAGTACCGCTCCAGCGACTGGCTGAGAAAGACGGCAAAAAACTGCATCGCAAACAGGATTAACAGCGAATAGATAAAGACAATCTTCCACTGCACACTTTTAAACATGGCTTTTTCTCCTGAAAAAATATCCTGCCCCCCGTTTTGTTACGATGTACCGGGGCTGACTTGGATTGGGTTCAATTTTTTCACGCAGCCGGCGGATTGTTACATCCACCGTACGTTCATCACCGTAGAAATCATAACCCCAGACTTCCTCCAGCAGTTTTTCTCTGCTGATTACGAAGCCGGCATGACGCAGCAAATATACAAGGAGCAAATATTCTCTGTAGGTCAGGTCTATACTCGTTCCCTCTTTTGTCAGTTCCATCCGGCCTGTATCTAAAACAAGATCCTGACAAGCCAGCTTTTCTCCTACTGGATCACTGGTTTGGGAACGGCGAAGCTGTGCTTTAACGCGGGCAACCACTTCCCTGGCAGAAAAAGGTTTGGTTACATAGTCGTCTGCGCCCAGTTCCAGACCCAGCACTTTATCGAGTTCCGTGTCTTTTGCTGTGAGCATAATAATGGGTACATTGTCGACCCGGCGGATTTCGCCGCAAACGGCAAACCCGTCCTTCTTGGGCAACATCACGTCCAGCAGAACTAAATCGGGCTTCTCACTGTGCAGTAGCCGTAGCGCTTCATCACCATCAAAGGCCAGAACAACGGCAAAGCCTTCCTGCTCCAGATTATAGCGCAGGATTTCAGCAATCGGCTTTTCATCATCGACAACAAGAATTTTCCCCCGAGTCACCGCCACACCTCAATTGCAAGTTTTCATACGTATTCTCCGACAGCAGCTTATTTCCTGCTTTTTGTTGCAGACCAGCGTCCATTGTGCCTGATCCACTGCTCCCAATTTTGCACCATATTTATCTTATCTACCCCGTAAACATCTTGGAGCGCCTGGTAAAACGGACTTCCCTCAGCAAGGCGATCGATTAAAGTATTAATCCCCTCCATGCCCTGCAATTCTTCCAGATATGAAACCATACTGAGAGCCTGCCTATATGCCAGAGCCTGGTTAGGAAGGCTGTCAAATGAACTGTCCATTTCCTTCAGGCTGTATAGCGGGTTTTTTAAAGAGCTGCCGTTCTCTAACCATTCATAGCTCAGTATGTTATATTCCATAAGCTGCGCCAATCCTTCACTGAACCAACGGGTGTAATTCCCTCCGGTGCGTATATCAAGAACGTAATGGGTATATTCGTGGACCAGAGGCCCCTGGCGGGTAAAAACAATTGCCCGTTCGCTTTCATCCACCCAATCCCAGGCATCAGGAGAGAGGACTTTTACTGTTTCTGCCAGGTACACTCCCAGTGCTCCCGTTCCTTCCCCCCAACCGAAAACCTCCCGGAAAAGTTCCTGTTCCGGGATAATAACCAACCAGGGCTTACCCGGACCCTGAAGGTGTGGCAGCTCTTTGGCGACCAGTTGCGCGGCTTTGTCGGCTTCCGCAGCCACCCATAAAGCTGTCTGTCCTTCTCCGGAAGGGTAGCGCACATGAAAAGTATCACCCTCTAAAGACGGCCAGTCCCGGTAATAACGCCGGACAGACATCTGGGTAACACCAAAAGGCACTCCAAAATAGTTAATAAAAAAAAGTCCTCCTGTCAGGGAAAAGAAGAGGACAGCCAAGGCGGCAAGGAAAATGATTTTTTTATTCGTACATACTCTACCCACGGCACTCCCTCCCCCTTCCATGATACCAGCTATGATTCATGAACGCACTGGAAATGAGTTACAAATAGCCGGAATTTAGAACACGGTCCGGGGTCAGGCTTAACATTTGACTTAATCGCGGGCTTCTTGGGGTCAGGCTTAACATTTGATCTAACTATTTCTTGACCATATAGCTTGCAGTTAGATCAAATGTTAAGCCTGACCCCTGTTTAGCTACGTCAAATGTTAAGCCTGACCCCGCGGTAGCAAAAAAATAACGTGGGGTTACCACGTCATTAAAGAAAATATATTAAGAGGGGGTCAAACTTAATTTCATTATACCGATAGAATATTACAGCCACATTACAGTGAAGTTATTTTTATATGACAGAGTCTGAACATATGAAAGCCCGGGCTGCTCGCAGCCCGGGCCAGAATTTCGTGATTACTAGAAAAAGTTAAGAGGGTTAACGTTGGAGCCGTTGCGCAAAACTTCAAAGTGTAAGTGCGGCCCGGTGGAATTTCCTGTGCTGCCGACACGGGCAATCTGGGAACCTTTGCTTACTTTCTGGCCCACAGATACCAGGATGGATGAATTGTGAGCGTACTTGGTGGCGTAGCCATTGCCGTGGTCGATAGATATCAGGTTGCCGTAGGCACCGCCCCAACCGGCAAATGTAACAGTCCCGGAATCGGCGGCCAGTACTGCTGTACCTGAAGAAGAACCGATATCCACTCCATAATGGAAGCGGGATCCACGCATACCGTAGCGGGATGTAATTCTTCCGCCTCCGGATACCGGCCAGAGAAAACGTCCGGTGCCGGCGACGGGAGCTGCTGCTGTTCCCCTGGCAACAACTTGGGTCTGAGGTTCTTCAATGATTACTTCGCCGAGAATTTCCCTTTGAACCTCACTGCCGTTTGTCTGCGTAATACGGTATGTAACTTCTTTATATCCGTACTTACCCGGGGTAATAACTTTTGTAGCGCCCTTATACATTTTACTGTCATTTTGATATTTTGTTTCAAAAGGAATTCTCTGCGTGAGCATAACTTCTTCTGTTACAGAGACACTTACGAACGGGTCTGCAACTACAAGGTTCAGTTCTTCTCCCGGCTGCAGACGATCTGAATCGCCCAGTTGAGGATTGGCCTGTTGAATTTGGCCCACTGTCATATTGTTACTTCTGGCGATGGTCCAGAGAGAATCGCCACGGGAAACCAGATACGTTTCACTCCGGTCGGTACCACGACGCAGGATGTCTGCCGCTTTATCAGCACTGTATAATGCATCGGGGTCAACCAGTGTCAGCCGGGCTTCTACCTGATCGTTGAGTACTACGGCCTGGATTACAGAATTATCTTTGCCGCTGACGTAGGCACCTTTTAGTTCTTCAATGACCCTGTCATAGTCTTCAATGGCCCGAACAGCCAGCGTTGGCTTGTCGTTCACTATGATAACATACGCATAAACGTCATATTCTAATTCACGGCGCAACTGATCCTTAACCGTCCATTCATCGGGCTGGATACCGGGGCGCTGTTCCCGTTCCACCCGTACTTCCTGCAGGGGCTTTACTGGCAATCCATAACGTTCTGCTTCTTGCTCATGAAGTGCATCTACATATTCTAAGATTTCCGCTTCGTTAGGAACGAAGCCGATTTCCTCATTATCCAAATAAACCACGTATGTATAGGAGCCCGCGTGCGCATTCATTCCTGCCGCTGCAGCCAAAACCGCCACAATAATAAGCAGAGCGCCTATCCTTGTACTATACTTGCGAAGATACCCTAAAACTACATGCATTCTTGCCAATAATATTTCTTTTGTCATAAAACACCTCATAAGTCCCGGCAAAGAATAATTCCGGTTTTTCTTTAGTGCATACGTATAATTCGGCAAGTTTTCAGTCAATTCCTGCTAAACATTAATAAAATATTAAGTTTTCTTAAAAAAATTAAGAGACCATAATGGTCTCTTAGATTTTTTGGTGACCCCTGGGGGAATCGAACCCCCGTTAACGGCGTGAAAGGCCGCTGTCTTGACCGCTTGACCAAGGGGCCTGAATTGGTGAGCCATGATGGACTCGAACCATCGACACCCTGATTAAAAGTCAGGTGCTCTACCGACTGAGCTAATGGCCCACGTTACCCTACGGGTTTATATGTTACTATAACTAATACTCTTTGTCAACGACCAATACTAGGTTTTTTTAGAAGATATCGTGAAGAATTTTTGTCTGCTTTCGCTTAGGTCCGACGGAGACCAGGGCCACAGGGACCTCGGTTAACTCAGCAACACGGCGCACATAGTTTTTGGCGGCGGCAGGGAAATCTTCAAAACGGTCTATCTTTGCCAAGTCTTCCTGCCATCCAGGAAATTCTTCAAAAACAGGCTCACATTCTTCCAGAGCACCTAACATTGCCGGAACATGCTGAATTGTTTCACCTTTATAGCGGTATGCTGTGCAAATTTTAATTGTTTCCTGGCCTGTAAGCACGTCCAGCAGTGTCAGTGCAAGATAACTAAGACCGTTAATCCGGCTGGCATAGCGTAAGACAACAGCATCAAGCCAGCCAATTCGCCTCGGTCTGCCCGTGGTCGTGCCGTACTCACGGCCTATTTCGCGGATTCTGTCTCCTGTCTCATCATGCAGTTCCGAGGGAAAGGGGCCGTCTCCGACCCGGGTTGTATATGCTTTGGCTACCCCGAGTACATGGTTAATACGGGTCGGACCTACACCGGTGCCCATACATGCCCCACCTGCAGTGGGGGAAGAAGATGTGACAAAGGGATAGGTTCCGTGGTCAAGGTCAAGCATCGTGCCCTGGGCTCCCTCAAAGAGAATTTTCGAGCCCGAGCGAATTTCTTCATCCAATAGCAGGCTGGTATCAGTTACGTAGGGCCGAAGAATATCGGCATACTTCCGGTATTCTTCAAAGAGCAGGTCAGCGTCAAATGGTTCTGCATCATAAACTTTTGTTAGAAGCAGGTTCTTGCCTTCCAACAGAAGCGTTAGTTTTCCCCGAAGTTCCTGCTCGTCAAGCAAGTCTGCTACCCTCATTCCGGTCCGGTGTACTTTATCCATATAGGCCGGACCGATACCCCGTAATGTGGTACCGATTTTTCCTTTACCCCGCTGTTCTTCATCCAATTCATCAAACCGCTTATGGTATGGCATGACTACATGAGCACGGTCACTGATGCGCAACTGGGATATATCTATATTTCTCTCCTGCAGCCCGGCCATCTCTTTGGTGAGCGCGGCGGCGTCCAGTACAACTCCGTTACCGATAATACATCTTTTCCCGGGATAAAGAATACCCGAGGGGATAAGATGGAGTTTGAAGACTTCATCCCCAACGGTTAGAGTGTGTCCGGCATTGGTCCCTCCCTGATAACGAACGACCACATCGGCCTTTTCCGCGAGAAAGTCAGTTACTTTCCCTTTTCCTTCATCTCCCCATTGTGATCCAATCAACACAACTGTTGACATACACTCACCCCTTATCCCTTTTCCTTGCCCTTATGGCGAAATAATAGCACAATACTGTTCACCTATGGATATAGTATCCCCAGTCAAAAAAACAACTCAAACAGAATTTTCATTCCATTCGAGTTTTACTACGTTTATACCCACACCTTTTTTAGATAGTCAATGTTTACCAAGGGTAGTTTAGCAGACTAAAGCGTTTTTGTCAAGCCAGACGCTGACTTTCCTGGCCGTGGTCACGGGCGATACTGAGAAACTTATTATGACTTTCCTTAAAGTATAACTGGATGCTACCTACAGGGCCGTTACGCTGCTTGGCAATAATAATGTCCGTCTCGTGCCGGCTCTCCGTATCCTGGTTGTAATACCCTTCACGGTAGATAAACGCGACAATGTCAGCGTTGGCCTCTATGCCCCCTGACTCCAGCAAATCACTGAGAATAGGGCGCTTTTTTTCTCGTTGCTCCACTGCCCGGGAAAGCTGTGACAAAGCAATAACAGGCACTTCCAACTCCTTGGCCAAAGCTTTGAGCGAACGGGATATTCCGGAGATTTCCTGCTGACGGTTTTCACTGCGCTCACTGCCGCGCATTAACTGCAGATAATCAACAAAGACTGCGGCTAGTCCGTGCTCTGCTTTAAGACGGCGTGCTTTAGCGCGCATTTCCATAATGGAAATCGATGCGGTATCATCAATAAAGAGCGGTGCTTCGGCCAACGGCCCGGCAGCCCGTGTCAGCTTTGGGTAATCTTCATCAGAAAGGTATCCCCGACGCAGACGCTGGGCATCAATGTTTGCCTGGGCAACGAGCATTCGCTGAACCAACTGTTCTTTGGACATTTCCAGAGAAAAAACGGCAACGGGCAGCTTTTCATTGACCGCGATATGCTGGGCAATGTTTAACGCCAGTGTTGTCTTACCCATACTGGGACGGGCGGCAATAATGATTAAATCAGAATTCTGGAAACCGCTGGTGATGTTATCCAGGTCGGGGAACCCGGTTGGTATTCCGGTTACTCCTCCTTTGTTCCCCCAAAGCTTATCGATTCGCTCAAAAGCGCTTTTTAAGATATCTTTCATGCTGGAAAAGCCCTGCGGATTAGAACGTTGAGATACTTCAAAAATGGCTTTTTCCGCTTCATCCAGAATTTCGTCCACATTATCCGCCGCTTCAAAACTGCGGGTTACAATACGGGTCGCAGCATTAATCATGGAGCGCAGCACGGCCTTATCCCGAACGATACGGGCATAATAGGCCACATTGGCAGCGGTTGGAACAATGTTGGCCAACGTAGTCAGGTAAGACATACCGCCGATGCTTTCCAGTTGGTTATGCCGGCCAAGCTCTTCGACCAGAGTAACGAGATCAACCGGTTCAGCCCGCTCTGAGAGTGCTGTCATGGCGGAAAATATTTTTTGGTGGCCATCCCGATAGAAGTCTGCGGCGCGCAGGTACTCAGCCGCAGCAATAATTGCATCTTTGTTAATCAGCATAGAGCCGAGCACAGACTGCTCCGCTTCAATATTTTGGGGGGGGATTCGCTCTAAACTCCCGGTCATCGGAACACCTCATTTTATTGGGAAATCTTTTCGTTAATATTTTCAAAAAAATACGGCAATGCTTCTTCCACTGTGGATACCGGAACCACTTTCAGCCCGTCCATGGTAAAAGGAATATCATCTTTATTTTCTTCGGGGATTAAAACTGTGGGAATACCGGCAAGGCGGGCACCGTACAGTTTTTCCGAGATCCCGCCCACAGGACGAACAAATCCCTGCAAAGATACTTCACCGGTAACCGCGACGTTTTGCGAGACAGGCCATCCTTTCATTGCACTAAGCAACACAATAACCGTCGCCAGGCCGGCAGAAGGTCCGTCAATACGACCGCCGCCGATTACATTGACATGAAGGTCAAAATTACTTAACTCTTCGCCTGACAGTCGCCGGATTACAGCCGCTGCATTAAAAACGGAATCCCGGGCCATACTGCCCGCTGTCTCATTAAAGCGCATTGTCCCTTTTCCCGGTTCCCGTGCTGGAAAAGCAACCGCTTCAATTTCCAGGACGCTGCCCAGGTAACCGCTTACGCCCAGGCCGAAAACTTTTCCGGGTAACGTACCCTGTGCTTTTTTCTTTAGTGTATTCGGAGAATATCTCCCCGAGCGCAGAGATTCCATTACCATGTCCCTGTTGATAACCACACAGCTTTTTTCACCGTTTTGGTCCGTCTTATAAAGACCCAGGCCGAAAGAATCTGCCAATAGGTTTACCGCCTGGCGGCCTTCCGTGGTATATTCACTGATTGTTGAAGCGACACCGTCTTCCAGGCAGACTTCCAGCTTTGCTGCTGCATTTTCCACAATACTGCGGACATGATACGGTGTCAGCGGTTCAAAAAAGACGGATGTACTGCGGGAACGAAGGGCAGGGCTAATTTCATCCGGAGAACATGTGGTCGCGCCTATTAAAACAAAATCTGCAGGAGCACCTTCTTCAAAAAGCTTGCGGATATATTGGGGTATCTGGCTGTCAGAAGGATCATAATACGCTGAATCAAAATCTACTTTTTTATCCTCCAGCACTTTCAACAGCTTGCTTTGCAAGTGTACGTCCAATTCCCCGATCTCATCAATGAAAAGAATTCCGCCGTGAGCTTCGGTAACAAGACCAGGTTTCGGCTCAGGCACGCCACCGTCAACCAGGTCCCGTTTTGCGCCTTGATAGATGGGGTCATGGACTGAGCCCAGAAGCGGGTTTGTCGTTTCCCTGGGATCCCAGCGCAGCGTTGTCCCATCCACTTCCACAAACGGCGCATCCGCGGCAAAAATACTCTGCTTTAATTTTTTGGCAGCCTCGAGAGCCAGTCTGGCCGCGGTGGTTTTACCCACGCCGGGCGGACCGTAAATAATCATATGCTGCGGGTATGGGGACGCCAGTTTAGCCATGAGCGCCTGGATGGCCGCTTCCTGCCCGACAATTTCATTTAATGTTTTAGGGCGCAGAATCTCAAGAGCAGTTCTGTTTAACTTTTGGCTTTTCATCTTTTCCAGCTGGGCAAACTTTTTGAGCGTCTGAGGATTCTCAGGACCGCCCTGCTCTTTAAGCAACTGGCGTTTCATTTCCTGGATATATTCTTCATGTCTTTCCTGCATTTTCTCAGCAATTTTACGTTCAATAGATTCTTCCACTGTACGGCGGGCCATTTGGTCAGCAAGCTCTTCATAGAGCGCCTGTAAGACATCGGGGATTTCTTCCGGTGACGGAGGGTTTTCCAGAGCCGGGTTTTCAAATATTACCCGCTGCAGGCCAAGAATACGATCTTCCAGTTTCCGCGACCGCAATAGGGTGAGCGCCTCCAGTTTTCCCGCTTTTAAAACAAGCTTGTCCGCACCAATCATTCCGGAAAGCAAAGCATAAACAGCGTTAATCTCCCGTTTTAGCTGATCTTTGCTATCCATAACATTTTGTGAGAGTCTTGTTGTCAATGTCTTTTTCATTTTATTCTCCTCTTATGTCCTTACTACCAACTGTATATGCGAATCCACATCAGGGTGTAGTTTGATACGGACAGAATACGTCCCTAAGTTTTTTATGGTTTCTCCTAAATCAATCTTCCGTTTATCAACAGTGAACCCTTTTTCCTTAAGAGCGCTGGCTACATCAGCGCTGGTGACAGAACCGAAAAGCCTGCCTCCCTCACCTACCTTGGCCACAACTTCCAGGGTCAGCCCGTCTATCTTTTTCGCCAGGGCTTCCGCAGCAGAAAGAACCTTAGCTACCTTTGCTTCCTGCCTTTTTTCCTGGCTCTGGTGTTCTTTAAGGTGACCGCCGCTTGCTTCAACTACAAGGCCGCGCGGTATTAGATAATTTCTCGCGTACCCCTCAGCCACTTCTTTAATTTCCCCTTTTTTACCAAGGGCTTTAACATCCTGAATTAAAATAACCTTCATTTAAAAATTCCTCCTTTCGGAAACCATCCGACTGTACTTGTTCTGCATAAAAACTGTATTCTCCTGCCCGCAACACGGACAGTTCTTCTGCTAATTTTACCAAGGCAAGGCAAAATTTCGCGAAAGGCGTGTTCTTTTAATTTCCAGGGTGAAAGTAAAAACGCCCGGAGACCGGGCGCTTAGTGAAAAGCTTATTCAGCTGTGTAAGGCAACAGGGCGATATTACGTGCCCGCTTAATTGCCATTGTTAACTGACGCTGGTGTTTCGCACAATTACCGGATATCCGGCGCGGTAAAATCTTGCCACGTTCTGTAAGAAAGCGAGCCAGTTTCCCTGTAACTTTATAATCGATACTCGTTGCTTTATCTACACAGAAACTGCAGATTTTGCGTTTATTCCTGCGACCGCGTTCCCTACGCATGGTGCAGACCTCCTTGACTTAAAATAATTGATACAGCCATTTAAAAGGGGACATCATCTTCCCCGATCATTGAGTCATCAAAAGACGGTGATTCATCACTGGCAGCACGCTTATCTTTACTGCCCGGTGAGCTTAGAAACTGAACACTGTCCGCGATCACTTCCGCTATAGTCCGTTTCTGACCTTCACGGTCTTCATAAGAACGGATCTGCAGCCTTCCGTCAACGGCGACCAAACTGCCTTTACCTAAATATTTGGCACAGTTCTCTGCCTGAGCGCGCCAGACAACAATGGGAACAAAATCTGTCTCTTTTTTCTGGCCAAAACGCCGGTTAACAGCCAGCGTAAAGCTGGCTACGGCCACACCGTTGGCGGGTGTGTAGCGCAACTCGGGGTCTCCCGTTAATCTACCGACAAGAACGATGCGGTTAAGCATGGCTCCTCACCCCCGGTTCTATTGTTCTTCTTTAACAATGAGGTAGCGGATTACATCATCAGAAATTCTGAAATTCCGCTCAAGTTCGTTGGTTACATTGGCTTCGCCAGTGTAATGAAAGAGTACGTAGTACCCTTCCCGGAACTTTTTGTCTACCTCATAGGCCAACTTGCGTCGACCCATGCGATTCACGTTAGTTACTTCACCCTTCTCGCCCTCAATGATCCCTTTAAACTTCTCAACCAAGGCGTCATATGCCTCTTCCTCGAGTTCGGGTCTAAGAATATACATGGTTTCGTACTTTGTCATGGCCTATTCACCTCCTCCCTATGGTCTATGGCCCCCGGTCAATGCCAGGAGCAGGGAAGTACAACCTATATAGTACCATAATCAGCCAGGATTGACAAGGGATGAGTTTTCAGCAGTATGTCCACCCTAGTGTTGTAGCTTATTTTAAGACAAAGACGGTGATCTGCATGGATGTTTATCTGCTTGGCGCCGGGTTTTCCAATGACGCTGGTGTCCCTACTATGAAAAACTTTATGGACGGTGTACATACCGCAGCCGTAGCCTACAAATCCAGGCCGGAAGCTGCTGTTATAGAGGCTGCGTTAGAGATTGCCTTTTCCGGGATGCTGACCGCTTAATCATTGGTGGCTTCTCTTTTGCCGGACGGGATGCCGACTTTCACCGCCGCTTTCTAACAGCGGTGAAAGAAAACAATTCTCTGGAAGAGGTGGTTCTTGTTAACCGTGATGAGGATACCTGCAAAACCATTGGCAGCCTATTGCCAAAAGGGACCTCTTGGCGGTCAGTACCGGGATTTGCGCAGTTCTGCGAAGAAGAAAACTACAAATGATCCGGCCAACTTTGGTCCGGGTCATTTTACTCTGTTGGTTCCGGCAGGATTTCTCGAACGCTTTTTTCGAATTTTCCCCTGGGAATCATTACGCTGCGTCCGCATTCTACACATTTTATACGAAAATCCATGCCGACACGTATAATCGTCCAAATATCACCGCCGCATGGATGTACTTTTTTCATCCGAACCCGTTGCCCCAGGCTATACTCAGCCATCGGTCTCAACTCCCTTGTCGTTGCCCCGATTGTAGATGACACGCCTTGGATAGGGTATTTCAATACCTTTCTCGTCGAAGGTCTTTTTAATTAGACGGCGCAAATCCCTCTCCACCTTCCACTGCGTCATGTTTACCGTCCGTGCAAATAGGCGAATGACGACGGCAGAGTCGCCCAAACCCTCCACACCCAGGACCATGGGCCCTTCCACCACATCCGGCTCATTCTCCGCAAACTGACGAGAGAGTTCCTCCAGCACAGATACCACATAGTCGATATCTTCTTCATATGCCACGCCCACATCTACCAGCGCACGCATGTTGCCGCGGGCTTTGTTAGTAACCGCTTCAATATGACCGTTGGGAATGATATGTAATTCTCCACTAAAGTCTCTTATTTTTGTAATCCGCAGACCCAGTTCTTCTACAATACCGCTATAGGAGCCGGTGGTAATGAAATCACCGACTGAAAACTGATCTTCTAATAAAATAAAGAAGCCGGAAATGATATCACGGACAAGGTTTTGGGCACCAAAACCAATGGCAAGGCCGAATATACCGGCACCGGCCAGAATCGGCCCGATATCCATAATTTCCAACTCTGTCAGCACAAGAATAATCGTTAATGCATAGATAAAATACCGCCAGATAGATACAAGCAGTGCAGAAATAGTTTTTGCTTTATTTTCAGGGAGATGTATCTTCGATTGCCCTTTGATATCAAACAGCTTACAGATTACACTGTTGCCAAAGCGCAACGCAAAGCGGGCGAGAAGGATTATCAATAAAGATTTGATAATCCTTGTTCCCCAGGTTATAGCCATCTCGAAAAAGAACGATTCAAGAAATTCTCCGTTCAGTTGTGTAAAGATCTGCAGCATGCCATCACCTTGTTTTGCGAATCAGGCTTATTTCTTTGCGTCCAATATAGCAGTAACTTCTTTAAATACCTCATCGATATCTTTGGAACCGTCAACGGTAAATAACAAACCCTTATTCTCATAGTATGCAATGAGCGGCTCCGTCTGATTCCGATATACTTCCAACCGCTGTTTTACTGTTTCCACGGTGTCATCTACCCGCTGGTACAGTTCACCGCCGCATTTATCGCATACATTTCGAACTTTGGAGGCGTTAAATTTCACATGATAGGTAGACCCGCATGATTTGCAGACCCGTCTCCCAGTCAATCTGTCCAACAATTCATCCTGATTAACATCAACATTGACAACTCCGGTAAGTGGTGTATTTAATTCCCCCAGGGCAGCACTTAATGCTTCGGCCTGGGTAACAGTGCGGGGAAACCCGTCAAGCAGGTAACCGTCCTGACAGTCAGGCTGCATTAGGCGTTCTTTCACAATCCCGACGACCAACTCATCCGGAACCAGTTCTCCCTTATCCATATACTCTTTTGCTTTCATTCCCAACTCTGTTCCTTCTTTAATGGCAGCACGAAAAATGTCTCCGGTAGATATATGCGGCAAGTTATATTTCTTTACCAGCCTCTCCCCTTGTGTTCCCTTACCGGCACCTGGGGGTCCCAACAAGATAATACGCATTTACTTCCCTCCACTTCGCGTCAGAATATTTGACTTATACTAGTTCTTCCTAAATTAAACAAAATCCTGCTGTTGACATCCAAAAAACCTATAATTTCCTCTTTACGGATTACGGGGGCAAAAACTGCAAAATAATACCCGCCAGTTGATAAAGATATGAGCTGTCCAGGTCCTGTTGGAATACCCTAAATATTGTCATAAAACTAACCGCATCTAAGGCAATACAAATTACTGCCGACAAAAGAACACCATGAACGGCCCCAATCATCATACCGAACATTTTTTGCCACTCCGGAAGCAATTCACTCCGTGAATTTTGCTGACCAAGACGTATCAGCAATGTAGCAACAGAAGCAATTAAGAGAAAAAAAGCAGCCGCGCAAAAAATACGAATTACTACCTGGGTGAGTAAAACAGCAGACATTTCCCTGCCGGCAACGGGAACGGCGGCCAGCTCCGGAGCCATCCGGAACAGGGCATCTCCCGCCAGCCGGGGCAGTAGAATTAATGGTGTATTCTGCGAATATGTAGTAACCGCAACATCGACTTGATTCGCAATATAAACACGCACCAGCTCTTCAATCTGCCACTCCATGTCTAAATATGCCGCAAGGGGCGTTTGTAAAACGACGGCAGCCACTAACGCCACTGTCGTCGTACTTAAATGAAGAAAGGCCAAGCAGGCTCCGTTTATATATCCTTTTGCCGCTGACCATAACACCAAAGTAAGAGCTGCTAAATCGACCCAGGACATCGCCGTCACCTCTGCAACTTTTGTTGATATTTCCCGGGAAATATCAAATTTCCCCTGGAAAGACGCTTCCATATTATTTTGACTCTTTACAAAATGTTAACACATCATCCTTGAGTACAGTATAAAAAAGCCTTAGCTTCAATATACTATGATAAATGTATTCTAGATGGAGGGTCGCTATGTCAGCGTTTCAAAGCCCGGTCATTACCGGGGAAGATAAAAAAACATTTCGTGTTGACAGTTCCGACCCCTTTGCCGTTCAAAAACTAAAATGGGCGCTTCAGCAGTTTCTTGCCGACCTGTATAAGCCGCAATATCATCAACTTATTGTGCTATGTATCGGCACAGACAGATCCACAGGTGATTCCTTAGGGCCTTTAATCGGTACAAAAGTGAGTCGGTTGCAGCCAAAGCGGGCTGTTATATACGGAACCCTGGAAGAGCCTGTCCACGCTGTCAATCTGGAGGAAACGGTGGCAGAAATCGAACGCCTTTACCACTACCCCCTGATTATAGCTGTAGATGCCTGTCTGGGGCGGGCGGAAAGTGTGGGAGCAATTGACATCGGCCTGGGACCGATGCAGCCGGGTGCCGGGGTTAATAAAACGCTCCCGCCCGTCGGACAGTTACATATAAACGGCATAGTTAACGTTGGAGGTTTTTTAGAATATTTTGTTTTACAAAATACCCGCTTGAGCGTGGTTATCCGAATCGCGGAGGCCATTGCCAGAGGTTTATATCTTGGGTTGCAAAGCCTGCCGCAGACAGCAGACACAAGCAAGTCGCTACCCCTGCAGCGGGTATAAGAGCCTGAGCGCGCACGAGGAGTAGAACGTTAAAGGCCGCTGTTCAATGCGAACGGCGGCCTTTATACTACTTTAATGAAGCCATTTGCTTTCTAACTCCTGCAAAATATCTTGCGGTGTTTTGCCTCGGGCATTCACAACCGGTGCATCAATTACGACATTTTGAATATCCATCATATTATTATCCATGCCACTGACCACGGCTCCGTCCACTTGTTGACCAGACTGCATGCCAACCACCTGATATCCTTTATTACGCAAAAATTCCTTGACGGGAGCTAACCCGTCTTCCACAGCAATTTTTCGCTCCATATAAATACCTCCTTTGCGCTTATTCTAAGCAGTCAAAGGATGTTTTATTCCGGAACACGAAGCCGGATCACGTGGTGACAGATTTTTACCTCGACCGGCGTCGTTCCCGCCAAATCACCGTCTGCATGAACTGCCAGTTTATGGACACTGTCGATTCTAATCTCTTTGCCGCGTAATACCTGAACAGCTGGATGATCGATGTGGCGGCCACTGTAAACTAACGGAAATAATCGTAAAAAATTCAGCCTGTGAATATTGCCTACAATAATAATGTCTGCAAGTCCATCCTGCGGGTCTGCACACGGTGCGATTTTCATGCCGCCGCCGTAATACCTGGCATTAGCAACGGTAACTAGCCAAACAGGCCCCGACACCACTTTACCATCCACTTCTATGTGTACCGGCTTAGGCCTGTATACTGCTAATTGTTCGGGCCAGCCTTTCCACATCTTCCAAATCGGTACTTAGCGAATATTCGTATTTATGCCCCTGGGCATCCATATACTGCTGTACTTCAGCCCAGGTCGCAACAGCCCTGCCATGTTGCGCTTCGGGATTGACAATAAAAAAAACAGATGCGCTCATTCGGCCGAGGAGCCGCGCATCTTGCAGGAGCCGTGCAATATAGCGCCGTCGGCCACTTGTAAAGTTTGCACATTCACGTCGCCTTCCACAACACCGCTTGCCATAATTTCCAGACACCCTGCCGCTGTAATACCCCCAATTACCCGACCAGCCACCTGAATATTTTGTCCTTTAACTGATGCTTCGAGCACAGCGCTTTCTCCGATAAAGACATCACCTTCAATGTCAACATCTCCCTGCACCCTTCCGTCTATACGCACCGGACCGCAACCTTTCAATGTTCCGTCGATTACAGCATCTTTGCTTAAAATAGTCAGTATTTTTTCAGTCCCTTGCTTTTTAAAGCCCAAATCCAGGCACCTCCGACGTAAGTATAGTTAACGGATCAATTGTATTCCCGTTTATATGTATTTCAAAATGCAGATGGGGGCCGGTGGAGTAACCTGTACTGCCGACTTCTGCAATTAGCTGACCCTTTACCACCTTATCTCCAGGCTTTACCAAAAAGCGCTTTAGGTGAGCATAGTATGTCGTATATGTACCATGATTAATAACAACCAGATTACCCCATCCCGCACGATATCTGGCAGCTGAGACCGTACCATCTGCGGAAGCCCTGACAGGAGATCCGTAGGGCGCGCCAATATCAATACCCTGATGAAAATTATAACGACGTGTCAGAGGAGCCCTGCGCATTCCATAAGGGGAAGTAATTCTTCCTTCAATAGGCCAGAAATCCGGCGTTACGGCCAACTCCTGCCGGTATGCAATTGCATCATCTTTTAACAGGGATAGCTCCTCTACCTTTTCCGGAATTCTTTCTTTTAAGTAGTCAATCGCTTCATCTGTAGTGCTACTGTCCCGAACACTGTTTCGACTGAAAAGTTCGGTTCGTTCAGACTGCAATTCACCGCCGTTGACGATACCGCGAACTTCTCTGCCCAGACTTTCCAACTCCGCCATTTGCCAAACCATAGAATTGAGATCTGCTTCTAAAAGCCTGACTTCCTCTGCCACACGGGCGTTTTCCTCAAGCAAATGAGGTATGCGTGCCGCCTGACGTGCATACTGGTTATGGGAATAGCCCAGAGCTATTACACTAAAAACTGAGAAACAGGCAATTATTCCGGAGATATAGACGGCTACACGGGAAAGCTTAAAGCTGGTTGGAGCCTTGCCTCCATCAGAAACAATCAGAACCGTAAAGAGCTTATTCCACATAACTACTCCTCAATACTATTTTAGTTGCAGCAGTGAATCTGCCGCCCGCTGGATCGCTTCTCTTTCCTCAATACTTAACTGGTACTGGGACTGACCGTCCTTAACAGGCTTAGCATACGTGCGTGACTCTTCCCGACCATAAATACTACTGAGAACCAGCCCGTTTTTATGTGCATCTAAAAACGCTACCGAGAAACTAAGGTCGCTTCCCGTATCCTGAAATGCGTTAAAACGAACAACACCGATACCCCGGGTCGCTGTATTAAGAACGGCGGCTATTTCTTTTAGCCGCAAGCGGTTCTCAGCGACTTCCGCTTCCACACTATCCATATGAACGCATATTTCAGTTACCCGGTCTTCTAAGCTAGCGCCGTCCCTGCCACGCATAAAACCAAGATAGCGGGCAGAAAGAATATTTACTTTACGATATAAGAGCAAAAGCATGACAAATAAAATGATTATAACTACAAGCGCTGCATTTATGTATAAATCCATACCAACCCCCCAAACTCTTGTCTATAATTTCGACATCAACAGGCAAAATCCTCCTGCCCTGCCAACAATACATGTTTATCCTATTTCTATAAGGCGAAAATAGTTAGCCAAACAAAAGCAACAGCAAAAGCAGGGAGAAAGTTCGCCACTTTGATTTCCTTTAATTCCAGCAAATTGAGACCAATCGCAAAAATAAGCACGCCTCCGACGGCGGAAAGCTCTGTAATCACTGCTGTGCCGAGAAAAGGCCGGAGGGAGCCGGCCGCCAAAGCGATTGCTCCCTGGTATAAAACGACAGGAACAGCGGAGAGACAAATCCCTATACCCATGGAGGCAGCAAACGCCACTGCCGTGATGCCGTCAAGGACAGATTTAGCATATAAAATCTGATGCTGTCCCAGCAGTCCGCTCTCCAGCGCACCAGTTACCGCCATAGCCCCAACTCCATAGAGCAATGTGGCAAAAACGAAAGCCCTGGCCAAGCCGGAACCGCTATGCGATGCCCGTTCCTCCAGCCAAACGCCCACACGGCGCAGCCAGGCATCGATTCCCACGGCTTCACCCAAAACACAACCAATAATTAAGCTGAAAATAACAATAATTAGCTGATTCGTTCGCAGTGCCATTTGCAAACCAATCAGAACGACAGTGAGGGCAATTCCCTGCATAGTAATAATCTTATACCGTTCGGGAATCCGGTTTCCCAACAGAACCCCGACCAAGCCACCGACAACAATTGCCAAACCGTTAACTGCAGTCCCTAATAGCGCATTCCAGACACTCATCATTCACCGCTTCTCTCTGTATAAAAATGAAGTTTCACGTGAAACATCTCTAAATGTTTCACGTGAAACAAAGAGCCAGATTTATATCCCGTTGTGAGCAATAATTAGTTTTACCCCTGAAAAAAAAGTTCGCAAATTCGATCCAGTTCATCCTGGTCGCTGAAGTGAACTTCCACCCGGCCACTGCCATTGTTTGCAAGACGGACATTCACAACGGTGCCGCAATGCTCACGGAGCCGGTCTTCCAAATCAGTAAGGTAAAAATCCTTAACAACGGTTTTACTGGTACTGCGTCGACGTTGTCCTTGCCCGGCCAGCCGCTCCGTTTCACGCACAGACAGCCCCAACTCCATCACCTTTTTAGAAGCCTCCGGTTGTTTTTCTAAGGGAAGGGCCAGAATCGCCCGGGCATGACCCTCGGACAGTCGGCCTGCTGACACCTCTTTACGCACTTCCGCATGCAGTGCAGTCAGCCTCAGAGTATTTGCCACAGCCGATCTGCTTTTTCCCACTCTTTCCGCCAGTTGTTCCTGAGTGTAGCCAAACTCATCCAACAGCCGCTGATATGCTTCCGCTTCTTCAAGGGGATTCAGGTCTTCGCGCTGCAAATTTTCAATTAGCGCGATTTCCATCATTTGCCGGTCAGAAAGAGGTTTAATTACAACAGGCACGCGGGGCAGCCCAGCCATTTTTGCCGCCCGCAGACGCCTTTCTCCGGCAACCAGTTGGTATGACTCACCGGAAGGACGCACAATTAACGGCTGAAGCACACCGTGTTGCTCTATGGAACGTGCCAGCTCAGCCAGCTTGTCCTGGTCGAAGCTCTTCCGGGGTTGGTGCGGGTTCACACTGATTTCAGCTACCTCAACTTCAATGGCGTCAGATAAAGGCGCATCTTCTATTTCGGGGATTAAGGCCTGTAGCCCTTTACCCAGCCTATTCTTGTTCATTGGCGATCACTTCCTTTGCCAATAATTGATACATTTCCGCACCTTTGGACCGTTCATCGTAAGTAAGGATCGATTGCCCGTGACTCGGCGCCTCACTTAACCGGACATTGCGGGGTATAACCGCTTTAAAAACACGACTGCCAAAAAACTTATGGACTTCATCTGCTACCTGTGACGCCAGATTTGTTCGGGCATCATACATCGTTAATAGCACACCCTCGTAACGCAGGGCGCTGTTTAAGTGTTTTTGCACCAACTTAACGGTGTTCGTCAACTGGCTTAAGCCTTCTAAGGCGTAATATTCGCACTGAATCGGTACAAGCACCGTGTCGGCAGCTGTCAGGGCGTTGATTGTCAGCAAGCCAAGGGAAGGAGGGCAATCAATAATTATGTAATCATAACGCTCGCGAATACCCTCGAGTACCCGGCGCAACCGTACTTCCCGGGACATAGTCGGAACCAGTTCAATTTCGGCACCCGCCAGTTGAATGGTGGCAGGGACGACATCAAGCCCGTCCAAAGAAGATTTCTGGATCACCTTTTCCAGCGGTATGTCATTAATCAGAACATCATAGATGCAAGCCTGAATCCGACGCTTTTCTAAGCCTATTCCACTGGTGGCGTTCCCCTGGGGATCAATGTCCAATAATAGGACGGCCTTCCCCGCTGCCGCCAGGTATGCGCTTAAATTAACCGACGTAGTTGTTTTACCCACGCCGCCTTTCTGGTTAGCTATTGCTATCACGCGTTTCATATCGACACCTCACTTCTCCGCTGTACAATATATTCGCGCCGCACCTGCCGTCTCCTGCCAGAAGACACTGTTTGGCGACAAATTACCGCTTGAAAATCTACGAACAGTCAGATTCATTGAGAAGTGTGTCGTATAAGCCTGGTGTCATTACCTGGGAAATACCCGTCCACCCTCTGCTATAGCCTGTTTGTTACCCACTTTTTCTCTTTTTTTAGGAAGACGAATCGTAATTTCCAGAAAGTCTCCATGGTCCTTTTCTGTCATTTTTGGTCCTAATCCACCTGTTTCCAGGATGGAAACCGCCTGACGGATGGTGTTAAGGAATATCCGGATATCTCTGATGATTACTTTCTTCCGTTCTTTAACTACTGTTTCTGCCTGGTTGTTGATAATTTCATCTACCCGCTTTTCCGTTTGCTTTACCGTATAGCCCAGGTTGAAAATTTCGTTGACAACTTTCATCTGTATCTCTTCATCCGGCAGCCTGAGAAGTGCTCTGGCATGTCGTTCTGTTAGATCCTGGGACAGAAGAAGCTCTTTAACACGGGATGGCAGCTTAAGCAATCTTAATTTATTGGCGATAGTAGGCTGAGACTTGCCTAATCTTTGCGCCAAAACTTCCTGTGTTAAGCCGAATTCTTCCAGCAGCCTGCCATAGCCTTCCGCTTCTTCAATAAAGTTCAGGTCTTCCCGCTGCAGGTTTTCAATTAATGCGATGGTAGCCATAGCACTGTCGGAAATGGTCCTGATCACAGCATTTATATGAGTCCACCCCAAAGATTTACAAGCCATAAGACGGCGTTCGCCTGCAATGAGTTGAAATACATCTTCCTTTTCTTTTCTGACCAGAATCGGCTGCAGGAGGCCATATGTACGTATTGACTGAGCAAGTTCATCTATTTTCCCGGCATCAAAGGTCTTGCGGGGCTGAAAGGGGTTAGGTCGAATATTCTCAACAGGAACGACTTGTGTTTCACCCTGGTCAATCTCAGCTTCATCAATGTTTATAAGCTTCTTCCATGCCTCATTCATCATTTTTCCTCCAATCTAATCATCGTTACATTAGTTATCTTTCGACATTTCAAAGGAATATCCTGCCAATTATTTTGTTACTATTTGCCTGAAATTAAGAAGTTTCCAATGGTTAGGCAAAAAAAAAGACGCCCCTCGAAGAGTTCCCCTGTTAAAGGGGTCTCTTTTCGGGGGTACCTGCTTTACGCGGGTAGCGTGCCGGGGTAACGTCTTCTTTGCGGAAGAACAGTAATGATCGGGTTCCCATATTGTCGGGGAGAGTGTAGCTCTTGGTCGTTTCTAAGCGGCTGTTCAGTTCTTGTAAGGCCTGGGCTGAATCTTTGACTTCCTGTCCGGCTTCAGGTCCCTTATAGGAGATAAACATGCCCTCCGGTGCAACAAAGGGAAGGCACAGTTCCAGGAGAACCGGTAAGCGGGCCACAGCCCGTGACACGACCAATCTGTACTTATCACGGTGATTCGGCAAGCGGGCTATGTCTTCGGCACGGCCGTGAATCGCAGTGAGCTCTGTCAGGCCCAACGCTGCCCCGCTTCCATTGAGAAAATCAACTCTTTTTTTTGAGGAATCTAGCATGACCACGGGAATTTCCGGCCGGGCAATGTTTAAAGGGATGCCGGGAAATCCGGCACCGCTTCCCACGTCCAGAATTGGTCCGGGTGGGTCAGGGTACCAGGCCAGGAGTTGGAGAGAATCAAAGAAATGCTTGATTAAAGCTTCCTCAGGGTCAGTAATTCTTGTCAGATTACATTTTTCATTTCCCTCTAACAAGAGCTGATAGTATTGGGCAAACAGTGCAGGAGCCTCGGGTGGTAACTGGATGTTCTGCTCAGTGCACAGTGTTGTGAGTCGATTCCACATGGCGCGTCCCCTCCTTGCGCCGCTGTTGCTCCAGGTGAACCAGCAAGACAGAAATATCCGCCGGAGAAACTCCTGAGATACGACTGGCCTGACCAATGGAACGAGGTTTTATTTTTGCCAGTTTCTCCGCCGCTTCTCTGGAGATTCCTTCCATTTTACAGTACGGCATATCTTCAGGCAGCGCTTTATTTTCCATTTTCTTAAATTTTTCAACCTGCTGCATTTGTTTTTCAATATAGCCCTGGTATTTTATCTGCGTCTCTACCTGTGCAGCCACATCTGGCTCCTGTGAGACAGTTTCCTGTAAAAGCATGAGAATATCATCGTAAGAAAGCTCCGGCCGCTTTAATAGCTGGGCAGCGCTGACGTGACCGCCCAACGGACTGCTCCCTTTACCTTCCAGATATTCGTTAACGTCCTCGGTGGAGGGGATGGTCCGTTCTTGCATCCGCCCGATTTCATTGTCCACAGACGCAGATTTTTGGGTAAACACGTGGTAACGTTCGGGTGATATCAGGCCGATTTTATAGCCAAGCGGTGTAAGGCGGGCATCTGCGTTATCCTGACGCAGCAGCAGCCTGTATTCCGCCCGGGATGTCATCATTCTGTATGGCTCAAGGGTGCCTTTTGTCACCAGATCGTCAATGAGTACCCCGATGTACGCCGTGGATCGGTCTATGATTATGGGGTCAATTCCATTTATGTAATGCGCCGCGTTTATTCCGGCCACAATTCCCTGAGCGGCGGCTTCTTCGTACCCGGAAGAACCGTTTATTTGCCCGGCACTAAATAAACCTGCCACCGTTTTCGTTTCCAGTGTCAGTTTTAGTTGTGTAGGATCTAGGCAGTCATACTCAATTGCGTACCCAGCCCGCATAAGTTTCACGTTTTCCAGGCCAGGTATTGTTCGTAGCATGGCAATCTGTACATCCTCCGGCAAGCTCGTGGACATTCCCTGAACATAATATTCGGCTGTATCGCGTCCTTCAGGTTCCAAAAATACCTGGTGTGACGGTCGTTCGCTGAAGCGTACCACTTTATCCTCGATAGACGGGCAATAACGGGGCCCCACACCCTTAATGTCTCCGGAATATAATGGAGACCTATGAAGATTGTCTTGTATTACCTGGTGAGTCTTTTCAGTGGTATGCGTTAACCAGCAGGGCACTTGTTCCCCGGAAGCGGGAGTTCCCATAAAAGAAAACGTCAGCGGCTTATCATCTCCGGGTTGAATCAGCATTTTATCAAAGTTAATGGACTCTTTATGCACCCGGGGAGGGGTACCGGTCTTAAAGCGGCTGAGCCGCAACCCCAACTTAGCCATGCTTCCTGATAGTTTTCCGCTGGTTAGCTGACCGTTGGGCCCGCCTTTGTAATTAAGGCTGCCGATGATAATCCTGCCGCGCAGATATGTGCCGGTGGTAAGAACGACTGCATCGGCCTCAAAAAGCGCTCCTGTGTGGGTAACGACCCCTCTGATGCGGCCCCCCTTAACATAAAACCTGTCTACAAAAGCCTGCTGCAGATGAATGTTTGCTGTCGTTTCCAAAATGTTGCGCATTTGACGCTGGTAATGCCATTTATCCGCCTGGGCCCGTAAAGCATGGACGGCAGGCCCTTTCCCGGTGTTAAGAAGACGAATCTGAATTCTGGTTATATCGATGGTCGCGCCCATCTGTCCGCCCAATGCATCCACTTCACGGACGAGATGCCCTTTGGCCGGCCCGCCGATGGCAGGGTTACAGGGCATCAGTGCCACGGCATCTAAGTTTATAGTAATCACCAGGGTACGGCATCCAAGCCTGGCCGCTGCCAGCGCAGCTTCGCAGCCCGCGTGCCCTGCACCAATGACAATCACATCATATTTTCCGCCCGGATAAGTCATGATTTTACTCACTCCACCATTCAATTATTTCCCGATACAAAAAGCACGGAATATTTCTTCCGCCAGGTCTTCGCGGACTGCTTCCCCTGTAATTTCACCTAATGCTTCCATGGCAGTATGTAAATCGATGGCCAACAAATCTATGGCAAATCTGTCTTCCAGGGCACGCAGCATTTCCTGTAATGATTGCTGCGCCCGTCGGAGTGCATCTTTATGCCGGGTAGATGTAACCATGGTATGCTCAGGAGCAGTTGCTTCGCCGCGAAAAACAATATCCATTATGGTTTGCTCCAATGCTGCCAGGCCTCTTTCGAACAGTAGCGACATGGGAACGACAGACCGGGGAGAGACATTTTCAATAACACTGTGCAGTGCTTGTTCGGTATCTTGCAGCAGATCTGTTTTATTTGCAACAACTATGCATGGCCTGTCCCCGGCCGCAGCTAAAATTTCCCTGTCTTCAGATGAAACCGGGAGGGAGGCATCCATGACAAAGAGAACTAAATCCGCCTTTTCCAAGGCTTCCCGGGAACGGGCAACTCCGATCCGTTCCACCTGATCGACGGTTTCCCGGATACCGGCGGTATCGATAATCGTTAAGGCAACACCGCCCAGGTTTATGCTCTCTTCCAATACATCCCGGGTCGTCCCGGGAATTGCGGTGACAATGGCTCTCTGTTCATGCAATAACGCATTTAACAGTGAACTTTTACCCACATTAGGACGCCCGACAATCGCCGTTCGTATTCCCTCACGGAGGATGCGGCCACGATCAGCCGTTTCCAGCAGAGTAGCAATCCCCGACAACGCCGGTTCAACACCGTGTACAATTTGGCCCCTGGCCAGTTCTTCCACATCCTGATGCTCCGGATAATCTATGGACGCTTCCATATGTGCCAGTATTTTCAATAATGTCTGCCGTATTTCTCTGACGGCACCGGAGAGCCGACCCCGCAGTTGAGACATCCCCAACACCATTGCTGTTTCTGTTTTTGCCCGGATAATCTGGATAACCGCTTCAGCCTGAGCTAAATCAATTCTTCCGTTAAGAAAAGCCCGCTGTGTAAATTCCCCGGGCTCAGCCATCCGGGCGCCTGCGGCCAAAACAAGGCCCAGTGTTTTACTAACCGGCAGAGCTCCACCATGGCAGTTAATTTCGACTACATCTTCCCTGGTATATGTATATGGGGCACGCATAAAAGCGATAAGTGCCTCATCTATGATCCGGCCGTCTTCCGGATCTTTAACATACCCGTAATAGAGGCGGTGGCTTTGTGGTTTTTTGACACTATTATGAAAACAAAAAACAGCCGACCCAATGTTTATTGCATTAGGTCCGCTCATCCTTACTATTCCAATACCGCCTTCTCCGGGAGGAGTAGAAATAGCGGCAATCGTGTCATCTAGCATAATGTTCACCTCTTAAAAAAAACCGCCTGCCCTTTTGAGCCGCGGTCTCATTTATCCCAACATTATTTTGGTGCAATTACTACTTTACGATAAGGTTCCTCGCCCTGACTGTATGTGCCCACCGAAGCATTATCTTGTAGCGTCGTGTGAATAATGCGCCTCTCCTGTGGATTCATAGGTTCCAGAACAACTTCCTTCCGGAAATGGATGGCTTTGTTGGCAAGATTAATAGCCAGATTCCGCAGCGTTTGTTCCCGTTTTTCTCTGTAATCTTCCACGTCTAAGATTACACGATGGCCTTCGCCAGGAAATTTCTTATGGTAAGCAACATTTAGTAAGTACTGAAGTGCGTTTAAAGTTTGCCCTCTTTTACCGATAAGCATGCCCATTCTTTGTCCGTTGATATTAAAGCGCAGATTCTCGTCGGTTACCACGGGTTCCACCTGGCCCGCAATACCCATATGAGTAATAACCGTTTGCAAAAATTCACTAAGATAATGCTCAGGGCTCATTTTCTCTGTCACGCGGACACGTGCTTGTTTTGAGCCAATAATTCCAAACAGACCCGGGCTGGATTCAGTGATAATTTCCACCAGAGCATGTTCTGCTGAAACGCCTAAATCCTCTAATGCCTTTTGCGTTGCTTCTTCTACAGTTTTGCCACTTGTTTCCACCGTTCTCATTTCTCGCTGACCGCTCCCTTCGCGGGTTTATTGAGAAGAAAGTGGTGACCCACGGAAAGAAAGTTGTTTACAACCCAGTATAGAACCAGACCCGCGGGAAAACGCACGCTGAAGAATAAAATCATAAACGGCATAATAATCATCATTGTTTGTTGTGATTTATCAGTCATCATTAGCTTTTGCTGCAGATATGTGGTTATACCAGAAAGTAATACCATTATGTAGTATCCGGGGTTTGTCTGCCAGATGCCATCCGCTACTGCTGCTATCGTCATATTCATGGTAAGAAACATGAAATTTTCAATCCCCTCTAACAAAGCAGGTTCCTGAAGTAGGCGGAACATAGCAATCAGGACGGGAAACTGCAGTAGAAGGGGTAGACAACCGGCAGCCGGGTTTACTTTATGAGTTTTCCACAGCTCCATGGTTGCCTGATTTAGTTTTTCCTTATCATCTTTATACTTTACCTGCAATTTTTTTATTTCAGGCTGCATGTCTTGCATCTTTTTTGCAGAGGACAACTGCTTGCTTGTCAGGGGCCAAGTGACCAAACGTACAGCAAGGGTAAGCAGAATAATGGCAAGCCCGTAATTTTGACCGGTGTTATTATAGAAAAACAGCAGAATTTCACCTAAAAACTGAGCTATGGTATTAATCAATGGAACGGCCTCCTATATCAGGTGTATTCAGATAATAAACGCGACCTGAAAAACGGGAAGCGTCTTTCGGGTAAGGAAATGATTATTCAACAGGATCATATCCACCGGGGTTAAAAGGATGACACCGACTTACCCGACGAATTATCATCAAAAATCCCCTAAAGGCGCCATATCGCTCCGTAGCCTGTAGTGCATATTGAGAACAGGTTGGTTCAAAACGGCATGAAGATGGCTTTAAAGGAGATATGAATTTTCTGTAGAATTTAATAATCAGCAACAGACAGAATTTCATTTTTTCACCTGCGGTATACTGGTTATGCTAAACAAACCGCCCCTCTGCAATAATCGCTTCATTTCGGCGGCGGCCTGTTTAAAATCAAATGTGGCAGCCGATGGACGGGCGATAAATACCAGATCGTATCCTGTCTTTATGTCACCGGCATAAATTCTATAGGCTTCCCGGAGTAATCTCCGGGCACGGTTGCGTACCACAGCGTTGCCTAACTTTTTACTGGTTACAAAGCCGGTTCGGTTCAAAGGGAGGCCGTTAGCCATTTGGTAAAGAACCAATCCCCGTGAAGCCGTGGAAACCCCTTGTTGAAAAACATTCTGATATTCCCTGTTTTTGGTAATACGTCTTTGTTTTTTCATGAAAACGCCCATTATGCGGACAGTCTTTTTCTACCTTTAGCCCGCCGTCTCTTAATAATCAGGCGTCCAGCTGCCGTAGACATACGACTGCGAAATCCGTGAATACGTTTTCTTTTTCTTACTTTCGGCTGAAACGTTCTCTTCATTATGTGTTACACCTCCTGCCAAGCTGACGATAAAGTTATCCTTGCCCATATCACACAGATTATAACTTTTTCCATCTTTAATGTCAAGGTATGGCACTTGCATTTACAGGCATTCACTGTTAATGGCTATTGCAGCAGAGGTTAGTTTTTGTTAATATTAAAATGGTAAATTATCGGAAAATTCGCAGTTGTAGTTGTTAATATAAATGTGGATAACTTTATCTATTATCTCATAAAGAGGCCATAAGTAGGCTGCTTTATGTTTTATCCACAGTTTTTGTTAACAATTTCATGTTATTGTGGATAAGTTGTTTTTAAAGCGATTGTAAAAACGTTCACGATGTGAATAACTTGCTAAGGGTTTTATACATACAGGAGGTACAGTAATGGAACAGGAACTGTTGGAAATTTGGCAGGCCACTTTGGATGAAATTGAGAAAAAAATGAGTAAGCCCAGCTTTGAAACGTGGCTGAAGACAACGCGACCTGTTTCCCTCAATAATGATATGTTAGTGGTCAGCGTTCC
Source organism: Clostridiales bacterium (assembly GCA_018335855.1). GTDB lineage: Bacteria > Bacillota > Dethiobacteria > Dethiobacterales > Dethiobacteraceae > UBA7523. The sequence goes on from JAGXRM010000010.1 coordinate 192,713, forward strand.
TAATGATTTTACGAGGGATTGGTTACAAGGACGTTATAGCGAATTAATTACCCAGACTCTAAAGGATGTTGTGAAACGGGATTATCAGGTACATTTTGTGACTCCAAGGATTAATCAGGATGATAACAACGGAATGATGAATGAAGAGGTAACTCTGCCCCGGATTGGTTCATCCACAATACAGAATTTGATCTGGTTAAATCCTAAATACACGTTTGATACATTTGTGATCGGAAACAGCAATCGCTTTGCTCACGCAGCCTCTTTAGCTGTCTCTGAAGCCCCGGCCAGGGCATATAACCCTCTTTTTATTTACGGAGGTGTAGGTCTCGGGAAAACTCATTTGATGCACGCCATCGGTCACCATGTAATTGAGACAACGCCTTCTAATAAAGTAGTCTATCTTTCTTCCGAAAAGTTTACAAATGAATTTATCAATTCCATCCGTGATAACAGAACCGTTGATTTTCGTAATAAGTACCGTAATATTGATGTTTTATTGATTGATGATATTCAGTTCCTGGCCGGCAAAGAACAAACACAGGAAGAGTTTTTCCATACCTTTAATGCTCTCCATGAAAATAACAAGCAGATTATCATCTCAAGTGACCGTCCGCCAAAAGATATCCCAACATTAGAAGATCGTCTACGCTCCCGGTTCGAATGGGGTTTAATCACAGATATCCAGTCTCCCGATCTGGAAACAAGGATTGCTATTTTACGTAAAAAAGCATCGTCGGAAAAAATTCCTATAGGTAATGATGTGATGCTATATATCGCTGATAAGATTATCACCAACATTCGGGAATTAGAAGGCGCTTTTATCCGTGTCATCGCGTATTCTTCGCTGACAAACCGCAGAATTGACGTTTCATTGGCAGAGGAAGCGCTAAAAGGAATTCTTGACAACCGGAATAAGCACAAATTAATAACGATTGAACAAATTCAAAAGGAATCTGCTGAACACTTTGCAGTAAAGCCGGAAGAACTAAAGGCAAAAAAAAGAACGAAAAATGTGGCCCTGCCGCGACACGTTGCCATGTATCTTGCCAGGGAACTAACCGATGCTTCTCTGCCAAAAATAGGTGAAGAATTCGGTGGCCGGGATCATACTACGGTGATGCATGCTCATAAAAAAATCTCTACTGATATTGTTAATAATTCTCAATTAAAGGCCATCATCGAACAGATAATCGTAAAAATTAACAACTGTTGATAACTTGGGGATAACTTGCTTATATAATGTTGCTATCCTCTTATAAAAAAAATGGATTTGTGATTATGTGTTTTTTGTGGACAAACAAACCTGCTTATCCACCGCTGTGTCCCCACCAGGAAAGAAGTCCGTATATGACCTAAGTCTGTTTTTACACACTATGCACACCCCCTAATACGGTTAATACTAATTTAATATTATATTCACAGAAGTAAAAAGAAAGAACTAAAAAGAGGGAGGGTAAAAAAAAATGCGTTTATCCATACCCCAGTCATTATTAGCAGAACATTTGCAAGCAGTGGCGAAAGCAGTCCCAGGGAAGAGTGCCGTTTCTGTACTGGAAGGGATTTTGCTTGAGAGTAACGGTGAATCACTGACAATCACAGCCACTAATTTGGAACTGGGCATCCGTACGTCGTTTTCTGCAGCCCATGAGGAACCGGGAAAGGTTGTTTTGCCCTCTAAATTTATAGAAATTATCAGACGACTACCAGGGGAAAGTGTACAAATATGTGTTCATGAAGAAAACTTTCTGACCGAAATAAAAAGCGGCCAATCAGAATTTCAGCTTTACGGGTTAAGCGCAGAAGAATTTCCTGTATTTCCTGAAGCGACACCGGATCAAATACAGTTTCGTTTTCAAGTAGATGCCGGCAGTCTAAAAAGAGCATTAAAACAAACATTATTTGCAGTGTCTCACGATGAAGGAAAGCCTGCCTTTACTGGCGTATTATTTACATTCAGGGAGAATACGCTGTTTTTGGCATCTTCTGATACATTTCGACTTGCGACTACGTCCTGTTCTATCCGGTTTACCGGAGAAGAAGGCTCCATACTAGTTCCTGCAAAAAATCTTCAGGAAGTAGTACGAATTTTCGGCGAAGATGAAAAGATGATTGAAGGGGTGGTTGTACAAAACCAACTGCTTCTGACATGTGGTGAAAAGAAAGTGGCATCCAGGCTTCTTGATGAAAACTTTCCCAACGTGGAAAGGGTAATTCCAAAAGAGTTTACAGGGCAAGCTTCGGTGGATGTAGTACCTTTTTTACAAGCTGTAGAGCGGGCTTCTCTACTTTCAGAGGGTTTGAACCATATTGTAAGAATTTCAATAGGAGACGGCACTATGGTAATACGGGCTGCCTCTAAATACGGAAAGATTCAGGAAACAGTGGCTATGCAATTTGAAGGAGATGGATTAGAGATATCCCTAAATACTCGCTTTGTTATTGATATGCTTAAAGTATGTGAGGGAGATCAATGCATCCTAAAACTCACCGGACCCAATAAACCCTGTATTCTCAAAGACTCTATTCATGAAGAATATTTGTATTTAGTACTTCCTATCAAAGCGTAGACTGCGAAAAAGGAGAATCATATTGCGTATAGAGACTCTTTTTCTACATAACTTCCGCAATTATTCCCGTCTCCAGCTTAGCTTTGACAACCATCTTAACTTGTTTATAGGAGCAAATGCCCAGGGAAAAACAAATTTACTGGAAGCAATCAATTTTCTGGCAACGGGGAAGTCTCACCGTACACGCAATGAAGAAGAAGTGGTGCTCTGGGGAGCAGATGGCTGCTCAGTTGCGGCAAAAGTGGGTTATCTTTATGGAGAAGGCGCTTTAAAAATTGCCTATCTTGCCGCGGAGAAAAAGAAAACATACAGTGTAAACGGGTTGACACAAAAAAAATCGGCATTGTCCGGAAAACTAACAACCGTTATATTTACTCCGGAAGATTTGGCTATTGTTAAGGGATCTCCGTCAAACCGCCGAAAATTCTTAGATGATGAAATTAGTAAGGTTTCTCCTGTTTACGAAGATGATATGAACAGGTATCAACACGTGCTAAGGCAGAGAAATTTTTTATTAAAGACACATCGTAAAAAAATATTAGATTCAGAGGAACTGGGCAGTTGGAATGAGCAACTGGCGCCACTGGCAGCAAAAATAGTAAGCAGAAGAATTTCTGTTATTCACCGGCTCGGGTTATTATCCAGACTGGCGCAACGACGTTTGACAGGAAGGACAGAAAGCCTGGATATCAATTATCTCTCATCATTTGGCGCTGAAATTTCCACAGATTTGCCAGAGTTAAAGGAATTATTTTTAAAAAAATTAGCAGAGAAAAAAGAACAGGAGGCCCGCTTGGGGCAAACGTTAATAGGACCCCACCGGGATGACTTCCAAATTTTTTTAAATGGCCGGGAGGCGCGGCTTTTTGCATCTCAGGGGCAACAACGCAGTCTGGTCCTTTCCCTGAAAATGGCAGAGTTAGAGTATATTAAAGGGGAGACGGGGGAGTTTCCCGTTCTCCTTTTTGATGATGTTTTCTCCGAACTGGATGAGCAGAGGAGATTTGCATTGTTGGAAGCAATCGACGGACGTGTGCAAACTTTTATCACAGGTACAGAAGCAGATAAAATGACAAGAACGAAAGTCCCGGGAAAAATGTTTTTGGTTGCTCATGGAGAGGTGAAGTGATTGGATACAGTTGCTAAAATCCTGGAAAAAACGCTGCGCAAGCTGCCATCGGCAAAAAAAATTAAAGGACAAATGATTATTGATGCCTGGCCTGAGGCTGTGGGAGAAAAAATTTCCCAGAAGAGCAGGGCTTTGTCTGTTGAGAATGGAATACTCTTTGTTTGGGTGAATGATTCGGTGTGGGCTCAGCATCTTTCACTGCAGAAAAGAAAGATTATCAGTCAACTGCACCGTCTGACGGCTACCCGATTACTAAAAGATGTTCGGTTTCAGGTAGGCGGCTGCCCCCCAGATCCGGAGGTGGCAGAAGTTCAGCCTCCTGATGAAAACTGGCGGGAAGCAATCCTTGAAGAAAGTGAGCTTTCTACCATAGATGAAGCACTCCGGGAAGCACGCCTTTCTCCTGATCTGGAGGATAAAATGCGACAGCTTTACATTGCGCAAAAACAGAAAAACAGATGGCTTCTGGAGCAGGGGAAACGTCCCTGTATCCAATGTGGTATGCCGGTGGACTCTGTGAGGGAAGAAGAATATTGTTCTTGCTGCAGTGCAGAAAGTTAGTAAAAAGGGGCAAACTATAGCGATAATGTGAAATTTCTTAAATGAATTAAGGAGGAACTGTGATGTTTTTGCATATCGGTGGATCCCGGGTTGTTGCTGCAAAGGATATTGTCGGTATTTTTGACATCCGTATTAAAGAAAAGCAGTGTAACAGGGAATTTTTGCAAACGGTAAAAACAGGTAAGAGTCTGGACGAAGAAGAAGTGAAATCATTTATCGTTACAAATGAGATGGTTAGCTACTCCCCCATTGCACCGGGGACATTAAAAAAGAGGTTTCAGGCAAATATTTTTGATAAATAGTTCACCTAGGGGCGACGGGAGGTAAGATTGTGGTCGAAGAAAAAAATAATAATACGAATAACAACCATTATGACGAGTCACAGATTCAGGTTTTAGAAGGGCTGGAAGCGGTACGCCTTCGTCCGTCTATGTATATCGGTTCAACAGGACCACGTGGCCTGCATCATTTAGTATTTGAGGTTGTGGATAACAGCATTGATGAGGCGCTGGCCGGTTTTTGTGAAAATATCCATGTCAGTATCGGCGAAGATAACGTAATAACCGTGGTTGACGATGGCCGGGGAATCCCTGTGGGGGAGCACCCGAAGATGAAAAGACCCGCCGTCGAAGTTGTGCTAACGGTTCTTCATGCCGGCGGTAAGTTTGGTGGGGAAGGGTATAAAGTTTCCGGGGGCCTGCATGGTGTGGGTGTTTCCGTTGTAAACGCGCTGTCGGAGTGGTTAGAAGTGGAAGTACAGCGTGATGGTCAAATCTACAAACTGCGTTTAGAGCAGGGAAAGCCGGTTACGGAGTTAAGTGTAATCGGTAAGGCTAAAAAAACGGGCACAAAAATTTCGTTTAAAGCAGACAGTGAAATTTTTGAAACACTGGACTACCAGTATGATACGTTATCCCAACGGTTAAGGGAGTTGGCCTTTTTAAACAAAGGAATTCGCATAACCCTGGAAGATACCCGTCCGGGAAGGGAACAACAGGAAAGCTATAAATACGAAGGCGGAATTAAATCCTTTGTAGACTACTTAAATAAAAACAAAGAAACCATTCATAAAAAAACAATTTACCTGGAACAGGAAAAGGAAGATTGTTGCCAAGTTGAGATCGCACTTCAGTTTCATGACGGCTATAACGAGATGATCCTCTCTTTTGCCAATAACATCCGTACCCATGAGGGCGGTTCACATGAGATGGGTTTTAAATCTGCGATGACCCGGCTTTTTAATGATTATGCCCGCAAGAATAACTTGTTAAAAGACAATGAAAGCAATGTTAGCGGTGAAGATATTCGCGAAGGGCTTACAGCGGTAATCAGCGTCAAACTTTTACATCCTCAATTTGAAGGACAAACAAAGACGAAGCTTGGTAACAGTGAAATGCGTGGAATCGTTGATTCATTTCTTTATGAAGAATTAGGCACGTTTCTTGGCGAGAACCCTGCTATTGCCCGCCGCTTGATTGAAAAATCTGTCAGTGCAGCCCGGGCCAGGGAAGCGGCACGTAAAGCAAGGGAGTTGGCCCGCCGTAAAAGCGCGCTGGAAATTACCGCACTCCCTGGTAAATTAGCTGACTGCGTCAGCCGGGATCCGGCGATGTGTGAAATCTACCTCGTTGAGGGGGACTCTGCCGGCGGATCGGCAAAACAGGGCCGAGACCGTAAATTTCAGGCTATTTTACCGCTTAGGGGAAAAATCATTAACGTAGAAAAAGCCCGTCTGGATAAAATATTGGCCAATGAAGAAATCCGTACAATTATCACGGCTCTGGGAACAGGCGTTTCTACCGATTTTGAACTGGCCCGGGCCCGTTATCACAAAATCATTATTATGACAGACGCGGATGTGGACGGATCACATATTCGGACATTATTGCTGACATTCTTTTACCGCTATATGCAACCGTTAATCGATGCCGGGTATGTTTATATCGCCCAACCACCATTATATTTACTTAAAAAGAAACAGAAAGAGCACTACCTTTATACAGAAGATGCGTTAAACAGGCTCTACAAAGAATTGGGCGGCCGGGAAGGAACTTCTCTGCAGCGGTACAAAGGATTAGGGGAAATGAACCCGGAACAACTTTGGTCAACAACTATGGATCCGGAAAAAAGAACAATCCTCCAGGTAACGATGGAAGACGCTATTCGTGCCGATGATATTTTTACTGTTCTGATGGGTGACAAAGTGGAACCCCGCCGCGATTTTATAGAACGATATGCCCGGGATGTTCGTAATTTAGATATTTAACGGATTTGTAAGGGAGGGAAATGAGCGCTAATGGAATTTACCCACGGCAAAATCTTGCCGATGCCGATTCACGAAGAAGTTAAAAATTCATTTATGGATTATGCGATGAGTGTAATTGTCAGCCGTGCGCTGCCTGATGTGCGGGACGGTCTGAAACCGGTACACAGGCGGATTTTATACGCTATGTACGAGTTAGGAATGTGGCCGGAAAAGGCGCATAAGAAGTCGGCGCGTATCGTCGGTGAAGTACTTGGTAAGTACCATCCCCACGGTGATACGGCAGTTTATGATGCCATGGTCCGATTGGCACAGGATTTTTCCAGCCGCTACCCGTTAGTGGACGGCCACGGTAACTTCGGGTCCGTGGACGGCGATCCTGCTGCAGCGATGCGTTATACCGAAGTGCGAATGGCAAAAATTACCCGTGAGATGCTCTCTGATATAGACAAGGAAACGATAGATTATCGTCCAAACTTCGACGATACACTGGAAGAGCCGGTGGTTATGCCTTCCCGCTTCCCCAACCTGTTGTTAAACGGGTCATCAGGGATTGCTGTGGGCATGGCCACAAATATACCTCCCCATAATCTACGGGAAGTGGTAGATGCCATCATTCATATGATTGAAAGCCCGGACTGTGAAGACCAGGAAATTTTCGACTATATTACGGGTCCCGATTTTCCCACAGGCGGGATGATCCTCGGGAAGGAAGGTATCCGGAGTGCCTATCGAAGCGGACGGGGAATTATAAAAATAAGGGCACTGACACAAATTGAACGGATGGAAAACGGTAAGTCAAGAATTTGTGTAACGGAACTGCCCTTTCAGGTAAATAAAGCGCGGACCATTGAAAAAATAGCTGAATTGGTTCGGGAGAAAAAGCTAGAAGGAATTACAGATTTACGTGATGAGTCGGACCGTACCGGCATGCGGGTTGTGATTGAATTAAAAAGGGAAACCAATCCCGAGGTCTTGCTCAACCAATTGTTTAAGTTTACGCAGTTGCAGCAGACATTTGGCATTATCATGCTAGCTCTCGTAGATAACAAGCCAAAAGTATTAAAATTGCGTGAAATGCTCAACCACTACCTTGCACACCAAAAAGATATTATCACGCGCAGAACACAGTATGATTTACGCAAAGCGGAAGAGCGTGCCCATATACTAGAAGGATTGCGGATTGCGTTAAAGAATCTGGACGCGGTTATTAAGCTGATCCGCGCCTCCCGCACTGCAGATATAGCCAAACAGGGTTTAATGGAATCATTTGGCCTGTCAGAAGTTCAGAGCCAGGCTATTTTGGACATGCGCCTGCAGCGTCTTACAGGGCTGGAACAGGAGAAACTGGAATCGGAATATCTGGAACTGATTAAAAAGATTTCCTATTTGCGGGAGATTTTAGCCAATGAGCGGTTAGTCTATCAGATTATTAAAGATGAACTCCATGTTATACGGGATAAGTTTGGTGATGAACGGCGAACGAGTATTGTTGCCCATGAAGATGATTTTTCCGTGGAGGACTTGATTGCGGTTGAAGATATGGTCGTTACGCTGACACATAACGGCTATATTAAACGATTGCCTGTAACAACATACCGGGTGCAGCGCCGTGGAGGACGCGGTGTGACTGCCATGGGAACAAAAGGTGATGACTTTGTGGAGCATGTCTTCATCGCCTCCACCCATGATCATCTCTGCTGCTTTACCAACCGGGGAAGGCTGTACCGCGTTAAAGTGTTCGAGATTCCTGAAGCAAGCCGTCAGGCCCGGGGTGTGGCCATTGTGAACCTTCTGGCTGTGGAGCCGGGGGAACATGTGACCACAGTAATTCCAGTTAAGGCTTTCGAGCAGGGGAAGTTTATGTTTATGGCCACCCGGGAAGGTTATGTGAAAAAAACTCCGCTGGAAGAGTTTAATAACCCGCGGAAAGGCGGCCTCATTGCCTTGACATTGGGAGAAACGGACGAGCTTATCGATGTCCGCCTTACCGACGGTAAGCACAATGTGGCGTTAGTTACCCATTACGGTTTATCGATCCGCTTCAAAGAAGGGGATGTTCGTTCCATGGGCCGTACTGCCCGGGGTGTTCGCGGTATTCATCTGGGTAAAAAAGACAGGGTTATGACTCTGGAAACAGTATCTCCGGAGTATGAGCAGGAAACGGAATTATTGGTTGTAACTGAGCACGGGTTTGGGAAGCGAACACCGTTTAGCGATTACCGGACGCAGACCCGGGGCGGTAAAGGGATCTACACAATACGTGTACTGGATAAAAACGGCCCGGTTGTGGGTGTAAAAGTAGTCCGCCCCGGTGATGAAATAATGATTATCACAGCCAAGGGCGTTGTTATCCGGCAGGGAGTATCACAAGTTTCTGTCCAGGGGCGTCATACCCAGGGAGTTACCCTAATCCGCCTAGATGAAGGGGATAGAGTAGTCAGCGTGGCCCGGGTGGTGACGGAGGAAAACGAAGCATAAGGCGGCGAAAGTATGGCCAAACGCAAGAAAACAGCAGCAGGCCGATTGTTTACTGTTATTTTACTCCTTTTGACAGTCATCACAATCGGTCGATATTCTTTGCGGCAGGAGCCCCGGGTGTACCCGGAAATTCCACAGAGCTTTGATGTGGTCGTAATCGGTAACGGGCTGGCCGGCGCTACCGCAGCTTTAACTGCGGCACAAAACGGAGCCGACGTTTTTTATCTGGATCTTAGTGAGCCGGGCGCCGGAGAATTTCCGGCATTTAGCCCGGCTTTTTGGGCGTCCGCAACTTTGACCCAATCAGCGCAGAACATTGAGTATTTGCCGGAAGAGATGGCGCAGGAGTTATTTACAGCGGGGAACGAGGAGGGAAACTTCAAGCAAATCCTTCGTCTCAGTGAGGAGTCGGCGGAAGCATTATCCTGGCTGGAACAGCTCACCGGCGTGATGTTTTCACGCGTGCCTGATCCGGAAAACTCACCCGGCCTGCATTACCCTGCCGTCGGGAAGGCCGAAACATTTGTCGCTTTGGCATTGCAAAAGGGATTGGCAGATCTTCTAGCCGGTTCTTCCCGGACATTGTTGCCACAAAAAATTCTCGTAAAAAATGGCCGGGTTATGGGTATGATTGTAAAAGACAGAGAAGGAAGAGAAATGGAAGTTCGCTGCCGGGCAGTCATTTTGGCAGGGGGTAGCGGTGCTGCTAATGGGCTTACCCTGGCGTTGGCTGTGGGCGCAGAAGCGGTTCAGGGGGATGATTCTCCGGCATTGCCTGTCTATCTGCCGGCGGGAAGAAGGGCCGTGACGGAGGATTTTCCAGACGCCGTGCTGATTAGTGCAAATGGAGAGGTGCTTCCGACGGGGACAACGTTAGCCGAGACGATTCAGACCGGCGGTGGCAAGGTGTATGTGCTGGCAGGAGCGGAACAGTTTTCAGGCAATGAAAATTTTGTGGCTGTTGACGATTTAACCAGCCTTGCGGCAGGTCTGGGGGTTGATGAAGAGAAGCTACAACCGCTCATTACAGGAATTGCGCCTCCTTATCACGTGGCTGTCCTTGGATTGAGGTCCATATCAACTGGGGGATTGCTGGTCGATGAGTATTACCGGGTGCTGGGGGCTGACGGAGAAATCACCGGCCTTTTGGCTGCCGGGGATGCGGCTGCCGGCCTGCACGGCAGAGGCGCTATCTTTGATTTGGTTTTCAGCGAAATGATAATAAGTGCCCGTTTATCTGGGAAAGAAGCGGCAGAACAGGCGAGTCGTTAGTAACGGAATGAGGTTTTTTTCGCTATTTTTTTGTTGTAAGCTAATATTGAATTATTATAATAAAAATGATATAGTTATTAGGCATACTTAGAAAAAGATACCCAAGGTGTAACCCACAAGCGGGGTTTTTCTATAATGTACGAAGACATAGCGAAAGGTAAGGAGGTGCCCTGATGACAGAAAAAAAGCCCGTGAGAATTACGGATACATCCTTTAGAGATGCACACCAGTCTTTGATGGCGACGAGGATGCAGACCAAGGATATGTTGGGCGTTGCGGAACTGATGGACGGTATTGGCTTTCATTCTATGGAAGTATGGGGAGGCGCCACGTTTGACAGTTGTATGCGGTTTTTGGATGAAGATCCCTGGGAGCGGTTGCGTACGCTGCGCAGTGTATTAAAGAAAACGAAGCTGCAAATGTTGTTGCGCGGGCAGAACCTTGTAGGCTACCGCCATTATGCCGATGATGTGGTAGAAGCATTTATCGGTAAAGCAGTGGAAAACGGCATTGATATTATCAGGATTTTTGATGCGTTAAACGACGTACGAAATATGTCCAAAGCAATGGAAATAACCCGCCGTGAGGGTGCCCACGCCCAGGCAACACTTTCGTATACGCTTTCTCCTGTTCACAATCTGGGGTATTTTGTTGATCTGGCTAAGCAATTGGTGGAAATGGGTGCGGATTCCATTGCGATTAAGGATATGGCCGGGCTTATTTCTCCATATGACGCCTATGAATTAGTGACACAACTGAAAACGGTGGGTGTGCCGATTCAACTGCATTGCCATTATACCAGCGGTATGGCTTCCATGGCGTATTTAAAAGCGATTGAAGCCGGCGTTGATGTTGTGGATACCGCTTGCTCACCGTTGGCTTTAGGGACATCTCAACCGCCTACGGAAAGTATTGTCGCGGCTCTAAAGGGAACGGCATATGATACGGGCTTGGATTTGTCACTGCTTTCAGAGGCAAGCGAAATTTTTAAAGAAATCAGAAATAATTACTATATTCCCCTTGAGATTGCTTTGGGCGTAGATACCAACGTCCTCACATACCAAATACCGGGCGGGATGATTTCCAACCTGGCTTCCCAACTGGCGCAACAGAAAGCCAGCCACCTGTTGCCCCAAGTGCTGCAGGAAGTACCCCGGGTCAGGGAAGACTTGGGCTATCCTCCTCTGGTTACACCATCTTCTCAAATTGTTGGCAGCCAGGCCGTGGTCAATGTACTGCTCGGGGAACGCTACAAATTGATTTCCACGGAAGTAAAAAATTATATACGCGGTCTGTACGGACGTTCCCCGGCACCTCTAAATGCGGAGCTGCAAAAAAAGGTTCTGGGTGATGCTGACCCTGCATTCTGCCGCCCTGCGGACTTATTGCAACCACAAATGGAAGAGGCGGCTAAAGAAATCGGAGATTTGGCAGAAAGTGAAGAAGATGTGATTTCATACGCAATTTTTCCCCAGGTGGCGGAATCTTTCTTTAAAAGGCGCCGGGGACTGGAGCCGCCTATTTGCGCATCGGAAAAATGCGGTTTCCCTCCAGGAGAAAAAAGCGCTGGTCCGGCAAAAAAAGAAGAGGCCGACTTCGGCCAGTTTTATACGTTGGATGATGAGCTTTTGTTTGATGAGCTGGACATCTTGGCCTATCCTGTGGTGTAAGGCAGAATAATTCTCTTTCGGTGTAGGAAACTACCAAAAACCGAAGGAGGTAAATCATGCAATCAGTAGAACTTTATACGACACATTCGTGAACATACTGCTTACGCGTGAAAGAGTTTCTTTCCGATCACAATGTCGATTATGTAGAATATAACGTGGAAGATGATATGGAAGCGCGGCAGCGGATGGTGGAAACTTCCAGACATACCACCGTGCCTACGATTATTGTGGATGACCAGGTTGTTGTGGGGTTTGATCCCAAGCGGTTAGCGAAACTCCTTAAAAAGGAATAGTGTAGCGGGGCCGGCACTGATTGTATGCCGGCCCTTTCATTTAACAGGGAATTAAATTGCTCAGAGCAATTGAGGAGAGTACCGTGGTTGGTTCCTGGCGCCATTGATTGTATTGACAGAGAAGGGTGACTTCGCTATAATTATAAACAACTTTTTTAGGGTGGTACCGCGAAGGATAGCTTGAATGCGGTGAAGTACGGTAGAAGAGAGGAGAACAAACCGGATGCGCAGTGATAAAATGACAAAAGGGTTGGAGCGGGCACCCCACCGTTCTTTACTGAAAGCAATGGGTTGGGTGGAAGAGGAGATGGAGCAACCGCTGATTGGCATTGTGAATGCGGCTAGCGACTTTGTCCCCGGACATAAGCATCTGCACACAATTGCTACAGCAGTGAAAGAGGGGGTCCGCCTGGCAGGTGGTACTCCTATGGAGTTTTTCACAATAGGCGTCTGTGACGGATTGGCAATGAACCATCAGGGCATGCATTATTCTCTGGCCAGCCGGGAACTGATTGCCGATACAGTAGAAGTAATGGCCAGTGCCCATCCTTTAGACGGTCTGGTTTTTATCCCGAATTGTGATAAAATTGTTCCTGGAATGCTGATGGCGGCAGCACGGCTGAATTTGCCGGCGGTATTTGTCAGCGGCGGTCCTATGGCAGCGGGACGTTTCCACGGCCGCGCCGTTGATTTAAGCAATGTTTTTGAAGGTGTAGGCAAAGTAAAAGCCGGTCATATGTCGCCGGAAGATCTGGCTGAACTGGAAGATTGCGCCTGCCCCGGATGTGGCTCATGCGCCGGCATGTTTACAGCCAATTCCATGAACTGTATTACTGAGGTTCTGGGGATGGGATTGCCCGGAAACGGTACGATACCTGCCACTTCGGCTGCCCGGGTGCGTCTGGCAAAACGGGCAGGGATTCAAATTCTGGAATCTATAAAACAAGATCTGACGCCGTGCCGGATTCTGACGGAGAGCGCATTCCGTAATGCTCTGACCGTAGATATGGCTCTGGGGTGTTCCACAAACACGGTATTGCATCTGCCGGCCATTGCCCATGAGGCTGGTGTGACTCTGGACCTGGATTTAATGGATGCTATTAGCCGGAGTACGCCGCAACTCTGCAAATTGTCACCTGCAGGGGACGATCACATTGAAGATTTGGCTGCTGCAGGCGGTATCCAGGCTGTGATGAAGCGGCTATCCGAACGGAATTTGTTGGACGAAAGCTGTCTGGCAGCCAGCGGCCTAACTGTCGGCCAGCAATATTCCAAGGCAACAGTCCTTGACGATACAATTATCCGTCCTCTGGACAACCCGTTTAGTGAAAGCGGCGGAATTGCCGTGCTGCGCGGTAACCTGGCCCCCGACGGGGCCGTGGTAAAACAGGGTGCGGTTGCACCGGAAATGATGAAAAAGACGGGTCCGGCCCGGGTTTTTGACAGTGAAGAAGCTACAGTGGAAGCAATTCTTGGCGGCACAATCAAAGCGGGCGATATTATTGTGATCCGCTACGAGGGCCCTAAGGGCGGCCCCGGGATGCGGGAAATGCTTACACCTACCTCAGCCGTGGCTGGGATGGGTTTAGACAAGGATGTGGCGCTTATTACCGACGGTCGTTTTTCAGGGGCTACCCGGGGTGCTTCCATCGGTCATGTTTCTCCGGAAGCAATGGAGGGAGGACCGATTGCGGCAGTACGGGAAGGGGATATGATCACGGTGGATATTCCTAACCGACGTCTGGACATAAATATATCAGCGGAGGAATTGTCGGAGCGGCTTAGTCTTCTGGAACTGCCTAAGCCCAAGATTAATAAAGGGTATCTGGCCAGATATGCACAACAGGTTACCTCTGCCAATACCGGGGCTATATTTAAAAAGTAGCCATATCAGTTGTATATCAAACACTATGGTATACTATAGATTGACAGAAAACATGCTCTGATTTATAGATAACAAACCACAAGGAGGCAATAAGAATGGTAAAAATGTATTATGATCAGGATGCAAACCTTGAGCTTTTACAGGGGAAAACGGTAGCTGTGATGGGTTATGGGAGTCAGGGACATGCCCAATCCCAAAACCTGAAAGAATCCGGTGTTGATGTGGTAGTCGGGCTGCGCAAAGGCAGTAAACGCTGGGCAGAAGCGGAAGCGGCCGGCCTGAAAGTAATGACTGTCGCGGATGCGGCTAAAGCAGCCAGTGTAATTCAGATTCTGCTGCCGGACGAAACTCAGCGGCAGGTTTATGAAGCAGATATTAAGCCTTATCTCAGTGAAGGCGACGCCCTCGTCTTTTCACATGGCTTCAATATACATTTTCAACAGATTGTACCGCCGGCCAATGTTGATGTCTTTATGGTTGCGCCGAAAAGCCCGGGCCACCTGGTCCGTCGTACATACACAGAAGGTGCCGGTGTGCCGGGTCTGATTGCTATCTATCAGGATTACTCCGGCAAAGCCATGGAACTGGGGTTGGCTTATGCCAAGGGAGTCGGTTGCACACGGGCCGGTGTTATTCAAACAACATTTAGGGAAGAAACGGAGACAGACCTTTTCGGTGAACAGGCGGTCCTTTGCGGAGGCGTGTCCGAACTGATTAAAGCCGGTTATGATACGTTGGTTGAAGCAGGATATCAGCCGGAAATCGCTTATTTCGAGTGTTTGCATGAGCTCAAACTGATTATTGACCTGATTTATCAGGGTGGCCTTTCTTATATGCGCTACTCCGTTTCGGACACAGCGCAATACGGTGATTTTGTATCTGGTAAACGAATTATTACCGATGAAACCCGTAAAGAGATGAAGAAGATACTGGCCGAAATTCAGAGAGGGGAATTTGCCCGGAACTGGATTCTGGAGAACCAGGCCAACCGCCCCTTCTTTAATGCAACTGATCAAATAGAAAAAGAGCACTCTATAGAAAAAGTAGGCAAAGAACTGCGCAGAATGATGACCTGGATTGATGCTAAAGAAGATTTCTAAATAATAAAAAAGGCAGGAATAAAACCGTGGGAATGACGATTGCAGAAAAAATCCTGGCCCGGCATGCCGGCAAGGATCAAGTACGTCCAGGCGAACTGGTGAACGCCCGGGTAGACTTCGTTCTGGGGAATGATATCACCGCGCCCGTTGCCATCAATGAATTTAGGAAAATAGGGGTGGACAGGGTATTTGACAAAGACCGAATTGCCCTGGTTCCGGATCACTTTACGCCCAATAAAGATATTAAATCGGCGGAACAAAGCAAAATGCTCCGCGAGTTTGCCCGGGAGCAGGATATTACTTACTATTTTGAAGTGGGTCGCATGGGCATTGAACACGCCCTTCTTCCAGAAGAAGGGCTAACGCTGCCCGGAGAGATTATTATCGGGGCGGACTCCCACACCTGTACGTACGGAGCAGTGGGCGCCCTGGCCACCGGCGTGGGCAGTACGGATATGGCTGCGGCTATGGCATTGGGTGAAGCCTGGTTCAAAGTGCCGTCCACGTTGAAGTTTGTGTTTAACGGCAAGCTCGGCCGCTGGGTCAGCGGTAAAGATTTAATCCTCTACCTGATTGGCAAAATCGGCGTGGACGGTGCACTTTACCGTTCCATGGAGTTTGTCGGTCCGGTAATCACTGCGCTTTCCATGGACAGCAGATTGTCGATGAGTAATATGGCCATTGAGGCCGGCGCAAAATGCGGGATTATTGCCCCGGATGAAACCACTCTGGCCTATGTAACCCCTCGTGCGAAGCGGGCTTTTGAGCCTGTTTACGCCGATGAAAACGCTGAATATGAGAAGGTTTACACGTTTAACGCAGATGATATTGAACCACAGGTGGCATTTCCCCATTTACCGGAAAATACCCGGGGCATCAGTGATGTGGGTGACGTCCGTATCGATCAGGTAGTAATCGGTTCCTGCACGAACGGTCGCATGGAAGACCTGCGTACGGCTGCAGAAATCCTCAAAGGCAAAAAAGCGCACCGGGATCTGCGGTTGCTGATTATTCCCGGTACGCAAAATATTTACCGCCAGGCTATGCACGAAGGCCTGATCGATATTTTTCTTGATGCGGAAGCGGTGGTAAGCACACCGACCTGTGGTCCCTGTCTGGGTGGCCATATGGGTATCCTGGCCAACGGTGAAAGAGCGCTGGCCACAACCAACCGAAACTTTGTTGGCCGTATGGGGCATCCGGGGAGTGAAGTGTATCTTTCCAACCCCGCAGTAGCAGCTGCTTCGGCGGTAACCGGAAAAATTTCGGCCCCTGAGGAGGTGCTGTAATGAAGGGACAAGTGTGGAAGTTTGGTGAAGATATCGACACGGATGCAATTATACCAGCCCGCTACCTGAATACTTCCGATCCTGCGGAACTGGCCAAGCATGTGATGGAGGATGCCGACCCGTCGTTCCCCTCGAAAGTTAAAAAAGGGGATATGATTGTGGCCCTGAAGAACTTTGGTTGCGGCAGCTCCCGGGAGCATGCGCCGATTGCTATTAAAGAGGCGGGTATTTCCTGTGTAATTGCCCATTCCTTCGCACGGATTTTTTACCGCAATTCTATTAACATCGGCCTGCCCATCCTGGAAAGTCCCGAGGCTGCGGAAAAAATCAAAGAGGGCGATGAGGTAAGTGTGGAACTGGACAGCGGCACAATTAACAACCTGACAACGGGAGAAACATACCAGGCAGCACCATTTCCTCCCTTTATGCGTGAGATCATGGATAAAGGCGGATTAATTCCTTACGTACAATGGAGAATACAGAAAGAAATGAGGTGAGCATTGTGGCTGTTTATAAATGCCCGCAATGCGGGTTCGAACGGGAAGCACGGTGCAAGCCGAAGAAGTGCCCCACGTGCGACCAGCAGGTAACGTTTGAGAAGAAAGAAGAGCCGACAAATAAAGATGCAAAATAAAGGGAAGCCTCGGGCTTTCCTTTATTTTTGTGGAAATATTAACATAAAAACTTCTTTTTAGAGAAATATTAACAGTCTGAGAAGGATTTCATTGACGACTGGTCGAAGTTAGCTAGGAATTTGCCTGAATAATTGTTCTTTTTATTTAGTCTGAAGGAGGCATTTGGCGTGAAAAACTACACAACCGAACAAATCCGCAACGTCGCCCTGATTTCACATGGCGGAGCCGGAAAAACCTCTTTGGCCGAGGCGATGCTTTATACATCCGGGGCCATTACCCGTTTGGGAAAGGTGGAGGCCGGTACAACCACTACAGACTTTGATCCTGAAGAAGTAAAACGGCAGATTACCATTAATACTTCATTGGCTCCCGTTGAATGGGCCGGCACGAAAATTAATCTGCTGGATACTCCTGGTTATTTCGATTTTATCGGCGATGTAGCAGGGGCCATGCGTGTTGCCGACGCCGCGGTCGTTGTCGTCTCAGCAATTTCCGGTGTAAAAGTGGGCACGGAAAAAGTTTGGACGTATGCCAATGAAAATAACATGCCCCGACTGGTATTTATCAATAAAATGGACCGGGAAAACGCAAATTTTGATCGGACCCTGGCAAATTTGCAGGAGTTTTTTGGGCAGAATGTAGTACCGGTTCAAGTTCCTATCGGAGCGGAAGCATCACTGAAAGGTGTTGTAGATCTTGTTAAGTTAAAAGCCTATACGTTTGAAGGAGAAGGTAAAAAAAGAACGGAGGGGCCGATTCCCGAGGATTTGGCCACAGTCGTTGAGAACTACCGCGAGAAACTGATGGAAGCCGTTGCGGAAAGTGATGACGATCTAATCATGAAATACTTAGAGGGGGAACCGCTGACAGATGCAGAAATGACTGCAGGGTTACGTGCAGGTATCCTTGCCGGTAAAGTCATCCCGGTCCTTTGCGGTTCTGCCACACAAAATATAGGGACGCAACTACTCTTAGACATGATATCGTCCACATTCCCATCCCCGGCTGATGTTGGCGAGGTCAGCGGAATTAAGGCCGGGAGCGGAGAGGATGCTGTTATTAAGATTGATTCTTCCGGTCCGCTAACGGCATTGGTTTTTAAAACATTCGCCGACCCCTTTGTTGGTAGAATTTCCTACTTCAAAGTATATTCCGGAACCCTAAAAGGGGACAGCCATATCAATAATGCCAACAAAGACAAAGTGGAACGGTTTGGCCAGGTATTTACCATGCTGGGCAAAAATCAGGTGAATATGGATCAGGTGCCTGCCGGCGATATTGCTGCTGTTGCCAAATTACAGGCTACAGCAACCGGTGACACTCTCTGCGATAAAAATTGCAGTGTGATATTACGGCGTGTGGAATTCCCCGCGCCGGTTACAACCTTTGCCGTGGAACCGAAAAAGCAGGGGGAAGAAGATAAAGTAGCTACCGGGTTAGCCCGTTTCTTGGAAGAGGATCCAACGTTCCGCATGGAGAGAAATGCGGAAGTTAAGCAAACACTGATATCCGGCATGGGTGAACTGCATCTGGAAATTATTACAAGTCGGTTGGCAAACAAGTTCGGCGTGGAGGTGGAATTGACACTGCCGAAAATTCCGTATAAGGAAACGATTCGGGGTACAGCCAAAGTGGAAGGTAAACACAAGAAGCAGTCCGGCGGCCGTGGCCAGTTTGGTCATGTCTGGATTGAGTTTGCACCGCTTCAGGATGGTGAGCACTTCGTCTTTGAGGATAAAATTTTCGGCGGCTCCGTACCGCGTCAGTATATCCCCGCCGTGGAGAAAGGCTTGCGGGAAGCCTTGGAATCCGGAGTTCTTGCCGGGTATCCCGTTGTTGATATTAGAGCTACTCTTTATGACGGTTCTTACCATAACGTTGACTCCTCAGAAATGGCTTTTAAGATTGCTGCACACCAGGCATTTAAAAAAGGTGTGGAACAGGCAAAGCCTGTTTTGCTTGAGCCGGTTATGTTAGTAGAAGTTGTTGTGCCTGATCAGTTTATGGGAGATATTATGGGTGATATGAACAGCCGCCGGGGCCGTATCTTGGGGATGGAGCCGTCCAACGGTATTCAAATCATCAGAGCAAATGTGCCAATGTCGGAAATGCTCAAATATGCTATTGATTTGCGCTCGATGACTCAGGGCCGCGGCTCGTTTAGCATGAAGTTCGACCGTTATGAGGAAGTTCCCGCCCATACTGCGGAGCAGGTCATTGCCGCAGCCAAGGCGGAAAAGGAAGAAGAGTAAAGTGCTGCAACCAACCAAAAACAAAAAGAGCAAGCGTGTTGCGCTTGCTCTTTTGCACAGACGATACTACCCTTGCATAGATTATTAAAACAAATACATGTGCGGAGGAAAGTGTATGAGTAAACGAACTATTGCAGTGCTGTTTGGCGGACGTTCCGGGGAGCACGAAGTTTCGTTACGCTCAGCAGCATCAATTATTGAAGCGCTGCGAAAGCAAGAAAACATTCATGTTTTACCGGTGGAAATCACCAAAGAGGGGATGTGGCTCCTGGAGAAAACGCCGGTGGCTATTTTGCCTGATCCCGCAATTGGCGGCCTTTTTCTTCTCGATGGGGAGAATGCCGGTGATGTCTTGACTGTGGATGTGGTATTTCCAGTCCTGCACGGCACGTATGGGGAAGATGGCACGGTACAGGGATTGTTGGAACTGGCGGGAATTCCGTACGTGGGTGCCGGTGTTCTCGGCTCCGCCGTCGGCATGGATAAAATTTTGATGAAATCGGTGTTGCGGCAGGCAGGCCTCCCTGTGGGTGACTATCTTTGGTTTTCCGCGTTTCAATGGGACAGGAAGAAAGATAGCCTTGTTTCTCAGACAGAGAAGGAGTTGGGCTACCCCTGTTTTGTCAAGCCGGCTAACCTGGGCTCCAGTGTTGGCATCTCAAAAGCGTATGACCGGGTGGGGTTTATAGAGGCGGTAGGGGAAGCTCTTCGCTATGACAGACGAATTCTGGTAGAAAAACACCTGTCCGGCCGGGAAATTGAGTGCAGTGTGCTGGGCAACGAAGAACCGTCGGCTTCTGTTCTCGGCGAGGTTATTCCCTGCAATGATTTTTATGACTATAAAGCAAAATACATAGATGACCGCTCAGAGCTGATGATTCCGGCAAAGCTTTCCCCGCAACTGGAGGAAAAGGTGAAAGAACTGGCGGTGGAAACCTTTTTGGCGCTGGACTGTGCAGGGTTAGGGCGGGTTGACTTCTTTGTGGATGATACCCGGGAGCAGATTTGGGTCAATGAAATTAATACTCTGCCGGGATTTACTTCCATTAGTATGTATCCTAAGCTCTGGGAAGCCAGCGGCGTCTCTTTTGATGAACTTTTAGCAAAACTGGTGGACCTGGCGATAGAACGGTTTAATCAGAAGGCCCGCCAGGAAACTACCTTTCAGATATAAGATATGAGGTGAATATATGAAGCGCATTTTTCCCCTGGCGCTCTTTTTATTAGTATTGTGGACAAGCTCGACAGCCGCCAGACTCATTGTGTTTACAGCAGAGGAAATGCTGGAACAGGCCCAGTTTATCTTAATTGGAGAGGTCAAAGAGCTACGCCAAGACCCCCAGCTCGAGTTTGTGCTGGAGGTGGAGACCGTGTATAAAGGAGAAATCGGCATGGCTCGCATTTCTGTGCCACTGCGGGAGAGTTTCGGCATTTCTCCTGTAATCGAGGTATCGATAGAGCCACCCTATGTGGGCGCGCGGATGCTGTTACTACTCAGGGTGAATGAATTCGGTCGCCTTGCTCCTGTGGCAGATTTAAATTGGGCGGCATATGTCAGCGAAGGCCGTGTTTCAGAACTTTATTTAGGCGCAGCGGCACACCAACAGCAAGAAGCGGATTATGTTAATGCATTTAATCTGTTTCTCAGTGAAAACCCGGGAAAAGTTGTGACAAAATTGCCTGTTGATGATAACGGAGACGTTGTAAACCCGGAAAAAAGCGCCGGGCAGTTAACGTCCGCAATCTTCCTTATGCTGGCCGGTGTTTTGCTGATACTGATGGTAGTCTCCGCTAAAATTAAAAGGAATTCAGTGTCCCGCAAGAAAAGCCTTTAGTATGGCCTGTGGTGATTCGTCCATCACGGCTAGCCAATACACATATAGGCCGTCAAGGTAATAATAATGGTCCATGCCCATCCCGATCACATGATAGATTTCCATGCCTTCCGCCTCAAACGTGGTTTTCTCTTGGAAAACGGGGCTGGCGGGCATTTTTGTTACCATTAAATCCATAAGCTCTGCAGCTTCTTCCTCTGTAGCGGAAACGGAGACCCAAACCGTCATTTCGGAGGCCTTGTGTTCGTAACGGCCGATGATTCCGTCGGCTAGCGGAAACTGGCTGTTATGCAGGCGTAAAATATCACGCCGGGCGGCATCACCGCTGTAAAAAGAAACAAGCTCCAGTTGAACAACCTGACGCGGCAGCTCTGGAAGCGTAGCCGCCACAGTTTCGGCATTTCCGCTTACCGGCGGGCTCTGCGGAGGTGAACCGCCGTTATATTTTACAGCAACCGCTAAAAGAATAATCACCATGGCGACTATTGCAAGACAGTATCGTTTCATAAGCACCTCCGTATAATATGGGTACAATTGGATTATAACATAAAACAATAAGCCGACGCTTGTCCTTTAAAGGAAAGTATAGTAGAATAAATTATTAAACAATCCAAATTCTATGGATACAGGGTTTATTGAAGGGGGATCATTTTTTATGGCAGAACAAGGGACTTTTCGAGTTAAAGCCGGCCTTGCAGAAATGCAAAAAGGCGGCGTAATTATGGATGTAACGACACCGGAGCAGGCAAAGATTGCTGAAGAGGCCGGGGCGGTAGCTGTGATGGCTCTGGAACGGGTACCCGCAGATATTCGGGCTGCCGGTGGCGTAGCCAGGATGGCTCATCCTGAAATCATTACCAGGATTATGGATGTATCTACCATTCCTGTTATGGCTAAAGCAAGAATTGGACATTTTGTAGAGGCGAAAATCCTTGAGGCACTGGGTGTAGACTATATTGATGAGAGTGAAGTACTGACACCGGCTGATGAGGATTTTCATATTAACAAATCAGACTTTACAGTACCTTTTGTCTGCGGTGCGCGGAATCTGGGGGAGGCGCTACGACGGATTGGTGAAGGCGCCGCCATGATTCGTACCAAGGGGGAACCGGGCACAGGTAATGTGGTCGAAGCAGTCCGGCATATCCGTATGGTTATGGGTGAAATCAGGAAACTGGTGAATACACCTGACGATGAATTGATGACTTTCGCCAAAAATATAGCTGCACCCTTTGAATTGGTCCGTGAAGTTAAGAGGCTGGGTCGACTGCCGGTCGTTAATTTTGCTGCCGGTGGTATTGCCACGCCCGCAGACGCAGCACTGATGATGCAGCTTGGCTGCGACGGGATTTTTGTAGGCTCGGGCATTTTTAAATCAAAGGACCCCAAGGCAATGGCTAAAGCCATTGTTGACGCTACCCTTCATTTCGATGATGCTAAAGCTTTAGCCGAAATCTCCCGCGGTATCGGTGACGCCATGCCCGGCCTGGAGATTTCAAGCATTCGTCAGGAAGAACGGATGCAGGAACGCGGCTGGTAGGAATTATCAAATGAAAATTGGCGTTCTTTGTATCCAGGGAGCCGTTCGTGAACATGTGGCCGCCTTGGAAAAATGCGGTGTTGAAGTAATATGTGTGAAAAGAAAAGAACAGTTTGCTGACTTGGACGGACTGATAATACCAGGTGGTGAAAGTACAACAATCGGCAAGCTTTTGGACCGCTTCGGCCTGGGTGCCAGTATTATCGGGATGATTGTAGAGGGAAAACCGGTTTACGGCACATGTGCCGGGCTGATTTTGCTGGCGCGTAAGGTAGAGGGTTCAGATCAGTATCTTTTAGGACAGATGGATATAACTGTAGCCCGCAATGCTTTTGGCCGTCAGCGGGAAAGCTTTGAGGCTCCTTTATCTATCGCTTCCCTGGGAGAGGAACCTTATTGCGCTGTTTTCATTCGTGCGCCGCTGATTAAAAGTGTAGGTGAAAATGTGGAAACCCTGGCCACCTGCAATGGAGAAATTGTGGCGGCGCGGCAGGGCAACCTGCTGGTAAGCGCATTTCATCCTGAACTGACCGATGACACCAGGATGCATCGCTATTTTATTGAGATGGTGAAAGAGTGGAAACAAAAACAATAACTCCTGCATCTTTTATGAACGGCCTGTAAGGTGTAGTCTGAGAAGGGGAAACCCTTCTCTTTTTGGTATCTCTTTCAAACAAGGAGAAACCATTTCTGTGTGGAAATAGTGTACGGGGTGATAAGAATGTCGGAAAAAATACTCTTCGACCTGCTGGCGCCAAGCAGTCGCCGGTTTTTAACGCCGGTTTTATCCCGACAAACCGGGGCCGAAAGTTGCCCGGAGACATTAGACGAACTGGCAGCAAAGACGGCGGACTGTGTCTGTTGCGCTTTGCGCAACAGTGCCAGCCAAGTCGTTTTCGGCCAGGGGAATCCCCATGCTGCACTGATGTTTGTCGGGGAAGGGCCCGGAGCCGAAGAAGACAAACAGGGTCAGCCTTTTGTCGGGGCAGCGGGGCAACTCCTGGATAAGATACTGACTGCCATTGATCTTAGCCGGGAAGAAGTATATATTGCCAATATTGTTAAATGCCGGCCGCCAGAAAACAGAACGCCAAGTGTAAAAGAAGCGGGGACCTGTCTGCCCTACCTCACCCAACAGATCGCTTTGATTCAACCTAAAATTATTGTCTGCCTTGGCTCTGTGGCCGCACAGACATTAATTGATTCCAAACAAAAAATAAGCCAGATGCGGGGAACCTGGCATGAAAAAAACGGTATTCGCTATATAGCAACATTTCATCCTGCAGCTTTACTGCGCGACCCGTCCCGAAAGCGCCCTGTCTGGGAAGACATGAAGAAAGTCCGGGATGCATATCAGGAAATACTAGGGAGGAGGGTTTGACATTGTCACGGGTTTTAATTGTCGATGATGAAAAAACGATTGTTAAGGGGCTAAAATTTAGCTTAGAGAGAGAAGGATACGAAGTCAGCACAGCCTACGACGGTGAAGAGGCGTTAAAAATTTTTAATGAAGAGAAACCGGACTTAATCGTTTTGGACCTGATGCTACCCGGTGTGGACGGCTTCGAAGTATGCCGCCGTATCCGTAAAGGAAGTGAAGTACCGATTATTATGCTCACTGCCAAAGGAGAGGATATTGATAAAATCCTTGGCCTGGAGTTGGGTGCAGATGATTATATGACAAAACCGTTTAACCCCAGAGAGCTTGTTGCCCGGGTGAAGGCGATTCTTCGTCGTTCGCAGACGCCCACGCTCGACGCTTCCAACATGCAGGTTATCAGGCTTCAGGACATGCAAATTGATCTGTTCCAACACAAAGTTCGGGTTCATGATAAAGATGTTGATTTAACAAGTAAAGAATTTGCCCTGCTCAGCCTCCTGGCCAGCCATCCCGGCCGTGTATTTAGCCGGGAAAAATTGTTGGAGCATGTTTGGGGATATGATTATTACGGCGATGCGAGAACGGTGGACGTACACATTCGGCATTTACGGGAAAAAATAGAGCCGGATCCTTCCACGCCCCAGTTGATTCTTACTGTATGGGGTGCCGGGTACAAATTCCGGGAGGGGAAAAATGTTTAATAGCATTCGCACCAAACTTACCGTCACATACCTTGCTTTAATTCTGGCGGTCATGGTGCTTACTTCTTTTTTTCTCCTCAACATTCTTGAGCAATATTATCTTGCTTATCATTCTGAGACCATGAATCGGGCTGCTAATTTAGTTTCTGAGTTTTCCTCAGGCTATATGCAGGGTACCCCTGATATTGTTACTGTTTCTAATCTGGCCGAGGATTTTGCCCGCCAAATCGGTTCCCGCGTGATTATTACCGACCAACGGCAACGTGTGGTTGGAGATTCACTGCGCGTCGGCGGGCTCCTTGGCTCCTCGTTAAACAGGGAAGAAATAGCCAAAGCGCTGGATGGTGAACGCGGCGAGACCATTCAGTTTTCCGAACAGTCCAATCAGTGGGTCATGCAGATTGCTGTTCCCATCAAGGTAGAGGGTACGACTGTTGGCAGTGTTTTTATATCGTCATCGTTATCCCTGATTTATCAAGTATTAGAGGATGTTCGCAAATTTTTACAGATAGCTACGGCCTTAGCCATTTTGCTGGCCGCCATTTTGGGCACTTTTTTTGCCCACCAGATTACTGTGCCCATTGAATCGCTGACACAAGCAACAGAGCAGATGGCCCGCGGAGATTTAAACCAGCGTGTCCGTGTGCGCTCCAAAGATGAAATTGGTCGTTTGGCAACACAATTTAACCATATGTCGGGCCGCATGCAGGAAATGACCCGGCAACTCAGAGACTTTGTGGCTAATGCGTCCCATGAAATGCGGACACCGCTTACATCCCTAAACATCCTTGTGAAATCGCTTCGGGAGTATCCCCTCGATGTTAAGGAGAGGGAAGAATTTCTCGCTGACATTGACATGGAGTTGGAACGTCTCATTCACTTGGTGGAAAGCTTGCTTGATCTAACAAGGCTGGACAGACTGGCCACGGATGATACAATGCAAGCTGTCGATATTGTGCCCACAGTGGTAAATACCCTGGATATGTTGAGAAGCAGAGCGGAAAACAAAGGGATTATATTACGATATACAGTGCCGACCCAGGCACCGCCCGTCTTTGTGGTCATCCATCAAATTAAACAAGTTGTATTTAACCTGGTGGATAACGCGATAAAATATACACCATCAGAAGGAGTTGTATCGGTTGTACTGTACCAGGAAGCGGACCAGCTGATTTTAACAGTTGCTGATACAGGGAGCGGTATTCCGGCAGAACACCGGGAAAAGATTTTTGAACGATTTTACCGAATAGACAAGGCCCGTTCCCGGGAGCAGGGGGGAACAGGTTTGGGTCTGGCTATTGTTAAAGAGATTGTCAGCCGGCACGGGGGCGAAATTTGGGTTGAGGACCGTGAAGGAAGCCAGGGGGCAAAATTTATCTTCACCCTGCCTCTGGCCGCATCCATGTACGAAAACCTGCCTGTTATTAAAAAAACTTAATGAAAACGTAAACGAGAAACCGTATTTGCCCTGTATAATAGGAGTAATGACGTAGATGAGGTGCAACATGCGTAAACTCGCAAATAAATACAAACTATATAGTGTTCTGGCTTTCGTGCTCTTTCTGTTCGCCTTAGCCGGGTGTGGCCAACAGCAATCTACCAATGGCAGCCCTATTGAACCTATCATTCCCGGTAAGGAGAAAGGGGAATCGCAGGCGTTGCAGGGGCGGTTCTCTGTTAAGAGCGCGGATATTCAGATTCATGATCTTTCGGTGACGGCTGATGGGACTCTGGCGGCGGTGGGATCTGCTTCCCGCGCGGTTTATCTGCTGGAGCGGGACGGCAAGCCCCGTTGGGAAAAGCCCCTGTCCTCCCAGCCGGTAAAGACATACTTGGATCCGATCGGTCGTTTTATGGCGGTCGGCACTTCCCAGGGCAAGCTGCTCATACTCAATATTGACGGGGAAATTCGCACGGAACAGAACTTTGATGCTCCTATTAGCACTCTGTCTGCAGCTGGAGACGGGGAATTGTTTCTTATTGGCGTTTCTCCCGAGAATCCACAGGAGCCGGATCAAGTGGTTGTGATGGACAGAGCTGGGCGAATCCGTTGGGAAGCATCATTTGAGGAAGTTCTGGACGCTAAGATTTCCGGTTCCGATAATCGTGTTTTTGTTAATTGGCGGCAAAACAATATTGATTTTCTTACAGCATACGGGGTCAATGGAAATGTATTATGGGAGATTGAAAACCATACCCTGCTCTCTTTGGACGGCGGCGGACGGATGCTGGCCAGTTCCCGGGGAGAGGATGTGCTCATGTATAATAAAGAAGGCCGGCAATTGTGGAAGTATACTACGACCGGGCTTGTTAAACGGGTAATTCTGGCAAAGGACGGTTTGTATGCCGGTGCTTTAGTTACCGATGTGGCAACACAACAGCAGGAATTACTTTACTTTAACATCGAGGGTGAACTGCTCTGGAGCAAGCGCCTCCCCGATGATTCCGAGGTGCTGGTGTCTTCTGACGGAATGAGGGTGCTGGTTGCTTCCTGGCGTCAGTATCGGGACGATGCCACTCAGATTTTTGTCTATAACAGCAGAGGCATGGAAGTAAATGCCTTGGAAGTGGCCGGCAGGGCTCAGCGGATGGCTCTAGCCGAGAGAGAAGGGACGCTTGTTCTCGGTCTGGAGGACGGTAGCATCTATTTTTTAAATATTTCAGAGCAGACGGTGTCTAGCAGAGAAGTTATGGTGGCAGCAACAGATCCCCAGCGTCTGTCGGACTTCTATACACCGGTCTCTTTTGGTCGGGAAGAAGGGGAAAGTCGCCTGACACTCTTCTTTTTTGATGAGACGGCGCAGTTTCTTGTCCCTGTTACACGTAGAATTAAACGGACCCAGTCCTTACTCCGGCCCAGTATCGAAGAACTCATTCGGGGACCGGTGCAGGGAAGCCAATTACAGCGCACAATCCCTAAGGATGCAGAAATTTCCGCAACGATCCAGGATGGTACGGTTCAGGTGGATCTGCCGTTGTCTTTAGACGAGATGGGCGGGACTACGTTCTTACTGGGAGTCTTGGATTCACTGCTGCTTACGGTCAGCCAGTTCCCCACGGTGGAGCAGATCAGGTTTACCGTAGGCGGGGAAGAGAAGGAGACATTCGGACAGGAAGGTATTTTAATTGACGAGGCTCATAATCCCCGGCGTTTTGGACGCCAGCAAGATGAACAGTTACTGTTTATTCCAGCCAGTTCCGGGACAAGGTTGTACTTGCTTCCCGCTACAAAAGAGTTTTTACCGCTGAAAGAAAAGGCGTTGGTGGAAACACTGGTCACACATATTTTGAGCGAAAGTGCCGCTTATTTGCCAAAGAATGTAAAGCTTAAGAGCGTACGGCTGGAAGACAGTATTGTCTATCTGGACTTTAATGAAGAATTTGCCCAACTTCTGGTTGAGAATCCCGAGGCCGCAGCCCGGGCTGCCATTTTAAGAGATGCGTTTGCATTAAGTATTGCTGAAAACCTTCCCTATGCCACCGTACACATAACAGTTGAAGGAAAACCGCTACGCCGGCCCGCAGAATTTTTGCCCTGGCAACTGACGCTTTCCCGTCCGTACTTTATTAATCTGGAGGACTAAGAATGCGTAAATTAATAATATTGATCCTAGCGGTAGTTCTTCTCGCCAGCACAAAGATTTCGTGTTTGCTTGCAGGCAGACCGGGATTTGGGTATAATATTGGCATATAGCAGGAAAGAGGACTTACTTCATGCAGACGTTTAGAGATGAGATTATTAATCTGCTGTCCGGGCTCCTTTCAGTGGACAGGCAGCAGGTTGAGGACGATTTAGAGACACCGCCCAACCCGGAGTTGGGTGATTTTGCGTTTCCCTGTTTCAAGCTGGCTAAACAATTCAAAAATTCACCCGCCAAAATTGCCACTGATTTGGCGGAAAAACTGCCCGTCGGGGAATTGTTCGAGCGGGTGGAAGCTAGAGGCCCGTACATAAACTTTTTTTGCAGCCGGAAGAAACTGGCTGAGTTAACGGTGGCAGCTGTTCTTGGAGAAGAGAGCCGTTATGGCCGTCTCCCACTGGGAGACGGGAAGACGGTGGTCATTGATTTTTCTGCACCAAATATCGCGAAGCCGTTTGGTGTGGGGCATTTGCGCTCTACCGTAATCGGAAACTCCCTCTATAGAATCTTCAACGCACTGGGTTACCGTTCAGTCGGCATCAACCACCTGGGGGACTGGGGTACACAGTTCGGCAAGCTAATTGTAGCCTATCTGACATGGGGGGAAGATGAAAGGCTGGAGGAAAACCCCATTACTTATCTCTATGAGCTGTATGTTAGATTCCATAGGGAAGCAGAGGCAAACCCTTCCCTGGAAGAAGAGGCGAGAGCCTGGTTTAAGAAGTTGGAAGACGGCGATAGGCAAGCTCAGAAACTCTGGCAACGTTTCAGGGATTTAAGCCTGACGGAGTTCAAGCGCATCTACGCCATTTTAAATGTCAGCTTTGATTCGTACCAGGGCGAAAGCTTTTACAACGAAATGTTGGACGATACCGTCAATGCCGTAGAAGAGCAGGGTCTGGCCCGCCTTTCAGAAGGCGCCTTGATTGTAGAACTGGAGCAAGAAGGGATGCCCCCCTGCCTGCTACGCAAGCAGGACGGGGCCACTCTCTATGCGACCAGAGATCTGTGTGCTGCCATCTACCGTCAGCAAATGTATCAATTTGACCGTATGCTGTATGTGGTCGGCGCCGATCAGGCCCTCCATTTCCAACAGGTCTTCACTGTACTGAAAAAGATGGGACATGGTTGGGCACAAAACTGCCTTCACATTCCCTTTGGCCTGATTCGCTTTAAAGAAGGAAAAATGTCTACCCGCCAGGGAACATTGGTCTTTCTGGAGGACGTGTTAGACAGGGCCACGGAGTTGGCCGGACAAATTATCCGTGAGAAAAATCCGTCACTGGAAAATAAAGCTGAAGTGGCCCGCCAGGTAGGCGTTGGTGCCGTTATTTTCGGTGACTTGAGTAATGACCGTGTGAAAGATATTGAGTTTGACTGGGAAAAGATCCTGGACTTTTCCGGGGAGACCGCACCGTACATCCAATACTCCCATGCCAGAATTTGCAGCATCCTGCGTAAAGCCGGAAGCAGGTCGGACTCGTTTGACGCAGGGTTGCTCGTATCCGAAGAAGAACAGGTTGTGATTCGGAGCCTGGCTCGGTTTTCCGACGCCATTGTCCGGGCGTCAGAAACCTACAAGTCCTCCATTGTAGCCCGGTACCTAATCGACCTGGCCCGGGACTTTAACAAATTTTACCACCAGTGTCCGGTAATCCAAGCAGAAGAGAACATGAGAGACGCCCGTCTTGCCCTGATTGACGCTGTACGTCAGGTCCTCGTTAACGGCCTCTGGCTACTTGGCATCGATGCACCAAAAGAAATGTAGTAAAATTTGACTTTAACGATGCTCCCGTTCTATAAAGGACTGGATCGTCAGGTATTAAAACGTATCGGCATGACCGCTGTCAAGATGAGTGCTATACCCGGCCTATTCGAAGGTTTAACAATTATGGTGACATGCCGGTCACAGGATTTATGACAAACAGAGTGATTGCAGCCACTGAGGATACCAGTTTGGCGGAAATTACCCGCCACACGGTATTAACCGTATTCCCGTTGTGCAAAACAATAAATTAACAGGTATCATAACCCGCCGGGACGCTATTCGCGCCATGGCCGGAATTAACGGTACGATGTAAGGAGGAAAACAATACCGAACACAATAAAAAGGCCACTGCTGGACAGACGGATTGTCCGTGCCGGCAAGCGGGACAGAAACTTTGACCCAAGATAGGCGGCTGCGCTGTGGTTGACAAACTGCCCGGCCATGGCGCCCAGAAAGACTGCCAGCGGCCTTCCGTACGCCGCGGTGAGGGCAATGGCGGTAAGCTGTGTCTTATCTCCCAACTCGGCCAGGAAGACCATAGCAAACGTCTGCATTGTGATATTGTGTTCCCGCGCGTCCACCTTCTCGTCAGTGCCTTCTTTCCTAAAAAACATAAAGATTCCCACAGCAAGAAAAAAAAGTCCGCTGCCAAGCAAGGTCGTCCTTTGAGGAAATAAATTGGCTAAAAAATCACCCAGGACCACTGCCAGTCCGGTGATTGCCGCCAACGCTGCCAGCGCACCTGTCAGCACCTGCCGCGGCGGAAACCGTGACGACAGTGTCAGTGTTACCAACTGTGTTTTATCGCCTATCTCCGCAAGTAGCACGGCGAAAAAAGCAACCAGGAAAACTCCCAAACAATCACATCCCATATTGTGCTAATTTAATTATAGCTCAAATTATACAGCAAGTCTGTACAGTGTCTACCTTGCATTTTTCCAATAATCTGGGTATACTATTAATACAACATTATCCAAAAATCCTATGATGGATATAAGTACCTTGTCAGTCCTGTCCAGAGAGCCGGTGGTTGCTGAAAGCCGGTCGGGACTGCAGGAGAATTCCAATCCGGAGGTGAATGGGTGAAATCAAGTATCCCATTCCGCTGATGCGCGTTATGCAAATTCTAAGGGGGCTCTCTCGAGCCAACCAGGGTGGTACCGCGAGTTAACTCGTCCCTGCAGGGGCGGGTTTTTATTGTTTAATAAACAGAAGACAGGAGGAAGAAGAATGCTCGATCTTAAATTTGTCAGAGATAATCTGGACATTGTTAAAAAAGCACTTCGGGATAAAGGGGAAGAGGCGGCTATCGACCGCTTCGCCGATATCGACAGCAGGCGCAGAGAACTGCTCCGTGAGGTGGAACAGCTAAAAAACAGACGAAACACCGTTTCAGAACAGGTAGCAAACATGAAGCGGAGCGGTGAAGACGCCACATCTGTGATAGAGGAAATGCGTACGGTATCTCAACAAATTAAAGAACTAGACAACAGTGTTCGACTTGTAGAAGAAGAACTGCAGGAAATCCTGCTGACACTGCCCAATATTCCCGACCCTGGTGCACCGATAGGACACAGTGAGGAAGAAAACGTGCCGATACGCTTTTACGGCGAGCCCACACAATTTAACTTTGAACCCAAAGCCCACTGGGACATTGCAGCTGCCCTGGACATTATTGACTTTGAACGAGCCGGTAAAGTAACTGGCGCCCGCTTCGCTTTTTATAAAGGATTGGGAGCACAACTGGAACGGGCATTAATTAACTTTATGCTTGATCTACATACCGGTGAGCACGGGTATACGGAAGTTTTTCCTCCCTTCATGGTACACCGCAACAGCATGGTAGGCACCGGCCAATTACCCAAGTTTGAAGAAGACGCCTTTCAGGTTGCCGGCACCGAATACTTTCTCATCCCCACTGCAGAAGTACCGGTAACCAACTTTCACAGGGAAGAAATCCTGACAGAAGAGGAACTGCCGAAGTTTTACGTAGCATACAGCGCCTGTTTCCGGGCTGAAGCCGGAGCCCATGGCAGGGATACCCGCGGGTTAATCCGGCAGCATCAATTTAATAAAGTAGAATTGGTTAAGTTCACCCGCCCCGAAGATTCGCCCCAAGAGCTGGAAAGCTTAACGCTTTGCGCCGAAGAGGTTTTAAAGCGCCTTAAGCTCCCTTACAGGACGATGCTGATGTGTACCGGAGACTTAGGGTTCGCGGCAGCTAAAAAATACGATCTGGAAGTGTGGCTGCCTGCATATAATACCTACAGGGAGATTTCCTCCTGTAGCAACTTCGGTGACTTCCAGGCCCGCCGGGCCAGCATCCGTTTCCGCCGCGCTCAAGGCTCAAAAGCAGAGTTTGTCCATACCTTAAATGGATCGGGAGTTGCAGTTGGCCGCACGGTGGCGGCTATCCTGGAGAACTACCAACAGGAGGATGGCACTGTTCTTGTTCCCGAGGTTCTCCGGCCCTATCTGCCCGGTCTCAAAGGAGAATATATTGGCGCTCAAATGCAAAAGTAACTTCTAGTTTGCAGGATTAAATTCCATACAATCTTTCTGGAGTACACAAAAGCCGTCTGCCCAGTGCTTTTTTATGATATACTATAGGCATAAATTAGCCGGGTCATTGAAAAAAGGGTACACTAAGCAGAGGGCGGCAAGAAGCGCAAATTTTTGCAGACCTAAATTCCACCCCCTGAAAGGGCCCTTGGGAGCGGACGATGTTGCTCAGGCAAACCTATGGTGGACTAGAAATCGTTCGAGCTATCTTTAGCAAGCTGTTGATCGTTGAGAATT